>JAITWI010000059.1 GCA_031285345.1 Alistipes sp.
GGTGCACCACCGGGAGAGAACCCCGCCATCGCGCGCTGCGGGCGAGGTCTGAATATATTCGGTAATCTCGGTCGAGGGCGTGCCGGGATATGCGTAAACTCCCGAGATGCCGGCGTGGAGTGCGCCCAGCGCGATCGCCTCGTCGCCAAGCAGTAGTAATCTATCGTTCATGTGTTGTCAGTTGAAAGTCATCGGCGTCGGTCAGCGCCGGAAATTTTGCGCGAAAAGCCCTCAGCGCCTCCGGGTCGAGTTCGCACACAACCGCCTGCTCGGTGTTCGGTTCGGCGGCGGATAGCGTCTCGCCTTTGAAGTCCACGAAAGCCGTGCCGCCGCTGTACGACGCCGCGGGATCCGTGCCCGTGCGGTTCACACCCGCCACGTAGCAGACATTCTCGATGGCGCGCGCCCGCAGCAGCGTGTTCCACGGATGGATCCTCACCGTGGGCCAGCTGGCAACATAGAGCGCCATGTCGTAGTCGGCGCGACTCCGTGCAAACACCGGGAAGCGCAAATCGTAGCACACCTGAAGCAGGATCCGCACCTCGCGCCACTCCACCACCACCCGCTCGCTGCCCGCGGTGTAGCGCAACTGCTCGCCGGCGAACGAAAAGAGGTGGCGCTTGTCGTATTTTGTGAATGTGCCGTCGGGACGCACAAAGTAGAGACGGTTGTAATACCTCCCGCCCTCCTCGGTGGCCACGCTCCCCGCAACGGCGGCGTTCCGATGGGCGGCCACCTCGCGTATCCACTCGAAGGTTTCGCCCTCGGCGCGCTCGGCGACTCCGCGGGGATCGACGGCAAACCCGGTTGTGAACATCTCGGGCAGCACGATGAGGTCGACCGGCGGGGCATTCTCTATAAGTTCGGCGGCGCGGCGGCGGTTTTCGTCGGGCGCAAGCCACCGTATGTCGGTTTGGAGCAGCAGCAGTTTCATATCTTCTGGTGTTCCCGTTTTTGGGAATTTCAAAGATAGGGATTTTTTACGCAAGATGGTTACGCAAATCCAACAAATTGATTAATTCTTAACTTACCGCAAAATAAAAAAGCCCCATTTAGGGGCTCTCTTTTGCGGAGAGACAGGGATTCGAACCCTGGGTACCCGCGAGGGTACAACGGTTTTCGAGACCGCCCCGATCGACCACTCCGGCATCTCTCCTTTCGGAAGTCATTCAAAAAACTCCGCTCCGAGGGGCAAAGCGGATGCAAAGATAGTGCAAGCCGAACGAAAAGCCAAATTTTATTTGGCTTTTCTGAGGCGCAGCCTATCTAAAACGAGCGAAGCGAAGTTAAAGGTAGTGCAAGGCGAGTGGCGGAAACGCAAATTTAGTTGCAATCATCAGAACCTGCTCCCCAGCGTCAGAGAGATCATGTGGCGGGTGCGGGTCGGCGAGTAGCTGCGCGACACATCCACTCCGCCCGACAGATCGTACTGCGAGGATATCCCACCCCGGCCGTCGTCGTGGAAGAAGAGATCGAAGTCGGTCATCCGCGCGCGGTTGTAAATATAGGCCACGTCCAGATAGCCGCCGCCCCCAAGTTCGAAGCCCAGCCCGCCCGTGACATTGAAGCCGCTGCTCATAGCCGGGTTGTCGCTCAGGTCGAGGTAGGGGTCGGAGTAGTCGAGCCGCGTGAAATCCATCGTGTAGGAGCCGCCCGCCCGAAGCGCCACTCCGCCGGTCAGGTATTCGAATCCCGCACGGAAGGTTTGCGAGGGGTTGTAAAGTCTTTTCGATTCGGCGCGCGATGAGTCGACGTCGCCCGCGTAACCGCCCCTCTGGCGGATGCGATCGTACCAGCTCATCTCCCAGTCGAGGGCCAACACGGCGCGGTCGGCAATGACGCCCGAGATGCCGGCGGTGAGGCGCGGTGCGGTGTTGAAGTGCTGGGTGTCCATCAGCGTCAGTCCGGTGTCGGCACTGTCGGTCATTCCGTCGAACACGCCGCCCATAGCTCCGTCGTAGTACTTGTCGAGAGTGTACCAGGTGGGTGAGTGGAATGCCACGCCGATGCGCAGTGCCTCGATGGGGCGCAGGATCGCGCCCAGCTTCACACCCAGCCCGTTGCCCTTTATGCGGGTGGTCTGGTCGAACCACATGTGGTGGAACATGGCGCCGGGGGTGGTGTAGAACTCCTCGTAGGAGGTCTCCTCGGTGTAGCTTATCTCGGCAATGTTGAGCGTCGCACCCACGTAGAGGATGTTGGTGATGTTGGCGCCCATGGAGAAGTTGTAGTCGTTGATGCCGCCGCGCACCACCGCCCCGAAGTAGCCGTCGGAGGGGAGGGCCCCGTCGAAATAGCCGTAGTCGCCCCGATCGTTGAGCCCCACCAGACCCGTCTGCCAGCCCAGCACCGCACCCCACTCGTCGAGGTAGATTCCGGTGTTGGTCCACGGATCGGCCGAGGGGTCGAGATCGCCCGGACGGATGGGATTGCCGGGATCGCCCGCCGCGAGGTTCAGCTGCCGGGCAAACATATCGGTAATCGAGGAGTCGTCGCCCCAGCTCTCGATGCGTGTGCGCGAGTTGAAGTTGGCCGCACGGTTATACCCGAAGCCCAGGGTCAGGCTCGTCAGCGTGCCCGAACCGTTATAGACATTGTAGGCCGCTCCCACGTTGCCAAGGCTGTACGAAGTGCGACTTCCGCCCGCCGTGAGTGCCCCGGGACGCATCATGGGCGAAGTGACATCCATGCCGGTGATGGCGAGCGACTGGGTGAAGTTCCAGTCGGAGCTCCGGTAGAAACCCAGCCCCGCGGGGTTGATGCTCATCGACGAGAGGTCGGCCCCCAGCGATGCGAATGCCCCGCCCATTGCCGCCGAGCGCGCCGTGCCGTGGATGTTGTCGGTCTGCGAAAATAGCAGCCGGTGGCCCGAGTCGAAATATGGCGCGGCGACGACCCGGCCCGACACGTGGATATCCTGCGCCGTGGCGGTTTCAACCCCCGCTGCTCCCGCACCCGCCACAAGGGCGAGCGTCGTGATAAATATCTTTGCTTTCATGACTTTTCTGTTTTTTTAACGGCCGCGACCGCTCGAACTGCTGCTGCGACCACTGGACGACGATGTGCTGCGCCCGCTCGAAGATCCGCTGCTGTAAGACGACCCGCTGCTGCGCGACGAACTGCCCGAGTTGTATGACGAGCTATTGCGTGACGACGACGAACTGCTGCGCGACGAGTTCGCGCTGCTGCTACTGCTGCGCCCGGAGGACGAACTGTTGTAAGACGACGAGGATCGCCCGCTCGACGAACTCCTGCCGGCCGAAGAGCTGCCCGACGAGCGTCCCGAAGATGTTGCCGACGAAGAGCTGCGACCGGAAGAGGAGCCCGTGCTGTATCCCGACGAACTACGGCCGCTCGACGATCCCGTGCCGCTGTATGACGAACTGCCCACCCCGTAGCGCGAAGTGTTGCGACTTGAAGACGACGTGGCTCGGCCCGAAGATGATGTTGTGGTGCGGCCCGAGTAGTAGCTGTTGTCGTAGTCGCGATAGCCGTTGAGGTAGTTGCGGCCGGTGTCGCGCCGGTTCACGGCATAGCGTGCGCCGCCGTTCCAATAACCATGGCCGTGACCGTATCCGCCGCCGTAGTACCAGCCGTGGTTGTAGTGCCAGGGATCGTACCAGCCGCCGTGCCAGCCCGAGTACCAGGGCGAGCTCCAGCCGGGGCCGTACCAGGGGTCGTAGAATCCGCCGTACCAGCCCGAGTAGAGGTGCGAACGGTTCCATCCCCAGTACCACGAGTGGTTCCAGTAGTCGACGGGCGACCAGTAGCCCCACAGCGAGTGGCTGTAACGCGGATCGACAATCACAATCGTGGTGCCGTAGCTGTCAAAGGCATAGGAGTCGGCCGGGCGGATGTAGCGATCCCACACGTCGAACATCTCAAGGCGGCGCGAATATTCACCCCCCTCGAAGTCGGAAAGACCCGACGAAGAGCCCACTCCACCCTCGTCGTAGTAGGCCTCCTCGGCGCGGGCGGCTTCCAGTTCGGCCAGCATGGCTTCGTAGCGGGCCTGACGCGCCAGAGCCTCCGCGCGCGCGGCTTCGGCCTCGGCGGCTTCCCTCTGGGCTATCTCCACCCGGTTGTGGATGCCGTAAAGATCGGACGAAGCGGATATCCGCCTGCCCGAGGTACATCCAGCTGCCAGAGCGAGCTCCGCTCCCGCAATTAGTAACATTCCGTAAATCGTTGAACTCTTCATGATCGTTTATGTTTTAGAGTTGGACTTTCTCTCTGCCCACCAACGCTCCGTGTCGCCGCGTTAGTGTAATTTGTTGTAAACAAAGATATGAAAAAATCTCTATCTTTGCAGTTCGAAAACGGTAAAACGGAAAAAAGAGATTTAAACGGAGGTACAGTCTATGACAAGCTACGGGAATTGTCCGGTGTGCGCGCGCGCGTGCGCGCATAACCGCTGCGAATGCGGCTTTGTCCGCGCGGGTTTTTTGGACGCGGAAACCAAAGACC
>JAITWI010000023.1 GCA_031285345.1 Alistipes sp.
ACACTTTACTCCGGTTTTCGGTGGTCACTTTCGACCGTTTTTAGGTGTCTATGTTCAACCGTTTTTAGGGGGACTCCTTCTACCGTCTTATCGGGGTCAACTTCGACGGGTTTTCCAGTGTAATAAATCGTCAATCGGTGTCGTTCAATGTCACCAAAAGTTTCTATGTTTTTTTTGAGGACGAAAACTTTTTTGAGACGGTTTTGTTCACGGTTGTTTTTACCAAAAAGTCCCGTTTTACATAAAACAGGATGCGCCTCGGCCATTCCGAGCGGGGCTCGATGGCGCTCGGCTGTCGCTGTTTTTGTCCCTAAAAACAAAAGAACGACCCGGTAACAGGTCGTTCAGTGATTCTGGAAACGCCTAAAAATCAAGCGTTTTCAAGTTTTGTCATGATTTAACTTCGCTATGTTGATTTCGCTTCGCTCATCTTCTTCCTTGCGGCTCGGCAGAGCTCGAATAAATTCGTCTCTGCTCTCGCTCGCGGCGTCAGTCCGCTCGTTTTAGACGGGCTACGCCTCGGCCATTCCGAGCGGGGCTCGATGGCACTCGGCTTGCACCGCCTTCGCCAGATCAATACTCCTCCTCGTTGAAGAAAAAGTCGTCCTTGCTGGGGTAGTCGGGCCAAATATCCTCGATGCTCTCGTAGATGTCGCCCTCGTCCTCGATCTCCTCCAGATTCTCGATCACTTCGAGCGGAGCGCCCGAGCGGACAGCATAATCTATCAACTCCTCCTTAGTGGCGGGCCAGGGAGCATCCTCCAATTTCGAAGCCAATTCAAGTGTCCAGTACATAGTTTTTTGATGTTTTGAGGGGACAAAAATAAAAAATAAATCGAAACTTCCAAGCGATTCAGGGCAACCAAAACCTCTCTTTTATCGACAAAGTTTCAACAACCCGCCTGCCGACCACATAGAGCAGGTCCGAGAGGCGGTTCAAGTATTCGACCGCGGTGCTCGAAATCTGCTGCGATCCCGAAGCCTCACGCGACTCCATCGAGCGTATCGAGACCCGTTCGGCACGGCGGCACACCGTTCGGCAGACGTGACACATCGAGACTATCGGATGTCCGCCGGGGATCGTGAACCCCGCCACGGGCGGCAATCCGTCGCTCAGCTCATCTATCTGCCTTTCGAGCCTTTCGATCGCCTCGCGCGGCAGAGGCTTCACCTTCGCGCCGCCCCCGGTTCCCGTCGCCAAAACGGCCTCGATGGCGAACAGGTCGCGCTGCACCTCGTCCAACATACCGCCAAACTCCGCGAAACGCCCCTCCGCGTCGCCGGCCATAGTGTCGCCCAGCAGCGCGAGAAACGCCGACAACTCATCCACCGAGCCGTAGGCCTCGACGCGCGGATCGGCCTTCGACACCCTTTCGCCGCCGATGAGCGAGGTGGTGCCTCCGTCGCCTGTTTTTGTGTATACTTTCATATCGGTGAAATGTTATGACGCCGACCTCTATAATTTGAAGTGCTGTTTGGGCAGCCGTTCGTTGTCGATCAGACACAGGAACCGACGTGTTTCGAGGCTCGTTCCGGGATGCCCGGCGACCAGCTCGCGCCTCACGCGACGGTTCTTGCGGTGGCGCAATATCACGAGCGCCTCGCCCGAATGGAGCTCGTGCCCCCTCAAGTATTCCAACAGCGCCTCCACCTGCTCTTCGGCCGGCCGTCTGCGACATCGCATCAGGCAATCGCGCACGATTCCGTATACGAACGGCGAGTGCACCTTGCGACCTTTATAGTGTTTCAGTCTCATTTTTTATGCGTGTAACGATGCGTTCGAGTGTAGCTCGGTCGGTGAGTTCGGCAAGTCCGAGGCTTGCTTCAGTTGCGCCGCCAATCTGCCCGTCGAAAAGGCTATCTGCAAGTTGTACCCACCCGTGTCGGCGTCGATGTCCAACACCTCGCCGGCGAAATAGAGCCCCTTGACAAGGCGCGATTGCAGCGTCTGAGGATCCACCTGGTCCGTCGACACTCCGCCTGCGGTGACTATCGCCTCGTCCCACGGGCCGTAGTCGACGATGGGGAACACCACGCGCTTCATGGCGGCGACAAGGCGGCCGATCTCCTCGTCCGTCAGGCGCGAAACGGGTGTCTTGATGCCCACCCCGGCGCCGTCCGCCACCGTGAATATCAGGTTTTTGGGCAACAGTTTGCGCATCAACTCCACCGCGAACGCCTGAGGCTCCAACTGCGCTATCTCTCGGGCGATCCGTTCGAGCAGAATCTCTTCGGTCAGCGCGGGCTTCAGGTCGAGCGCTATCTCCACCTTTTTCTCCTCTATCAGGGCATCCACCGCGGCCCGGCTCAGGCGCAGGATCACCGCCCCGTCCAGCCCTCGGTTCGAGAACTCCATCTCGCCGAACTCCGACGCCACCACCTCGCCGTCAATCATAAGCTCGGCGCGAACGTTTTTGAGCCTTAACCCCGCCAGCGCAGCCATCTTGGGGTGGTCGCTTCGCAGCGCCACCAGCGACGGACGAATCGGGATTATGTTGTGCCCCACGCGGTGCGCCATCCCGTAGCCGTCGCCCGTCGAACCGGTCAGCGGATACGAAGCCCCGCCGGTGGCGATGAGCACGTTGCGCGCCTCGGCCTTGCGTCTGAATCCGCGTTTGTTGGTGTAGCCCACCGCGTAGACCCTGCCGCCGGCCGTCAATATCTCCTCCACCTTAGTGCTCAGCATCACCACCACCCCGTGGTCGGAGCACCACCAACGCAGAGCGTCCGAAATCTCGTAGGCCTTGCCGCCTTTCGGAAAAATCCTGCGGCCCGCCTCCTCCTCTAACTTGACGCCCTGCTTTTTGAAGAACTGACACAGCGCGTTGGGGGTGAACGTTTTGAGCGAATGGGAGAAGAAGTCGCCGTTAGCTCGAACCTTAGTCAAAAACTCCTCCACGGTGCACATATTGGTGAGGTTGCAGCGCCCCTTGCCCGTTATGTTGACCTTGCGGGCGGTCTTCTCCATCTTTTCGATCAGCAGCACGCTGTGGCCGTCCCTTGCGGCCGTTCCCGCCGCCATGAGCCCCGCCGCACCGCCGCCCACCACCACAAGGTCGAATACCTTGTCCTCGGGCTCCACGGCGCGTTCTCCCGGCCTGGCGGATATGTCCTTCATCTGTTCCATCGCCGCAAAGGTAGTGAAAGCCGAGAGGCGACGCAAATTTATTTGCGGTTGTCCGAGGCGCATCATACCCCGGAAGCAGTCAAAGGTAGTCAAAGGTAGGAAAAAATAACTACCTTTGCAACTCACTTTTTCATAAAACCCGGATATGCTCAGTCGCAGATTATTGAGAATCAAAGTAATAAAGACCCTCTACGCCCATCTTCAAACGGGCGGAGAGAACATCAAGGCCTCGCGCGCCAACCTTCGTACCTCGATCGACCGCGCCTACGACCTCTATTTCCAGATGCTGTGGCTCATTGTGGAGGTGCGCCGCTACGCCGAGGAGCGCATCGAGCTCGGGCGCGCTAAACACCTTCCCACCCCCGAGGAGCGCAATCCCAACACCAAATTCATCGAGAACGAACTCATCCGCCGCATCGAGGAGTCGGACGCGGTGTTCGAACACCTTAAAAAGAAAAAATTAGGCTGGTCCAACTACCCCGAGTTGATAAAAGAGCTCTACGGCGAGATGATCGCGAGCGACTACTACAAGAAGTACATGGAGGGTGGGCGCGGCGACCTGGCGCAGGACATCGAAGTGGTGAAGCGGTTCTACTCGTCGCCAGCGCTGGAGGAGGGCGAGCTGCTTGAGGCGACCCTCGAAGAGCAGTCGGTGCTGTGGAACGACGACCTGGGCTTCGCCATAGTGATGGTGGTCAAGACCCTCGAAAAGGTGCGCGAATCGCAGTCCGACATCCCCGTGTTGCCCGAGTTCAAGAGCGACGACGACCCCGCCTTCGCCGACCGCCTGTTGGTCGAATCGGCGAGCGAATACGAAGCCAACCTTGCGCTGATAGGCCGGTTTACCAACAACTGGGACATAGAGCGCGTGGCGCTGATGGACAACCTGATAATGACCACCGCCATCTCGGAGATAGTTTCGTTTCCCGAAATTCCGCTCAAAGTGACCTTGGACGAGTACATAGAGATAGCCAAATATTACAGCACCCCTGGCAGCAACCAATTCATCAACGGCGTGTTGGACAAGGTGATAGAGACCCTCACCGCCGACGGACGCATCCAAAAAACGGGAAAGGGACTGATATGAGGCGGGCGGTTTTAGCGGCGGTGGCGCTTGTGGCTTTGGCGTTTTTTGCGACGGCGTTTTTTGCGACTGCCTGCGACCCAAAACCCGCGACAACGACGGCGGGCGGCGCTGTGTTCGACATCTCGCCGGAGATCGTCGAATCGCGAAAAGACACCCTTGTCGACATCGGCCTGGTGCGGGAGGGTGAAATCGTTCAATACAACGCGGCCATTCGCAACGCCGGCACAGATCCGTTAGTCATAACGAGCGTGGAAACCTCGTGCGGCTGCACAGAGGTGGAGTACGAACGCGCGCCGATAGCCCCCGGAGCCACGGGCGGGTTTTCGTTCCGGTTCGACAGCCGCGGAATGTGGGGCGCGCAGCACAAGCTGATCGAGATCCACACCTCGGCGGGCAGGCGGCCATACCGGGTGGTGATGCAGGCGGAGGTGGAGTAGGGTGGCGGATAGAGAGTGGCGGGTGGCGGATAGAGAAGTTTGCAAAACCCGCGAAAAAGTCGTAGCTTTGTCGGAAACAACCGAAACAACCGGGACAACCAAAACAACCCGGGTCGCCGAAAACGAGTGAAATATAAATCAAATAAAACTTAAAACAGAATGAACACACCGTTGGTAATAATTATGCAGGCTGGCGAGGCCGCCGCAGAAGGTGCAAAGAAGGGTCTTTTCGGCCTCAATCCGTCGATGAACATGATCCTGATGATGGTGCTCATCTTCGGGGTGATGTGGCTCTTCATGATCCGCCCGCAACAGAAACAACAGAAAGAGTTGGCCAAGTTCCGCGAATCGCTCGAAAGAGGCTCGCGCGTGGTGACCGCCGGCGGCATCCACGGCACGGTCAAGGAGGTGAAACAGAGCACCATAGTGATCCAAATCGACAGCAACGTCGCCATTGAGGTCGACAAGGGCATGATCATGCGCGCCCCCGCCGAAGGCCAGAAGTAAAATCACGGCTTGTGGGCGTAAGCGTTCAGCTCATGCCGACAAGCCGTAGGGTAGCAATCGTGAACGGTGCGGGGTCTGTTGCCCCGCATTTTTCATCTTCGGCTCTATTCATCGCCACATTTTTCGGCCCCTCTTCATCCCTTTCTTCGGCCACGCTCGCATGACTTACGCCGCGCCTCAAGCTGATAAAACCACAACGACACATGAAACGCATCGGCATCATATCGGACACCCACGGCACCTTCGACGAGCCGCTCAGGCAATTCCTCGCCGAAACGGACGAGATTTGGCACGCGGGCGACATCGGCTCGCTCGAACTTGCCGACCGCATCGCCGAATTCAAACCCCTCAGGGCGGTGCACGGCAACATCGACGGCGACCTGACGCGCCGCGCCTACCCGGGATTTCTGCTCTTCGAGTGCGAGGGGCTCAAGGTGGCGATGACCCACATAGGCGGAAATTTCTATCCGCGTGTGTCCGAGGCGCTGGCGGCTCAAAAACCCGACGTTTTCGTCTGCGGCCACTCGCATATCCTCAAAATTTTCCGCGACGGCACGTTCGGAGGCAACACGCTCAACATCAACCCCGGTGCGGCGGGATGTCGCGGCATCCACAAAGTGCGAACGGCGGTGCGCCTCACAATCGACGGCGGCACCATAAACAACGTCGAGGTGGGCGAGTGGCCGCGATAAATCGGCATTAGATAAATAGGTACGAGATAGATCCGCATGCGATAGCCCCGTATCTATAAACCGTCACGAGAAAATAGGCGTGAGATAAATCGCCGCGCGAGGCGTCTAAATGCCATAATCGCGAATAAATTCTATGAAAATTTAATAACCATAAAATATTCTTATACCAAAGTCCGTTATATCCGAAAAGAAATTTAACGGAAGGATAAGAATGCAACGAAAACGATCCAGGCTGCTCGAAAACCTCATCGCCATAGCCGCTTTCGACGCCGAAAAGAGCAACCACGGCACGCATCTGCTCGACAGGCTGTTCCTGTTGATGTTGGGACAGGAGGATTGCCATGCCATGCGTATCCTGCGTTCGCGCCTCATGGACTGGGAGTTGTATCAAATAAAACTGCGCGTCGAGCGCGAGATCGAACAGGCCGAAATGACCGCCAAGCCGGTCCGGCGAGAGGAATTTTACAGAGATCTGATCTTCGGCCTTGCCGAATTGGCGGCCATACGGGCCGGAGCGCGCCTCGCCTCCGACATCGCGAACGAAGACGCAACCGCGGATGCGGAAACGAAAGTCGCCTCGGGTGCGGGTGTGAGTGTCAAACCCAACACCGGCCACCTTTTGATCTACGCGCTGTCGGTTCCGGCGAGCATTGCCGGGCGCATCCTGGGAATGTATCACATAATGGCCGACGACGTGAGTCGCGATCTGGTCAAATTTCCCGACGACGAACTTTTGGAGAGCGAGATACGCACCGCCCGCCGCCGCGCGAACAAGTCCGACGGCGCCTGCGAAGACGCTTCCACAGATAACTCCGGGCATGACGAAGCGCCGGACGACCAGCAGACCGAACCGTCCCGTCTCAGGGACGGAGCCAAACCCGCCATGCTCGAAAAATATGGCGTCGACCTCACCCGCGCCGCCGCCGAGGGAAGGGTCGATCCGGTGGTGGGTCGCGGGCGCGAGATGGAGCGCATGTTGCAGATACTCGGCCGCCGCAAAAAGAACAACCCCGTTTTGGTGGGCGACGCCGGTGTCGGCAAAAGCGCGATAGTCGAAGGGCTGGCGCTGAAAATCGCGACCGGAGACGCACCCGCCGGCCTGAAGGACAAAAAAATATTCTCACTCGACATAGCCTCGCTCGTTGCCGGCACCAAGTTCCGCGGCGAGTTCGAGGAGCGCATCAAAACCGTTTTCGACGAGTTGGCCCGACGCAAGGACACCATCGTTTTCATCGACGAGGTGCACACCATCGTGGGCGCGGGAAGCACGCAGGGAAGTCTCGACACCGCCAACATTCTGAAACCTGCCCTTGCGCGCGGCGACGTGCAGTGCATCGGCGCCACAACTATGGACGAATATCGCGAGAACATCGAAAAGGACGCCGCCCTCGAACGCCGCTTCCAAAAGATCGTGATAGAGCCCGCCTCCGCCGAACAGACGCTCGAAATTCTGCGCAACATCAAAACCCAATACGAAAAGCACCACTCGGTGGTCTACGCCGACGACGCCCTCGTGGCCTGCGTGGAGCTCACCGGTCGCTACGTCACAGACCGCTGTTTTCCCGACAAGGCGATCGACGCCCTCGACGAGGCGGGATCGAGAGCCCACGCCCGGGAGTGCGAATGCGAATGCGACGGCAACAGCAATGGCAAAAACAATGGCCAAGGCCAAGGCGATGACGACCGCGAGCCTACACAGATCACCGCGGCCCACATAGAGGAGACGATAACCACCATGACCGGCATTCCCGTCGAACGCATCTCCCAAAGCGAGGGTGCGCGCCTCATCGGTCTCGAAACCCGGCTCGCCGAAGCGGTCGTGGGGCAGGCCGAAGCCGTACGCAAGGTGTCGCGTTCGATAGTACGCAGCCGTTCGGGACTGAGGGATCCGAACAAACCGATAGGGGTGTTCATGTTCGTCGGCCCCACGGGCGTCGGCAAAACGCTGCTCGCCAAAGAACTTGCGCACCGGATGTTCGACCGCCCCGACTCGCTGATCCGTATCGACATGAGCGAGTACTCCGAAAAGCACAACGTCTCGCGCCTGATCGGTTCGCCTCCCGGATACGTGGGCTACGGCGAGGGCGGTCAACTCACCGAGGCCGTGCGCCGCCAACCCTACGCCGTGGTGCTGCTGGACGAGATGGAAAAGGCCCATCCGGATGTGTTCAACGTGATGCTCCAGATGTTGGACGACGGCCACATGACCGACGGACTGGGGCGCAGGATAGATTTTCGCAACACCATAGTGATAATGACCTCCAACGCCGGTTCGGCGGCTATTGCGCGGAAAGCTCCGGCGGTGGGATACGGCACCTCGGCCATGGCTGCGGCCGCCGGCGCGAGTCGAGAGGCCGAGTATCGAAACGCGTTGACGCAGACGTTCGCCCCGGAGTTCATGGGTCGCGTCGACGACATAGCGGTGTTCAACGCGCTGGAGGCCGACGACATAGCCCGTGTGGTGGAGCTCGAACTTGCCACGCTCGTCGCCCGCGCCGAAAAGTTGGGCTTCGGGCTCGAAATATCGGAGGAGGTGCGCCGCGAGCTTGCCGCTCCGAGCTACGATCCCGAATACGGGGTGCGATCTTTGAAGCGGGCCATTCTCGATAGAGTAGAGGAGCCGTTGGCGCAGATGATCGTGGCGGGAGGGATGAAGCCCGGCGACAGAATCGAGGTCGGCCTTTCGGGCGAACGGATAGAGCTGTCGGTCAAAACGGCATAGTCCGCTCTCCGGGCGCTACCCTTTAATCAAAACGAAATTGCCGGCTGTCTCTTGGCTAAAAACGAAACTGCCTGCCGCCTCCCACTCAAAAACGACATGACGCGCCCCGATCGGTGAAATGACACGCGGGTTCGCGATAACGATACGGCACGAGACCGTTGAAAATCTCCAAAACTACCGCAAAACCCAAGCGGGCCCGGGCATTGTCCCGGGCTTTTTTTGTTGTGTAAATGTACTATCTTTGCACTTATGAAAACTATCGAAACAGCGACCGGAGGAGCGGTCGGAGCGACAAAAGGCAGGACGGAGATAAACGCGACCCACAGGGCGATCGAAAGCGCGGCGAGCAGGGCGATCGAAACGGAACTGTGCGCCTACTCGGTGGAGGCGGTGCGAACGGCGGCACGCCTGGGAGCCACCCGCGTGGAACTCTGCGCTTCGCCCACCGAAGGCGGCACCACACCGTCGGCGGCGACAATAGCCATGGCTCGCGAAGTGGCCGGCGAACGGGCGGGGCGGCCGCTGGAGTTGAGCGTGATGATCCGTCCGCGTGGCGGCGACTTTCTGTACGACGACGAGGAGTTCGAGCAGATGAGGCGCGACATTGCCTTCGCAAAAAATGCAGGTGCCGACGGCGTGGTGTTCGGCCTGCTCACCCCCGAGGGAGAGGTCGACGTGACCCGCACCCGCGAGTTGGTGAATCTCGCCATGCCCATGGAGAGCACATTCCATCGTGCGATAGACGTCGCTCGCGACCCAGTGCGGGCGTTGGAAGATATCGTCGCCGCAGGATGCAGGCGGGTTTTGACCTCCGGCGGGCGGGCGACGGCCTTAGAGGGGATCGACACCATTCGCGAGATGGTGCGGGTGGCCGCGGGTCGGATAGAGATCATGGCGGGCTCGGGGGTCAATCCCGCGAACGGACGCACGCTCGCCGCCACGGGTGTCGACGCGCTCCATTTCAGCGCCCGGGCTGTGCGCGAAGGCGGGATGGAGTATCGCAGCCCGCACGTCAGTTTCTCGCCGGAGGGATCATCCGACCACCAAATCGCCTACGCCGACCCCGGTTTCGTGGAAAAGATGGTCGAAATAGCCAAAACCTTAAAATCAACGATATGAAGAACCTTTTACTTTCGGCCGCGTTAGTCGCGCTGGCCGCATCGACCGTTTTGACCGCCACATCCTGCGACACCGAGCGCCGCGAGGCCATGGATTATTTGGAGGCCTACATGCCCGCCGGCGACCGAGACACGCTCCCTGCCGAGCTCGTCGCAAACAACGTCGACTACGCGCTAAGGGCGCGTCGCGAATTTAGTTGGGCGGTCGCTCTGCCCGATTCGATCTTCCTTAACGAGGTGCTGCCCTACGCCGTGGTGGACGAGCCGCGGGAGGATTGGCGCCCCGGGTTCTACGACATCTTCGCCCCCAAAGTTCGCGATGCCAAAGACATCCGCGAGGCTATCGACCTTGTGAATCGCGACCTCAACAAAACGGTCGGAGTGGAGTACAACACCCTTCGCCGCGCCACAAACCAGAACGCCTCGCAGTCGATGGAGCAGGGGATGGCCTCGTGCACGGGGCTGTCGATAATCCTTGTCGAGGCTCTGCGTTCGGTGGGCATTCCGGCTCGCTTCGCAGGCACCGCCGCCTGGCACGATGACCGCGGCAACCACAGCTGGGTGGAGGTTTGGATCGACGGAAAGTGGTATTTCACCGAGTTTTATCCCGATCCGCTGGGCTTGGACCACTCGTGGTTTTTGGCCGACGCGGGACAGGGCACGGCCTCGGACCCGGAACACGCGATATGGGCGGTGTCGTATAAACCCGTTGCCTCGAATTCGGCTTCAGCTTCAGCTTCAGGGATCGCCTCCGCCTCCGGGGAAGCCTTCCCGATGGTGTGGAGCCCCGAGTCGACCGATGTGCACGGCGTGAACGTCACCGAGCGCTACACCGAGCGGATGAACGAGGTTATGGGCGCCAACCTGGCCGCCGGAACCCACGTGCCGGTGCGTTTCACCATGTGGCTCGACGCCGACCGTGCCACCAATTCGGGCGACCGCGTGGCGGCCAACGTCGACGTGTTTCGCGGCGCGGTGCAGATGGGCGGCGGCCGCACTTCGGGTCCGCACGACGACATGAACAAAACGTTGAGCTTTTTGCTCGAAAAGAACACGGAGTATACCTTTATGTACGCCGACGCGGCGGGCGAGATCGTGCGCATGACCGCGCAGGTGGGCGACGAACCTACCGACGTGGCCGGCTATATGCAGTGACCATGGAGACGCTCCGAGGGCAACTGAACGCCGAGTGCAGCCACAAGATGAGGGAGGAGACGATGGACCGATTCCTCGGCCTGATGACTCCCGTCGAGTTTAAGCGCAACAAAGAGATAATCGCATACGGCGGACTCGACGGCAACATCTACGTCGTCAAGAGCGGCATCGCGAGGGTCGCCTATTTCGACGGCTTCAAGGAGATGACCTTCGGCTTCGGTCTGCCCGGCACCCTGCTGATATCCTATTACCCCTTCACCAGGGGCGAGCCCTCGTTCTGCAAATTCGAGGCTTGTTGCGACACGACGGTCATGAAGATCGCCAAGGCTCGGTTTCTGCATCTGTTGAGGCAGTCGCAGGACTTCGCCGAATGGATGGTGTTCATGTCGATGGAGCAGCTGCTGTTCCACGAGATGAAGTTGCGTGTGGTGAACGGCGACGCCAAGGAGCGCTTCGAATCGCTGATCGAGAACCGGCCCGAGATAATAGCCAACGTGTCGGCCAGGGTTATCGCCTCCTACATCGGCATTACCGAATCCTATCTGAGCACGCTTAAAAAGCAGTTTTCGGAAAAGTCGAGGAAATAACCGATTTTCCGATGACTTTTCGGGATTTTTTCTACAATCTTTCAATAGTTAAAGGCTTTGTTTCGCGGTTCGGCTACTTTTGTGGTCGAGCCCGAAACAGAGCCATTTTTTTGTTAACCTAAATAACTATTGAAAGTATGAGAAGAAAATCTACAATTCTCGCCCTGACGCTTATAGGTGTCGTGGCGATGGGTATGGCCGCGTGCGACGATCCTAAGAAGGAGATTATCGACGAGATCGAGGATGTTTTGGTGACGGAGATAGAGTTGAGCCTGCCGACTCTCGATTTGTTGGTGGGCGATAAGGAGACGCTGACAGTCGACGTTCTGCCCGCGGATGCCGCCAACCGCAACGTGGAGTGGTCGAGCGACGCCACCGACGTTGCGACCGTTACAGGCGGTGTGGTGACCGCCGTCGCTGTCGGAGAAGCTAAAATCACTGCGACCGCCACAGACGAAAGCGGCGTGACGGCCGTTTGCACCGTGACGGTCGAACGGCAACCCGACGTCTACGTGGGCGGCAGGGTCACCTACGGCTCTCCCAAGGCGGTGCTCTGGGTGAACGGCGTGGAGGAGCAGCTGTTCGATCGCGACGCGTTCGTATTTTCGATCGACATTGCGGAGAACGACGATGTCTACGTGGCGGGCTGGGCGCTGGATTCGAAATATGCTCCCGAAGCTTTGCTTTGGAAGAACGGTGTCGCCGCAAAACTCAGCGAAACCGCCGGCATAGCCCACTCGGTCGTGGTGTCGGGCGACGACGTGTATGTAGCGGGAATGGACTACGGCACAGAGAACGTGTATAAAGCTATCCTTTGGAAAAACGGCGAGATAGAGTGGACTGGCCCCAACTACTCCGACGCGGCGACCCTCTGCTTCTCGGGCGACGACATGTATATAACGGGCTACGTCGATCGCGACGGCAGCAGGCTGTTGGCAGTTTGGAAGAACGGCGTGGAAGAGATCCTGAGCGAGGGCAACGTGAGCGCCTACCCCTACCAGATGTTCGTCTCGGGAGAAGACGTGTATGTGGCGGGAGTGGTTGACGTCGACGGCGGCCAAAACCCGGCGAATCAGGACAAAGCCACCCTTTGGAAGAACGGCGTTCCCCAAACACTCAGCAACGTGAGGTCGCAGGCCTACACCGTATACGTGTCGGGCGAGGATGTCTATGTGGGCGGCTATGTCGCCCAAGATGATGTTTTGGCAGCGACTATCTGGAAGAACGGCGTCGAGGAGACCATGAGCGACAAGGTTTCGCAGGTGACCCACATCAACGGCTTCGGCGACGACATCTACATGGTGGGCTACATAATGGATCCCACCGCCAAAGCCACCCTTTGGAAGAACGGCGTTCCCTCGACCCTTGGCGACAATGCGGACGCCTACTATGTCTACCTGAAATAATATATGGGAAACGTTACGATGCGGAGGCGGCTCTTTCGAGGGTCGCCTCCGCTCTTTCGGGAGCCGCCTTTTTTAGGGCGATACGTTATTTTATGATGAGCTCCCGCACGAGAGTGATTCCGGCGCGGCGGTTGATCTCGTCGCGCAGAAGCGTGCGACGCATGAAGGCCTCGTGGCGAACCACGGGCGATGAGATGCGTACGGAGAGCAGGCCCGTCTTGAACGTCACCTGTTCGGTGCACGAAGCCACCATCGGCCCCGCCACCTCGCGCCACGTGTCGGGCAGGCGACCCTCGGCGATTTTGCGGCGGATCACCGGGTCGCGAAACAGATCGTCCACCAGTTCGCCGATCCTTACGGTGCGGGTGCGTCTCATAATTTTTGTGAAAAATGGCCGTCTGCGGCGTTATACTCCTCGCCAAAATCCTCATTTACGTCCGAGTAAACTGCGGTTTTGGCTCGTCGCAAGCCTTGCATACGGACGTTTTTGACAAAAATAGCGTTATCCATTTCCATTTTCAACTATATTCCCGTTCGCAAGCTCAAACAGCGAATAGGTCCGGCCGCCGCGCTGCAAAACCCCTTCGAGGCGCGCGCGGTTGCAGTCGGAGATGAACACCTGGCCGAATAGGTCGGAGTCGAGCAGGCCTATCAACCGCTCCACCCGCCCGGTGTCGAGTTTGTCGAACAGGTCGTCCAACAGCAGCAGCGGGGTCTCGCCCGAAACGTCGCGCGACACCGAGAACTGCGCCAACTTGAGCGCCACCAAAAACGATTTCTGCTGCCCCTGCGAGCCGTAACGCCTGAGCGGATGGCCGCCTATGCGCATCGTTATGTCATCGCGATGGACGCCCGCGGTGGTGAACCCGACGGCGAAGTCCTTTTCGCGCGCGGCGGCCAGCACTTCGGCAAGCGGTCGGTCGGTGGAAATTTCGGTGCGATAGGTCATCTCCACCTCCTCGCGATCGTCGGAAAGGCAGGCGTAATAGTCGGCGACGAGCGGCCGCATGGCATCGACTATCTCCGCGCGACGGGCGTGGATTCGGTCGCCGTGGTCGGAGAGTTGCATATCCAAAACGTCGAGAATTTCGACGCCGGCACGGCTCAAAGGCTCCTTCAACAGCCTGTTGCGCTCGGCCAAAACGGCGTTGTAGCGCACCAGCGACTGAAGGTAGGCGCGGTCGAGTTGCGAGACGAACGAATTGAGCCAGCGTCGGCGTTCGTCGGCCGCGTCCGATATTAGAAACGTGTCGGCGGGGGAGACCATCACCATCGGCACCACTCCCACGTGATCCGAAAAACGGTCGTACTCCTTGCCGTCGCACTTTATTTTTTTGCCGGTGTTTGCCTCTCCCTCCGTGGCGAACGAACAGGCGACGTTTCGGCGGTGTCCCTCGTCGTCGACATATTCGCCCTCCACCACAAAGAACGCCTCGCCGTGCCTCAGGCTCTGGCGGTCGGTGGTGCCCAGCGACGAACGGCACATCGACAGGTAGTGCAGAGCGTCCAGCACGTTGGTCTTGCCGGCCCCGTTGTCGCCCACAAGGCAGTTGAAGCCCTCCGAAAACCGGGGGGCCGCCGAGGCTATGTTCTTGAAATTAACCAGCGAAAGACGGTGAAGACGCATTATGTGACCTAATTAACGTCCCAAAGGTAGCAAAAGCCGAGAGGAAACTCAAACTTGTTTGCAGTTTTCCGAGGCGCATTCTATCCTTCGGCGAATAAAATGAAGCCAAAGGTACGAAATAAAAAAAAATAGCTATCTTTGTCTCCTGATTTTTGCAGGTTTAGGACAAGCAAAAGCATTAAGCAAAAAACTTCCAACAGATATGGCAAAACGCAAAAGCACGGCTTCCAAGGCGAAGGCCGTCGCAACGGAACAGGATCCCGAAGTGAAGATCGAAAACGCCCTCGGCAAAACAGAGGCGTGGTTCGAGAAGAATTGGAAACCGCTGACCTTCGTCGTCGTCGCGGCGCTCGTCGTCGTCGCCGGGTTCTACGCATACGAAGGGCTCTATAAGGCTCCGCAGGGCAGAAAGGCCGCCGACGCGATGTTCGTCGCCCAGCAGCTGTTCGCCGCCGAAGATTACACCGCCGCTCTCGAAGGCGACGGGGTGAATCCCGGTTTCGCGGAGATAGCCGACAACTACGGCGGAACGCACGAGGGCCGTTTGGCTGCGCACTACGCCGGAATCTGCTACCTGCGCGGTGGCGATCTGGATTCGGCGCTTGAATATTTAGCCAAGTACAAGGCTGTCAAAGGCGTTCCGGGCGGAATCATCAACGCTCAGAACGAAGGGCTGCGGGGCGATATATATGTCCAAAAGGGTGAGTACGCCACGGCGATCGACCACTTCCGCCGCGCGGTGGAGGCGTCGGACAACTCGCTGTCGACCCCTACCTACCTCAAAAAGTTGGGTTTGGCGCTCGAAGCCACCGGTGACTACGCCGCCGCCTCTGTCGCCTACCGTCGCGTCAAAGACGAATTCCCGATGAGCCTCGAAGGGCGCGACATCGAAAAGTTCGCCTCGGCCGCCGAGCAGAAGATACAGTAATAAAAAAGGGTTTAGTGGGCCCTTCGCCCGTTTTTGTAACCCGCTTTTTGTAGAAAAATGTCGTCTCCGATAAAAAAAAGGAACCTCTTGCAGTTCTCTTCGCCCGTACCCCAGGCCTACGATATGAAATTCGGTATCGTGGTGGCCGAGTGGAACGGCGAGGTGACCGAAGCGCTGCTCAAAGGAGCCGTCGCCACCCTGCGCAAGGCTGGTTGCGCCGAGCACAACATACTTATTAAATATGTCCCCGGAACGTTCGAGTTGTCGTTGGGCGCGCAGTTTTTCGCCGAATACACCGACGTGGACGCCGTGATTGCGTTGGGGTGCGTCGTTCAGGGCGAGACTCGCCACTTCGATTACATCTGCTCGGGGGTGACCCAGGGAATCGTGCAGCTGCAGATCGCATGGAACATGCCCATCTCGTTCGGTGTGCTGACCACAGAGAACATGGAGCAGGCTTTAGCCCGTGCCGGCGGCGAACATGGCAACAAAGGCGACGAGGCGGCCGTGGCGGCCATCAATATGGTGAAACTCCAGAACGAGATGGAGCAGTCGGCGGAGAACCTCAATCGGGACGTGGTCAGCAATGTCAACTAAACCGAACCAAACGAAGCCGAACGAAGCCGAGCCGAGCCGAACCGAACGAACTTCAGGTAGCGGAGCATCAGCGAAAGAACATTTGGAAACGTAAACCGAACGAACACCAGATAGCGCGGAGCATCAGCGAAAGAATATCTGGGAGGATTATCCGTTAGCGACATTAGCTAAAGAACACTGGGTAGGGTAGAAGGGATACTACGCAGAAGAGGCGGGCACTATTTGCCCGCCTCTTCTGCGTAGTATCACCTTATAGAACTCGCGCCTCTTCCCTCCGCATTATCCCTCACAGAAGCGCCATCATGCCTCATTGAAGAGCCGCGACGCCTAATTGGAGGATCGCCCCCTTCATCGAAAAGAATCGTCACGCCTCCCCTTAGAGCGTCGCGACGCCCCGTCGAAGGGTCACCCTCTCATCGCCTCCTCTATTTCGGCGACCGTGATGGGGATTCGGCGGGGTGTGGCGCCGTCGTCCGCCAGCCCCAACAGACGGTTGCCCGTCTCGGTTACGAGCATGTCGTCTTCGAGCCTGATGCCGCCGAAATCGAGATACTCTTCCACTTTAGAGAAGTTCACAAACTCGGCGCAAGTGCCCTCTGCACGCCATTTGGCCACCAAGGCGGGCACAAAATATATGCCCGGTTCGACGGTAACGACCATTCCCGGCTGCAGGCGGCGCCCCATGCGGCAGCGCGACACCGACGGGTGGGTCGAACGCGGAGTCTCGTCGTCGTAGCCCACGAACCGTTCTCCGATATTCTCCATGTCGTGCACGTCGAGCCCCATCTGATGACCCAACCCGTGGGGCATGAACAGCGAGTGGACGCCCGCGTCGACCGCCGCGTCTATGGATCCGCGCACCAATCCCAGCGAGTGCAAACCCTCGACGATCACCCTCGACGAGGCGAGATGGACGTCGACGTAGCGCACGCCCGGTGCCGAAATCTCGAACGCGCGATTGTTGGCGGCCAGAACGATCTCGTATATATCCCTTTGGCGCGCCGTAAACTTGCCGCTGACGGGCATAGTGCGAGTGAAGTCGCTGCAATAGTTGCTCACAGCTTCGGCTCCGGCATCGACCAAAAGCATCCGCCCGCTATCCAAAATGCCGTCGTGGCTATGGTTGTGGAGCGTTTCGCCGTGTTGCGACACGATTGAGTGGAACGACCCCCCCCATCCCTTTTGAATCGCAAGACCCTCGATAGCGCCGGCGATATCTTGCTCCTTCGCTCCAGGGCGGCACATGCGCATAGCAAGGGTGTGCATCTCGTACCCCGTGCGGCACGCCTCCTCTATGAGGGCGATCTCCTCGGCCGACTTCTTGTCGCGCATGTCCACCACCGCTTTCGCCAATTCGTCCGAAGCGGCCGGCACCGCGCCGACACCCGCTCCCGCGCCGCCGAACAGCTCCGCCAACATCGTCTTCGTCTCGGCGCGATAGGGCGGCAGAATGTGCCCCCGACGTCCACGCGCCATCGCTCCGGCGACAACTTCGGCCAACGCCGACAACGGTTTTGTGGAAGCAACGCCAACTCGCGCGCCTAATTCGGCCACACTCGGCTGAGGTCCCATCCAGATGATATCCTCCACCGAAAAGTCGTCGCCGAAGAGGGTCGTCTCGCCGGTGTCGATGTCGACCACGCCGGCCAAACCGGGCAGCGAGTGGCCGAAGTAGTAGAGAAACGTGCTATCCTGACGGAAACGATAGGCGTTATTGGTATAGTTGGCCGGCGATTCGGCGTTGCCGGGCAGCAGGACGAGGCCCTGTTCGCCGCCTTGCATTTTGCGCGCCAATTCCGCGCGTCTTTGGGTGTAAGTCTCTTTGCTAAACATCGTTATCGGTTTTTAATGGCTTGCGTAGTTGTCTGAGTACCAGCGGTCTTGATTTTCGACTAATTAGTCTCAGTTTTCGACTATTTTATAAAGTTTGTCGCCGCGGCGCACTTCGCGGTCGGTTTTTATCGAACAGGTCACCCCTTGCACCGCTTCGGAGGCGGGTCGGTCGGCCACAAAAACCTCCACCGACGCTATCTCCGCCACGCCCGTCGTCTCGCCCATCACCACCACTTCGGCGCCCGTCTCCAGCGGCGAGGCCTCGACCAGCACCTCCGCCACCGATATGCGCTTAAAAAAATTGGTCACCCGGCCCACATACACCTTGCGCCGCGTGGCCGACGAGCCGTAGCTCCGGGTGAGCTCCGGCACCGGCATTCCCAAATAATATCCGCCCCAAAAGCCGCGGTTGAACACCTCCGACAAACGCCCCACAGCCCCTTCGACCCATTCGGGCGTGAATTTCTTGGGTTGGGAACCTTCGGCCGAATCGGCCGCCTCAGAATCGGCAGCCTCCAAACCCGAAACCTTCGAATCCGCGGCTATCGCCTCCACCGCCTCGCCGTAGACCTCGACAACCCTCTTCACATACTCTGCCGAACGGGCGCGACCCTCGATCTTCAAAACCCGCACCCCCGCACCGATCATCCTGTCGAGAAACGGCAGCGTGCAGAGGTCTTTGGGCGAGAGCAATCGCCGGTTCTCGACCTCGATCTCGTGACCCGTTTCGGCGTCGCTCAACAGATAACCCCGCCGGCAGATCTGCATACACGCCCCGCGGTTGGCCGAGTTGCCGTTCTCGTGCAGGCTCAGATAACATTTGCCCGAAACCGCCATGCAAAGCGCGCCGTGGGCGAACATTTCGAGCCGCACCAACTCTCCCCGCGGGCCGCGAATATCACCCCGCTCTATCTCGGCGTGAATGTGCGCAATCTGCGGCAGCGACAACTCGCGCGCCAGCACCACCACGTCCGCCCACTGCGAATAGAATCGTAAAGTCTCGCTGTTCGACACGTTCAACTGTGTCGAGATGTGCACCTCCATCCCCACGCTGCGGGCGTATAAAATGGCCGCCTGGTCGGAGGCAATAATGGCCGAAACCCCCTCCGCCACGGCGCGGTCTATCACCCGCCGCATCAACTCCGTCTCCTCGTCGTAGATCACCGTGTTGACCGTCAGGTAGGTCTTCACCCCGCGTTCTCGGGCGCGACGCACGATCTCGGCAAGGTCGTCCAGGGTGAAGTTGGCCGCCGAGCGCGCCCTCATGTTGAGCCCCTCGACCCCGAAGTAGACCGAGTCGGCCCCCGCGTCCATCGCCGCCATCAGGGCTTCGTACGACCCCACGGGGGCCATGATCTCTATATCTTGTCTTGTCATTATTTGGTTCGGTTAAGCAGGCTCAGGGCGAAGGCCTTGAATTCATCCACGCGCTGGCGAGGGGCGGAAAGGGCATCCAAAGCCAAGGCCGCAAGGGCGAAACGGCACGAAATCTCCTCCTCCACTGCCGCGCGAACCCCGTAGCGGTCATACAGTGCCAGCACCCGGGCAATCTTCTCCTCGGGCGAGTAACGCAAGTCCTTGTGTGTCATCTCAAGCGCGGCGCGATCGTCGCTCGAAGCCGCCTCCATGGCCGTCATTTTCAGAAATGTCTTTTTGCCCTCCAGAATATCGCCGCCCACCGTCTTGCCCAACCGCGCGTCGCCGTAGCTGTCCAACAGGTCGTCCTGCATCTGGAACGCCACCCCAAACTGCAGCGCGAACTCGCGAAGCAGCGCCACATCCGCCGACGAGGCGCCGCCGACAACGGCACCCATCGACACCGCGCCCACGAACAGCGCCGCCGTCTTGAGCTCTATCATCGTCAGGTGGTCGGCCACAGAGACGTCGTCGCGCCCCTCGAAATCCATATCCAGCTGCTGACCCTCGCACACCTTCACCGCCGCCTCGTTGAAATAGCCCAACACCGCGGGCAGGTGGGTCGCCGCCGTTCGCGCCAACTCGCGGTAGGCGTACACGGTCATCGAGTCGCCCGAAAGGATCGCCACGTTCTCGCCCCATTTGGCGTGAACGGTCGGTCGGCCGCGCCTCAACGGGGCGTTGTCCATAATGTCGTCGTGCAGCAGGGTGAAGTTGTGGAACAGCTCGATCGCCGCCGCCGCCGGAAGGGCTTCGGTCACCTTGTTCGACGTCTCGTCCGTCGATCCGTCGGCCGGCTTCGTCGATTTGTCGGCCACCTCGTCGCGCCACAATCCGCACGCCATCAGCGTGAAAAGCGGGCGCAGTCGCTTGCCGCCATCCTCCATAGTGTATCTTATGGGGTCGTAGAGATTATGTGGTGCGGCGGGGTAGTCGACCTGCGCGATGTGTTCCCCGATGCGGCGTGAGTATCGTTCGATTAGTGTCATGGCAACGCAAAGGTAGTGAATTTTTGACGAACCGAGTGCGATCATGCTTGCATGAATCGCCGAGGTGAGGAAAAAAATGCCGTCAGTGAATTTTCGACGAACCGGGCGGAAACAGACACCCCCGTCTCGAAACGTTTCGAGACGGGGGTGTGCTGATAACCGAAATCTATTCCTCTTCGTTGCGGTGCATCGCCTCGACGTAGACGGCGTGCTGCATGGCCTTGCGTTTGTCGATCGACGGTTTTGAGAAGTATTGGCGGCGGCGAAGCTCTTTGAGGACGCCGGTGCGTTCGTATTTGCGTTTGAATTTTTTGAGTGCGCGTTCGATGTTTTCGCCCTCTTTGATCGGCATTACTAACATTTTGTTTGCTTTTTTTAAGGTTTTTGATTGGTGTTTTTTTGCTGTCGCAGTCGCCTTGAGCCCTTTATTGCGGCGCGGAAAACGGCCTGAACAGCAGATATGGATGCAGTTTTTCCGCATCCGCCGGTGTGAATATTTTGTCCTCTACGAGTTCTCCGGTATTACGCCAACCTCCCTTCAATTGCCTCTGTTTAAGCAGTTTTCTCAACGCCTCGGCCCCGATGTAGGGGTGGACGGCGAGAATACGAGCGGGCGCAAAGTTAATATCAATTTTTTGAATAGCCAGCGTGTCGACGAAAATTTGCGGCAAAATAAGTTCGTAATTCTGCTCCGTCACGCCGCGAACCTCCGCCAACTGCTCCGCGCGGACGAATCCGCCGAGGCGCGCGCGATGCTCCATTATGCGCCCCACCGTC
>JAITWI010000058.1 GCA_031285345.1 Alistipes sp.
ATTGCAGAAAACACATTCGTTTCGCTCGACTATAAATTAGAAGTCGACGGCCAGATCGCCGATCAGTCGCAGCCCGGAAACCCCCTCAAGTTCGCCTACGGAATGGGCATGCTGTTGCCTAAATTCGAGGAAGCGATTGCCAACCTCGAACCCGGCGCAGAGTTCGCCTTCACCCTCACCCCGACCGAAGGCTACGGCGAGGTCATCAGCGAGGCTCTCGTTGAACTCCCCAAGAACGTATTCGAAGTGAACGGCGAAGTGGAAGCAGGCTTGCTCGAAGTGGGCAACATGATCCCGATGGCCGACCAGCAGGGCAATCGCCTTATGGGTCGCGTCGTGGCTGTCACCGAAGTAGTTACGATGGACTTCAACCACCCGATGGCAGGCAAAACCCTCAACTTCACCGGCAAGGTAGTCGATGTTCGCGAACTCTCCCCCGAAGACCTGCAAGGCTTTGCAGGCGGCGGCGGATGCGATTGCGGCGAAGGCGGCTGTGGCGAAGACGGTTGCGACGGCGGCAACAAAGGCGGCTGCTCTTGCGGTTGCTAAGTCTCATCGCTGAAAAAACAGAAAGGCAATCCGGTTGGGGATTGCCTTTTGTTTTGGTATATGGCTTGCAAATTTAACAACAATCACTATCTTTGTCGAAATTTAAACACGAGCGCAAGCGCAAACAAACGCAAGCACAAACAAAAACACAAGCAAAAAACAAAAACAATGAAAATGAATCCCAAACATCTGTACCTAAGAGTGAAAGACGACCTGCACTCATGGAAATGGTGGTCATCCTGGCTCGTCATCCTGCTGGGTTGTACCGTCATGTCGTTAGGATTCATCCTATTCATGTACCCCTACAAAATCACCCCGGGCGGAATCTGGGGCATGAGCACCATCCTCCACGAAGTCCTTCCCGCCATCCCGCAAGGATGGTTCGGCTACATGATGGACATCCCGCTCCTGTTGATAGGCTTCGCAGTCTTCGGCCCCGTCTTCGGCACGAAAACCGTCTTCGCCTCGCTGATAACCCCGCTATTGATGCTCCTGTTGCCCTACGCCGTCTACCCCGACATCGCGACGCAAACCGCCGAAACGCTCCTGTGGGGCAGGCTCAACCTTGCCGACGACCTGATCTTAGCCTCCGTTTTCGGCGGCCTGTTCATAGGCGTGGGCGTAGGCCTCGTCGTGAAATCGCAGGCAACCACCGGCGGAACCGACATCATAGCCATGCTCCTGCAGAAATGGAGCCACATCAAATTCTCCAACGGCCTACTCATCGCCGACGCTTTCGTTGTCGTGTGTAGCCTCGTGGTACTTGTCGGCATCGGAGGCGAGAGCCCGACCCTGCCGTTGTATTCGCTACTCACAATCTGGATCGCCGCGCAGATCATCGACTTCGTTGTCGAGGGGCGCAACTACGACAAAATGCTCCTCATAGTCACCGAAAAACGGGAGGAGGTACGCCGATTCATCCTCGACGATCTCGACCGTAGCGGAACGGTTATCCACGCCTCGGGAATGTACACGGGCGACGAAAAAAACATGATCTTTCTGGTGGTGAGCCGCCGCGAGATAGTCCCCGTCAAACAACGCCTCCGCGACATCGACCCCTCGATGTTCGTAGTAGTGGTCGATGCCGACGAAACCTTGGGCGAAGGCTTCCGCCCTTTTTCCGAAATGAAAAAGAGTTAGTTCCAAACAACTTCGTAACTTTGCGGCATGAATTTTAAAGAGGCACAACCCGCCATCGGAGTGGGACGCAAAGTATATATCGAAACCTACGGCTGTCAGATGAACGTAGTCGACAGCGAAACCGTCATGGCTCTGATGGCCGCCGAGGGCTTCGGCCGCGCCGAGGGGGTGAATGACGCAGATGTGATCTTAGTCAACACCTGCTCCATCCGCGACGGAGCCGAGCAACGAATCTGGCATCGCTTAGACGAACTCGCCGCCCTCAAAAAACGCCGCAAAGGCATGGTGCTCGGACTTATAGGCTGCATGGCCGAACGTCTTGCGGAAAAAATCACAACCGAACGTCCCGCCGTCGATGTGGTGGCAGGCCCCGACTCCTACCGTTCGTTACCGATGCTGGTCGGCGGAGCTTTTTCGCAAGGCGCACGCGGCATCAACGTCGAACTCTCGAAGGAAGAAACCTACGCCGAAATCTCGCCCGTCCGCTTGGACGCGGCGGGAGTGAGCGCGTTCGTGGCCATCATGCGCGGCTGCAACAACTTCTGCTCCTATTGCGTCGTGCCCTACACCCGAGGCCGCGAACGTAGCCGCGACCCCGAAACCATCCTGCGCGAGGTGCGCGAACTCTTCGCCGCCGGCTACCGCGAAGTAACTCTCCTCGGCCAAAACGTAAACTCCTACTCGCACGAAGATGTAAGCTTCCCCGAACTCCTGCGCCGCGTAGCCGCCATCGACCCGCAACTCCGAGTCCGTTTCGCCACCTCCCACCCGAAAGACATCTCCGACGAACTGATCGCGGTAATCGCCCAAACCCCCAACATCTGCCGAGCCATCCACCTGCCCGCACAGTCGGGAAGTAGCCGCGTGCTCGCCGCCATGAACCGCCGCTACACCCGCGAATGGTACTTGGAACGCATCGCCGCCATCCGCCGCGCGATGCCCGACTGC
>JAITWI010000004.1 GCA_031285345.1 Alistipes sp.
CCCAGGCCGAGGAGGATATAACGGCGGTGGAGTGGATGACCCCGGCCGAAGCCGTGCGCGCCGCCGCCGGAAGCTACATGACCATTCAGGAGGTGGTGGGGAAAATTTAATATAGAGACGGTTTGACAACAAAAACAATTAAATAAAAAATGAAAAAACTTTTTACTTTTATCGCTATGGGGCTGATGGGAGCCGCGGGAGCCGGACTTGCAACGGGTTGCGGCGAAAAGACGGAGACGGCCGGCCCGCTCGAAATCGCCAACGCGCTCACCCCCGAAGAGATCGCCGCGGGCGTGCTCACCCCCGAAATCATGTGGAAGATGGGTCGCATAGGCGAGTTCGCACTCTCGCCCGACGGAACGCGCGTGGTGTATGGCCGCACCGACTACAACGTGGGCGAAAATCGCGGCGTGACCACCTTGTGGGTGCAGGAGCTTGATTCGACCGAAGCCGTGCGCCTGACCGACTACGAGGCCAGCGCAGGCAACGTGGTGTGGAGCGCAGACGGTTCTAAAGTATACTTTTTGAGCGGCCGCGGCGGCTCGTCGCAGGTTTGGAGCGTGGCGGCGGATGGAACGGCGCTCAAGCAGGTGTCGGATATCGCCGGTGACGTCGAATATTTCGGCATCTCGGAGGCGGGCGGCAAAATGTGGTACGTGCAGCGGGTAAAGGTCGAAAACCGCACCGGCAGCGAAGTCTATCCCGACCTCGACAAGTCGGGCGTCAAAATTTACGACGATCTGATGGTGCGCCACTGGGACAGATGGACCGACGGTAGCCACCTGCACATTTTCGTGACCGATTTCGACTCGGCGGCAAGCGGTGCGACGGTTGCGGCGGGCGTCGACATTATGGCCGGTGAACCGTTCGACAGTCCGGGCGAACCCTACTTCGATGCGGCCGAGATTGCGTGGAACAACGCCGGGACGCAAATCGCATACACCTGCAAAAAACTCGCCGGTGTGGATTACGCCCTGTCGACCGACACCGATATATATGTCTACGACCTGGCAGCGGGAACGACCGTCAACATCTGCAAGGAGTACGGTGGCCTCGACGCCGAGCCGCGGACGGACGGTATTATGGTGAACCGCGTGGTTATGCCCGGCTACGACAGATACCCCGTGTGGTCGCCCGACGACAGCCGCATCGCCTTTCGCAGCATGCGCCGCGCGGGCAACGAGGCCGACAAAGAGCGGCTGTTCGTGTTCGACACCGCAGCGAAGAGTTTCGTCGACCTCACCGCCGACTTCGACCACAGCGCGACGAACGTGTTGTGGAAAGACAACGAAGAGATGTTTTTCATAGCCCCATATTTCGGAACGTATCAGGTTTGCAGGGTGCCGGCGGCGGGCGGTGATGTGACGCTCGTGACCGAGGGCGACCACGACATTGTGGCTCTTTCGATGGCGGGAAGTAGTGCCGTGGTGTCGCTCACGAAGCAAGATCGCGCCACGGAACTCTACTCGCTGAGCACCGCCAGCGCGAGGCTCTTTCCTCTAACCAACGTCAACGGCGACATTTTTGCGAACATCAAGACGGGCAAGGTAGAGAAACGCTGGATCGAAACCACCGACGGCAAGCAGATGCTCACCTGGGTGGTCTATCCGCCCGATTTCGACCCGACGAAAAAATACCCCGCCCTGCTCTATTGCGAAGGCGGGCCCCAGAGCACCATCAGCCAAATGTGGAGCTACCGCTGGAACTTCCAGCTGATGGCGGCGCGCGGTTATATCGTCGTGGCGCCCAACCGCCGCGGAACCCCCAGCTTCGGGCAGGAGTGGACGGATCAGATCTCGGGCGACTACTCGGGGCAGAATATCCGCGACCTTTTGAGCGCCATCGACGAGGTTGCCAAGGAGCCGTTCGTCGATTCGGAGCGATTGGGCTGCGTGGGCGCGAGCTACGGCGGATACTCGGCGTTCTATCTGGCCGGGGTGCACGAAAACCGCTTCAAGGCGTTCATCGCCCACTGCGGGATATTCAACTTTGAGAGCATGTACGGCCACACCGAGGAGCTGTTCTTCGTGACCAACGACTACGGCGGGCCCTACTGGAGCGAAAATCCCACGGCAGTGCGCTCTTACGCCGCCTCGCCCCACAAGTTGGTGAAGAATTGGAACACGCCCATCATGATAATCACCGGCCTGAGGGACTACCGCATTCCCTACACCCAGAGCATCGAGGCGCACACTGCCGCGCGCGTGATGGGCATTCCTTCGCGTTTAGTAGCGTTCGACGACGAGGCGCACCAGGTGTTCCAGCCGCAGAACAACCTCGTGTGGAACCGCGAGTTCTTCGGGTGGTTGGATAAATATGTCGCCGGCGACGGTAGCGAACTCTCGAAATAATGAAAAAGCCCGCAGTGCTGAGCGGCAAATACTTCGACGACAACAAGTCGGTGGTGGAGAACCTCTACTATCTGCTCACCGTGGTGTCGATAGTGTTTATCGCCGTGCAGGTGATCATCGCCCGCGATTCGCTCAGGCGCTCGGCCGAGGCGGAACTGATAAGCCACACCGTCGAACAGAGCAACAACGTTAAGGCCGCCCTCACCTCCGCGACAGACAATTTCACCTATGCGTTGAAGGACGGCGACTTTTGCACGTTCGAGCAGTACCAAAACGTGACCCTTCAAACGCGGCACTTGGCGACGCTCGATCCGAAGGAACTTGCCGAACTGGAGTTGATCGACTACACCAAACTGATCGACGAAGACGGCGCATTGGATATCGCCCACATCGTATTCACGTCGCGGATCGCGCTGTTGAACGAGATCGACCATCTGGCGTTTATGGTGCTGAACGGTTTGGTGAGCGAGGAGTTGATGTACGACAACTTCGGGTATGGCTTTTTGGTGGCGTCGAATATGTGCGCCACGCTGCTGTACAGCCCTCAGTTTATGACCTACGGTGTGGCCAATCCTCAACTTGGTTCCACCAGAACGCTATACGACATTTGGTGGCTCAGGGACGTGATCCAAAAGAAGGAGTTTATCGTGAACGCCTACCGGGCTATGCTGGAGGGCGAGCTGCCGCCCTACTTGGACGAGACCGAGTTTCGCGGCCTGTACTCGCCGGATGAAAGCTACCGGTTGGTGAGCCTTGAGGGTGGAAAGGGTAAAAATGGCGGCGGTGACGGCGGCGAGGTTGGCGAGGTTGGCGAGAACGCGATTCGTGCCGAGATAAAACGCATAGAATCGGAGCAGAAAGTACACCGCAAAGAGTTCGAGTTGAAGTTGAAGCGGACTTCGGTGAGGAATGTGGAGTAGGTTTTCAGAGGCGGAGATGAGAGGCGATTTGTCTCGATGCTCCCGAAATAGAAGCGGTGCGCAAATATTTGCGCACCGCTCTTTTATACGTTGTTCCGTAAAATTTTCGCAGACAGCATATTCCCCGGCACTTCGGCGTGTGCCTGGTCGCTGAGCGACGGTGCAGTTACAGCCCCGATCCTGAGGCGTTGCGGCTCCCCCGAAGTGCAGTTACAGCCCCGATCCTGAGGCGTTGCGGATGAGCGAGCGGATGTTTTCGATCAGCATCGCCACCGCCACCGAGTTGAAACCGCCCTCGGGGATGATCACGTCGGCCCAGCGCTTCGACGGCTCGACGAACTCCTCGTGCATCGGCTTCACCGTGCTCAGATATTGCTCGATGACCGATTCCATGCTGCGTCCGCGATCGCGAACGTCGCGCATGATGCGGCGCGCGAGGCGAACGTCGGCGTCGGTGTCGACATACACCTTGATGTCCATCAGCTCGCGCAGTTCGCGGTTCTCGAATATCAAAATCCCGTCGACTATCACCACCCGCGACGGCTTCACGAGCACCGTTTCGGGTGTGCGGTTGTGCTCCACAAACGAGTAGACAGGCTGGTCGATGGGCACGCCGTTCTTGAGCGCCCTAAGGTGCTCGACCATCATAGCGGTGTCAAACGCTCCGGGGTGGTCGTAGTTGAGGTGGGCGCGCTCTTCGAGGGTCAGCTCGGTGTGCGATTTGTAGTAGCTGTCGTGGCACAGCATCGCCACGCCCGCGCCCTTTGTTTCGGCTCCATTGCGGGCGGCGTCTTTCGCCGGGCCGCCGTTAGCTCCATTGCAACCGAACGTATCCAACAACTTGCGCACCAGCGTGCTTTTGCCCGAGCCGGTGCCCCCGGCGACGCCGATTACCGTTACCTCCATACTAATAAGTGATTTAAGCGTCGATATTGGCGTAGCGCGCGTTAGCCTCTATAAACTCGCGGCGGGGCGGCACCTCGTCGCCCATCAGCATCGAGAATATGTAGTCGGCGTCGGCGGCGTTTTCGATCGTCACCTGACGCAGAATGCGCGTGTCGGGGTTCATGGTGGTGTCCCACAACTGCTCGGCGTTCATCTCCCCCAGACCCTTGTAGCGCTGGGTGTGGACGCCTTTGGCTCCGAACTCGGCCACCGTGGACTCCCGCTCCTCCTCCGACCAGCAGTAGCGCTCGCGAGCCCCTTTTTTCACGAGGTACAAAGGCGGCGTGGCGATGTAGATGTGGCCGTTTTCGATAAGTTCCCTCATCTTGCGGAAGAAAAAGGTCAGCAGAAGGGTTGCTATGTGGCTGCCGTCCACGTCGGCGTCGGTCATGATTATGATCTTGCCGTAGCGCAGTTTGTCGAGGTTGAGCGCCTTGCTGTCCTCCTCGGTGCCGATGGTGACGCCTATGGCGGTGAACATGTTTTTGATCTCCTCGTTCTCCCACATCTTGTGCTCCTGCGCCTTCTCGATGTTGAGGATCTTACCGCGCAGAGGCATGATGGCCTGAAACACCCGGTCGCGCCCCTGTTTGGCGGTGCCGCCCGCCGAGTCGCCCTCGACGAAGAATATCTCGGCCTTGTCCCTTTCTCTCGACGAGCAGTCGGCAAGTTTACCGGGAAGGCCTGCGCCCGACAGCACGTTCTTGCGCTGCACGAGTTCCCTTGCGTTGCGGGCGGCGTAACGTGCCGTGGCGGCCAGAATCACCTTTTGAACTATGGCGCGGGCATCCTTGGGGTTCTCCTCCAGATAGTGACCCAGAGCGGCGGCGAGGGCGCTGTCGACGGCCGTGGCCACCTCGCTGTTGCCCAATTTGGTTTTGGTCTGCCCCTCGAACTGCGGCTCGGCGACTTTGACCGACACCACCGCCGTGAGTCCCTCGCGGAAGTCGTCGCCCGCGATCTCGAACTTCAACTTGGCGAGCATTCCGCTCTCGTCGGCGTATTTTTTCAAGGTGCGGGTCAGCGCGCGCCTGAAGCCCGTCATGTGGGTTCCGCCCTCTATGGTGTTGATGTTGTTGACGTAAGAGTGTACGTTTTCGGTGAATCCGGTGTTGTACTGCATAGCCACTTCGACCGGCACTCCGTCGCGCTCGGTGTCGAGATAGATCACGTTTTCGGTAAGTTTCTCGCGGTTGGCGTCCAGATACTCCACAAATTCGCGAAGCCCTCCCTCGGAGTAGAACTCCTCGCTTTTCGGGACGGCGCCCTCTTCGGTGCGAAGGTCGGTGAGCGACATGCGGATGCCCTTGTTCAAAAACGCGAGTTCGCGAAGTCGGCCGGCCAGAATGTCGTACTCGAACTTCGTCACGTTGAATATCGTGCCGTCGGGGTGGAATGTGATCTTGGTGCCGGTGGTGTCGGCCTCGCCCACGATCTCCATCTTCGACGTCGGGGCGCCGATGCTGTACGACTGGCGGTAGATTTTGCCGTCGCGGCGCACCTCGGCCACAAAATCGTCCGAAAGCGCGTTCACGCAGCTCATACCCACGCCGTGCAGACCGCCCGACACCTTGTAGCTGTCCTTGGAGAATTTACCCCCCGCGTGGAGCACCGTCAGCACCACCTCCAGGGCGCTTTTGTTCTCCTTCTCGTGCCAGTCGACGGGAATACCGCGGCCGTTGTCCTCCACCGTCACCGAGTTGTCGGGATTGATGGCCACCTTGATCTCGGTGGCGTAACCGGCCAGCGCCTCGTCGATCGAGTTGTCGACAATCTCGTACACCAGATGGTGCAGACCCTTCTGCCCGATGTCGCCGATGTACATCGCCGGGCGCTTACGCACCGCCTCCAGACCCTCAAGCACCTGAATGCTCGACGCCGAGTACTCTTCCTGATTCGTATTTTTTACTTCGCTCATATTTTCTGTTATCCAAAAATCGTTTTAATGTCGAGCTCCTCCACCCCGCCCTTGTTAAACCTTATCGTGCGCGAGGGGTATTGCTGAATGTTGGCCACGTTGTGGGTCGACATCACCACGGCGCACCCCCGGCGTGCGATATCGGCAAACAGTCTCATCACGCCGTCCGCCGCCTCGGGGTCGAGGTTGCCCGTCGGTTCGTCGGCCAAAATCGCCGCCGGACGGTTCAACAGCGCCCGCGCTATGGCCAGCCGCTGCTGCTCGCCGCCCGAGAGTTCGAACGGCATCTTGTACTCCTTGTTGCGCAGACCCACCTGATCGAGCACCTCCTCGATTCGCCGGAGCATGTCGCCGTTGTTGCGCCACCCCGTCGCCCGGAGCACGAAACGCAGGTTCTCCACCACGTTGCGGTCGGTGAGCAGCCTGTAATCCTGAAACACTATGCCCAACCTGCGCCGGAGTCGCGCCACGTCCCGCCGGCGCAGCGTCGTCAAGTCCATACCCGCCACCCGGCCGATCCCCTCGAACAGGGGCACCTCGGCGTAGAGGGTCTTCAGCAGGGTGCTCTTGCCGCTGCCCACCCGACCGATCAGATAGACCGTCTCGCCGGGGGCTATCGCAAGGTCGACGTCCGACAACACCCTCTCGCCCGTGCGGCGATAGTTGCGCCGGGTGAGCCGATGACCCGCTATGAGCGAGTGGTAGACGTTGGCCCCGCGGAGCTCTATGACGTTTTTCTGTGGCATTTTCGTGCGCCTTTACTGCGCGGCAGTACAAGCGTACAAAGATACAAATTCCCTGCTAAATATGCAATTTAGCAGGGAATTTTGTTGCGGCGGACGTTGGTCTACCGGCGGCGCACTCGGTAGCTGACGTCCCGACCTACCACTTCCTTAGTTTGTAGCCTGCGTCCCAAAAGTCGAACTCCAACCTCGCGGCGAAGGTGTAGGCCTCGGTCATCGCGCGGCGCGTTTCGGCGGTGGCGCGCTCGGCCGCGGCGTCGCAAATCGCGATAGCGCCGTCGACCAATGCGTCGAACTCCTCGCCCACGTAGGTGTCGATCCATGCCTGATAGGGGTTGCCGGGGGCGCTGTTTTTATAAATTTGGCGCCCCACCTCGCGATAGATCCAAAAACAGGGCAGCACCGCCGCCATGGCGACTTCGACCGGTTCGAGGGCGGTGCTCTTCAGAAAGCTCGCGTAGTGGTGGCAGGCGGGCTGAATGGCTGGCTTGTCGCCCGGGGCGTTGTCGGCGAAGTAGGCCTTGTGCATCTCCTGCTCCGACACGAACGCGATCTCGGCGTAGCGCGCAAAGGCGAGCGCCTCAGACTGGTCGGTGGCGCGGGCGGCGATCATGGCAAGGGCGCGGCCGTAAGATTCGAGGTAAATGTCGTCCTGGGCTATGTAGAACTTGAACTTCTCCATCGGCAGGGTGCCGGCGGCCAGCTCCTCGATGAAGGGCATTTCGACGATTCGTTGGTAAATAGGGGCGGTTTCAGCCCACGTTTTTTCGGACCATTTCATATTTTTGCGTTATATAAGGGTTTGTTTCTGGCGAGCGGAGGGCGCCTATCGTTCCGTCGGGCAAAGCGGCTGCGGGTCATAGAAGTGGTTGAGCGGGCCGTTGCCGCAGCCTATCGTGACGTCTTTGCCGTTGAATATGGCGCCTTTCACATAGTCCTGCGCCAGCACCACGGCGGCCGAAAGCTCCGAGCCGCGAGCCAAAAACGACGCTATGGCGGAGGATAACGTGCAGCCCGAGCCATGGGTGTTGCGGGTGTTCCACTTTTCGGAGTGATACTCGGCCACGTTCACGCTCCGGCCGATCTCGCCGCCCGCATTCCCGTGCGAGCAGACCTCGCCGTTCGAGTTCGAGTTCGCGTTCCCGTGCGCGCAGCCCCTTTCGAAAAAGAGCGACGTCAGGCGGTCGGTTTTCAGATGTCCGCCCTTCAGCAGCAGCGAACGACAACCTAAGGCGAGGATTTTTTCGCCCGCCGCGTACATATCGTCCACCGTTTCGATCGCCATTCCGGCCAGCACCGCCGCCTCGTCGAGATTGGGAGTGATGACGTCCGCCAACGGAAACAGCCTCTCGACTATCGCCGCTATGGTGGCCTCCTCGATAAGTTTGTGGCCGCTGGTGGCCACCATCACCGGGTCGAACACCGTCGGCACGCGCGGATAGTCGCCCAGCACCCCGACGATCGCCTCGACCAGTTCGACGCTGTGCACCATGCCGATCTTGATGGCGTGGGGCGGAATGTCGTCCATAACGGCGCGCATCTGCTCGGCCACCACCGCCGTGGGGATCGAGTGGATCGACCGCACGCCCATGGTGTTTTGAACCGGCAGCGCCGTGAGCGCCGAGGTGGCGTAGCAGCCCAGCGCCGAGATGGTTTTGATGTCGGCCTGGATGCCCGCCCCGCCGCTCGGGTCGAACCCCGCGACGGTCATTACGGATGGATATGTTTTCATGATTCGATAGTTTTTTGAGTCTGTTTTAGTGTACGCGCCTGCCGCAGCCACCTCACATATCCCGCCACCGCCAGCACCGAGTAGATGCCGAACAGCAGTCCTGTGTATGGAATTCCTTTGTAGACATAGAGCACGCAGCTGATCACGTCGACGGCGATCCACACGAGCCACACCTCGACGTACTTGCGCGAGAGCATCCACATGCCGACGATGCTCATCGCCGTGGTGGCCGCGTCCCAATAGGGCACAGTGCTGTCGGTGTGGCGCGCAAGCACGAACGATATAACCACGAACGCCGCCGCGCACACCAGCACTAAGGGTGCTATGTGCCGCCGCGGGGTGTGCGAGATGTTTACCTGAGCGCTGCTTTTGGGGCGCGTCCACATCACGAGGCCGTAGACCCCCGCCGCCACGTAGTAGAACTCCATCGTCATGTCGGCGTAGAGTCCCGCCGTATAGTAGAGCACGCCGTGGATGAAGGGCATGATGAGCCCCACGATCCACACCCGGACGTCGGCGCGGTATTCGTACCAGAGATAGAGCAGCCCGAGGCACACCCCGGCAATCTGCAAAATGAGTTTCCAATCCACCATTCCCCGACGAGTTTAATTGCAATGTATGTGATTGGGATTGTCGAGCGGCCGGTGCGGCTCGCCCGATAGAGATATGTTCCTTCGAAAAACCTCCCTATCGCCGGCATTATCCGGATCAGGTTCGACGGGTGTGATCTCAGCCTCGTTTTTTGCGGTCGGTCGGCGGGTCGCTTGTCGCGGGTTTGCCGATCGGCCTCAAAAAAGAAGCACCCCTTTGTTTCGTTCGTTTTTGGTTCGTTTCGGCGGCGAAGATATGACAAATATTTGTTTCGTCAACAAAATAGTCCGCGATTACACCGTGATCAGGTCGCAAAACGGACTATTTTTTCCCGCAAGTGCCCGAAGTTTCGAAAAAAATCATAATTTTGTGCTCGAACAAAAAAATTCATTCTAATCTAAATATTTACTTTATGTTCAAAGGACACCCAAAAGGTTTATTCGCGTTGGCGTTGGCCAACACGGGCGAGCGATTCGGCTACTACACGATGCTCGCCATTTTCCTGCTGTTTCTGCAGGCCAAGTTCGGCTTCTCGGCCGCGCAGGCGGGGCAGTATTACGGCATTTTTCTGGCCTGCGTCTACTTTCTGCCTCTGGTAGGCGGCATTTTGGCCGACAAGTTCGGCTACGGCAAGATGGTGACGATGGGTATCGTGGTCATGTTCCTGGGCTACCTGTTCATGTCGCTGCCGGTTCAGGGCGACTGGGCGTTGGCGGCGCTGATAGGCGCGTTGCTGCTGATCTCCATCGGCACGGGTCTATTCAAGGGCAACCTGCAAGTGATGGTGGGCAATCTGTACGACGCTCCCGAGTATCGGGAGAAGAGGGACAGCGCCTTCTCGATCTTCTACATGGCCATCAACATCGGCGCCATGTTCGCCCCGTCGGCCGCCACCGCCATCGTCAACTGGAGGATGAAGACCGCGGCGCACTCGTTCACCTACGACGCCGACATACCCACTCTGGCGCGCACGCTGTTAGACAAGGGCGAGGGCATGGCTACCGAAAGCCTCGAACGCCTCGGTACGCTGGCCGCGAATCAGGGCTGGGCGGACACGAGCGTCGAGTCGCTGAGAGCCTTCGCCGAGACCTATTTGCAGACTCTGGGCACATCGTACCACATGGGCTTCGCGGTGGCTTGCGTATCGCTGGTGCTCTCGATCGCCATCTATTTGGGTTGCAAAAAATGGTTCAAACACGCCGACGTGACCAACAAACAGCAGGTAGCCTCTAAGGCCGCCAGCGGCGAAAAGACCGTCGAACTCACCCCCATGCAGGTGCGCTCGCGCATCGTGGCTCTGTGCCTGGTGTTCGTGGTGGTGATCTTCTTCTGGATGTCGTTCCACCAAAACGGCCTCACGCTGACGCTGTTCGCCCGCGACTACACTCAGAAGATAGCCGAGGGAGTTACCCGCATCGGATTCGACATTCTGAGCCTCACGTTCCTCGTCGTCACCGTCTACGGCCTGTTCGGTCTGTTCCAGTCGAAGCAGGCGCGCGCCAAACTCATCTCGGGTGCCGTCGTCGTTGCCGCCATCGGAGCGCTCGTCGCAAGATATTTGACTCTGGAGGCGACCACCACCGTCGAACCTCAGCTGTTCCAGCACTTCAACCCGTTCTTCGTGGTGGTGTTGACGCCTGTCTCGATGGCGATTTTCAACACGTTGGCCCGCATGAGAAAGGAGCCCTCCACGCCGCGCAAGATCGGCATGGGTATGATCATCGCCGCCTTAGGTTTCGTGGTCATGGCTGTGGCGTCGATCGGTCTGGCAAGTCCCGCGGCCGTCACCGCCGGAGCAGAAGCCGCTCGCGTGTCGGCCAACTGGCTGATCGGAACCTACCTGGTGTTGACCTTCGGCGAGTTGCTGCTCAGCCCGATGGGTATCTCGTTCGTGTCCAAGGTAGCCCCTCCCAAGTATAAGGGCGCGATGATGGGTCTGTGGTTCGCCGCGACCGCCATCGGCAACTACCTGACCAACGTTATCGCCGGAATTTGGGACACGGGAATGGAACTGTGGATGATCTGGAGCGTGCTGATCGCCGTGTGTCTGCTCTCCGCGATGTTCATCTTCTCGATCATCAAACGACTGGACAAAGCCACCGCCGACGTGTAGCGGTTGGTTTATACCTTATTGCAATAAGAGCCGGATCGTTCGCGATCCGGCTCTTGTTTTTTTCGCCTCGACTCTTGTTTTTTGCGCCTCGGCTCTCTTTTGTGATATGGCTAACGCGCCTACTTGTCGTCGGCGGCGTATTCGCAATCGCACTCTCCCGAGGCCTCGATCTCCACCGTCACATGGTCTGCGTTGTGGCGGCGGGCTATGTCGCGAACCGCCTGCTTGATGCGCTCGGCGGAGGCAAGGGCGGTAGCACGGTTGACGGCCGTATAGGCGATGTCGGCGGCGGAATCGGAGGCGGAGGCAATCTCGCCGCACACCACCACATGCAGCGTCATCACGTGCGTTTCGCCGTCCTGCGACCATACGTGCAGATCGTGCAGCGACTCCACCCCCTCGACGGCGAGAATATCGGCGACCAAGGCGGTGGTGTCGAATTCGTCCGGCACACCCTGCAACAGCACGCGGAACGTGTCGCGTAGATTTCGCCACACGTTCCACAGCACCCACGCCGTTATGCCCAGCGACAACAGCGGGTCGAGGATCGGCAGCTCCACGAACATCATCACCGCGCTCGCCACCAGCACCGCAGCCCAACCCATCACATCCTCCACCAGGTGCAGAAACACCGCCCGTTCGTTGAGCGAGGTGCCCTTTTTGAGCCGCAGCACCGCCGCGCCGTTCACCACTATGCCGGCGACGGCCAACCACAGCATCCCCTCGGCGTGAACCGGTTGCGGATCGACTATGCGCCCGACGGCCTCCGTCACAATGAAAATCGAACTGACCAGCAGCACCCCCGACAGGAACACGCTGCCCAACAGCGAAAAGCGCTTGTATCCGTACGAAAATTTGGTGTCGCGCCCTTTGGACGACTTTTTTTGGAGCGCCCACGCCACACCCAACGACGCGCTGTCGCCGATGTCGTGGAGCGCGTCGGAGAGAATGGCCACCGAATTTGTGAGCAGGCCGCCGACAAGTTCGACCAGCGCGAAAACGAGGTTCAGCCAAAACGCGGTTAAGATATTCTTCGACGCCCCGTCGCCCCTGTTTCCGTGAGAGTGCGAATGGCCGTGATTGTGACCTCCGGCGCCTCCGTGGCTGTGATTGTGTGAGCGGTTGCGTTCCCGGTTGTTTTCTTGGTTGTGTGCCATTTGTGGTTTCATGTTGTTTGAGCATAGCTCACTTTCAATTCTCAATTATCGAAGCGGGCTGTCGGGTTCTCGCGCCATCGCGTTGTAGAACAGCCGGTCGAGCAGTCGCGGCGCAAATTTTTTGATAAAATGGGTGGCCCTGCCCTCCCACTCCATCAGCAGCAGCCGTTTGCGACGGCGTATACCTTTGATTATGCGCCCGGCGACCTCTTCGGCGGTCATCATCTTTCCCTCTTCGCGCGGGGTCGATCCTTGCGGCGAACCGTCGGCGGTGAGGGCCGCGAGGCGCACATTGGTGGCCGTAAATCCCGGGCACGCGATCATCACGTGCACTCCTTTGTGCAGATTCTCGACGCGCACCGTTTCGAGGAATCCCGTCATCGCGTACTTCGACGCCGAATATCCCGTCCGCCCCGGCAGGCCGTGAAGCCCCGCCACCGACGAAACTCCTGTGATAGACCCTTTGGAAGCCTGGAGCCACGGTAGCGCGTACTTCACGCAATAAACTGTCCCCCAGAAGTTTACATCCATCAGACGGCGAAGCACCTCGGGCGACACGTCGTCCAACACGGCTCGCATCGAAACGCCCGCGTTGCAGACGAGCACATCTATGCCGCCGAATTTCTCTACCGCCGTATCTATCAGCCGCTTGCACTCATCCTCGCGGCTCACGTCGCACGACACGACAAGCACCCGGTCGGCGGCGGCGGCACATCCTTCTTCTCCTCGGGTGGCGGCGGCGGCGCCCTCAGTGAAGCCCCTCCCGTCCTCTACACGGTCGGCGGCGGTGATCCGACCGGCGGAGGGAACACCCGCACCGTAACCTGCCGCAACTGCACTCGCAACACCATCTGCCATACCCGCCATGCTCGCCGCACCCGCAACACCCGCCACAATCCTATCGGCAATCATGCCACCGGAAGCCCGGTCGCCACCCGCAACATCTGCCATACCCGCAACACCCGCCTCAATCCTATCGGCAATGGCGGCAAGTTTTTCGGTGCCGCGAGCCGCGACGACCACCCGCGCCCCTTCGCGCGCAAATTCGTAGGCCAACGCCTCGCCGATTCCGGACGACGCACCGGTGACAACAACAACTTTATCTCTGAAGTATCTCATAATCTTATCGTTAAACCATCATAGGCAAGGTGAATTCCCTCGGGCAGCGTCGGTTCTATGTCGGCGTACAGCCCCATCCGATGCGATATATGGGTCAAATATGTCCTTCGCGCACCTACCTTTCGGGCGACCTCCACCGCCTGTTCGAGGTTGAAGTGCGAAATGTGCGCCTTGTGTCCTAATGCGTTGATCACCAGCGTGTCGAGACCGTGCAACTTTGCCATCTCCCCCTCGTCGATGTGGTTGAAGTCCGTCAAATACGCCAGCCCGCCGCCCAAACTATCCGAAAAAACCGAACCGCCCGAAAAACCCGAATCGCCAAAACCATCCGAAAAGCCCGAAAAACCCGCCAGCCCCCCCATACGAAAACCGACGACGGGCAGGCGCATGTGCAGCCCGCGAATCGGCGTGACCACAATCCCCTTGACACAGAACGGCTTGCCGTTGCCCACCATCGTTCCGTCCGCATCGCGGCCGTCGTCGATCGTGTGGAGCGTGATCTCGGGCGCACCGGGATAGGGCCGTTCGTCGAAAGCGTAGGCGTAGTCGCGGCGCAGCGCCCCCTGAACGCGCTCCGTCGCCCAAATATCGACCGGTGCGGCGGCAAAATAGTTGTACGCCCTGATGTCGTCCAATCCCCCCGTGTGATCCTTGTGCTCGTGTGTCATGAGTATGCCGTCGAGTTTTCGCACGTCGGCGGCAAGCATCTGCGCGCGAAAATCGGGCCCGGCATCTATCACGATGTCGAGCCGTTCCGAGCCGTCCGGCCCTCCCATGACTTCGGAACCTCCGGAAATGTTCGGGTTGGCGGAACCACTCGGGCTGCCGGAACCCCCGGAATCGTCCAGGCCGCCGGAACCCCCGGAACTGTCCGGGCCGCCGGAACCCCAGTCGTCATACACGCGCACCAACGCGGACGAGCGCAATCGTCTGTCCCTCGGGTCGGCCGAGCGGCAAACCTCGCACCTGCATCCTATCATCGGCACCCCCTGCGAGGTTCCGGTTCCTAAAAAAGTGAGTTCCATCATAATAGCGTAAACATAAATCGCGTAGCAATAAATCGAGCAGCCACAAATCGCAAACCCATAACTCGCGCAACTAAAATCGCACAGCAGTAAGTCTCGCCCCCGCAAATATCACCGCAATAAATCGCGTAAAAGTAGTAAAAATAAAGCAGGCGGGAAAAATATCCCGCCCGCCTTATTTTAGGAGTTGTAGAAAATTCCTACTACTCCCGCCTCTAAAATTTACAGGCTGATGCCCGAGAAGTGAACGTCGTTTTCGGCCCTTTCTTTCAGCGAAGCATCCTTTTCGATCGCCGAACGCAGATAGTTGGCGGCGGCTTCGTCGTTGCCCTCCTTAACTGCGATCACGGCGCGGAGATACTCCGAGTTGCCGCATTCCAAACCGGTCAGAGCGTTCTTGGCGGCGGTCAGATTGCCTGCCAAAACTTCGGCCACGGCCTTGTTGTATCCGGTGAGGTTGGCGGTGGCGGCGGTGTAGTCGCCATTGTGCACCTGAGCCAAAGCCTTGGTGGCTTCGCTTGCCGACGAGAGGTACTGTTTTGCGGTTTCGAGGTCACCCTGAGCCAGAGCCACCAGCGCGAGGTTGTTGGCCATCGCGGGATCCGACGACAGTTCGGTCGCCTTCTTAAACGAATTCTGAGCCTTTGCCCATTCGCCCTGAGCGGCGTAGGCCACACCTAAGTTGTTCCAGGCGCGGGCGTCGTTGAAGCGTTCGGCGGCCGAGTTGTAGATGCGGGCCTTTTCGATGGGGCATTCGAACAGCGTGGCGGCGAACATGGTCTCTTCGAGGTTGAGCGAGGCTACGTCTTCCTTGGCGGCGGCGATGAGCTCTTCGTCGGTCTTACCCTGGATGTCGATGTTGGCCACCATCTGGGTGCGGCGCAATTCGGGCAACACGCTCTTTTTGAGTTCGTCGTACACCTGCGACATGTTCTTGATCTCGGTGTCGCGCTGAGCGGCCGACGAGTACATGTTGAGCACCTGAAGGATCAGGTTCTTGTCCTCGATGCCCGAACCTTCGACCAGGCTCTTGAAGCCGTCCCAGTCTTCGCCGTAGGCTGCCACGTCGTAGTTGACGTCGAGACCCTTGAGGTTCTTGGCGATGGCGGCCTTACCGGTTTCGCTACGTTTCTGCGACAGGCGGTCGTTGAGACCTTCGGGGCCGTCGGGAGAGGCGTAACCGCGAGCTTCGATGTTGCCCAGCGTCACGCGGTCTTTGTTTTCGTTCTCACGCACGAACTCTTCGAACAGTTCGGTCTGCTCCTTCGACAGTTCGCCCGAGCGCACGTTCGACTGGTTCACCTGATAGAGGATATCCACCGAGCGGCTGTCGTGCGTAACCCTTTTGAAGGCGTCGGCCAGAGAGGTCATCGGACCGGCGTAGCAGAGCTCCTGCTGAAGGGTGTTGACGCCCTCGGCGATGGGGAACATGCCTGCCAGCTGGAAGTCGTCGCCCTCCTTGCACTTGCCTTCGACCCTCATTTCGAGAGTGCTCTTGCGAGCCCTTTCGTCCCACGCGAACGACACGTGCATCGAGAACGAGCCGCCGTTGTCCTTAGAGATGACGGTGTAGTTGTCGTTCACCTTTTCGCCCTGGAAATACTTGGGCGTACCTTCGATGGCGCCGCCTTCGAACGTCAGCACGGGGGTCACCTTCACGATGGCCTTGGGGTTGTAGTACTCGGCGGGGAAGTTGACGGTCACGTCGGTGACGATCTCGCCACCCACCAGAGTGAGGATTTCGGGATTGGCCACGATCGAGATCTCGTCCTGGTTCTTGGCCATTTTTTTGAAGCAGTTACAGCTCGACAGCACCAGCGCGCAGGCTGAGAGCATGATACCGTACGTTACGATTTTTTTCATAGTCGCTTGATTTTTTTATTTAAGATTCTGTTGCTTTTTGTGTAGACGTATTTTTTTGGTCGGACAATAATAGACCGTGCAAATATAGCGATTTTATCTGTTCGGAAATATATTTTTATCATAAAAAACGCAAAAGGGGGGACAATGCCCCCTTTTTCGCTCAAAATCAGCCGGTTTGCCGGCCTTTATGTTTGTCTTTCGGCGCCTTACGACCACCTTGTCACACCGCAACGTCGGCGGTTTCTTGGCGGTCGCCCCGTGTCGGCGGCGGCATCTGTCGACGACCACCCCGGTCGCATCTCCGCTGACGACTCTCGGGTCGCCCGACGGTTAGCGACGATCCCTGCCGCGATCCCTGTCTCTGCGGTCGCGGTCGCCGCCTTCGCGCGGGCCACGGTCTTCGCGGGGTGCGCGTTCGACCCAACCTTCGGGTTTTTCCAAGAGCGCCTTGCGCGACAGTTTATATTTGCCCGTCTTGGCGTCGGAGCCGATCAGCTTCACGTCGATCATGTCGCCCTCCTTCAGACCCGTCTCCTCCATCGTTTCGAAGCGCTTGTAGTCGATCTCCGAGATGTGGAGCAGGGCGTCCTTGCCCGGCAGGATTTCGACGAACGCGCCGAACGACATGATGGTCTTCACCTTGCCGTGGTACACCTCGCCCTCTTCGGGAACGGCCACGATGCCCTTCACGCGGTTCAGGGCGGCGTCGAGGGCCTCCTTGTCCTGACCGAAGATATCCACGAAGCCCTTGTTGTCGGCCTCGGTGATGGTGATGGTGGTGCCGGTGGTCTTCTGAATCTCCTGAATGACCTTTCCGCCCGGGCCGATGACGGCGCCGATGAATTCGCTCGGGATGACGATCTGAACGATGCGGGGCACGAACGGCTTGAGCTCTTCGCGCGGTTCGGTGATGGCTTCGTTGATCTTGCCCAGGATGTGCAAACGGCCTTCGCGAGCCTGCATGAGCGCCTTTTCGAGCACCTCGTAGGGCAGGCCGTCGACCTTGATGTCCATCTGCGTGGCGGTGATGCCGTCGGCGGTACCTGTCACCTTGAAGTCCATGTCGCCCAGGTGGTCTTCGTCGCCCAAAATATCGGACAGCACGGCGAACTTGCCGTTCTCGGTGATCAGACCCATCGCGATGCCCGAAACGGGCTTCTTGAGTTTGATGCCCGCGTCCATGAGCGCCAGCGTACCTGCGCAAACGGTGGCCATCGACGACGAGCCGTTCGATTCCAAGATATCGGAAACAACGCGAACCGCGTAGGGATTCTCCTCGCCGACGGGAACCATCGGTTTAAGTGCCCTCCAGGCCAGGTTGCCGTGGCCGATTTCGCGCCTGCTCAAGCTACGTTGAGGCCTGGCTTCCCCTGTGGAAAATGCAGGAAAATTGTAGTGCAGCACGAACTGTTCGTCGCCCCTGACCAGCACCTCGTCCTTCATCTTCTGGTCGAGCTTGGTTCCGAGGGTGACGGTGGTCAGCGACTGGGTTTCGCCGCGGGTGAAGAGGGCCGAACCGTGGGCGCGGGGCAAAAAGTCGGTCTCGCACTCGATGGGGCGGATCTCGTCGGTCTTGCGGCCGTCCAGACGCACCCCCTCGTCGAGGATCATGAGCCTCATGGCGCGCTTCATCACGTCGTCGTGGAAATATTTCTTCACCAGCGACCTCTTCTCGGCCTGCTCCTCTTCGGGCAGACTTGCGAGGAACTCGGCTTCAATAGCTTCGAAGGCGTCCGAGCGTTCGTGTTTCGCCGAAGCGCCGATGGCCACTTTATAGGCCTTGTCGTAGGTTTCGGCGATTACGCGTTTGCGCAGATCCTCGTCGTTGGTTTCGTGGCAATATTCGCGCTTGGTATCTTTACCCAGTTCGCGCGACAGTTCCATCTGTATCTCGCAATGTTTTTTGATCTCGTCGTGGGCGAATTTGATCGCCTCGATCATCGTCTCTTCCGACACCTCGTGCATCTCGCCTTCGACCATCAGCACGTTGTCGTAAGTGGCACCCACCATCAGGTCGAGATCCGCCTCCTTCATCGCCTCGAAGCCGGGGTTGACGACGAACTGGCCGCCGATGCGGGCGACGCGCACCTCCGAGATGGGGCCGCCGAACGGAATGTCGCTCACCGCCAAAGCAGCCGAAGCGGCAAGACCCGCCAAAGCGTCGGGCTGGATGTCGTTGTCGGCCGAGATAAGGGTCACGTTCACAAACACTTCGGCGTGATAATCCGCGGGGAACAGGGGCCTCAGCGCGCGGTCGATCAGGCGCGAAACCAAAATCTCAGAATCGTTGGGCCTCGCCTCGCGTTTGAGGAATCCGCCTGGGTAACGTCCGGCCGCGGCGTACTTCTCGCGGTACTCCACCGACAGGGGCATGAAATCGGTGTCGGGTTTGGCATCCTTGGCGGCCACCACCGTACCCAACAGCATGGTGTCGCCCATCTTTACAACCACCGCGCCGTCGGCCTGCTTGGCCAGTTTGCCGGTGGAGATCTCTATCTGACGGCCGTCCGCCAGAGTGATCGTTTTTTTCTTCTCGTTGAAAAGCATCGTATTGTTTTTTATCCTGTGATGTGTCTTTTTAGAAAAAAGGCAACCCCGAAGACGGAAATTGCCCCTTTCTTGCGCAATCGTCCGGAGAAATTACTTCCTCAGGCCGAGAGCCTTGATTATCGCGCGGTAACGCTCGATGTCGACGTCTTTCAGATACTCCAAAAGGTGACGGCGCTTACCGACCAGACGCAACAACGCGCGCTGGGTGCCGAAGTCGCCGCGATTTTTCTTGAGGTGCTCCGTAAGGTGGCTGATACGGAAAGAGAACAGCGCGATTTGGCTCTCCGCCGAACCTGTGTCGGTGTTGGACTGTCCGTACTGACCAAAAAGCTCTTGCTTTTTTTCAGCTGTTAAATAAGCCATAACTTATTGAAAATTATAAGGTTCCACTTCACTGACGGATTCGCCTTACCGAATACTCGCCGAAGCGTGGCGCAAAGGTACGCAATAATTTCGAGGTTTCGCGATTTTTATTTAGTTTTGTGATAATTATGGACTACATAGAACTCAACATACCCGTCGCCGACGCCGCCCGTGCCGAGTTGCTCGTGGCCGAACTTGCCGAACTCCCTTTCGACAGCTTCGAGGAGGAGCCGGGCCTGCTCAAGGCCTACATTCCCGCCGACCTGCTGCCCGACTGCAAAGCCTCGGTCGACGCCCTGCTTGCCGAACGCGGGATCGAGGGCGCGCACTACATAAAGGTGGAGACGCAAAATTGGAACGCCATTTGGGAGTCGCAGTTCGACCCGGTGGACGTGGAGGGGCGGCTGGTAATCCGCGCGCCGTTTCACGCCCCCGCACCCGGCGGCGACTTCGGAGAGATTATAATTATGCCGAAAATGTCGTTCGGCACCGGCCACCACGCCACCACCTGGCTCATGAGCGCCGAGATGATGGACCACGACCTGGCGGGCAAGTGCGTTTTGGACATGGGTTCGGGAACGGGCGTGCTGGCCATTCTGGCGGCGAAGATGGGCGCGGCGGAGGTCGACGCGGTGGATATCGACGAGTGGGCGTTCGAGAACGCGATGGAAAACGTCGCCACCAACGGCGTGGCCGAATCGGTGCACCCCATAAAGGGCGACGCGGGGGCGATACGCGGCCGCCGCTACGACGTTATTCTGGCCAACATCAACCGCAACATTCTGCTCGCCGACATGCCTGCCTACGTCGAGACGCTGAACACGCGGGGCGAACTCATCGTGAGCGGCATTCTCGAACGCGACATCGAGACGATAGAGCGGCGGGCGATCGAACTCGGCTTGCATCCCGCCGGGCAACGGATAAAAGAAGGTTGGGCGGCGCTTTCTTTCAGAATGAAAAGTGTAAAGTAAAAAGTGGACGCGCAGTATACATATTCGATAATCATCCCCCACAAAAACATTCCGCGCTTGTTGGAGCGGTGTCTGGCGAGCATACCCGAGCGCGAAGACGTGCAGGTCATTGTGGTGGACGACGGCAGCGACCCGGGAATAGTCGACTTCGCCCACTTCCCGGGGCTGAGGCGCTCGCACACCGAGGTGATTTTCCACAAAAGCGCCATCGGCGGACAGGGCGGATCGGGCGTGGCGCGCAACGTGGGCATCGAGGCGGCTCGCGGCCGATGGTTGGTGTTCGCCGACGCGGACGATTTTTTCCACCCCTCGATCTCAGACGCCTTCGATCGCCACGCCGACGCCGACGCGGACATTATATTTTTCAGGCACGACGGCGTCGATTCGGCCACGGGCGAGGCGGTGGAGATCAACACCTCGCGCAACCGCCACCTCGCCGAATTTGACCGTACCGGCGACGAAAAGAACGTGCGCTACATGATTTGGGTTCCGTGGGGGCGGTTCATCCGGCGCGAGTTGGTGCGCGAGCACAGCATACGGTTCGACCCGGTGCGCTTCTCCAACGACCGCGTGTTCTCGGTCAAGGCGGGCTACTTCGCCGAAAAGATCGTCTCCGACCCGGCTACGGTCTACTGCAACGCCCGGCGGACGGGTTCGCTCATTCACGAGGGTCGCACCGACTGGACGGCCATGTCGCAGCGCTTCGAGGTGGACTACCACACGGCGCTGTTTCTGCGCAGCGCTGGCGAGGGACCGATCTTCGACCGGGTGGTGGCCGAGCGGTGGAAGGAGCTCTCGCTGTTGCACCGTTGGAAAGCCCGCCGCCTGCTGCCGCGCCTTCGCGAGGTGTGCTCGCCGGGCGAGGTGCGCCGCGTGAGGTTCGAGGAGACTCTGCGCCGGGCATTCAGCCTGCTGGATGCCAACCGACGCAAACGTAACTTGCTCAAAAGCTTGCAGGGATGAGAATAGCTATAATAGGAACGGGATACGTCGGCCTGGTGTCGGGCGCCTGCTTTGCCGAGATGGGCATCGAGGTGGCCTGCGTGGACAACGACGCCGCCAAGATAGAACGGTTGCGCCGCGGCGTGATCCCCATCTACGAACCGGGGCTTGAGGATATCGTGTCCCGTAATGCCGCCGCGGGTCGCCTGCACTTCCACACTTCGGTGGCGGAGGGCGTCGACGGCGCCCAAGTGGTGTTCATCGCCGTGGGTACTCCGCCCGACGAGGATGGCGGCGCCGACCTTTCGCACGTGCTGGCCGCCGCCCGCCAGATCGGCCGGGCGATGACGGGGCCGCTCGTCGTCGCGGTCAAAAGCACCGTCCCGGTCGGCACCTCGGACAAGGTGAGGGCGGCAATCGAGGAGGCAATTGCCGAACGCGATATGGAGGCCCCCGATTTCGACATCGCCTCCAACCCCGAATTTCTCAAGGAGGGCAATGCGGTGGAGGACTTCATGCGCCCCGACAGGGTGGTCGTGGGGGTCGATTCGGAGCACGCGCGCGCCGTGATGGACAGGCTCTACAAGCCGTTCATGGTGAATTCATACCGTGTGATTTTTACCGACACCCGCTCGGCCGAGATGATAAAGTACGCCGCCAACGCGATGCTGGCCACCCGCATCTCGTTCATGAACGACATCGCCGGGCTGTGCGAATTGGTGGGCGCGGACGTCAACATGGTGCGCCGCGGCATGGGCTCCGATCCGCGCATCGGCTCGAAGTTTCTCTACCCGGGCATCGGCTACGGCGGCTCGTGCTTCCCAAAAGACGTCAGGGCGCTGATACGCACGGCAGGCGAAAACGACTGTCGGCTTGAGATTTTGGAGGCGGTGGAGAATATCAACGCCCGGCAGAAAGAGGTGCTGGCGCGGAAGGTGGAGCGTATATTCGGGAGTGGCCTGTCGGGGCGAGTGTTCGCCGTGTGGGGTCTGGCGTTCAAACCCGAGACCGACGACGTGCGCGAATCCCCGGCCCTGGTGACGGTGAGGCGACTCGTGGCGGCGGGCGCGACGGTGCGGGTGTACGACCCGGTGGCGATGGCCACGGCGCGCGTCGAACTCAAGGAGACGGATGCTTCTGGCGGCTCGGGCATTCGGAGCGGCGGCGTGAGATGGTGCGAAACGATGTACGACGCCCTCGAAGGTGCCGACGCGCTGCTGCTGACCACCGAATGGAAGCAGTTCCGCATGCCCGATTGGGAGCGGGTCGCGGCGGCGATGCGTGGGCGCGAGATTTTCGACGGCCGCAACGTCTACGACGCCACCGAGATCCGCGCCAAAGGCTTCAATTATCACGGGATAGGAGTAAAATAATAGAAACAGGCGGACGAAACATACGTGTTGCAACACCTCGGAGGATGATGTTTTGTGGTCAGAGTGGTGGTTATGCAACGCCGTCGATGAAAATCGCGAAGGAGTTTACTCGGCGTAAATGACTGAGCGGTTTTCGAGACAAAGGAGGCAGAACCGCCGCTATCACCACAAAACGAAATGAAAGGCATAGTTTTAGCCGGCGGTGCGGGAACGCGCCTGTGGCCCATCACAAAGGGGGTGTCGAAGCAGATGCTGCCCATCTACGACAAACCGATGATCTACTACCCGATCTCGGTGCTGATGCTGGCGGGCATTCGCGAGATTTTGATAATCTCCACGCCCGACGACCTGCCCGGTTTTCAGAGGCTGCTGGGGAGCGGAGAAGATTTCGGGGTGCGGTTCGAGTACGCCGCCCAACCCTCGCCCGACGGCATTGCGCAGGCGTTTTTGATCGGCGAGGAGTTTATCGCGGGCGACGCCGTGTGCCTCGCTTTGGGCGACAATATTTTCTATGGACAGGGATTTACGGGCATGCTGCGCGAGGCGGCACAGAGGGCCGCCGAAGAACGGATCTCGACGATCTTCGCCTACGCGGTGAGCGACCCCGAGCGGTTCGGCGTGGTGGAGTTGGACGAAGCAGGCCGCCCGACGGCCATAGCGGAAAAGCCAAAAGAGCCGCGCTCGAACCTCGCCGTAGTGGGGCTCTATTTCTATCCTCCGGGGGTGGCCGAAATCACGCGCGGAATCGAGCCCTCGGCGAGGGGCGAACTCGAAATAACTTCGGTCAACGAGGAGTATATCCGCCGCGGGCGGATGGCCGTGCAGCCTCTCGGGCGCGGATTCGCGTGGCTCGACACCGGCACCCACGAGACGCTTTTTTCGGCCTCGACCTTTGTGGAGGTGGTCGAAAAGCGGCAGGGAGTGAAGATCGCCGCCCTCGAAGAGATCGCCTGGCGGCAGGGTTGGATCACCTCCGACGACGTGCGCCGCGTGGCCGCTCCCATGGCGCGCAACGGATATGGGCAGTATCTTTTGAATCTGGTGAAATGATGACAGTTACCCGAACCGCCCTCGACGGGGTGGTAGTGATAGAACCGGCGGTTTTTGCCGACCGGCGCGGGACTTTCTCCGAGACTTTTTCGGAGCGCGACTTTGCGGCAGTTTGGGCGAAGTCGGGTTTAGAGCCGTCACTTTTAGAGCCGTCCGCCATCGCCCCGCCCCACTTCGTGCAGGACAACGAATCGCGATCCCGCAGGGGCGTCGTGCGTGGGCTGCACTTTCAAAAACCGCCGCACGCGCAGGCGAAATTAGTGCGGGTGTCGGCCGGGCGAATTTTGGATGTGGCGGTCGACATGCGTTCCGGTTCGCCCACCTTCGGCCATCACGTGGCGGTGGAGCTTTCGGCCGAAAATCGCCGCCAGCTGTTCATTCCGCGCGGATTCGCCCATGGATTCGTCGCGCTGGAGGACAACACGACGGTGGCCTACAAGTGCGACGAATACTACGCGCCCGAGTGCGACGGCGGGGTGCTGTGGTGCGACCCGACGCTGGGCATAGATTGGGGCGTAAAACCTTCGGAAGCAATTGTTTCGGATAAAGACGCGGCGCTGCCCACACTCTCGAACGCATATAAATTCGAACTATGAAAAACATATTGATAACGGGCGGCGCGGGTTTCATCGGCTCGCACGTCGTGAGGCACTTCGTCGAAAAATATCCCGACTACCAGATCGTGTGCCTCGACAAGCTTACCTACGCGGGTGTGCAGGCCAACCTGACGAGCGTCGCGGGGAGCGACAACTACACCTTCATCGAGGGCGACGTGTGCGACACGGCTCTGTTGGGGCGCATTTTCGCCACCCACGACATAGATTCCGTAATCCACCTGGCCGCCGAGAGCCACGTCGACCGCTCGATCGGCGGGCCGACCATCTTCGCTCAAACCAACGTGATGGGCACGCTGGCGCTGTTGGAGGCCGCGCGGGCGCACTGGAGCGGTTCGGGCGGAGTTGGCGGGACGGGTGCAGTTGGCGGGACGGCGAATGGCAGCGGAATCGGCGGCGGTTTCGAGGGCAAAAAATTCTACCAAATCTCCACCGACGAGGTCTACGGCGCGTTGGGGGCGACCGGTTTTTTCACCGAGGAGTCGCGCTACGACCCACATTCGCCCTACTCGGCGTCGAAGGCGGCGGCCGACCACTTCGTGCGGGCGTATCACGACACCTACGGGATTCCGACGGTAATATCCAACTGCTCAAATAATTACGGCCCGCATCAATACCCAGAGAAGCTGATCCCGCTGATGATAGCGGGCATTGTGGCCGGCAAGTCGCTGCCCGTTTACGGCGACGGATCGAACGTTCGCGACTGGATTTGGGTGGGCGATCACGTGGAGGCCATCGACGCGGTATTCCATCGCGGCGTGGTGGGCGAGACCTATCTTGCCGGCGGCGGCAACGAACTGACTAACATAGAGTTGGTGCGCATGTTGGTGCGTCTGACAGACGCGGCTCTCGGGCGCGAGGCGGGTTTCAGCGACCGGCTCGTAACCTTCGTGGCTGACCGCGCGGGGCACGACTTTCGCTACGCGGTGGACATCTCGAAGATCTCGCGCGAGCTCGGCTGGCGGCCGCGTGTCGGTTTCGAGGAGGGGCTGCGCCGCACCGTGGAGTGGTATACCGCCCGGCACCGATAGCCTCCCAAACGTCTCTCGGCCACCAAAACCTCCGACAGAAGATCCAGACAACCCAGGCAGAAGATCAGGACAACCCTCCGACATCCCCTGACACCGATAACCTATCGACCGCCAAAACCTCCGACGAACCGTCCAGCAACCCACAAACGCTCCACCACGGAATCCGGTTGAAAAATCAAGAAGCCGACCCTTTTTCGGGGGTCGGCTTTTTACACCAGCGACATTACGGCACGTTACCATAAGAGACTAACCCCCGCCGCCGACCTCCGCCGGGCAAGGTTAGAGCCGAGATATCCGAACTCCTGCCAGCGACTAACTCTCGCCCCCGAACTCCATCAGATAGGCCTTTATGAAGTCGTCGAGCTTGCCGTCTAACACCGCGTCGGGATTCGACGAAGAGTAGTTCGTGCGATGGTCCTTCACGCGGCGGTCGTCCAACACGTAACTGCGGATCTGCGAGCCCCATTCGATCTTCTTTTTGCCCTTTTCGAGAGCCGCGCGCGCCTCCATCTGCTTGTCCAACTCCCTCTGATATAGCTTCGAGCGCAAGATTCGCATGGCGTTTTCGCGGTTGTTAAGTTGCGAGCGGGTCTCGGAGTTCTCGATCACGATGCCCGAGGGGATGTGCTTGAGGCGCACGGCCGTCTCGACCTTGTTGACGTTCTGTCCCCCCGCCCCACTCGATCGCATGGTGTCCCACTCCAGATCGGCGGGATTGATGACGATCTCGATGGTGTCGTCCACAGCCGGCGACACGAAAACGCTTGCAAATGAGGTTTGGCGCTTGTTTTGGGCGTTGAACGGCGAGGGGCGCACCAGCCGGTGGACGCCGTTTTCGGACTTCAGGAATCCGTATGCGAAGTCGCCCTCGAACTCTAAGGTTACCGACTTTATGCCCGCCTCGTCGCCCTCCTGAAAATCGAGCGTTTTCACGCGATAGCCGTTTATCTCGCCCCAACGCAGATACATACGGTGGAGCATCGACGCCCAATCCAATGCCTCGGTGCCGCCCGCGCCGGCGTTGATGTCGAGGATCGCGCCCAGCTTGTCCTCCTTGCCCTGCAACATGTTGCGCATTTCGAGCTCCTCGACGGCGCCGAGGGCCGCCGCGTACGCCTCGTCCAACTCCTCTTCCGTAGCCGCACCCTCCTTCACGAAGTCGGGCATCAGGGCGAGGTCGTCCGTCAGAGCGGCGGCGGAGTCGTAGGCCGTCACCCAGCTTTTGATTCCGGCGGCGGCTTTGAGTTGTTTTTCGGCCTCGGCGGGATCGTCCCAAAAGCCGGGGGCGAGGCTCTTTTCGGTCTCTTCGGCGAGGCGTTCGCGCTTTTCGTCTATCGCTATGTGGCGCGCAAGGCTTTCGAGCCGCGCCGCGAGCTCCTTTATCTGATCTGTCGTTGTCATCTTATTCTAATTCCCATTCGGAGGCTCCGTCTTTGCGGTCTTTTACTTTGATGCCAGCGGCGGCGAGGCCGTCGCGAATTTTGTCGGAAAGCGCCCAATTCTTGTCAGCCTTGGCTCCGGCGCGCAGTTCCAACACCAGATCCATCACGGGGCTGAGGTGATCGTCGCCACCCGCCGCCTTTTCGTCGCGCAGACCGAGAATGTCGACGACCCAATGGTGGAAAATTAGTTTCAACTCGGCGAGGTTTTTAGTCGAAATCATCATCAACCCGTCGTGCAGGCGATTGATCGCCGTAACCCAGTCGAACAGCGTGGAGATGACAAGCGGCGTTCCCAGGTCGTCATCCATCGCCTCGCCCAGGTGTTTTTCGAGCTCATTAATATCATAAAGACCGGCTTTAATACCATTGTGTTCTCCCGTAAAACGCCTCACTCTATTCGTTTCGCCATACTCTTCGCCATACCCTTCGTCGGGCGTGATTTTCTCCAGCGTCTCCATCGCCTTCATGAGGCGGTCGAGCCCCTTTTCGGCAGCCTGCAACGCCTCGTTGGAGAAGTCCAAAGTCGAGCGGTAGTGCGCCTGAAGCATGAAAAAGCGTATCGTCATGGGCGAATACGCGCGCTCCAGCAGAGGGTGCGAGCCGTCGAAAAACTGCTCCAGCGTGATGGCGTTGCCCAGGCTTTTGCCCATCTTTTGACCGCCGACGGTCACCATGTTGTTGTGCATCCAGTACTTCGCGCCGCCGCATCCGCAAGCCGTCCCCTGCGCCATCTCGGCCTCGTGGTGGGGAAAAACCAGATCCATCCCGCCGCCATGGATGTCGAACCGCTCGCCGAGGTACTTCTCGCTCATGGCCGAACACTCGGCGTGCCACCCCGGGAAGCCATCACTCCATGGCGAAGGCCAGCGCATGATGTGCTCGGGCGAGGCCTTTTTCCAAAGGGCGAAATCGAGCGGCGAACGTTTGTCGCCCCCGCCGTCAAGCGCGCGGGTGCCCTCCAACATATCCTCGATCCGGCGACCCGAAAGCGTGCCGTAGCCCGATGGCGTGCCGTGTGGGTGCGACGCGGCGTATTTTTCGACGTCGAAGTATACCGATCCGTTCGCCTCGTAGGCGTATCCGGCGGCCAAAATGCGCTTCACCAACTCTATCTGCTCGATTATGTGGCCGCTCGCCCGGGGCTCGATCGACGGCGGAAGCACGTTCAGAACCCGCATCGCGTCGTGGTATTCGTTGGTGTAGCGCGTGGCCACCTCCATGGGCTCCAACCGCTCCAGCCGCGCGAGTTTGGCTATCTTGTCCTCGCCCTCGTCGGCGTCGTGCTCCAAATGACCCACGTCGGTGACGTTGCGAACGTAGCGCACCCGGTAGTCGAGCGCGTCTAAATATCTGAACAGCAGATCGAACGTGATGGCGCTCCGGGCATGACCCAGATGGGGAGGGCCGTAGACCGTGGGGCCGCAGACGTAGAGGCCGACGCGCCCGGCGACAAGGGGCTCGAAAAGCTCTTTCTTTCGCGTCAGGGTGTTGTATATTGCAAGCATAGTTGTGAACTTGTAAGTTTTCACGCAAAATTACACATTTTTTAGCTACTTTTGCCGTAATCTATCATTTTAGTGTAAAATGGACCTTTTCAAAAAACTGAACAACATCGCGGGTTGGGCGGTCGCCCTCGTGGCGCTCATTGTCTATGTCCTCACCGCCGAACCGACCGCCAGCTGGTGGGACTGCATGGAATTCACCGCCACGTCGTATAAGTTGGAGGTGGGCCATCCTCCCGGCGCGCCGCTCTTCATGATGGTGATGAGGCTCTTCACGATGCTCTCCTTCGGCAACCCCGAGTGGGTGGGCTTCGCGTCCAACCTCATGTCGTGCGTTGCGAGCGCGGCGTGCATACTGTTTATGTTTTGGACGATAACCCGACTTGCGCGCAAAATGTATGGACGCGACGGAGGGGCTGATTTCGATCCGGAGAACAAAACCCACGTGTGGACGGTGTTGGGTGCGGGCGCGATAGGGGCGTTGGCCTTTGCGTTCACCGACTCGTTCTGGTTTTCGGCGGTCGAGAGCGAGGTGTACGCCTTTTCGTCGATGTTCACGGCGGCGGTGGTGTGGATGATGCTCAGGTGGGAAGAGGTGGCCGACGAGCCCGGCGCGAACCGCTGGTTGGTGCTGATCGCCTACATGATGGGGCTGTCGATCGGCGTGCACATGTTGAACCTGCTGACGATTCCGGCTCTGGTTTTCATATACTACTTCCGCAAAACGCCTCGCGTCACAAAGAAAGGGGTGGTGCTGGCGCTGCTGGCGGCGGGTGGAATCCTGGGTGCGGTGTATGTGGTGATAATGCCCGCCACGGTGGCCATAGGCGCAGCGTTCGACCGGGTGTTCGTAAATAATTTGGGACTGCCGGTCAACAGCGGCCTCGCTTTTTGGGCACTGATGTTGCTCGCGCTGGTAGGCGCGGGAGTGTGGCTGACGCACAAGCGCGGCCGGGTGGTGTGGAACACCGTCCTGCTCTGCGTGGGGGTGATATTGATCGGATACAGTTCTTACGCTTCGGTCGTTATCCGCGCGAGTGTCAATCCGCCGATGAACTCCAACCGCCCATACAACGCGGCGGGTCTGCTGAGCCTGTTGAACCGCGACCAATACGGCAGCCAGCCCATTCTATACGGCCCGTCCTATTCGTCGCTCCCGCTGGATAACGAATATAAAACGACCCACATCCTCAACGAGGATGGCAGGTACGAGGAGAAAGAGGTGTTTGTAGGCTACAAGTACCCCTCCCAAATGAAGATGGTGTTTCCGCGCATGCACTCCTACTCCCATGGGGCGGACTACGAGGCGTGGATGGGCCAGATCGAGACCCGCAAGGTGCGATACGAGGGCGAGGTGGCCGAGGTGCCCACGTTGGGTGCAAACTTGCGCTACTTCTTCGACTACCAACTCGACTTTATGTTTTGGCGCTACTTCATGTGGAACTTCGTGGGGCGGCAGGACGATATTCAGGGGCGCGGCAACATCGACCACGGCAACTGGCTTTCGGGGGTTGATTTCATCGACGCCTTGTATCTCGGCCCGCAGGATAATCTGCCCGAAGAGATGGCGCGCAACAAGGGGCGCAACAAGTTTTTCTTTCTGCCTTTTTTGTTGGGGATTTTGGGGCTGATATCGCAGTTGGGCAAAGACCGGCGCGGCTTCGTTATCGTGACGTGGCTATTCGTGATGATGGGTCTGGTGCTGGTTGTCTACTTCAACATCACCCCCGGGGCGCCCCGCGAAAGGGACTACATCTACGCGGGGGCGTTCTACGCGTTTTCGATATGGATCGGGTTGGGCGTGTTGTGGGTGCAGGAGATCGTCGCCCGCGCGTTCAAAAAGCGCGAAAGCCGGGCGTCAGCCGCTATAGCGACCGCCCTTTGCGCCATCGTTCCGGGGCTTTTGATCGCCCAGGGGTGGGACGACCACGACCGCAGCGGCCGCTCGATAGGCCACGACGTGGGCTACAACTTTTTGATCTCCACCCTGCCCAACTCCATCATAATGAACTACGGCGACAACGACACCTTCCCGCTCTGGTACAATCAGGAGGTGGAGGACGTGCGGCCCGACGTGCGCATCATGAATATGAGCTACATGGGCGGCGACTGGTACATCGAACAGATGGGATACGCCTACAACGAATCGGCCGCCGTGCCCTTCACCATTCCCTACGACGTATACTCCAACTACGACCTGATTCGGGTAGACGAACGCCTGGACCGCCCCATGCCGGCGAAGTGGGTGGTGGAGTTCATCAAAAGCGACGACCCGCAGACCAAGGGCGAACTTGTGGACGGCACGCTGACCGACTACATCCCCACCCGCAAAATCGCCATTCCGGTCGATCGCGAGGCGGTGCTGGCGTCGGGAATCGTCAAGCCCGAGGATGCCGACCTGATAGTGGACACCATAGAATTCAACCTGCCCGAGCGATACATCGACAAGACGCAGCTGATGCTGCTGGATCTGCTGGCCAACTTCGACTGGAAGCGGCCGTTGTACTTCACCACCACCCAGATGATGCGCGACATAGGCCTGGGCGACTGGTTGCAGGCCGACGGTTGGGCCTTTATGTTCGTGCCGATCCGCACCCCGTGGGATATTCTCGACCCCGGACGCATCGACACCGAGCGCACCTACGACCTGCTGATGAACGAGTATAAATACGGAGGTTCGGGCACGCCGGGGGTCTATGTGGACTACTATTCGATGGTCAACATCCGCTTCGTGCAGGCCCAGAGCGCGTTCGTGCGGCTGGCAAATCAGCTGTTGGCCGAGGGCGACGCTACCCGTGCGGTGGAGGTGATCGACCGCGGCCTGGCCGAGTATCCCCCCTCGAAGATCGACTACGACTACTGGAGCACACTGGGCGCCATCGAGGCCTACTACGCCGCCGGTGCCGTCGAGCGGGGCGACGTGCTGTTGGAGGATTACGCCAACACGCTTCAGGAGTATATCGAATACTACCTGCAATTCGATGGCGCGAAGGCCGCGGCGATCGAGGACGTTTGGTTCGGCAAGTTTCAGGAGTTGGACGCCCTCGTGCGCGTGGCCGAGTTCCACGAACGCACCGCACAGGCCGACGCCATCAACGCCTATCTCGATCTGTTTGTGACGGCCGAAGAATAAAATGAAAAGTTAAAAACGAAAAGAGAAAGTGGGCTAACGTAAACTTCACAGCGCGTTAGCCCATTTTTCGTCTTTCGTACTTCTCTTTTCACTCATATCTTCAGATATGTCCTCAGCGCCTCGACATAGCGGGCGAAAGCCTCCATCCCGGCCGGTGTGACGCGGCAGAGGGTGCGGGGCATCTTTCCGCGGAAGGTCTTTTCGACGGAGATGTAGCCCGCCGCCGAAAGTTTGTCTATCTGCACGCTCAGGTTGCCCGCCGTGGCGCCCGTCTGCTCGCGCAGGAACGAGAAGTCGGCGCTCTCCACCCCGATCAAAACCGACATCACCGCCAGCCTCAACTCCGAGTGGAGCAGCGGATCTAATTCCCTGAACATCGCCTGCGGTTTTGACGGTCGATGACGTGGCCGGGGATGACCATGACAAGTAGAAAAAAGAGTGCGTAGAGCAGCATCGGCACGAATAACGCCCACGCGTTGTCGGCCGAGAAATCCATGTACTTCCCGACTACATGGTCATACACCGCGAACATCGGCGATAGCGCAACGCCCGCGAACCCGGCGACGGTGTAGATGCGCGAGCGAACTATCGCCCCCGTGACCGCCACCCCCGAGGCCATAAGCAGAGCTATGATGCCGAAAACGTCGAAATGCGCAAAGATGCCGATCACCATTGCCGGCGCTATGGCGAGGGAGAGCACGATCCAAATTCTCCCGATTATACGGTCGATCTCGGTGCGCGGCTCGGCCGATTTGCGCGGCGGGAAAACGCGCATCAAACCCCAGCCGACGACGGGAATCAAAAACCAGGTCATGTTCCACCACGGGTCGGCCTGCGAAATCCGCAGCCAAAAGTTAAGCAGGGCGATGGCGACCACCGTGTAGCCCCAAACGAGAAACGGTCGGCCCGAATTTCGTTCGAGGCGCGCGCGGGTGTCGCCGATCATACGCGCGATGAGAGCAAGGCTCTGTTCTGTCGTTAGGTTTTTGTCTTCCATAATTTTTTATTGGTTTTTAGGTTTGGTGACAGCGGCCGCAATCACGCCGCAAATATAAACTACTTTATTTTATAAACCAAATCCTAAGGGCAAAATATCCGCGAAAGAGCGAGAGTGGAAAATTTCAAACAACTTCTTACCTTTGCCGCATGGATACTCCGTCGACAAACTGGCTCGAACGCACCGAGCTTCTCTTGGGTGAAGAAAAACTAAACGCACTGCGCGGCGCCCACGTGCTTGTGGTCGGTCTGGGCGGAGTGGGCGCCTACGCGGCCGAGATGATCGCCCGGGCGGGTGTGCAAAAGCTCACCATAGCCGACGCCGACGCCGTGTCGGAGAGCAACATCAACCGCCAATTGGTGGCGCTGCACAGCACCTTAGGCAGACCCAAGGCCGAGGTGCTCGCCGAACGTCTGCGCGACATAAACCCCGACATCCGGCTCACCGTGGTGAACGAATACATCCGCGACGAGGGCACCTACAAACTGTTGGACGCCGCGCGATACGACTACGTGGTGGACGCCATCGACACCCTCTCGCCCAAGGCAGCGCTCATCAAGGGTGCGCTCGACCGCGGCCTGAGGCTTGTCAGTTCGATGGGCGCGGGAGCCAAGACCGACCCCACGAAGGTCGAAATAGCCGACATCGCCAAGAGCCACCACTGCCCGCTGGCCCACATGCTGCGCAAACGACTCCACAAGTGGGATGTCCAAACCGGATTCCATGCCGTGTTTTCGCCCGAGCCGATCCGCCCCGGCGCGATGATAATCGCCGAGGAGACCAACAAAAAATCGAACGTCGGAACCATATCCTACATGCCGGCGGTGTTCGGCTGCGCCTGCGCCTCGGTGGTGGTTAGAGGCCTAATCGGCGAAATTTAGGGTGACATGTATAGAATTTACATACTTTCCCGCATTAATTTAACGTTTTGTAAAAAACTTTAGCTACGTTTGCGCATCACAAACACTAAACTAATTCAATAACCCATGAAATCTTTCAAGACTCTTATCCCGATCGCAGCCGCGATAGCCGCCGCGACACTCGCGTTCACCTCCTGCGACGAGGCGACCCAAACCACGCACGTGACGAGCGTATCTGTCGAACCCTCGACCCTGACACTTAAGGTTGACGACGAACGGCAACTCTCCGCCAACGTGTTGCCCGAAACCGCCGACAACCTCGACGTCACATGGAGCGTCGAGCCCCAGGATATCGCCTCGGTAGACGCCGACGGCCTTGTGAAAGCGCTGAAAGAGGGTGAAGCCGTCATCACCGCCACCTCCGTGGACGGCGGGATCGAAGGCTCGTGCGAGCTGACGGTCGAGCCGGCCGACGCCGAAATCACACCCGTGGAGAGCGTCGCCATCAGCGGCGAAGAGGCCATTGCCCTCACTATCGGCGACACCGAGACCCTCACGGCGCAGGTACTGCCCGAAACGGCCAACCAAAACGTATCGTGGAGCAGCGACAAGCCCGAGTTCGTGACTGTGGATCCCGCGTCGGGCCATATCGAGGCCATGGCCGAGGGGGTCGCCGTCATCACCGTCACCACCTCGGAGGGCGACTTCAAGGACGAGGTTACGGTGACCGTCTCTCCCCGGGTCTATCGCGTCACGGGCGTCTCGCTGAACCAGGGGACGATGGGAATATACGTCGGCGACAAGGGAACCCTCGTGGCCACCGTGCAGCCCCTCATCGCCACCGACCCCACCCTGACGTGGAGCAGCGAAGACGATGAAATCGTCAAGGTAGACGCCCAGGGACATATCGAGGGCATATCGGTCGGCGTCGCCACCATCACGGTCAAAACCAACGACGGCGGATTCGAGGACAGCTGCGTGGTTACGGTCAACGCCCCCGTCGTCGAGATGACGTTCGGCTTCCGCACCGACAAGACGTGGATCGTGTCGAAAGACGACATCGCCCAGGAGTGGAGCGACGCGGTGATGTGCTCCGCCGCCCGCGACAAGACCTCGTTCCTTGGCGGCGACACCGCAAAGGGCGAACTCTACGCCGACCTGCGCGAGAACGAAGGCTACGGCGACCTCTACTCGTGGACGTTCGTCGAAGAGAATGCCGACGCCATGTGCCCCGAGGGATGGAGGGTGCCGGAAGTGCAGGACTTCATCGACCTTAATACCGCTCTGGGCGGAACCGGACTCTACATGGGAATGGATTTGGGCATGGAGATGGATGCCGAAGTGGTGGCCAAATACACCGACGCCGCCGTGTGGGGCGGAGAGTCGGGCGGACGTGCCAAGGCGGCCGACGGCGCGTTGGATCAGCTCGGGGCACTGGGCATATACTGGACCATGACCGAAGTCGACGGCTCTCCTGACAACGCCCACTGCCTGCAGATCGGGATGGGCATGGCATCGTTTAAAGCCACCGGCGCCAAAGGCTACGGCTCGGTCGTGCGTTGCGTCCGCTAACGCATCTAAACACTATTGAAGCGATGAAAAAGCATATATATCTTTTGTCTGCAGCGTTGTCGTTCGCGCTGACATTTTCCCTGGCCTCCTGCGAGGGAAAAGGCCCCGGCGATGAACCGGGCGATAAACCCGTCGTCGTGCACCCCGAAACGGTGTCCGTGTCGCCGTCAGAGCTGTTGGACATGATGGAGGGCGAGTCGCGGAAACTTGTGGCGGAGGTGTCGCCCGATAACGCGGAAGACAAGAGCGTAACGTGGAGCAGCGACGACCCGACGGTAGCCGACGTCGACGGGGAGGGCAACGTGACCGCCCTAAAGGGAGGCACGACGACCATCACGGCCACCTGCGCCGACGGCGGGGCGTTCGCCACCGTTCCGGTGGAGGTGACTCCGTATGTGGCAATCAACATGGACCGATATCGCCTGCCGGTGGGCGACGTGCGCAGGTTTACGGCGAACATACTCCATCCCGACTACTCCGGCGGAGCGGTGGTGTGGAGCAGCGACGCCGAGGATGTGGCCACAGTCTCGCAAGAGGGTGTGGTGACGGCCCACAAAGAGGGCACGGCGAACATCGTCGCAACGGTCGACGGATTCGAGGCCGAGTGCGTCATAACCGTGATTCCCGCGCCTTTGGTGTCGACCCTCGGCACTCCCGACTGGGGCGAGTACGGGCTCGGGATAGTGGGTTTCGTCAGCGACCGCACGTGGATCGTGGGCGAGCAGGAGTGGAGCGACGCGGTGGTCGCCTCGGCGTGCGACAAGGAGACGTTCGACTCGGGCGGCTATCCGGCCTACAAATCGGCCTGCCGCAACAACGGCGACTACGGTCACCTCTTCTCGTGGCCGGCGGTCTATCGCTTCCAGAGCGAGATCTGCCCCGACGGCTGGCGGGTTCCCTCGCGCGAGGATTACATTGCACTCGACCTGTTTTGGGGCGGCACGGGCGAATATGAGATTCAGGTGGACGAGTATATAAACGCCCACTATCTGAACCCCGAAGTTTGGGGTGGCGAAGCGTCGGGCTACTGTGGCAACGGCGGTCAGTTGAAGGGTCAGGGAACTTATGCAGGCTACTGGACAGCCTCCGAGGATGGCTTTGAGCCTCGTTATGGCGGTAGCTTCTACGTCTTCGAAGGCGCCGTGGCTCCGCGAAATATGGATATGAAGTATATCGGATTCCCTGTGCGCTGCGTGCGGGACGTGGAATAACTTCAAAAATGTATTATCTTTGGGACGGCCTTCGTGAGGCCGTCCTTTTTATTTGCTAATGTTAGAGGCGTTCCTGACATACCTTGAGGCCGAGAGGCGCTACTCGCCGCTGACGGTGGAGGTCTATGGGCGCGACGTGAGGGAGTTCTTCGACTACCTCGGCCTCGTCTCCCAGGACGATTTCCGCCCCTCGCTCACCACCACCGATGACCTGCGTGAATGGATCGTGTCGATGTCCCGAGTGCGGAAACTCTCGCCCGGAACGATCAACTGCAAGATATCGGCGGTGCGCTCGTTTTTTCGCTGGATGAGAACCACGGGGGCGATCGAACGCGACCCCTGTTTCCGACTGCGCACCCTCAAGACCCCCAAGCGGCTGCCTGTGTGGATTCCCGAGACCAAGATGGAGGGAATTTCGACGCACCTGGTGGAGCAGTGCTCGTCAGGCAATCCGAAGCAACGGCGCAACGCATTGATACTGTTGTTGTTCTACTCTTGCGGAGTGCGACTGGCGGAACTTGTCGGGCTCGACGCGGGCGACATTTCAGACGACTTCCGCACGCTGCGAATTCACGGCAAAGGCGACAAAACGCGCCTCGTGCCGCTGCCCGAAACCACCGCGGAGATACTCAAAAGGCATGTCGACGAAATTAGTGGCTCCGAAATTTGGAAATCTCCGCGAAAACCACTATTTTTAACGGAGAAAGGCGCCCCTGTTTCGAGAGGCACGGTCTATGCAGTGGTGAGGGCGGAGTTGGAGGCGATGGGGGTGCAGGGCAAGCGTTCGCCCCACGTGTTGAGGCACACCTTCGCGACCCATCTGCTGGACGGCGGGGCCGACATGCGCGAGATTCAGGAGTTGTTGGGCCACTCGTCGCTCGCCGCCACGCAGGTGTACACCCACAATAGCATCGCCCGCCTCAAAAAGGTCTACGCCGGCGCTCATCCGCGGGAACATGAAGGGAGCGAGTTCGGGGCGGAGAAGCATGACGGGGACGAGGAGCACGAATAGGGTAAGGATTATTACACGATAAAAACCAGATCGTTATGAACATTCAGATTCAATCCGTGAAGTTCGACGCCGACGAAAAGTTGGTCGATTTCGTCGAAACCAAAATGTCTAAGTTGGACAAGTTTTCCGAACGCATCGTCTCGTCGGACGTCATCATGAAGGTCGACAAAGACCACGAAAAAGGCAACAAGGTGGCCACCATAACGCTCTATGTGCCGGGCGAGGATCTGGTGGCCGAGGGTCGCGCCCGCAGCTTCGAGGAGGCTGTCGACGAGGCGATCGAGATTCTCAAGCGCGGCATAGTCAAGCAAAAGGAGAAGGTTGGAGCGTTCTGAGCAGGCTGCAGAGCGGTGTTGCCGGCGCGCTGAGCGGATGCGCTGGGGAGGGTGCCGAGGGGTAGAGCGGATTTGATGACTATGCGGGGCGTTCTGAGTTGGCGGGGCTGCAAGGGTGGCGCCGATTGGGAGTAGCTTAGGGGCGGAATTTAGGTGGCGGTTCGCGGAAGAGGCATTGCTGGGGTGGTGTTTAGTTATGGGCGTTCGCGACTGCGGCGCTGAGGGAGTGGTTTGCGGCGCTAAGATGGTGGCGAGGGGCGTTAGCGAGGGTGTGAGGTTTAAGAGGTGTCGTTCCGAGGCCGCGCGAAAACCACAGCCTTACCATGCGCCGGCGAGCCAGGCGGAGATCGCGGCCAGCCGCACTGCGTCCCCGAACCACGTAAACAAAAAACTCCGACCCCCTTATCGAGGGCCGGAGTCGGTGTGTTGATCGCTAACGATACCGATCGCGAGCGCGAACTACTTGCTCATGTCCATCTTCCACTCTTTGCCGTCGTGGCGCATCTCCATCTCGCTCTCTTCGGTTTCGCCGTTGCCGTAGGTCAACAGCATGGTGACGGCGGCCGTCAGACCATCTTCGGATATCTCTTCCGAAACGATTTCGACGCCCTTGATGCCGCCCTTTTCGGAGGTCTGTTCGGCACCCTTCTCCTTAATCATGGCGCCCAACATGGCCTTCTGCTGCTCGAACTCGGTGACCTCCTCGGGAGTTGCTTCGGGATCGAGGTAGAGGCCGTCGAGGAATTTGTCGTAGTTACCGGCGGCCATCGCCTCGGTGTACTTCTTTGCGGCCGCGCCGGGGGTCGATGTGCCGCCGCCGCAGGATGCCATGACGCCGACTGCGGCGATGGTCAAAACGATAGAAAAAAGTTTTTTCATAAAAAAATTGATATTAAGGGGTTAAAAATGTGTCCGTTGCGTTTTGTTTATTTGCGTTCCGGCAGCCGCCGTTAGTTGCGTTTCGCGCTTCGTCTTTGATGCTCAAGCAGCTGTTCGTCGCATTTAGTTCGCTTGCCTTTTGTGCTTCGGTAGCCGCCGTTAGTTACGTTTCGTTCGTCGGCTACGGGCCTGATATCGCATCCTTTCGTCCGTCGCGGGCGACCGCTCATCGTACCGCGTATCGTGTTCGCATCATGCCAAGCACTGTATCCGCCCCACATGCCGCGCATCGCGTCCGTTCGTGCACCGCATCCGCCGCGCGCACCTCTTTAATCGCGCCTCTTGTCTCGCGTCGCGACACCTCTCAATCGCGCCTCTTATCGTGCGTTGCAGGCACCTCTTAGTCTCGCCTCTCGTCGTGCCTATATCTCACGTCGCGCGCACCTCTTAATCTCGCCTCTCGTCGCCTCCGGTCAAAATTTGTACACCGGCCCGATTCGCTGGTTGCGCTGAATGTCGGTCGGCAAAATATAGTAGCCGCCGAACGCCGGAGCGTTTACGCGACTCCGCCTGCCCTCCGTGATGTCCATCCCCTCGCGGCTAAATACGTAGTGCAGCAGCTCGGTGCAGTACATTCGCGTTGTGTCGTCCAGGTCGTAATCGTGGTCGAACGCGAGCTCCGTAGCCGCCAACGCCAACGCCCTGTGAGCCGCACGCGCCGCGACCGTTACTCCTCTTTCCGCCGCAACGCCCGTCTCGACCCCGGCATCCTCGCCTGCCGAAAAGCCCGCCTCTGCATCCACCGCCTCACACCCGGTCGTCGCACCCACACCTTCCGCCGAATCCTCTACAGCCCCGTCACGCGCCGCAACGCCCGCCTCCGAACCCTCCTCCAGCCGCATCAGCGCCCCTTCCACGGCGCGGTCGGGAGCAAAAAACTCCTCCAACCTCTCCGCCTTTATGACATCTTTCACGCCGTTTGCGTCGCGCTCGCCGGGCACGATGTGCACCACCCTCCACTCGCCGTCACCCTCCGCAAGCCCTGCCGACGGCACCCTCACCACGATGCCGGTGTGTGAGTAGGCGCCCTCCTTGTCGGCCGCGAGCACCGCGCGGCTCGTGATGCCGGTGCCGCGCCTGAACGCAATGTCGCCCTCGCGCACCACAGCCCTCATCGCGTCGAAATCGCAAGCCGTCTTACGCGCGTCGGAGCACCCGACCATATATCCGACCGACCAGAACGCCAAAAACATAAATGCAAAAGAGCCCAACACAAACCAGGCAATCCGCACAGCCGCATCCAAACCTCGCCGATCCCCAACCATCGCATCCAAACCTCGCCGGCCCTCGCGCTTCCGCGAATGCTCTGACCGAACTACCCTCACGCCCCGATCCCTCGACCCGAACATACCGGGCGCCTTCAAATCTGGTCGGCGTTTAGGGTCACCACCTGCCCGTCGCGCGTGACGACCAGCTGTCCGTCCTCGCGTTTGACCTTTTCGACGAGTTTCTCCTGCGTTTTACGGATCGCCTCATCCACCTTCTCCTGCAGCTGCTTGATGTCGTTCTCACTCATAGTTTTCGAGTTTTCCGTATATTAACGCGTCGTATATCGTTTTAGTTTCGTTGCGCGTCCCCACCGCGATCTTTTTGCCGTAGTTGATGTCGCCGCTGTCGTAAATCATCCAGTAGTCGGTCACCTCCATGTAGATGTTGAACAGGTTTTTGATGCCGGCTCTGTAACGGCGGCGGATCGTCGGTTCGGGGATGTTGTGTCCCCCTTCGCTCACCCGTTGCGCCACCCGGCGGATGGCCTGCTCGGGCGAGGGAAGCCACAAAAACAGCATCGTCACGAAGTAGCCCTTCTCCTGCGCCTCCTTTATCAGGTAGTAGTAGGATTTGGTGGCCAGGGTGGTCTCGAACGCGAAGTCGGCACCGGCGCCGATCAGCTCCCGCACCCTCATGAGCATGATCTTGCCCGCCTGGATGGCCACGCTGTCGGGGTTGAAGGGCGAGAGGCCCTTGGCTATCTCGTCGGCGTTGACAAGCTCCGACATCTCCAGCATCTCGGGCATGAGGGTGTACGAAGCGGTGGTTTTTCCCGCTCCGTTGCAACCCGCTATGATGAAAAGTCGTGGCATCAGTTAACAGCGGCCGTCAAACCCCTAATGGGCGCCGCTCCGCTTCGACAAAGTTAATGAAAAAACAACACGCCCCGCGCCTCGGACAAAAATAATCTATTGTTGTCTATGGAACACCCGCCGACGCGCCCATTCTTCATGAAGCATGGCGCGCCCTCCACTTCGCACAGCGCACTACCCCTCGTAGAGCACGGCGCGGATCTTTTTGCCTACCAACCCCTGGATCTCCTTTGCGATCAGGTGGTCGTCCTGCGAGCAGAAAGTTATCGCCTCGCCGCCCATACCCGCTCTGCCCGTGCGGCCGATGCGGTGGACGTATGTCTCCACCACGTCCGGAAGGTCGAAGTTGATCACCATGCCTAACTCCTTGATGTCGATCCCGCGAGCGGCGATGTCGGTGGCCACCATCACCTTGGCCTTACCCTCCTTGAAATCGGCAAGGGCTTTTTGGCGCTGCGGCTGCGATTTGTCGCCGTGAATGGAGACGCTTTCGACGCCCGCCCGTTTGAGGGTTTTGGAGATGTTGTCGGCACCGTGTTTTGTGCGAGAGAATATCAGCGTCGATTTGCCGACGTTATCTTTCAGCACCTTCACCAACAGCTCTTTTTTGTCGGGCTTTTCCACAAAGTAGAAACACTGATCCACCGTGTCGACGGTCGACGATTCGGGCGTCACCTCCACCCTCACGGGGTCGGTGAGGATGTTTCGGGAGAGCGACACGATCGGCGCCGGCATGGTGGCCGAGAAGAAGAGCGTCTGCCGTTTTTCGGGAATTTTGGTGATGATGCGGCGGATGTCGGTTATGAAACCCATGTCCAACATGCGGTCGGCCTCGTCGAGCACAAAGTGGGTGACGTGGCTCAGATCGACCTCGCCCTGACCAATTAAATCGAGCAGTCGACCCGGCGTGGCGATGAGAACGTCCACCCCACGGCGCAACTGGTCGGTCTGGGGGCCCTGTTTCACCCCGCCGAAGATCGACGTGTGCCTCAGGCCGGTATATTTGCCGTAGTCGGCGAACTCCTCGTCCACCTGCAACGCCAGCTCGCGCGTGGGCAGCAGCACCAGTGCCCTTATCACGCGTTTGTCGCCGCCTCGCGAACCGTTATCGCGGGGGGCTCTCGGCTCACGAGACTTTTGTTCGCGGGGTTTTTGTTCGCGCGGCGCTCTCGGTTCGCGGGGCTCGCGGGGCTTTTGTTCGCGGGGCTCGCGAGGCTTTTGTTCGCGGGGCTCTTTCACCTCTTTTGGCTCACGTGATTCGCCCTCTGCACGGTCTGCACGATCGGCGCGGGGCGTCCTGTTTGCGCGCGGCTCACTCTGAGTTCTCGGCTCACGCGGCTCGCGGGGCTCGCGGGCTGGTTTCTGTTCTCGTGGCTCCTTGGGCTCACTTTGCCGACGGGGTTCCCTTTGCTCTTTCGATTCTCCGGATTCACGCGGCTCGCGGGGTTCTCGGGCGGGTTTTGGTTCCCGAGGCTGGCGGGGCTCGCGGGGCTGACGAGGCTCTCGCGATTCGCCCGCCGCATCCTTGGCTCCCTCTTTGGAATTCTCCTGCGATCCGTTGTCTTGCGAGCGACCCTCTTGCGAACGTCCCTCCTGCGAGCGACCTCTTCCGCGACCGCGGCCGCCTTCACCACGTCCTTCACCACGTCCTTCACCGCGTCTGCCCCCTGAATCGGAATCCGATCCCGAACCGCGGCTCGACTTCGAGCGGGTCCGATCGGCGGCGGCTTTCGGCTCTTCGGCCGCCTCGCGCCACGCCTTCTCCTCGGCTTCGTCAACCGAAGCTTCTTTGGGCGCCTCGGCGGTGATGGTTGCCGATTTTTTACCGAACCACGGAATCTTAAACGCCATTTCGCGACCCGAGCCGCCTTCCGTCGTTTCGCGCGCATCCGAAGCGTCTTTATCCTCGAAAACCTCCGAAGCCGCAGCCGAAACCGAAGAGACCTCCGAAGCCGAAGAGACCTCCGAGGTCTCTAAAGCCACGGCGGCCTGTCGCTCCTGCCACAACTGTTGCAGTATCGGTATTGCAAAGGCGGCGGTTTTGCCGGTGCCCGTTTGGGCTATCCCGAATATGTCCCTCCCCTCGGCCACCACCGGGATCGCCTGCTGTTGAATGGGGGTGGGAACGGTGTATCCCTTTTCGCGAACGGCCCTCAAAATGGGCTCCGCGATGTTCAATTCGTCAAATGTCATTTTTTTACTTCAATGTTTACCGGAGCCCTCAAAGGCTCCCTTTACCCGTGCGACGAGCGCACGCTTAACTAAATGCGAACCTACACATGCGGCACGGCGCCTGCCATCGAAAGCAGGAAGTCGGCCTTGAGCTGCTCCACCACCTCTTTCACGCTGCGGATCCTGTCGGCCATCCAGGCCTTTTCGCCCGCGAAGGCGTAGCCCTTTTTCATGTTGCCCTTGGCGGCGTTGTACAGCGCCAGGATTATGCAATAGGGGCTTTTTGTGTAGTCGCACGTTTTGATACAGTGGAACGAACATAATCGGGGTCGCTCCTTCCCCTCGGCGACGCTGCGGATAAACTCGCCGTCCAGCGCCCTGCCCGGCATCCCGACGGGGCTCTGAATGATGCGCATATCCTCGGCGTGGGCGTTGATGAACACCTTTTTGAACTCCATCGAGGCGTCGCACTCCTCGGTGGGCACAAAGATCGAACCCATCTGCACCGCCGACGCACCCAGACTCATAATCCGTGCCATATCCTCGCCTGTGGATATGCCGCCCGCCGCCACGATGGGAATGAACTTCTCCGACGCGTAGCTCCTCGCCACCTCCACCACCTCCGGAACAAGGTGTTCGAGCGAATAGCTTTCGTCCTCGATCTGCTCGCGCTTGAAGCCCAGATGACCGCCCGCCTTGGGCCCCTCGACCACGATCGCGTCGGGCAGATAGCCCCAACCCGCCGACCACTTCTCGCAGATCAACCGCGCCGCCCGCGACGACGAGACTATAGGCACGAGGTTGGTGCGGCTTCCTTTGGGCAAAAACGACGGCAGATCCAACGGCAGTCCCGCCCCGGCGAAGATCACGTCCACCCGCTCCTCGATGGCCGTGCGCACCATGTCGGCGAAGTTCGACAGCGCCACCATGATGTTGACCCCTATCACGCCCCGGCTCTTTTCGCGCGCCTTGCGGATCTCCTCCCTCAGACCGTAGACGCACTTTTCGAGGTAGGTGCCCTCGCATTCGGGATAGAGCAGCCCGATGCCCGCGGCCGAGATAACCCCTACTCCACCCTCGTTGGCGACCGCCGCCGCCAATCCGTTGAGCGACACGCCCACACCCATGCCGCCCTGGATGATGGGCAGCCGGATCTCGAATTTACCGATATTGAAAGATTTCACCCCGTGCTTATTTTATTGGTTCGATTACTCTTTAGGCGCCGTTCGAAAATTCCCGAACGACCCCTAAAAAAGAACAAAGGTACTACTTTTTTCGGGAACAGTCCATTTTTGTGGGCGGAAACAAAAAAACATGGCGCGCGAATGGCGCGATTACGGCAAACATTTTGTATCTTCACCCCCGCAATATGAAACGGATACAGGGAATATCGGTGGCGGCGCTCCTCGTCTGCCTGCTGGTCGTCGCGGCGCGGGACGGCTACGCGGGTGTGCGCGGCGCCATATTCCCGACGGAGAACGCTGCGGAAGGGGCGATGAAGAACTCGGCGGAGGGGGCGATGAATAACTCGGCGGAGGGGGCGACGGAGAACGCTGCGGAGGATCCGGCGCGGGACTCGGCACCCCTCGCTCGCAAAAAGGTGGCGGTGGTGCTTTCGGGTGGCGGGGCGAAGGGCGTGGCCCACATCGGAGCGCTCAAAGTGATAGAACGGGCGGGCATACCCGTGGACATAATCGTGGGCACGAGCATGGGCTCTATAATCGGCGGGCTATACTCCATCGGCTACTCCCCCGAACAGATAGACAGCATGGTGATGTCGCAGGACTGGGGGTTTCTGCTGAGCGACCGCACCCGACGCCGCAGCCAGACCATATCGCAAAAAGAGGATAACGACAAATACCAGGTGCGCTACTCCTTCGGCCGAAAGTTGGAGGGGGTGGGCGGACTGATCGAGGGGACTAACCTCGAAATGCTGTTCAACGACCTGATGGTGGGTTACCACGACTCGATAGATTTCGACCGACTGCCGATTCCGTTCGCCTGCGTGGCGTCGAACATAGTGGACGGCTCGCCGAGGATATTTCGCGACGGCGTGCTGCCGGTGGCGATGAGGGCGAGCATGGCCATTCCGGGGGTCTTCTCACCCGTCTATCTGGACGACCAGGTGCTGGTGGACGGCGGAGTGGTGAACAACTTTCCGACCGACATCGCCCGCCAGATGGGTGCCGACGTGATAATCGGGGTCGACGTGCAGTCGTCGCTCAAGACCAAGGAGGAGCTCGTCAGCGCGACCGACGTGTTGGGTCAGCTCATAGACCTGGCCATGCAGCAGCAGACCTACCGCCGCAACGTGGGGATGGCCGACGTCTACGTGAGGGTCGACGTCGAGGGCTACTCGTCGGCGAGCTTCAACCTGCCCTCGCTCGACTCGCTGGTCCGTCGCGGCGAGGAGTCGGCGCAAAAGGAGTGGGACGGGCTGGTGGAACTCAGGGAGCGTGTCGGCGTCGAGGGCGATCCTGTCGAGCGCGAGCCGTTTCTGCCGCTCGGCCAAAGGGGCGCCTTCCATGTGCACGACATAGTTTTCGAGAATCTCACCCCGCGCCAGACCCGATGGGTGATGCGCAAGTGCCGCATAGCCGAACATAGCGACATAACGGTCGAAAAACTCAACCGCTGCATCGCCATGCTGGGCGCCGCCACGTCGTACTCCAACATCTACTACTCGCTGCGGGACACCCTGGGGGGATACAACCTCACATTCCATATGGACGAGGTGAAGGACAACACGCTCAGCGGCGGGGTCAGTTTCGACAGCGAGGAGATCGCCTCGGTGCTGATGAACGGCACCTTCCGACTCGGCAAGGGGGCCTCGTCCGTGGCGTCGGTCACCGGCCGGTTGGGCAAGCGGCTCATGGTGCAGGTCGACTACCACCTGTTGACCTCGCCCCTGAGCAACTTCAGGTTCAACTACACCTACAACCACGACAACCTGACCATAACCTCGATGGGCAAGCGGCACTTCAACCCCACGTTCAACCGCCACTCGGGGGGGCTGAGTTTCGTGGGTACCAACTTCATGCGGCAGAATCTCAGGTTGGAGGCGGGCATCTCCTACGAAAGGTTCTTCTACCGGAGCTGGCTCACGAGCAGCGGCCTGCAACCCACGGTCGACATGACGGAGGTGGAGGGCGAGACGTTTATCGACTATTTCGCACGCGTGGAGTTCGAGTCGCGCGACGACCGGTTCTTCACGATGCGCGGAACCTCGTGGACGGCTTCGTACGAACTGTACAGCGACAACTTCTTTCAGTACAAAGGCCACGCGCCCATCTCGGCGTTCGCTCTTTCGTGGATGACGGCGTTTCCCGTCTCGCGCCGGTTTTCGCTTATACCGAGCCTCTACGGCCGCGTGCTGTTGGGCTCCGACGTGCCGTTCCCGAAACTCAACATGGTGGGAGGTAAATACTTCGGCCGCTACATGCCGCAGCAGATGCCCTTCGACGGGATATGGTACATGGAGGCGGCTCCGGGATCGTTCGTGGCGGCGCGGGTTGTGGCCCGGCAGCGGATCGCCCGCCGCCACTACGTGTCGGGGTCGTTCAACTACGCCATGGCGAGTAGCGATTTTTTGGGGCTGTTGGTGGGTCGCGACTACTTCGGCGTCTCGATCGACTACGGCTACGATTTGCAGCGTTTCCCGTTGCAGGCGTCGCTCTCGTGGTCGAACATCACCCGGTCGCCGGCGTTTTACGTTCAGGCGGGGTATACTTTTTGACGGTTTTGGGGGCGCTCTCGTTACTCTCTCGCCGCTCCCTCGTCACGTAGCTCGCCACTCTATCACCGCCCCCTCACTGCTCTCTCGCCGCCCCGACGAAACAAAAAAGCGCCCGTTCATGAGGCGCTTTTTTTACGAGTTTGCGAAAAAATCGAACCGTCGCGCGGCGACCTACGAGTTCATCGAGATGAGCAGTTCGGCGTTGTCGCGGGTGTTGTCGACATGTTTTTTGATCACCTCCATCGCCTCCACGGGGTTCATGTCACTCAGGAACTTGCGCATGATCCAGGTGCGCTGCAACACCTCTTTGGACAGCAGCAGATCCTCGCGCCGCGTGCCCGAAGCCACCACATCCACCGCAGGGTAGACCCGTTTGTTGGCCAAACGGCGATCCAACTGAAGCTCCATGTTGCCGGTGCCCTTGAACTCCTCGAATATCACCTCGTCCATCTTGGAGCCGGTGTCGGTCAGGGCGGTGGCGATGATGGTCAGCGAGCCCCGTTCCTCGGTGTTACGAGCGGCGCCGAAGAAGCGCTTGGGTTTGTGGAGCGCGTTGGCGTCCACCCCGCCCGAGAGCACCTTGCCGCTCGCGGGTTGCACTGTGTTATACGCGCGAGCGAGGCGGGTGATGGAGTCGAGCAGAATCACCACGTCCTGACCGCACTCGACCATGCGTTTGGCCTTGTCTAACACCATCTCGGCCACCTTGACGTGACGCGAAGCCTGTTCGTCAAAGGTCGACGAGACCACCTCGGCCTTGACGTTGCGCGCCATTTCGGTCACCTCCTCGGGGCGCTCGTCGATCAGCAGCACTATCATGTAGACCTCGGGGTGGTTGTCGGCTATGGCGTTGGCGATGTTTTGCAACAGTACGGTTTTACCCGTCTTGGGCTGGGCGACGATGAGGCCGCGCTGACCCTTGCCGATTGGCGAAAACAGATCCACCACGCGGGTGGAGGCGTTGTTGTGGCCGTTGCCGGTGAGGTTGAATTTTTCCGACGGGAACAGCGGCGTCATGAACTCGAACTGCACGCGGTCGCGAACATGGTCGGGCGAGAGGCCGTTGATGCGATCGACCTTCACCAGCGGGAAGTACTTTTCGCCCTCCCTGGGCGGACGGATCACACCCTGCACCGTGTCGCCGGGTTTGAGGCTGAAGAGTTTTATCTGCGAGGGCGACACGTAGACGTCGTCCGGCGAGTTGAGGTAGTTGTAGTCCGACGAACGCAAAAATCCGTAGCCGTCGGGCATAACCTCCAGCACCCCTTCGCCCTCGACGTGTCCCGTGAATTCGTCCCGGGCTTCGGTGTGGCCGCGCTTCTGTTTCTGCTGATGCGGGCCTTTTTGAGCCTGTTGGTTATGGTTCTGGCGGTTGTTGGGGTGTTGCGGGTGCGCCGGCTCGGTTGCCATTGCCGGTGTGGTCTCCGATTCTGCGGGCGTGGCGGGTGTGGCGGGTGCGGCGCCAAAAAGGCTCTGCTCTTCCGTCTCGCCCGATTCGACCTCGGGACGCACTTTGGGTTTGCGCCCCCGCTTCTTGGGTTCGTGGACGGGCGCGCCGTCTGAGGCGTCCGAAGAGGCGGGCGCGGATTCAGACACGGGAGCGTCGATCGACACGGCATGCAATGCGGCATCAGACGCAGCTTCGGTGGCGGGCGACTGCGCGCGCGACATGGCGGGATGGTCGACCCCCTCGACGCGGTTGTACTCTATCTTGGGACGCCTGCCCCGCCTGCGAGGCTCCTCCGCTTCGATCTCCGCAGCTTCGGTCTCAGACGCTTCCGGCCCATTTCCGACCGGAGCCGCATACGAGGCAGGAGCCTCCGCAACAGGAGCGTTCGCCCCCAAAATGTCCAGCACCTCTTGCGGAACCGAACCGGTGGCGGCGTCGGAAGTTATGCGGGCGATGAGTTCGTCCTTTTTGAATTGCCCCTTCAGGCCGAGAGCCTTGGCAATGATGCGTAATTCGGATAGACTTTTACCCTCCAACGCGCTGAAATCTTGCATATGCAGATGTGAAATGTGGATGAATGGACGCCGATCGGGGCGACTGCCGTTGTTATAAAGAAAGAGTGCCCGGCGCCCGTTCGGGAGCGCTTTTATCGGCCACAAATATACGCCGAATTCGCATTACTGCAAAATTATTGCCAATTTTTCGCGCGGCTTGCCCCCGACGAGTTAAGTTGGCTTATCTTTGTGGCTGTGAAGCGCACACTTACAGACACGCTCGTGGAGTTAGGCGGGAGACTGAAGAACTTCGGGGATGGAGACTCTTTCGGGGGCTCTTGCGGAGGCATGAGCTCTTTCGGGGAAGGAGACTCGTTCCGGGGTGAGGGCTCTTTCGTGGACGCGGTTGCCGATTCGCGGGGCGTCGATATTGCGGACGTGCGGCGGGCGGCGAGGGCCCTCGCGGCCGACATGCTCTCCCGCCAGACCCTCTCGTCGTGGCTAGACCGCTACCCCGCCCTTCCGGTCGCCGTGCCGCGCGACGTGTTGGTGGTCATGGCGGGCAACATTCCGTTCGTGGGAATGCACGACCTGTTGTGTGTGTTGGCCGCCGGACATCGCGCCATCGTGAAGCCCTCGTCGAAGGACGCCGGCCTCATGGCGTGGGTGGTGGAGCAGCTGCGGGACATTTCGCCGGAGATTCCGGTCTCGATTTCAGCAGAGGATTCGTCGGGATTGCCGACTTCAACTTCAGGAGAGGATTCACCCGCGCCCGGTGCGGCTACGGGAGGCGGTTCGCCCGCGTCGTCGCCTCTGCCCCGTGCGGTGATAGCGATGGGTTCGGACGACGCGGCGAGGGCTTTGGGCGGGCGTTACGCCGATATACCGACGCTGTTGAGGGGGCACCGCTCCTCTCCGGCCGTTTTGAGCGGCGGCGAGAGTGATGACGAACTTTCGGCGCTGGCGGACGACGTCCTTTCCTATTCGGGACTCGGGTGCCGCAACGTCAGCCTCGTTTTGTTGCCGCGCGGATACGACCTCGACCGACTCGGACGCGCCCTGTCGCGCTACCGCGGGCCCGTCGGACGGGCGTGGCGCAACGGTTTCGTTCAGGCGCGGGCACTGCTGGGCATGACGGGGACACCGCACCTCGACTGCGGAACGTGTCTGCTGGTCGAACGAGGTGACTTTTCTTCCGCGACGGGGGTCTTGAATTATATGTTTTACGACACGTCGTCCGAAGTGGCCGATTGGCTGGCGGAGCGCGACGGCGAGATACAGTGCGTGGCGTGCGCCGCGACGGACGAGCTTGCCCACGTGGCCGCCCATCCCCGCGCCGTGGCGATAGGTCGAACCCAGCGCCCCGGCCCGGGAGACTATCCGGACGGTCGCGACACTATGATTTTTTTAACCGACCTGTGACGATGGCCGACTTGTATAATAAGAAGACAGATGCCGGGACTCGAACGGAGGCGTTGGCGGATGCCGAAACGGTAGCTGAAACGGGCGCCGAGGCTTTCGCTGAGGCAGTGAGGCGTCCGACGCTTGTGGTGGTGGTCGGGCCCACCGGTTCGGGCAAGACCGACCTTGCCGTCGAATTGGCCCGCAGGCTCGGCGCGCCCATCGTATCGACCGACTCAAGGCAGGTGTACCGCGGCATGGCTATCGGCACGGCGCAACCATCCCTCCGGCAGCTAATCGCCGTACGCCACCACTTCGTTGCCGACCGCGAGCCGACCGACCGGTTCAGTTGCGGCGATTTCGAGCGCGAGGCGTTGCAGCTGCTGGAGCGACTGTTCGCCGACTGCAGCCACGTGGTCGCCGTGGGCGGATCGGGGCTCTATGTCGACGCGCTGTGCGGCGGTCTGGACGACATGCCGGATGCCGACCCGGCGTTGCGAGACAGCCTCAACGACAAACTTCGGCGCGAGGGACTCGGGCCACTGTTGGAGTCGTTGCACCAGCTCGACCCCCAATATTACGAGCGGGTGGACAGGCAAAATCCGGCGCGGGTGGTGAGGGCGCTGGAGGTGTGCATGCAGACCGGCAGGCCGTTCAGTTCGTTTCGCGGCGGCGAAAGCGGAACGGAGGGCGGGGGCGGGAACGGAACCGTTACCCGGGAACGAAAAATGCCGCTGAAACCGCGTCCGTTCGACATAGTGAAGATCGGGACCGACATTCCGCGCCCCGAATTGTACGCGCGCATCGACCGCCGCGTCGACGGGATGATGGAGGCCGGTCTCGAAGTCGAAGCCCGCGCGCTGCGGCACCTGTCGCATCTGCCTGCGCTGCAAACGGTTGGCTATCGCGAACTGTTCGACTATTTTGACGAGGCGGACGCATTGGGGGTCGAGGCGGCCGGGGGGTCGGAGTTTCGGAAACGAGGCTCGGAACTTCGGGAGCAGGAGCAGGAGCAGGAGCAGGAGCAGGAGCAGGAGCAGGAGCAGGAGCAGGAGCAGGAGCAGGAGCAGGAGCAGGAGCAGGAGCAGGAGCAGGAGCAGGAGCAGGAGCAGGAG
>JAITWI010000042.1 GCA_031285345.1 Alistipes sp.
TCGGCATGGGCCAAAGCCATTAAGGTGCTGCCCGACTACTCCATCGTCCACAAACAGGATTTCTTCATCGAAGAGAGTTACACTCCTGACATCCAACGTGACGATATGAGTTTCCTCTCCCGCTCCTTCGAGCGCCACTTCAACGAACGGCCCTACCTGAACCACATCTGTTACCTGTTCCTGACCAAGACGACAAAGGAACGGAGCCGCCAGATGAGCAACTTCAATGCCCTCACTCGCGGGTTCATCGTGCCGAAGGAGATGCGCGACCGCGACACGGCGGCGCGGTTCATCGAGGCGTGCGGCCAGTTCGAGCGCATCATCAACGACAGCGGGTTCGTGAAGATAACGCGCCTGACGGGTGACGAGATTGTGGGAACACAGCACGAGGCTGGTATCGTCGAGAAATACTTTGCGCTCAGTCAAAGCGACACGACCTGCCTCGAAGACTTGGCGATCCATCCGGGCGAGATGCTGGTCGGCGATAAGGTGCTGTGCCTGCATACGCTTTCCGACACCGAAGACCTGCCGGGACTGGTTTGCTCCGATAACCGTTACGAGCGTCTGTCGACGGATAGAAGCGACTGCCGGCTGTCGTTCGCCGCGCCGGTGGGGGTATTGCTGCCGTGCAGTCACGTCGTGAACCAGTACATCTTCATCGACGACAGCGCTGAGAACCTGCGCCGGTTCGAGAAGCAGGCGAGGAATATGCACTCGCTGTCACGCTACTCGCGCTCCAACCAGATCAACCGCGAGTGGATAGAGCAATACCTGAACGAGGCACACTCGATGGGTCTGACCTCGGTGCGGGCGCATGTCAATGTGATGGCGTGGAGCGACGATCGCGAGCAGCTGCGCCGCATTAAGAACGATGTCGGTAGTCAGCTGGCGTTGATGGAGTGCAAGCCGCGCCACAACACCGTCGATACGCCGACGCTGTTTTGGGCGGGCATCCCGGGCAACGCCGCCGACTTTCCGGCGGAGGAATCATTCTACACCTTTATCGAGCAGGCACTGTGCTTCTTTATCGGGGAGACCAACTACAAATCCTCACCCTCGCCGTTCGGCATCCGAATGGTGGACAGGCTCACGGGGAAGCCTCTTCATGTGGATATTTCCGACCTGCCTATGAAGCGGGGTGTGATAACCAACCGCAACAAATTCATCCTCGGGCCGTCGGGGAGCGGAAAATCTTTTTTTACCAACCACATGGTGCGCCAGTATTACGAACAGGGCACACACATACTGTTGGTGGACACGGGCCACTCCTACGAGGGACTGTGCTCCCTCATCAACGCCAAGACGCACGGTGAGGACGGTATCTATTTCACCTACACCGAGGAAAACCCGATTGCCTTCAATCCCTTCTACACCGAGGACGGAGTGTTCGACATCGAAAAGAAAGAGAGTATCAAGACGCTGATCCTCACCCTCTGGAAGCGGGAGGACGAGCCGCCCACCCGCGCCGAGGAGGTAGCACTGTCGAACGCCGTGAACCTGTTCCTTGAGAAGATCAGGGGCGGGAGTGTCGCGGGGTCGGGAGCCACGGAACCGAGTGCATCCGGGCCGAGCTTCAACACTTTCTACGAGTTTATCCGCGACGAGTATATAGATGTGCTGGCCCAAAAGAAGACGCGCGAGAAGGATTTCGACATCCATAACTTCCTGAACGTGCTCGAACCCTACTACCGCGGCGGAGAGTACGACTACCTGCTCAACAGCGACAAACAGTTGGACCTGTTGAACAAACGCTTCATCGTCTTCGAGTTGGATAACATCAAGGACAACAAGGTGCTGCTTCCGATCGTGACGCTGATCATCGCCGAGAGCTTCATCAACAAGATGCGCAGACTGAAAGGAATCCGCAAGATGATCCTGTTGGAGGAGGCTTGGAAGGCGATCTCAAAGGACGGCATGGCGGAGTATCTGCGCTATTTGTTCAAGACCGTCCGCAAATTCTTCGGCGAGGCGGTGGTGGTGACCCAGGAGGTGGACGACATCATCTCTTCACCGATCGTCAAGGAGACGATCATCAACAACGCCGACTGCAAAATACTTCTCGACCAACGCAAGTACATCAACAAGTTCGACGGCATCCAGTCACTGCTGGGGCTGACCGACAAAGAGCGGGCGCAGATACTCTCGATCAACCTCTCGAACCATCCGAACCGCCTCTACAAAGAAGTGTGGATAGGTCTCGGCGGCACACAGTCGGCGGTCTACGCGACAGAGGTATCGCTTGAAGAGTATGCCGCGTACACCACCGAGGAGACCGAGAAAGTGGAGATCAAGCGCCTCGCGGAATCGCTCGGCGGCAACCTGGAACTCGCCATACGCCAGTGGGCGGCGGGTAAACGAAACGACAAACAGTAATCAACACTTAAAAAACAAACGTATGAAACTGAAAATTTTAATGCTGGGAGCGGCGATGTGTTTCGCCGTGACCCAAACCCGCGCCGGAATCCCGGTAATCGACCCCACGAACCTAATCCAGAACACGGTGACGGCTGTGAAGGGCGTCACCACGGCCACGAACATGGTCAAGAACTTTCAGGAGACCGTCAAGATCTACCAACAGGCGAAGAAGTATTACGACGCCCTCAAGAAAGTGCACAACCTCGTGAAGGGTGCCCGCAAGGTGCAGCAGACGATCCTTATGATCGGCGACATCTCTGACATCTACGTCACGAGTTACCAACGGATGCTCTCCGACCCCAATTTCAGCGTCGAAGAGCTGTCGGCCATCGCCGCCGGGTACGCGATCCTGTTGGAAGAGTCGAGCGTCGTGTTGAACGACCTGAAAGCCATCGTGAACGAAAACGGTCTCTCGGTGGATGACAAAGGGCGTATCGACATCGTGGACAAGTGCTATGACCGTATCCATGAGTACCGCGCCTTGACACAGTATTACACCAACAAGAACATCGGCGTGTCGTGGCTCCGGGCAAAGAAAAAGAACGACACCGACCGCGTGCTTGCTCTCTACGGGAGCCCGTCGGAACGCTATTGGTAAGTGCCGAGCGGCACACGGAAATAAAAGAAACAGACAATCAAAACAGCATGAATATGTTACCATTAGCAATAGATTTCGACAACCTGCACGCGATCCTGCGCAATCTCTACACCGATATGATGCCGCTGTGTGGGAATATGGCTGGTGTGGCGAAGGGCATCGCCGGATTGGGCGCATTGTTCTATGTCGCATATCGGGTGTGGCAGCAACTCGCCCGCGCCGAACCGTTGGATGTTTTCCCTCTGCTCCGGCCTTTGGCCATCGGCATAGTCATTATGTTCTTCCCGACCATCGTGTTAGGTACCATCAACGGCGTGATGTCGCCCGTGGTGCGGGGAACCAACCAGATGCTCCAGACACAGACTTTCGATATGGAGACGTACCGCGAGCAAAAGGACAGGTTGGAGTACGAGGCGATGCGGCGTAATCCCGAGACAGCCTATCTGGTCGATAAGGAGACTTTCGATCAAAAGTTAGACGAGTTGGGTGTGCTGGACGCGCCGCAGATCGCGGGAATGTATATCGAGCGCGGGTTCTTCCAGATGAAAAAGACGGTGCAGGGGTGGTTCCGGGAGTTGTTGGAACTGCTATTTATGGCCGCCGCGCTCGTGATCGACACCATCCGAACCTTTTTCCTTATCGTTCTCGCGATACTCGGCCCCATCGCCTTTGCGATTTCGGTATGGGATGGATTCCAATCCTCGCTCACGCAATGGATCGGGCGCTACCTGACCGTGTACCTGTGGCTGCCCGTGTCCGATTTGTTCTCCTCGATACTCGCCAAAATCCAGGTGTTGATGCTCCAACACGACATCGACCGCCTCTCCGACCCGTCGTTCATTCCCGACGGCTCAAACACGGTTTACATCATCTTTATGATCATCGGCATCATAGGATATTTCTGTGTGCCGACCGTGGCGAAGTGGATCGTGCAGGCCGGAGGAGCGGGACAGTACGGCAGGAACGTGAACCGATTCTTTGTGGGTACCGGAAGGAGGGTGGCAGGAGCCGCCGGTTCCGTCGCCGGAAACATCACGGGACGATTGACGGGCAAGTAATCATTTCATTCTAAAAAACGACACAATGGAATTTAAGTCATTAACAAACATCGAATCGTCCTTCAAGCAGTTGCGGCTGTTCGGCATCGTGTTCCTCGTCGCCTGCTCGGTGGTGATGTGTTGGTCGGTGTGGAAGGCATACGATTTCGCGGAGGCGCAACGGCAAAAGATCTATGTCTTGGACGAGGGCAAGAGCCTGATGCTGGCACTCTCGCAGGATATGATGCAGAACCGTCCCGTCGAGGCCCGGCAACACGCCCGTATGTTCCACGAGCTGTTCTACACGCT
>JAITWI010000077.1 GCA_031285345.1 Alistipes sp.
CACACCCCACACCCCGCACCCTGCAACCCGCAACCCGCAACCCCCGCAACCCCAACAACCCTCGCAAACCCAACCACCCCAACCACCCCCACAACACACAAAAAGCGCACCCCTTAGGATGCGCTTTTTGTATTAAGATGTCGGTCGGGCTAAACTCGGCGCGGCAAAAACCGCCAAATCGGCAAAAACCGCCAAAGCGATAAAAAACCGCCGATAACTCCCCTAAACTCCGAAGAGCCTCAAGGCCTGCCCCAACCTCCGAAAAAAACTTAGAAGTTGTTTGGATTTTTCCGCCGAAGTGATTTTTCGTCGATTTTGTGGCGTTTTTTCGCCTCGAAGCGAGGCGCATAGCGGGACTATGTGCCGAGTTCCGGGCGAAAAACAAGCCGAAAAGGGCGAAAAAGAACGAGAGCGGGAAATTTCAAACAACTTCTTACTTCTTCTTCCAGAATTCGGCGACCTGATCGTTGGGCAACACCTCTTCTTTGAAGGAGTATGCACCGGTCTTGTCGCTTTTGACCATCTTAATGCACTTGGTGAAATTTTTTCCTGCGCCTGCTGTTTTCAGCGTTGCGACTACTTTCTTTGCCATCTTTTAATCCTCCGTAAGATTTACTTGATTTCACGATGAACGGTCACCTTTTTCAAATACGGGTTGTACTTGCGGCGTTCCAGACGCTCGGGTGTGTTCTTTTTGTTTTTGGTTGTGATGTAGCGCGACATTCCGGGGACGCCGCTCTCACGCTGTTCGGTGCATTCCAAAATGACCTGAACCCTGACTTCTTTCTTTGCCATTTCGCTTAATAGACTTTACGGGGAGCGACGGCGGATTTGAGCGCGGCGTCGAGACCCAGTTTGTTGATGTTTTTCATACCGGCGGCGGACACCTTCAGGGTGATCCATCTGCCCTCTTCTTCGGACCAGAACCGTTTGATCTTCAAATTGGGATTGAAGCGGCGTTTGGTCTTGGCGTTCGAGTGGGACACGTTGTTCCCTGTCAAAGCCACCTTACCTGTGATTTCGCAAATTCTCATTGTTTGTTACATTTTGTTTACCCTACACAATTAGAGCACGCAAAGATACGACAATTTTCCGAAACCGCCGCACTCTCCGCGCAATCTTTTATATTCCAAAAAATAACCCTACCTTTGGGGGCGAAATAATTCGACCCTTTTATCTATACAACTTATGAAATCTTTTGATCTGGCGATAATAGGCGGCGGTCCGGCGGGCTACGTCGCGGCCGAACGTGCGGGCGCCAAGGGGCTGTCCGTGGTGCTTTTCGAGAAGCGCGAACTTGGCGGCGTGTGCCTCAACGAGGGCTGCGTGCCCACCAAAACGCTGCTTTACAGCGCCAAGATGTACGACAACGCCCTCTCGGGCGGCAAATACGGCGTCAAGGCCGAGGGGGTGACGTTCGACTACACGGCCATCGTCAACCGCAAAAACAAGGTGGTTCGCAAGTTGGTTTTGGGCGTCGCCGCCAAGATGAAGGAGCACGGCGTGGAGGTGGTCAAGGGCGAGGCGTTCGTCAAGGGTCGCACCGCGGACGGCGCGATCGAGGGCCGCACCGGGCAAAACATCGAAATCGTCTGCGCCACCTCGCAACCCACCTCTGAGGAGACCTTCTCCGCCAAAAACCTGCTCATCTGCACCGGCTCCGAGGCTTTCGTTCCGCCGATTCCGGGCCTTGCCGAGGCTGGCGACACGATCCTCACCAACCGCGAGATCCTGGCCTCCAAGGAGCGGCCCGAGTCGCTGGTCGTCATCGGCGGCGGGGTGATCGGCATGGAGTTCGCCAGCTTTTTCAACTCCCTGGGTACCAAGGTGACGGTGGTGGAGATGCTGCCCGAGATTTTGGGTCAGACCGAACCTCAGATCGGCGCGCTGCTCAGAAACATCTACGCCAAAAAAGGCATCTCGTTCAACCTCTCGTGCCGCGTTACGCGCATCGACGGCAACGCAGTATTCTTCACCGACCCCGAGGGCGTCGAGCACTCGGTGGAGGGCGACAAGATTCTGGTGAGCGTCGGTCGCCGCGCCGTCACTCAGGGCTTCGGGCTCGAAAATCTGGGCATCGAGGCTCCGCGCGGCATCGGCGTCGACGAAAAAATGAACGCCCTCGACGCGACCGGAGCGAAAGTCCCGGGCGTTTGGGCCGCGGGCGACGTCACGGGTCGCTCGATGCTGGCCCACACCGCGAGCCGCGAGGCCGAGGTGGCCATCAACAACATCACCGGTCGCCCCGACGCCATGCGCTACGACGCCATCCCGGCGGTGGTCTATACCAATCCCGAGGTCGCTTCGGTGGGCATGACCCTTGCCGAGGCTAAAACAGCGGGTCTCGACGCCAAAGAGCTCGGTCTTCCGATGAGCTATTCGGGTCGTTTCGTGGCCGAGAACGAGGGCGGCGAGGGCTTCTGCCGCGTTGTGGTCGAAAACGAAAGCGGCCGCATCCTCGGCGTTCACCTCATCGGCGGCCCCGCGGGCGAGATGATCTGGGGCGCGGCGGCGGCCATCGAGCGCGGCGAAACCACCCGCGACCTTGAGCGGGTGATCTTCCCCCACCCCACCGTGTCGGAGATCGTCAAGGAGACCGTTTTCACGTTCTAACTCCCCGCAACAAACCGCAACTCCCCGCATCACCCCGCAACAAACCGCAACGACCCGCAACAAACTCCCCGCAACAAACAAAAGAATGGCGACCGCATGGCCGCCATTCTTTAATTTTCGAACAAGAGTTTCGCCCATTCGAACCCTATTCGAACAAGCGTTTCACCTACTCAAACACCGGCACAAACGTTGTCACAAACGGAGCCGTCACCTGATAGTCGGCTATATACTCCCCGTTCTCTTTTATAAACACCACGTCTTCGCCCATACCGCCCAGATATATATCGCCATTGAGCGGATTCACGCCTATCCCGTAGAGCATGAGCATCATCACGTTCTCGCCGAAATCGACCTCCATCTTCGTCGCCTCTCCGGTCGTGGTATCCACGCGAAAAACCTCGTCCGCGAAAGTGGAGTAGTTCGTCGTTCCGGTGTAGATATATTTACCCGCCATGGCGAAGCGACCGAATCCCGTACTCACGCCCTCAAACGTGGTCACCTCATCGGTTTCGGGGTCGAGCCTATGCAGCGCCGAGGGAGCCGCCTCCACACCCGGAGTGTTCGCCGTGGGATACACCTCCTGAGAGCTGAAATATACATACCCGTCGGCCGCGGCTTGAATATACCCGGGGTTGGTGGGCACCGTAACGGTTCTCTCTTCGGCGAAGGTTGCGATGTCGACTATCGACACGGTGTTTCCCACTCCCGCCCCCAACGTCACGTCACCATGCTCCTCATAGTCTCTCGTGCCGTTGTTGGTGACAAAAAGCTTGCCGTTATGACAGGCGACACCCTCGGGCCTGTAACCTACGGGTGCGTAGGCCTCCACGGCGAGCGAGACGGTGTCGATTCGTGCGACTCCTCCGCGTGTCGCGTCATCCTGGGTTCTGCCGCCGAAATAGGTGGTGACATACACCTTGCCGCCGTGGAATGCCAACTGACGCGCCACGTCGGTTCCGTTGTCCGGCCCCTTCATATCTATGCTCCGGATAAGCTTTCCGGTACGCGAATCGACCACTTTCACGCTGCTGGACGATCCCGTCGCGTCGCCCGAAAGCACCACATACAGTTTACTTCCATACAGTCCCATAAAGTTGCCCACCGTCCCGAGCGACTCTCCGCCGTTCTGCTCCGAGTAGTACTGCGGCTTCATCTCGCCGCTCACCGCGTCGTAGTATGCCAGGTCGGCGCCGCCTTTAACGGCCCCCGATTCGCTCAACAGCCACATCCCCACAAATTCGGGGTGCGCCTGGGTTACGGCGATCTCCCGTTCGATCCCTTCGGTCTTCACCGTCACGGTGGCACTGCGGTCTCCATCCTCCCAAAGTGCCGAGGCGGTCAGTGTCACCTCCCCGTCGCCGGTTCCGGTCACTTCGTCCGCCGCGAGCCACTCGCCGTCTATCTCTATCTCCCACTCCACGTTCGAGGTGATCTCCACCACCTTACTTCCGCCGTCTTTGCCAAACGCGAGGGTTGTTTCGTTCACCTCCAACGAGGGCTCGTCGGCGGGGGGAGGGGTGTTTTCGGGATCGTTTTTGCACGAATACAGTGCAAGGGTCAGCGCGATGCCGATCGTCGGCAACAGGTACAAATTTCTCATACGTAATTTAATTTTGGGTTAGCGTTACGTTACAAACATAACAAATTTTCCTGTTGTTGCAAAATTTTATGCATTTTTATCCTCGCTTCGGCAACCCGAAAAAAGTCTGCTTGCACTCGTTTTGCAAAAAATTCACTATCTTTGTTTTTCTAATTTTCAACATACTTCAATGGAAGACATACTTTTACGGGCGGAAAACGTCACCAAGCAGTTCGGCAGCTTCAAGGCTCTGGACGGGGTTTCGGTGTCCATTCCGCGCGGGTCGGTCTACGGCCTGATGGGCCCCAACGGCGCCGGCAAAACCACCTTGATACGCATAATCAACCGCATCACCGCCCCCGACACGGGCAAAGTTTTTTTCGACGGTCGCGAAATGCTGCCCTCCGACGTCGAGCGCATCGGCTACCTGCCCGAGGAGCGCGGTCTCTACAAAAAGATGCGCGTCGGCGAGCAGGTGCTCTACTTCGCCCAGCTCAAAGGGCTCTCCAAGGCCGAGGCCACCCGCCGCGCCAGGGAGTGGTTCGTCCGCTTCGGCATCGAGAGTTGGTGGCCCAAAAAGGTGGAGGAGCTCTCCAAGGGCATGGCTCAAAAGGTTCAGTTCATCACCACGGTGCTCCACGAGCCGGAGCTGCTGATCTTCGACGAACCGTTCAGCGGCTTCGACCCCCTCAACGCCCAGCTGCTCAAGGACGAGATGCTGCGCCTGAGGGACAAAGGAGCCACGATCATCTTCTCCACCCACAACATGGCCTCGGTCGAGGAGGTGTGCACCCACGTGACGCTCATCAACAAGGCGCGCAACATCCTCACCGGCACTTTGGAGGAGGTGCGGGCTCAATACGGCGGCGTTCGCGAGCGGGTCGTCGTGCGCGAGAGCATGTCGATGAACGATATTTTCATCAAAGCGGTCGGCGACGACATCCCCGACGCAAGAACTTCGGAAGGCGTTTCGGAAGGCGCCGCTCCGGCTCAAAAAAATTTAAGCAATGAGTAAGATTTCACTTGTCATAGGTCGCGAATTCAACGAGCGGGTTCGCAAGCGCAGTTTTCTGGTCGCCACCATCCTCACTCCCCTTCTGATGGTGGGTCTGATGGGCGGCGTTGGGGCGTTCATGGCTCTTTACCGTGGCGACACCAAGGTTGTGGAGGTTATCGACCACAGCGGCGTCGTGGCGACTGCCTCCGGGCTCGGGCTCGAAAGCAGCCGCACCATCGAGTTTCGCCCCGCCACCCGCACTCTGGAAGAGATCAACGCCGACCACCCCGACACGTGGGGCGTGCTGGTGGTTGGCGCCGACGTGATGAAAAACTCCTCCGACGTCGAGCTTTACAGCTACTCCTCCTCCACGATGACCATCGAGGGCGAGATCGCCGGGGCAGTGGAGAAGCTCATCGAGGCCGAAAAGCTCAAAGGCTACGACATCGAAAACCTGCCCCAAATCATGGAGGAGGTTCGCACCGACGTCACTCTCAAGGCCTACACCATCGACGAAGAGGGCGAGGAGAAGTCGTCGTCGAGCCTGGCCGCGTTCGGCGTGGCCTACGCGCTTGGCTTTTTGATGTACATCTTCGTGTTCGCCTACGGCGCCCAGGTGATGACGGGGGTGATAGAGGAGAAGAACAGCAAGGTGCTTGAGGTGGTGGTGTCGAGCATCCGCCCGTTCCAGCTTATGATGGGCAAGATCATCGGCATCGCCTGCGTGGCGATAACGCAGTTCGCGATATGGGTGGTGCTCATCTCTGCGGGCAGCGCGGCGGTGATGCACTTTCTGGTGCCTGCCCACGTCGTTAGCGCCGCCCAAAGCATGACCGAGATGACCTCCGGGGTGACCTCGGCGCTGCCCGAGGGCGCGGCCTCCGAAACCCTTGAAGGCATGACGGGCCTCTCTCCCGAAATGATGGCCGGCCTCACCGACGCTGCCACCGACGCCGCGGCCACACCCGCACCCGCACCCGAAACCTCCGCACCCGAAACAACCTCCACCCCCGAACCCTCAGTCGCGACCGAAAACCCCGAACTTGTGGCCGCCCTGAGCAGCCTTATGGACTTCGGCTACATGGCTCGACTGTTAGCCGCGTTCCTGTTCTTTTTCGTGGGCGGCTACATGCTCTACGCGGCTATGTACGCGGCGGTTGGCAGCGCGGTGGACAACGTGCAGGACGCCCAGCAGTTCCAAATGCCGATCACCATTCCGCTGCTCATCGCTATGCTTGGCATGCTCCAGGCGATGCAGGATCCCACGAGCCCGATGGCTTTCTGGCTGAGCATCATACCGTTCACCTCTCCTCTGGTTATGATGGCTCGCATCCCCTACGGCGTTCCGGCGTGGGAGCTGGCGCTGTCGGTGGGTCTTCTGATCGCCACGTTCTTGGTTATGGTTTGGCTTGCGGGCAAGATCTACCGCGTTGGTATATTCATGTATGGCAAAAAGCCTACCTTCAAGGAGTTGGCCAAATGGATGACATACAAATCATGAATCATAAATCATGAATCATTATTATTTATGAGCAACAAAACGATTTTAGTAACGGGCGGCGCGGGCTACATCGTCTCCCACACGTCTGTGGCGCTCATCGAGGCGGGCTACGACGTGGTGATTGCGGACGACCTGTCGAACTCTTCGGCTGGCGCGGTCGATGGCGTTCGGCGCATCACGGGCACGGATGTCCCCTTCGAGCGGGTCGACTGCAACGACCGGGCGGCGCTCAGGGAGCTCTTCGAGCGTTACCGTTTCGACGGGGCCATCCACTTCGCGGCCTTCAAGGCGGTGGGCGAATCGGTGGACGAGCCGCTAAAGTATTACGACAACAACGTCGGCTCGTTCCTGTCGCTGTTGGAGACCATGCGCCTGTTCGGGGTGCGCAACGTGGTTTTTTCGTCGTCTGCCACGGTCTACGGCCAGCCCGACGTGTTGCCCGCCACCGAGGCCTCGCCGCGCAAACCGGCCAACTCGCCCTACGGCGCCACCAAGCAGATCTGCGAGGACATCCTGCGCGACGCCGTGGCGGCCTACAATTCGGCGGGAGGTCCCGAGGAGGAGGGATTGCGCGGCATCGCTCTGCGTTACTTCAACCCCATCGGCGCCCATCCGTCGGCGCTCATCGGCGAACTTCCGCGCGGCGTACCCAACAATCTCATACCTTACATTACCCAGACGGCGGCGGGGATTCGCGCCGAGCTGAGCGTTTTCGGCGACGACTACCACACCCCCGACGGCACGGCTCTGAGGGACTACATCGACATCAACGACCTCGCCCTGGCCCACGTCACCGCCATAGGGCGAATGCTGAACGACCGCCAGCGCCAAAACTACGAGGTGTTCAACATCGGCACCGGCGTGCCCGTATCGGTGCTTGAGTTGGTTCACGGCTTCGAGCGGGCCAACGGGGTGAAGGTACCTTATAAGATCGTGGCACGCCGCCCGGGCGACGCCGAGGCGGTTTGGGCCGACACCACCCTCGCCGCCACCGAACTCGGCTGGCGCGCCACCCGCACCCTCGAACAGACCCTGCGCTCGTCGTGGCGTTGGGAGCAGCAGCTCAAAAAGTGACCGCACCCCAAGCGACCGCCCCACCAAAAAAAGTGTGAGTCCAAAAACCCACACTTTTTTAACGACCATACAGGCTCGGGCGTCATACATCACGGTGCGGCGGCCTCAGCGTTACCCTGCTCTTTGAGGTCCTCGCTTTTCGCCCAACGATTAAACCTCGCCGTTAACCAAATGGCGAGCAGTGCGACGGGAACGACTACCAGTACGATGATATTTACGACGCTGCATACTTCTTCTTTGCATGTAAGGCAAAAAGCGCTCGAATAATGAATCGTAAAGATTAGCAACCACACCGACAGCAGCGCGATTCCGATAACGATATTTAGTTTAGACAGAGAATACAGGCCGGGCTTGGTAGTAAAAAACTTTTCGTCACAAGAGCCCTTTCCCCACAAGCGACACGACTGCATACGATAATCACCGGGTATAGACAACTCTTCTTCGATGTCGTTTATCTTACGCACATACGTTTCGTACCACGCCTTCGAACCCTTGGCCATCTTTACCCATATTATAGAGAAGGTGACTCCGGCCAGCGATATGCCGCAGGCGATCTGGTGCAGCAACAGGTTGTTGCCGTCGATGATTTTTTCGACAATCGAACCGTAACCTGAGAAACAGGTTAATATGAAAGCCGTCAGGAACACCGACCTCTGCCACAGGTGGGCAAGCTCGAAGTCTCTCGATTCATACAGTCTGTCTCTAATCTCTTTCAGGGATAACTTCTCTTCGGTCATAATCTTACTTTTTTCGGGTCTTTTTTTCACAATATGCGGTCGCAAGACGCCTCCACCGGCCAAAAGGCCGACGCCCGCCGTCCCCTCACCGCTCCCCTGCCCAAAGGCCGAAGTCCCGACGCTCCCCCGGCGACCCAATGGAACACCTCCAAAAACTTACTCCATAGGAATGTTACCTCGCTCACGATACGCCTCCCCCGCCCAAAGGCCGACGGTCGGCGTTCGCTCGGCGACCCAATGGAACACCCCCCAAACCCTACTCCATAAGGTTGTCGAACTGACTACTCTGCTTGTCGTATTTTATGTCGGCCAGCATACCGGAGAGCACCCCTATGTGAAACATGTAGCTCTTCATGTGTCCGAAGGGGATCCACTGAAAAGTCATCTGCCAACAGTGCAGGTCTCGCGTTATGTTCACCGACATTGGGGTTAACCGCCAGCGCTCCATATCCACCCCGCCGCTGAACATCACTCCCCATTTGTCTGTCAGGTTCACGCTGCCGTTAAAGTTGAGCGTCTGAATTATCGACGATTTGAGCCCCGTGTCGGAGTAGTTCATCGAGTATTGGAATCCGAAGTTCCACGGAATGGTAAAGTCGTAGTACTCCGTCACCATGTATCGCCTCCGTTCTGCCGGGTCGAGTATCTCGGCCGGATTCCACGGGTTTACGTACGACTCCACAAAGGCGCCGCTGTTTATGTCGTTCATCGCCGGCCGGCCCGAGTTCGACGAGTTGAACGTGTATCCGAACGACCACCCGGTGCTCGTAATTCGCCCGAAACGCCCGCCCCCGATATCCAACTTATTGACGCGCACCGGTTTGCCGCCCTCGTCCACCACCAGGTACGGATCCCACACGGCGCTCAGCTGCAACGATATGTTGGGCAATATCTCCCCCGTTCGCAGGGTCAGGTTTATGTTCGACAGACGGAATTTTTCGAGCATGAAGTTATACGACCCCGAGGCCGACAGCTGCTCTATGATCGGTATTTTTTTCGTCCCCGTTCCGGTGGTGTCTTTACGGTCTCGCACCTTTGCCTCCAGCTGGTTCGATAGCGAGAAGTTGATGGACGCCCTGGGTATCGGCGGCTCGCCTATCTCCGGAGAGCCTATGTATGGGCTGTAATTATCGAACCGCCCCAACGAGTCGGTCTGCACGTTCTCGTTGAATCCGTACCACGGTTTTCTAAAGTCGGGCGAGTATGTGGCGCCCACGGTGGGTGTTATCACCCATCTTACGGCGTTGAGGGCCTTCTCCTTGCCCGGCTTGTAGATGGGTGTGAATCGCATGTAGAGCTTTGTGGAGAACGACCCGCTCGCGTCCCAGTTGTAGGCCCTGAAGAACCCGAAGTCGGGCTCTATGTCTTTCGGGTCCGTGGGCGCGTTCCCCGTCAGGGGGTTATACTCCCTCAACTTGCGTTGAAAGTTCCACGTCTCCTTGTAGTTGAACGACGGCGAGAAGGTTATGTAGCCCAACAGGTTGAACGACGTTTTGACCGGAATGGAGTGCGACACGCCGTTGAGCATGTTGTCCAGCGTCTTGGCCGTAAACAGGTCTCGCTCCTTGGTGTCGCGCCCCGTCTGGTTCATCGCCGACATCGAATAGCTCATGGTTATCTTCTCCCACCAGCGCAGTTTGCCCACCTGCACCCTACGCTTGAACGGCGCGAACGACCCCACGCTGAAGCTTATGTTTGGCAGCGTCAACGAGATGGTCGAGTCGCGCGAGTTTGAGGAGTGGTTCAGCGCCACCGTCAGGTTTATGGGGGTCGACCCGGCCGTCCAGCTCTTCGAGTACGAGATTGACGAGTTGGTCTGCGTGTTGAGGTGGTCGGCAAGCGTCGTGGTGGCGTTTTTGTTGAATCCTGCGGTCACGAAGTTTACGCTCGCCGAGAACATCGTTCCGGGCTTCGCCTTGGGGTCCATCCGGTGGCTCCACGTCAGGCGGAAGTTGCCGTTGTTTTGATATTCGGGGGTATTCTTCTCGCCCAACACGGTCTGCGAGTAGTTGGCCGAAAAGTTGCCCGAAAACTTATATCGCTTCACGTAGTTGCTCTGAATGTTTGCCGCCCACGACCCCAGGGTGTATATATCGCCCGTCAGCGCCAGGTCGGCGTAGTCGCCGAAGGTGAAGTAGTAACCTCCGTTACGCAGGTAGAACCCGCGCCTTGCCTCCTCGCCGTACGATGGCATTATGATCCCCGACTGCGGCCCCGCGCTCATGGGAAAGAACCCGCCCGGAATGCCCAAAAAGTATACCGGCACATCCTCCATCACGAAGTAGGCGGGCCCGGTGATGATCTTCTTGCCGGGAATCACCTTGGCCTTTGTCATCTCTATGTAGAAGTGCGGGTGCTCCACAATGTCGCATGTGGTATATTTTGCGTGGGCGATATTGACCGTGTTGTCGGGCATTTTTTTGACGTCGCGCCCCAACAGAAATCCCTCTCCGTCCCTGGTGGCCACCCCCTTGATCTTGGCCTTCTTGCTATCCAGATTGTAGGTTATGGTGTCCATCGTGTAGTTCGACGCCCCCTGCACGAATTCCGGGCGGGTCATCTGCCCCGACACCGTATCCACCTGCCCCACCCCGAAAATCTCCTTCGAGGTGGCGTTCAGCCTCATGTGGTCGGCCTTCAGGTTGCTGCCCTGATCGTCCTGATAGGTCAACTCGCCCGGACCATAGGTGAACACCAGACGGTTGCGCACGTCGTACACCAACGAGTCCTGCGCCTTGCCCAGCACCGGATGGTCGAGGAAAGCCTTTTGGCGGGCGGCCCTTCCGGCGGTGTCGACCACGGGAACGACGGGAGCGATGGGCTCCACCGGCAGCCTCAGCGAGTCCGCCAAAACCCTCCGCAACGAATCCACTCCGCGCAACGAATCGGGAATCGAATCCACCGAAGCCCTCCGCAACGAATCGGGAATCGAATCCACCGAAGCCCCGCGCAACGAGTCCATCCTCAGCGTATCGGGAATCGAGTCCGCCATCGCGGCGACCCCATCGGCGACCGGCAGGCTATCCGGCAGACGCTCCGCAAGGCTATCCGACGCGACATCCGAAAGCGGCAGTCCCGAAAGCGGTCGCCTCGAAAGCGCCCCCCCCGGAATGTCCATCCCTCGAATCGCATCCACGGCATCGCCCGAAACCTCCGAAGAGCCCGAAGCCCCCGAAACCCCCTCCGACCCCGCCAAGCCCGAAGACCCAACCCCGGCAACCCCGGCAGAGTCAACCCCGACCCCGGCAACGCCCGAAGACGCCCCTTCGAATATTCGTTCGCGCGAGGCCTTCGCCGATCGTCCCCGCCCGGCAGGCGAACACGCCACCATCACCCCCGCCGCCAAGGCAAGCGAGATCAGGAGCGCGAAAACCGCGTATTTTTTAATAGTGTCGCCCAAAACCGGGGAATATTGTCACAAAAAATCGCTACCTTTGCCGACAAAGTCGGCAAAAATCTCAAAAACGCATCTCCCGAACCATCGGGGTGCACATTTTGCTCCGCAAAAGTAGGTATTTTTTCGCAAGTACGACAATGAATTACATCGCAAAAGCCATTTTGACCACAATAATATCGGGTTTCGTCCTTCCGATATGCGCCGCGACGGCATCGGTCGGAGATAAATCTTTCACGGTTGTGCTCGACCCCGGTCACGGCGGCCGTTCGCCCGGAGCGGTTGGCGGAGGCGTGCTCGAAAAGGAGATCAACCTCCAAATCGCGCTCGCCCTGGGTGCGCTCATCGAAAAAAACGCGCCCGACGTGGCGGTAGTCTACACCCGCCGCGACGACCGCGACGTGGGCCTTGCCGAGAGGGGCGCCATAGCCAACCGCGCCGACGCCGACCTGTTCATCTCCATCCACATCAACGCGCTCGACAACGCCTCGGCCAACGGCACCTCCACCTGGGTGATGGGAACGGAGAAAAACGCCGCCAACCTCGCCGAGGCCATGCGCGAGAACGAGGTGATCCGCTACGAGGAGAACTACCAGGAGACCTACGCCGGATTCGCCCCCGGTTCGGCCGAGAGCTACATCATGTTCCGCCTGTTGCAGTACGCCCACTTCGAGAGCAGCCTTCAGTTCGCGCGCATCCTTCAGCGGCACTACGGGACTCGAACGCCCATGCGCGACCGGGGCGCCGAACAGGGGCCGTTTTTGGTGTTGTGGAAGGCGGCCATGCCGGCTGTGCTCACCGAGGTGGGCTTCATCAGCAACGAGGCCGACCGGCGCTACATAACCTCCAAGGCGGGTCAGGCCAAAATCGCCGGCGCACTCTACGACGCGCTGAGCGAATACCGAACGCTCGTGCAGCGACCCGCCGCAACACCCGCCCCCTCACCCGCCCCCACCGCGACAAGCCGAACGACCGAAACGAAAACGTCATCCGCAACCGCCCCGCAAGCGCGCTACTACGTCCAGCTGTCGGCCTCCCGCGCGCGCTTTTCGACCGACAACTCCGCTTTCGGAGAGTATCGCGGCAAGGTGGTCGAACACACCGACGGCGTCTGGTACCGCTACTCGCTGGGGCCGTTCGCCACCCGGGCCCGGGCCGAAGATGCCAAGGTCGAAGTGCGGCGCCGCGGCTTTCCCGAGGCGTTCGTCAAAGAGATAATAGAATAAAACACCATGAAAATATCGAGAGAGATAAAGATAGGATTCTTCGCCGTGGCGATGATAGTGTGCCTCTACCTGGGGGTGAACTACCTCAAGGGGCGCGACTTTTTCAGCAGCGACCGCACCTACACCGCCCTTTTCGACCAGACGCGGGGGCTGCAAACCTCGGCGGCGGTGCTGCTGCGCGGGGTTAAGATCGGCTCGGTGACGGCCATCGAGTTGTCGGACGAACACCCCGACAAGGTGGCGGTGACGGTGAGCGTCGGGCGCGAGTGGGCGATCCCGGTCGATTCGCGGCTCAAACTGCTGTCGGGCGGGCTGATGGGCGGCATGACCATCGAACTGGTGCGGGGCTCGGCCTCGACGTTTTTCGAGCGCGGCGCGGTGATCCCCACCGAAACGGAAAACGGCCTGTTGGATATCGCCTCCACAAACTTCGAGGAGTTGGCCGCCAAAGCCACCTCGCTGATGACCTCGCTGGAGGCCACGTCTAACGGCCTGGGCGACCTTGTGGCTCGCAACGGAGCGGGTCTGGACGGCATCGTGCGCAACGTGGAGACTATGACCCGCCAACTCTCGGGCGCCGGGCTGGGCGAAATGATCCGCGACCTAAGGGAGTTCAGCTCGATGCTGTCCGACAACTCGGCGCGTTTCGAGGGCGTCGCGCGGAATCTCGAAAAGGTGTCGGGCGAGGTCGCGGGGGCCGACCTGCGGGCGACGCTCGACACGTTGGGCATGGGCGTGGCCAGCCTCAACGGCGTGTTGGCCAAACTGTCCGACGGCGATGGCGCTGCTGCGCGACTGTTAGACGATCCCGCGCTGTACGACTCGCTGACGGTGGCGACGGGCAATCTGGCCTCGCTGTTGGAGGATCTGCGCGACAACCCGCGGCGCTACGTCCACTTCTCGCTCTTCGGCCGGCGCGACAAAGAGCGCAAAGGCGAAAAATAGCGACTACGACAAAGAGCGCGAAAAACGCGAAAAACATCCCTTGCAACAGTTATGATCTACCCCGATAATTTCGAGATAAAGGTCGGCTTCGACCGCGTGCGCCGTCAGGTGGAGGATCTGTGCACCACCTCGGCGGCGAAGCAAAAAGCCTCGAACGAGGGCTTCAGCACCTCGGCTGCGGAGTTGTCGCGCCGGCTGGGTCTGGCCGACGAGGTTCGCTCGCTCATCGTTATGGAGGGAGGCTTTCCGGCGGGCGAGTTCGTCGACATCGACGCCGTCACGGCCAAGGCCCGCGTAGAGGGGGCGTTCCTCGAAACGGAGGAGATTCGCACCCTGCACACGGCCCTTGCCGCGGTGGGCGAGGTGACCGAGTTCGTCATGTCTCGTCCTGTGGCGGTGTGTCCCCTGCTTCGGGCGATGAGCGAGGGGGTGGAGCATTTTCCGGAGATAACGGGGCACATCGAGGCGATGATCGACCGCTTCGGCAAGGTGAGGGACGGCGCCTCGGCCGAGCTCCACGACATCCGCCGCACCATCCGCTCCAAAGAGGGCGACGTGGCCAAACGCATGCAACGCATTCTCAGCCAGGCTCAAAGCGCGGGGATAGTGGACGCCGACGCTACGCTTTCGATTCGCGACGGGCGGGCTGTGATTCCGGTTGCGGCGGGCAACAAGCGCAAACTCCCCGGCTTTATCCACGACGAGAGCGGCAGCGGCAAAACTTTCTACATCGAGCCGGTGGAGATTGTGGAGATCAACAACGAGCTCAAGGAGCTGGAGTACGCCGAGCGGAGGGAGATAATCCGAATCCTGACCGCTTTCACCGAGCGGCTACGACCCGACCTGGACGGCATCGACGCGGCGGGAGTGTACCTTGCCCAGATGGACTTCGTGCGCGCCAAAGCCCGCTGGGCGGCGACCAACGGAGCGGCCAAACCGATAATCTCCGACGACGGGCGGCTAATACTCAGACAAGCCCGTCACCCCCTCCTCGCCCAAACACTTGCACGAGAGAAAAAAGAGATCGTGCCGCTGGACGTATCCCTGTCGCCGACCGAAAGGATAATCGTCGTCTCGGGCCCCAACGCGGGCGGCAAGTCGGTGTGCCTCAAGACGATGGCGCTGCTGCAATATATGTTGCAGTGCGGTTTCCTCATCCCCGCGCTGGAGAACTCCGAGATGCCCCTTTTCGAGAGCCTCTTTATCGACATCGGCGACGAGCAAAGCATCGACAACGACCTGTCGACCTACTCTTCGCACCTCTTGAACATGAAGGCGATGCTGGCCGGAGCCAACGAGCGGTCGATGGTTTTTATCGACGAATTCGGGTCGGGAACGGAGCCGGTGATGGGCGGCGCGATAGCCGAGAGCGTACTGGAGCGGTTCGTCGAGCGGCGGGCCTACGGCGCCATCACCACCCACTACTCCAACATAAAGTACTTCGCCTCCAACCACACCGGGGTGGCCAACGGGGCTATGGCGTTCGACGTGGCGGCTATCCGACCTCTGTTCCGCTTGATCCAGGGCGAGCCGGGCAGTTCGTTCGCCGTGGAGATCGCCCGCAAGATCGGCCTGCCGGAGGAGATCATCCGCGCCGCCGCCGACAAGGCGGGATCCGACCACATAAGTCTGGAGAAGCAGCTGCGCGACATAGCCCGCGACCGCCGCTACTGGGAGACCAAGCGCGAGAAGATCCGCGCCACCGACCGCCACGTCGAGCAGTTGGAGGCCGACTACGCCGAGCGTCTGGCGGCGATAAAGGCCGAGCGAACCGAAATCATGAAGGCCGCCAAAGCCGAGGCTAAGAACCTCGTCACTGAGGCCAACAAGCAGATAGAGAGCACCATAAAGGTGATTCGCGAATCCCAGGCCGAGAAGGAACTCACCCGCCTCGCCCGCCGCGAGATAGACGATTTTCGCGAGACGCTGGAGACGCCCACCCTGCCCGCCGCCGACCCCGAAAAGGAGGCGCGGATGGATGCCGAGATGGAGCGAATCCTACGCCGGCAACAGAACCGCGCCAAACGAAAGGCCGAGGAAAAGACGAAAGCCGCCACCGAAAAAGCCGAAAAGGCCGCCGGGAATGCCGCCACACCGCCGAAGCCGCCCAAACCCCTCGTCGCCCCCGGCGCGAAGGTGCGCCTCAAAGGGCAGGAGACGGTGGGCGAGGTGACGGAGGTGAAGGGCGCCAAATCGACCGTCGCCTTCGGGCAGATCCTGTCGACGGTCGCAACGGAGCGGTTGGAGGTGATCTCGGCGGGCGAATACAAGGCCGCCACGCGCCCGACCGCTCCTCGAACGAAGGTGGACGGCGCCGTGGCCGAACGTCGGTTGCAGTTCTCGCCCCGGGTCGATGTGCGCGGCCTGCGCCCCGGCGAGGCGATCGAGGCGGTCGAGGGATTCATCGACAACGCGCTGATGATAGGGGTGAACGAGGTGACTATCCTGCACGGCAAGGGCACCGGCGCGCTCAAGGCCGAAATCCGCCGATATTTGCGTTCGATTCCGGCGGTCGCGGGCGCCGTCGACGACCACGCCGACCGCGGCGGTGCCGGCATAACAGTCGTAACATTCAAACAATGAGGTATTTGCTTAGCGAAATAGCCGCCATTTGCGGCGGGAGGTTGGTTTTGGGCGGAACATTTTCCGGCTCGGGCGGGTCTGCGGGCTCGGGCGGAGCGTCTTCCGGCGGAGCGTCTTCCGGAATCGACCGCGAGGTGACGCGCGTGGTGACCGACAGTCGGTCGTTCGCGGGCTCGGGCGGCGGCTTGGGCGGCGCGCCCGAACACCCGAAGGAGGGCGCGAAGGGCGGCGACTTGGGCGGCGCGGCCGAACACCCGAAGGGAGGCGGGGCGGCATTTGCAGACACGGCGCTTTTCGCCGCCATCCGCACCGCCAACCGCGACGGAGCGGCGTTCGTGGGCGAGATGTATGCCCGCGGGGTGCGGGCGTTTTTGGTGGAGCGGCGGAGCGAAACAAACGACCCGAACAGCTCGAACACCTCGAACGACCCGAATGCCTCAAACGACCCGAACGACCCGAACAGCTCGAACACCTCGAACGACCCGAAAGCCTCGAACACCTCAAACGCCTCAAACAACCAAAACGCCTCGAACGGCTCGAATGGCTCGAACGACCCGAACGACCCGAAAGTCTCTAACGCCGCAGCGGGTTTCGACGTCGCCCCATTTCCCGAGGCCGGATTCGTGGTCGTCGGCGACACGCTAAAGGCGTTGCAGGCGCTGGCGGCGCACCATCGCGCGGGCTTCACGGGCCGGGTGGTGGGCATCACGGGCAGTGGCGGCAAGACCATCGTCAAGGAGTGGATCGCCCAGCTGACGCCGCCCGGGGTGAGGGTTTTTCGCAGCCCCAAGAGCTGGAACTCGCAGTTGGGCGTGCCGCTGTCGGTTTTGGCGGCTCGCGGTGACGAGGACTATATTATAATAGAGGCAGGCATATCCGAGCCGGGCGAGATGGCGCCGCTGGAGCGAATAATCCGCCCCGACGTTGGCATTTTGACCTCGGTGGGCGGTGCGCACGCCGAAAATTTCGCCTCTCTCGACCAGCTGCGCGAAGAGAAAATGAAGCTCTTTAGCCGCTGCCCCGAAGTGTTGTTCGGCGAGGGGGAGGGCGGAACGGAGCGCAAGGCGGGGGGCGGAACCGAGGGCGGAACGGAGGGAGAGACCGAGCGCGGAACGGAGGGCGGAACCAAGGGCAAGGCGGAGGGAGAGACCGAGCGCAAGACCGAGGGCGGAACGGAGCGCGGAATGAAGGGCGAAACCGAGCACGAAACCGAGTGCAAGGCGGAGGGCGGAACCGACAGCCGGACAGCAACCGGTTTCGGCAACCACACGACCGGTTTCGACAACCGAAACGCGGCGCTGGCGGCGGAGTTTTGGCGCCACGAGGGATACCCGCCCGAGGCCGCCGCGATGGAAAACCTCGAACCGGTGGCCACGCGACTCGAAGTCAAGGAGGGGTTGCACGGCTCGATCGTCATCAACGACACCTATAACTCCGATGGGGCCTCGACGGCCATCGCGCTCGATTTTTTGGCGAGGGTGGCGGGCAGCCGTCCGCGAATCGCGATAATGCCCAAAAATCCGCAAAACGCGGCGCTGGCGCAGGCCTCCGGAGTGGAGCGCGTGGTGGAGATCGGCGCGGAGGTGACCGTCGACCATTTTTTGCGCTCGATCACCTCGGCGGAGCTGCAAGGCCGGGCAATTTTGATAAAGGGCGGCGCGCGGATGGGGTTCGACCGCATCGGCCACGCGCTGGAACTCAGGAGCCACACCACCGTGCTGGAGGTCGACCTCGACGCGGTGATACACAACCTGAGCCTCTACCGCCAAAGGCTCGCCCCGGGGGGGGGCGTGATGGCGATGATCAAGGCCAACGCCTATGGCCACGGCAGTTTCGAAGTCGCCCGAACGCTTCAGGCTCAGGGCGTGGACTATTTGGCAGTGGCGTTCGCCGACGAGGGGGTGGAGCTGCGCCGCGGCGGAATCACGATGCCGGTGGTGGTGCTGAACGCCGACGCGGGGAGCTTCGAGCCGATGATAGGCGCGCGCCTCGAACCCGAGATATACAACTTCGAGTCTTTGCGCCGGTTCGTCGCACTGCTTACGCGCCACGGCGAGATCGACTATCCGATCCACATAAAGTTGGACACGGGGATGCACCGGTTGGGATTTTCGGAGCAGGAGCTGCCCGAACTCGCGGAGGCGTTGCGGCGCGCGGGACGATGTTTGCGCGTGGCGACGCTGTTCTCGCACCTTGCGGCCGCCGACGACCCTTTGCAAGACGACTTTACGCGGCGGCAAATAGCCGACTTCGACCGCATGAGCCGGGGTTTGGCCGGGGCGCTCGACTATGAGGTTCGCCGCCACCTGGCAGGCACCGGAGGGATAGAGCGATTCGGGGAGGCGCACTTCGATATGGTTCGTCCGGGGCTGGGGCTATACGGCGTGGGGCTCGCGGGAGGCAGGAGGGCGGCGACGCTCAAGACCCGAGTGGTGAACGTAAGGCGCTTGGCGGCGGGAGAGACCGTCGGCTATGGCCGGTGCGGCGTTCTGGCGCGCGATTCGGTGGTGGCGACCATTCCGATAGGCTATGCCGACGGGCTGTCGCGCAGATTGAGCGGCGGGGCGTGGGCGGTGTTGGTGAATGACAAACCCGCTCCGACGGTGGGTAACGTGTGTATGGACAGCTGTATGATAGACGTGACGGGGGTGGCTGCGGG
>JAITWI010000050.1 GCA_031285345.1 Alistipes sp.
GCGTTAGCACATTAACCATTAACCATTAACCATTAACCATTAACCATTAACCATTAAAATGAGATCTGTGAAAAATATAGTTACCACATTACTGTTAGGTGTCGCACTTGCGAGCTTTAGCGGCTGTTCGCACATAGCGTCGCTGGTGGGGCTCAATGGCACCTATTCATTCACCGGCGCGAGCATTCCCGACGCCGCCACCACCTTCAGCGTCGCCTACATTCCCAACAACACCGCCGACTTTGCCACGCTGAGCAACGAACTGACCGAGGCGCTCCGCGAACGTTTCATGAACCAAACCCGCCTCAGTCAGGTACCCGAGGGCGGCGACCTCGCTTTCGAGGGCGAGATCACCCTCGTTACGGAGGCCCCGTCGGCCATCGGCGCATCCACCACCGGCAGCAACGGCGCGGCGGCGGCAACCTCCAATCGCGTGACGGTAACTGTGCAGATACTCTTCACAAACATCGTCCAGCCCGAGTTGAGTTTCGAGAACAGGCAGACCTTCACCGCCTACTACGACTACGACACGGTCAACCCCCGCTCCGCCGTCGAGAACGACCTTGTCGAAGAGGTGGTCACCACGCTCGTCGACAATATATTCAACGCCGCCGTGGCTCAGTGGTAATGGGACGGCTGAGTGAATACATCGCGGGGCAGGGGAGCGCACCCTCCCGGCGGGAGTTGAACCACATTTTGGATCGCCACGAGTGGTTCACCACGGCGCGGCGGGTTCGTGCTCACGTGACGGGCCAGCCCGACCCCGCACTCGTTCTGCCTTTCTGTTTTTGGCCCACCATTCCGCCGCAGATTACTGTAACAGAGGTGATTGTGACAGAGTCGGCGACATCTACCGCAAGCGCTTTGAGTGAGATGACTCCCGATGCTATGCCCGAAACTTCGGCGAGCGCTACCCCCGCGGCGGACGATCCGATAGACCTATTCATCGAGCACGGCGGCTACCGGGTGACACCCCAGAGCGAGGCGCCCCAGGTGGAGGTCGACGTGGAGATCGACCCCGACATGGTGACCGCGGAACTGGCCGAGATATACCGCTCGCAGGGCCTTGAGGCCGAGGCCGAGAAAATATATCGCACATTAAACTTGCGTAATTCGTAAAAACGCGCTATATTTGCACGTTAATTAAACGAAAAAACTTAAACGAAAGACCATGTATATCGCTTGTATCGTATTGATTTTCATCGCAAGTATATTGCTTATCCTTGCCGTTTTGTCGCAGAGTCCCAAGGGTGGAATGGCGGCCAACTTCGGCGCGTCCAACCAGGTGATGGGTGTTAGGCAGACCGCCGACTTCCTCGAAAAATCGACTTGGGGTCTTGCCGTCGCCATCCTCGTGCTGAGCCTCGCCGCCACCATGACGATGCCCTCCGACAGGGTGGAACGCAGCCGCACCGGTGTGGAAAACGCAATCATGAACGACCTCGAAACCGGCGGTCAGGAGATGATACCCAACCAGGTGTTGGAGGTTCCCGCCGAGACCACCGAAACTCCCGAAGCTCCCGCCACCGTTCCGGCAGAATAAACCGTTTCGGCCGAAAATTTTTCGGGCACTTCGGGCGGAGTTTTTTGGATATTTTTCAGCGGAGGCCCTCGGGCATTTGGGTGGAGACAGCCGGCATTATGTTAAATGAAAAAGTGTAACATTTGTTACACTTCCGCGAAAAGCGTAACAAATGTTACAGAAAAAAGCGTAACATTTGTTACGCTTTTTCTTTTTGTACGCGCTCGAATTCGTGTTTTTTGTGATTTCGGCGCCTCGTTTTATACGATTTCGAGGTCGAGTTTCATCTGATCAGATGTCGCGCTCCAGAATATAATCGTTCATGTAGTAGCCGTTGCCGATGTGGTGATCGCGCCTCGAAACCACCTCGAAACCGTTGCGCAGATAGAAATAGACGGCTTTGAGATTTTGCCTATTGACGTTCAGCCCGAGGCGTCGCGCCATGGGATCGAGCTCTCGTAAATAATTGAGCAACAGCGTCAACATCGCTCGTCCGACCCCTTTGCCCTGAAGCGCGGGCAGCAGATATATTTTCTGGAGATAGAAGTCGTGATCGGGCAAAATTTCGTATGACACATACCCCGCCGGCGCCCCTTCGTGCAGAAAAATCAGGAAATTTTGCCCGCCTTCGGTCATCGCTTTGTGTAGATTATCAGGCGAATACATCATTTCAAACATGTAGTCGAGTTGCTCGCCGCTCATGAGGTGCGAGTAGGTGGGCGCCCAAATTCGGGAGGCTATGGAGTTGATGAGCGTACAGTCGTCGGTGGTGGCTTTGCGAAATTTCATTTCCTAATTTTTAGAATACTCGCTTGCAAAAATAATACTATCTTTGCTGAATGAAAAAAGGTTTGCTCAATTTTGTTCGCGACAGGATCATGGGGGCGGTGCGTTTGGCGCTCTCGCCGACGTTCCTGTTTATTCTGCTGGGGGCGGCGCTGCTGTGGTACACCTCCAAGTTGAGCTATGACTATGAAACCGAAATGCCGCTCACCATACGCATCGACGATCAGAAATATCGCCTCACGGCTATCGTCAGCGGCCGCGGGTCGAACATTCTGGCGCATCAACTGTCGCTGAAGAGCACGCTGGGTTTCACGCTCGACGAACTTGTGTCGCGCCCGTCGCGCGAAACCACTGGCGCACTTACCATTACGCCCGCATCGTTGCAAAGAGCGATAGGCGACAAGATAGACGATCTTCAGATTGTGCAGGTGTTGGAAGCGCCCGAGTTTTTGCCGGTTGCCGCTGAGGCTTCGGGGTCGGATGATGGTGCTGCGGCTGCTGATGCGGTTGGGGGTGATGGTGCGGGTTCGGGTTCGGTCGAGGGTTCTGATGCGGGTGCGGCGGAAACTCCGCGCGAGAAGCGCAAAAGAGAGCGCCGGGAGCGTCGTCAGGCCAGGGCTGCGGAGTCTTCGGAAGCCGGAGCGGAAGTGGGTGCCGAGTCTTCGGAGTCGGGGTCTGAAATCGGGGCGAGATGATTCGGGTGGGTGTTACGGGCGGTATCGGGAGCGGGAAAAGTACGCTTTGCCGGATGCTGGCCGAGTTGGGGGTGCCGGTTTACGACTCCGACAGCCGCGCGCGCGAACTGATGTCGACGCCCGAATTGCGGCGAGATATCGAGGCGCTATTGGGGCCCGAGGCGTATTG
>JAITWI010000012.1 GCA_031285345.1 Alistipes sp.
CTCGGTGAGTTTCAGCCACACCGTGGGGCGTTTCTCGAAGGGACGCGCCATCTCGGTGGCGTTGACCATGTAGCGTCCGTCGCTCATCTTCATCGTGAACCGATTCCCCGAATACTCCATCACGATCGACTCCCCGCCCTCCTTCGGCGTCGGCACGTTGGGCTGCGGGCACACAGACGGGCGGGAGGATTGCAGATGTCGTAGCAACTCCCTACCCGTCGACTCCAACACTTTGCTCCCGCCGATGATCCACCGCACGAAACGCACCACTTCCCCGAAGTCGGCGTAGATGTCTCGGGGGTGACGCTCGTCCACCCGCTAGGCGGAGGGACACTTGCGGGCCGCCGTCCCGTCCCCGATGAACGAAACGCGCTTCATCACCCGGCACACATCGTTGACGCAGACCTTCCCGATGTCGCCGTCACTGCCTCTGCACACCTTCATGGGCTCTTGCAGAAAGCGGATGTCCTCGATCCTGTTCATTTTCCATCCGGTTTTTTCTTGTTTCTTCGCTTCTCGGCGCTCAGCCGGCGGCGGTTCATCTCACGGGGGTGGTGATAGCGCATGACCCGATTGCACATCCGGTCGTACTCCTCCACGCGCAAAGCCCCGAAGTCCTCGTGCGGGGTGATCTCGACCAGGGTGTACTCGTAGTGCCGAAAATAGTACCCGTAGCAGGAGATGTGTTGTCCCAAACAACATAGGAAGATTGATTGGGCGGGAATTTTCATTGCCTGAGAAGCGGTGTTCAGGGATTTGTGCATGGCGACCAAAACGCGGTGGTTGTTGAACACCAGCACGTTCTTATGCTCCTGAAAAGTGCTTCTTCTTGTCATAGTCGTGTTAGGGTGTTTCGGTCGAGCCGGGCCCGAACCGTGATTCGTACAGAAATCTGGTCAGATCGTCGTTCAGCGTGACGCCCACCTGCAAGAGCTCCTCCATCCGGTGGCACACATAGACCCCGAACCATTCCTCGGCGTACATCAGAAAGGGGATGACCAAACACTCGTCGAGGTAGACGCCACCTGTATCGTCCGTGACCGCAAGCCCGTCCCGTGAGATTTCGCTCGTCTGGCAGATCGCCTCGATCTGGTAATCGAACTTCAACATAAAATCGGCGACGCTCAACGTCGCGCCGTCCTCCATCCCGTTGAGATAATGCGTGGCCCCGAAGTAGAGTAAATCCCCCTCGGCTTCGAAAAACTTCAGGGCGGGAACGTTCGGGAATTTGCTCTCAGAGCAGGGTGTCAATATTGCCTTTTCCATTCTTTTCTTATAAAAACAAGTTGTATATCCTTTCGCAAATATAGATTTATTATTTCTACTAAAAAACAAGTATGATTATTTTTCTGCTCTTGTTTTATAGTGTCAAAGCATTGAATAACAACGTTAATAACAAATATCGAAATACCTATATAATCTGTTTGTCATAAGTATTGAAAACCCAAAAATGAGGCTTGTTAAGCCTCGATTATTCCGAGCCGCACTATCAGTATTGAAAAATCGTTTTAACCCGATTTTTTCTTCCGAATCTACTCTTTCCCAAAGGGAAAAAATGTCGAAAAATTTTCATACGTCCACCATCAATCACGAGCTTTTGGAGTCGATTTTCCGAACTTCGAAGAAAACGATCCAGGAATACGTCGCCGAAATCGAGCGGACGAACCGCTACAAATCGGTGCGCTCGAACGTCGAAAACGGGACGGTTTTGGACGACCGCTCCCGGCTGATGGACCTGTACGACGCCTGCCTTCAACAGGACGCCCATATCCGCGCCGTGATCGAGACCTTGGTCAGTCAAATACTCGGCGACCGCTACATGCTCGCCCGCCAGAACGAGAAGGGAAAGTACATCAAGAACGTGGCGCAGACGCAGAAGATACAGGGCTCGCAGTTCGACAAGATCATCCGGGGCATCGTAGAGGCCAAACTATTCGGCTACACCCTTTTGGAGATTATGCCCGGCATCGACCCTCGCACGGGAAAGCTCGCCGAGGTGAACATCATCGAGCGGCGTAATGTCCTCGCCGACCAGCGGCGGGTGGTGCAGCGGCAGGGGATATGGTTGCCGGGATGGGATTTGACCGAAACGGCGTATTCGCGCAACTACATCCTCGTGAATACGGGCGACCTCGGGCTATTCTCCGCCACCACGCCGCTGATCCTCGCCAAGAAGTTCACGGTGGCCAACTATGTCAACTTCTCGCACACCTACGGCCAGCCTATCATCCACGGCAAGACGGTGAGCGAGAGCAACGCCGACCGCAAGCGGTTGGCGAACGACATCGCCAACGCCGCCCAGAACAAGGTCTTGGTTACAGGTTTGGACGACGAGATCGACATCAAGACCTTCACGATGTCCAACTCCGAGAAGATATACACGAGCCTCATAGAGTTCGTGAACCGCGAGGTGTCGAACATGATCCTCGGTTCGGAGTCGATGGCCGGGGCCACGCAGTCGTATGTCGGCTCCACCAAAGCCCATCAGGACATTTTTCGCGAGCGCATCGAGGTTTACCGCCGCTTTATCGAGAACGTGATGAACGAGGAGGTGGTGCCGAGACTTGTGGCTATGGGCTACATCCCGTCGGGATTGGAGTTCAAATACTCGAACCGCATCGAGATGAACAACGAGGACCGCATCAAACTCTACGGCCTTATCACGGATAAATTCGAGGTGTCGGCGGACGAGATCGAGAAGGAGTTCGGCATCCATGTCGGGCGGCAGCTCAACGCAGTGATGATGTCTGGCGGCGATGGCGGTACAGGTTATGGCTCCGGCGGCGGGTCTGGTGACCGGCGCATTATGTCGGACGAGGAGTATTACCGGCGGTACGGTCGCTCGCGGGGCAGTCGTGTCGCAAATTTCCTGAAAGATGCGTGAAGAACAGACCAAGCGGGAATACGAAATCATCTTCGCCTCGTTCCTCGACCTGTTGGACCGTTGGGATAACAGCGCGGAGAGCCTTGAGGTCATTACTGACATCATCACCCGCCGGACGGCGTTTCTCGTCGAGCGGGTGCTGGACGGAATGGGGCTCGATTTCGACGAGGCGTTATCGCTGTTGCGGGGTCACAACGACTTTACGACCGCCGCCGACCGTCAAAAGCGGGATATTTTGGTCGCCGCCATTGAGAACTTGGTCGATTTCGCCGCCGCCGAAGAATACTCGATGCTGATGGAGCTTCCCGAGGAGTTGGACGAATCGTGCATTGGAGACTATGAGCGGGTATGTGAACGCTATAACCTCACTTGGGCAGCGCAGGAGAACGGTGATGTGTTCCACGCGGCGAAGATGGCGGCTTGGTGGATCACCCTCGCCCCGGAGACCGTG
>JAITWI010000024.1 GCA_031285345.1 Alistipes sp.
ACGGCTCGACAGGCCTTTTGATCCCAAGCGGAAGTTAGAATCGAACGTCCGATAAGGGTCTCCTGTGAGATGCCGTTCACGGTGATCCTTACCAAGATAGGACATTCGCCGTTTTTGAGTGGCCGGTTCTTCTTCAAGAAGAACATAATTGAAAAAGAGTCTCGTTGCGTAACGTAGTTTTTTAATGGTACAAACATAGATTATTTCGACCATTATGTAGCTACGCAAATTACTGCAAAACAGTTCATTAGAACCCAAATCGTGGTGCATTTTTTTGCCGCGGTAATGTACCACGAATCAGCTCTGAAAACCATGCCCCAAACTGCCCTAAAACGCTCACCACCCCAAAAACAAAAAGCACCGTATTCGCTTGAAATACAGTGCTTTTCTCTGATTTGCCGGCCGCCGCATCGAATCGGCGACCTTAAAAAGTGCTCCCCCAGGGGCTCGAACCCTGGACCCCAACATTAAGAGTGTCGTGCTCTACCAACTGAGCTAGGGAAGCTTTTCGACGCCTGTTTTTCACGAGCGCGGGTGCAAAGGTAGAAAAATAATTGTGATTTACGACCAATCGCGTGCGTTTTTTTTATCTTTGCCTTGTATTTGTGGTGCGGGCCTGAAAAGAGATCGGAGAAGGGCAGCGAGGAGGAGCCGGAGAAGGGTCGGAGTAGGCTCCCGAAAGAAAACAGAAATAAAACAGAAAACAACGGCAGGCGAAACAGAAGCGTAAGCAGAAACGAACATCATAATAGAAAAACAGATATGGCAATACCACGTAAATACAACGCCGTTATCCTCAACGTCCTGCTTGCGGTGGTGATCTGCCTGGCCGTCAACTTTTCGTATCTGCTGGCCATCCGCGAACAGGCCGACCGGGATATGAGAATGACCTCATGGCTTCCGGAGGGCGAAGACATTCCGCACACCGGAGTTCTGCACGTCTCGCACGACGGCTACGGCTACATCCTGTGCAACGCCCCCGGCTACACGTCGCACGATCCGGCCGACCACCACCACAGCCACACCGACAGCATCTACGTGGTGTCGAGACTCATACGCCGCCTGTCGCTCGAAGACGGCAGCACCCTGACCGTCATGGCGCGCGACTCCCGCAACCCCGAGGCCAACTCCCTCATGTGGAAGGTTATGGAGATCGACGGCGTGCCCTTCGACTACGGCGAGCTGTACGACAACCCGCGCGAAGACAGCGTGATGGCTCTGCAATGGGGATTTTACCTCGTCTTCGCGTTCGTTCTGCTGTCTACGATGACGGTCGGGGCGGCCCGCGACGTCTCGATGAGGTTCTATCTCACCCGGGCGGCGTGGTGCATCGTGTTCGCCGTGTCGATGTGGCTACTGCTGCCCATCCTCAGGCCCCGCTCGGGCGAACTCATAATAACGGCGATGGACCTGCCGCGCTTCTACCACACCGACGTGATGAAGTGCTCGTTCCTGTTGGTGTCGGTGCTTCTGTACGGCCGCATCTACCAACTGATAAATCAGCGGGAGGGGATCATGTTGGAGAACGAGCGGCTGAAGAACGAAAATCTCATCGCGAGGTACAACACCCTCGTCAATCAGATCAACCCCCACTTTCTGTTCAATTCGCTCAACTCGCTCTCGGCGCTGGTGAGGGAGGGCAAGACGGACGACGCCGTAACCTACATCGACCGCCTTTCCGACACGTTCCGATATACCATCCGCAACGAACCACACACCACCACCACGCTGGAGCGGGAGTTGGAGTTCGTGGCGGCGTACAAATATCTGCTTGGGGTGCGCTACGACGAGAAACTTCGCATAGACATATCGGTAGAGGAGAGCAAACTCGGCCGACTGTTGCCCACCTTCTCGATCCAGCCGCTCATCGAGAACGCGGTGAAACACAACACCATCTCGCGGGCGAAACCGCTGCGCGTCTCGATCCGCACCGAGGGCGACCGGTTGGTGGTGTCGAACCCCATAAACCCTAAACTGGAGCCCGAACGGGGTACCGGCATCGGCCTTGCCAACCTGTCGCACAGATGGCTTCTGCTCACCGGTCGCGACATAGAGATCCGCGACGACGGAACAGAGTTCTCCGTCGCCTTACCATTCATAGAACCCAACGCATGAAAGTAGTTATAGTAGAGGACGAAACCGCCGCCGCCCGCAACCTGGCCGCAATGGTGAAGAGGGTGCTCCCCGAGGCTGAGATCGTGGCGACGCTCGAAAGCGTCGAGGAGACCGTGGAGTGGTTCGGCGCCACCCGACCGGGCGACCGGCCGCAAGGTGGAAGCGACCGCGCCCGAGAAGATGGCGACCATCCGCAAGGTGGAAGCGACCGCGCCCGAGGAGAGGGCATTCATCCGCAAGGTGCGGGTGGCCACCCTCAACCCGACCTGCTGTTGATGGACATACACCTTGCCGACGGCGAAAGCTTCCGGGTGTTCGACCGGGTGGAGATCGCCTGTCCCATCATCTTCACCACGGCCTACGATCGGTACGCTCTGGAGGCGTTCAAGGTCAACAGCATCGACTACCTGCTCAAACCCGTTAAGGAGGACGAGCTCGCTCGCGCCGTCGAAAAGTTGCGGCGTCTGTCGGGCGCGGAACTTGCACACAGGCGCGAAAATATCGCCGAAATGGCCCACGGCGACAGCGGTCAGAAAATATTTCTTATCCACCAGAGAGACAAGATGGTTCCGCTGCGGGTGGAGCAGATCGCCTTTCTCTACACCACCGACGAGCGGGTGAGGGCGGTCGACATGGAGGGTAATCCCTGGCCGATGGACAGGAGCCTCGATAAATTACAGAAAAGCCTCTCCGAGAGCGACTTTTTTCGCGCCAACCGCCAGTTCGTAGTCGCGCGCGACGCCATAGCCGACATTTCTGTCTGGTTCGGCAGCCGACTCGCCCTCAACCTTAAGGTCAAAACCCCCGAACGCATAGTCATAAGCAAAGATCGCGTGCCCGAGTTCAAGCGCTGGTTCATGGGCGTTTAGTCGCCCTATCAGGATCCTTGAGCGTTTAATCGCCCGACAGGGATCCTTGGGCGTTTTACGTTGCCTCCATCGCCTTACGACGCTCGGTTCACCCCCCTGTTTTTCCGTTTCGCCATATCCGGACGCGCATATTCGCCGGATGTGACTACCTTTGCGTCTCGCGTAAGAAAATAAAATATTTTATTAAATGAAAAAGATCATATTATCCCTTCTCGTAGCCATAGCCGTAGCGGGCACAGCGAGCGCACAGCGCCGTTCGACCGTCAGCGGCGTCGTGGCGGACGCCGAGACCCGCCAAAACCTTATAGGGGTTCTGGTAGGGTTCGCACCTGCCAGCGACTCCACCGCCATGACTCCCATGGTGTCGGGCGCGGGTGGCGCGTTCTCCACCGGCCTCATGCCCGGCGAATACGTCATGGAGGCGTCCATACTCGGATACGAAAAGCTCCATCGCCGCGTGACGGTGACCGACCGTCGCACCGATCTGGGCACGATACTTCTCCGCCCGGGAATAGAGATAGACGCCATCGTCAAGGAGGCCGTGGCACTGCGCACCTCGCTGAGCGGCGACACCCTCATATATAACGCCGACTCCTACAAGGTGGCCTCCGATGCCACGGTCTCGGGTCTGTTGGAAAAGATGCCCGGCATCAAGGTCGAGGACGGAGCGGTAGAGGCGCAGGGCGAAGCGGTGAGGAAAGTACTTATCGACGGGCGCGAGTTTTTCGGCGAGGATGTGGCCGCGGCCATCTCAGCCCTGCCTGCCGAGGCGGTCAAGTCGGTCGAGGTGTTCGACAAACTGTCGGACAACGCCGAATTCACCGGCATCGACGACGGCGAGGGCTACAAGGCTATCAACATCACCACCCGCGAGAATATGCGCCAAGGGGTGATGGGGCAGGTGTCGGCGCTCTACGGGGTCGAGCCGCCGTCGAGTGACGACGGTTCGTGGAACCACTACGGCCTTGCGAGCGGCAACGTGAGCGTCTTCCACGGTGACGCAAAAATAACGGTGGGCGGGACGCTCAACAACCTCAACGAACGCCACTTCACCAGCGAGGATATTCTCGGCGCGGGCGACAACGACGGCATCGCGAAAGTGGGGCGTTTTCAGGCCAACTACATCGACGAATGGGGCAAGCGCAACCAGTGGAAGGTCGACGCGTCGTACACCTACGGGGTGACCGACGCCGACAACCACAGCATCGTGGCGCGCGAATACTACGACCTTGAAAACGCCGTCGAGATTTTCGACCGCGAAACCCTCGACTCGCGCCAGCGGATTCTCAACCAAAACCACGCCTTCAACGCCCGCATCGACTTCAAACCCAACCAGTTCCACGAACTGCGCATCCGCCCATACGTGAGGTTTCAGGGTCGTGACGACAACAAAAGCGGTCTGGGCACCTACTACCCCGTCGACGAAAACGACACCGAAAAAAACACCGTCGGAACGCGCGAAAACCACGAAACGGGCTGGATGGCGGGCGCCAACCTCAACTACCGCGTCCGTTTGGGCAAACCGGGCCGCACGCTGTCGATATTCATGAACGGCATGTACGACCCCGACGACCACACCGGATACAGCTTTTCACAAAGGATGGACGGAACTACGGAGAGAAAGTCGGAGCCCTCGTCCAACTACGAGTACGACCTGATGGGCGGCCTTACCTACACCGAGCCGGTGGGCGAAGGGCAGTTGGTCAACCTCGACTACATGGCGCGCTACAACTACTCCGACAACGACAGCAAGGTCTACTTCGCCGACCCCCTGTGGGATCCCGCCGAAGACCCCGCCGAAGAGGAGTACTACTCCACCCCCGAAGCCGAACGTTCGGGAGTCTACAACAGCGGCTACCTGACCCAACGTGTGGGCCCGGGCTACCGCATGCAAAAGGGTGAAACCACCCTGTCGGTGGGCGCGTTCTACCAATATTCAACCCTCGAAAGCACCCGTGAGTTGCCGGTGGCGCAGGAGTTCGGCCCCCACAACTTCCACAACTTCACCTACTCGGCGATGCTCAACTCGCAGTTCGGCCACAACAAAAACTCAGTGAGGGTGTTTCTCCACTCGCGCACCCGCAATCCGGGCGTCGTCGACATGCAGGACGTGGTCAACACCTCCGATTTGCAAAACATCAGCACCGGTAATCCCAACCTGCGCCCCTCCTACGGCCACATGCTCTACACCCGCATGATACTCCCCAACACCGAAAAGGGTCGCACGCTGGCCTTCAACTTCGGCGCTTCGTACACCACCGACGCCATCGTTCGGCGCACGATCAGCAACAGCCCCGGATTCGAGATTCGCGACAGCGAGGGCACTCAGCTACTCAACCCCCAGGGGCAGCCGATGGTTCTCGACGCGATCGGCCGCTACTCCGAGTCGGTCAACATGGACGGCCAGTGGAGCGCGCGGTTCGGTGTGGACTACGGCTTCCCGCTGACGTTTATCAAGTCCAACCTCAACCTCGACGCCGGTGTGGAGCTCGACCAGATGCCATCCCAGATGGGACGATGGACCCAAGAGACCGGAATCGTTTGGCGCGACAACCACGCCCGCAACATGGAGACCGAGGTGGGTGTCACGCTGGGTAGCAACATATCGGAGAAGATCGACTTCCGCGTGAACTACGAGCTGGAGTACAACAACGTGCGCAACACCGCCTCCGCCGAGAGCAACAGCGACTACCTGCGCCACCGCGTGAGGGCCAACTTCAAGTTCGTGCTTCCGCTCGACTTCACGATTTCGGGCAACATGTCGTTCTACAACTATCAGGTGCTCAAGGGGCGCGATTTCAACCAGCAATACTTCATCGCCAACGCGGGCATAGGCAAAAAGATATTCCGCTCGCGGCAGGGAGAGGTGAGCATATTCGTGAACGACATATTCAACCAGAACGTCGGTTTCCGTCGCCGCGCCTATCCCGAATACATTCAGAACGAGACCTTTTCGGCCGTTGGGCGTTACTTCGGAGTGAAACTTACGTGGAACATCCGCCGCTTCGGCAAGAACGGCTCGCAGAACGCCAGCATGTACAACATCGACGACCACCAGGAGCATAACCACGGCGGAGGAGGTCGTGGCGGTTTCGGCGGCGGCGGAGGCCACCGACACTGACACCGACACTGACACCGATAATTAGAAGACCGGGCCCTTGCGAGTCCGGTCTTCTCTATTTACCGTTTACCGCAGCTTATTGCGATGGAAGTGGGGCGTGACGTAGAGCGCGAACCAGACTATCGAGATCGCCGCGAGGGCAATGTCGATGTAGTATATCGTGCCGAGCCCCCATTTTTCGGCTACGCGGCCGCCGATAAACATCCCCATGCCGATGCCCACGTCCCAACCCGTCAGGTAGGTTGCGTTGGCCGTGGCGCGGCGGTCGTTGGGCGCAAGGTTGACGAACAGCGTGTTCGACGCGGGGAATATCGTCCCGTAGCCGAAACCTATCAGAAACGCCGCCGCGAAGTACAACACCGCCGCGCCGGTCATCGAGTGAGCCGCCGTCAGACCCAGAAAAGCCTCGCACAGAATCCCCGCGAACACTATCAGCATGCCCTGAAAGATCACCTGCGTGATCTCGCCCCGGTCGACCCGCTTGCCCGACCCGATGCGCGATATTATCAGCCCCACCGCCATCACAGTGAAGAAGTAACCGGTGTTGATGGCGAGTTTGAGCTCTCCGGCGTGCATCGCGATGAAGGTCATGGTCATCCCCCACGGAATGGAAAACAGCATCATGGAGCCCGCCGCCGGAAGACCCTTTTTCAAAATAAAACGGTCTGACGAAGCTCCCTTCGTCGAGCGCTTTAGTTCCCTGCGCGGCACCTTGACCTGCGAGGCGAACACAAGACCCAGCCCGCCCGAGATGAGCGACGAATAAAAGATAGTGTCGAAGTTGCCCGACGACAGGATGAACAGCCCGATCATCGGCCCGACGCTCATCGCAAGGTTGTTCATCACCCCGTAGTAGCCCAGACCTTCGCCCCTGCGAGAAGAGGGCATGATGTCGATCACAAGCGTGTTGCCCGTGGTGGTGACCATGCCGAAAGTGAGGCCGTGCATCATCCTTATCAGTCCGAAAACGAGCAGCGCGCCCGCCACCAGATAGCCCACGAACATGGATATGAACAGAAAATAGGCCACCATGTAGAGCGGCTTGCGCTGGAACGTGTCGGCTATCCATCCCGCGAACGGCCGCACGCACAGCACCGCCAGGGTGTAACACGACAAAATTATGCCGATCATCGTGCGTCCCGCCCCGAAATGCTGCTCAAGGTAGAACGGCAGCGTCGGCACCAGCGTGTAGAACGAAAAGCACATCAAGAAGTTGGCTATGCAGATGAGTACATAGCTCCTTGTCCAAAGTCTCTCCTTGGGGGCGGCGGAAGAAGACGAAGCCGCCGAGGATGCGGAGAAAGACGAGGCCGCGGAAGAAGACGAGGCCGCCGAGGATGCGGAGAAAGACGAGGTCGCCGAAGCGACCGGAGCGTCGTTATTTGGGGTCATTTTTTCGGAATGTCGAGGATTGAGGTGCGTTGGGCAGAGCGCCACGCCGTTGTCGATAAAGAGTTCACCGTTTGAGGATGTGCGAGTTGAGGCGGATCACCTCGCCGGCGAACGCGGGTATTTCGGTCACCTCGATGCCCGCTTCGCTCAGGCGGCGGACGCTGTCGCAGCGAACGAACCGGTCGGGTTCCCTCAAAGCGAACACAACCCGCGACAGGCCGTGGCGAATGATCAGGTCGGTGCACGAGTCGGGCTTCGACGTGCGCGACGTGCAGGGCTCGATGGTCGAGTATATCGTCGCTCCGTTCAGGTCGGCACCGTCGGCCAGCGCCTTAGCCAGCACCTCCTCTTCGGCGTGGTTCGCAGGGTCGGTCTCTCCGGTGTGTCCGTCGTATTCGCGACCGTCGAGGGTGACCAGCACCGCCCCCACCCTGTATCGCTCGGCTACCGATTCGCACTTGTTGTTGTTGTGCAGCGCCCTCGAAACGAACGAGCAGTCTATTCTGTATTGCGAACGGTTCACGAAATGGAGCACGGCCGTCTGCCCCAATCGCTCGGTGCGCACAAGGGTCATGGGCGAGTATTCGCCGTCCAACACGAGTCGCGGGGCCCTCTCGTCGCCCACGAATACGGGCGCCACGCCGAGGCGGAACTCGTCCCAGCTCTTCTCTCTAAGAAACATCGACAGCACGGCGCTGCCCCCCTCGACCATCACCGAATTGACCCCCATCTTCAACAGCTGTTCGAGGATTATGGGCGAGGTGATCTCGGGACGCGATATTATCGTGGCCACCTCCGACAGTTCGTTCGACACCACGCCGGTCGTGAAAATAACCTTCTCTCCCGCCCCCTCGGTAAAGAACCTCAGCTTGGGATCCAATCTGCCCGAACTGCTCACCGTCACCTTCATTATATCGGCCGGGCGACCCTCTGCAAGGCGTTTTTTGCGGAGCTTGGGGTCGCGGATAACCAGCGCCGGGTTGTCCTCGCGAAGGGTTCCGGCACCCACCAATATCGCGTCGCACTCCGCCCTGAGAGCGTATATCGCACGCCAATCCTCGGGCGAAGAGAGAATCAACCGTTCCCTCTCGAAATCGTCGAGATAGCCGTCGGCCGATATAGCCGCAGAGAGTATTATTCGCATCGCGTCAACCTAAAAAGTGTCACTTCGGGGAGTGCATCGCCCGTTCGCATCGGATATCCAACACATCCTATGCCATCGTTTACGTAAAGCATATTATTTTTTGCGCCACCCTTAAAATATCTACCGCTCCACTCCTCGTACATATACTGCGCCGGCGACCAGACCAGCCCGAACAGTCGTAATTTCATCTGCATGGCGTGGGTGTGACCCGAAAGGGTGACATCGCCGCGATTGCGCGAGACCACATCGTCCCACATCACGGGCGTGTGGGCCAGCACTATGTTGTACGGATCGCCCCCGCTGCCCTCTATGCCCTCCATACCCTCGAACGCCTTGTCGATATCCGCTCCGGCGAGGGTCGAGTTGTTGCCGTTGTGGTGGGTGCCGCGCGGATAGTCGAGCCCGGTTAGCAGGATCGAGTCTCCCTTCATGGCGGAACTGTCGCCGAGGCTGGCAAGATCGTCACCGCGACCGACAGGATCGCCGCCGCCGATAGAATAGTCGCCGCGGCGAATCCACACCGACTCGTCGGAGAGCACCCGCCAACCCATAGCACGCACCCTTGACTCCAGATCGGCGAAGTTTTCTTCAACTGACACGCCCTCTTGCGAGTCGCCGTCAGGCAGATAGAAGCCCAGATCGTGGTTGCCCCACACAGAAAAAGTGCCGTCGCGGGCGGTTAACGTCGACAGCAAAGCCATTATTTCGGGAGTAAGTTCCGTGGCGGCGAGGTTAACGAGGTCGCCCGTGCTGACGACCATATCAGGATCGAGCTCCGCGATACGGGCGACCAGGTCGGCTATCTGTTTTTCGGGGTTGGTCATCGTTCCCAAATGAAGGTCCGATATCTGCACCACGCGGTAGCCGTCGAACCCCTCCGGAATACGCGGCGACGATATCTCCACCTCACGAACCTTCAGGCTCGTTCGCCCGACAGTGGCGCCGTACACCATAACGCCGACGATCGCGAGCGACGCCGCGCCGAAAAACCATCTGAAAACTGTCACCCGCCGACGACTCAACACGCGCCGCGTCGCAAAATCGAGCGCCGTGCCTAAAATGTACAACAGTTTTGGAAGGGTTGCGAGAATGAAGAGCCACAACAGCCACATGACGGTCACCACACCGACGGACGAACCGCCGCCCCAGAAGCCATAAATTCCGAGAACGGAGAGTGCCGCCCCGTCCACGACCAGGGCCGAAAAAATGTATGCCACGCGCGCGGGAAGACGACGGAAATGGAGGCAGACGACGCTACGATAGATGAAAACATCGGCAAGCGCGGCAACTAAAACAGACATCAACACCATCCACTTCATACTTTTCGAGCCGAATAGGGAATATTACGCCCCAATCTCAAAATACAAATATAAAACATTCCGACAAACATCCGCTATCTTCGTGTGAAATTTATCGAAAATTTGCGAATCTATTCGGGAATCGCGACGGAAGAGAGACGGAGGATGGCCGCGGTTTCGCCCCGCGGTCACCTCTCTTTGGCCAAGCCACGGTTTCGCCTCGCCGCCTCCTCCCTTCGGCCAAGCGCCAGCCTCGGTTATCGGCGTGTTTCACCTCGCCTCCTCCTCCGCCTACTATTCACCCCACTGTCGTTGCCCGCTCTCACCACCGCCCGCTATTTAATCTCGCCGCCGCCGAAAACGTTGCTGGCGCGGATCACAAGTTTTCGTCCGTCATCGGGGCGACTGCCGACGACCCGCGGGCGTCTGTCGACAAACCCGCCGAACACCGACTCGTTGCGTATCTCGATCGTCCAATCGTCCGGCGCGTAGATGTCCACCCCGCCGAACACCGACTCTATGGTCAGACGGGTCTCTCCCTCGGGCAGGACGGCACCTTTCAAATCGAGCCTCACACCGCCGAAAAGGGTGCTTATCTTGCCGCCGCTAAACTTCGAGTCGCGGCAGACCTGTTCGACTCCGTTGAAAATGGCCACGATGTCGATCACACCCGAAAATTG
>JAITWI010000008.1 GCA_031285345.1 Alistipes sp.
ACACTATCCTAAGGTCTTTTCCTTTCATTTTTTCTCTTTGCCGTATCTGTCGTTTTCCCGTTACAGGCGGGTTTATGTTCGCGTTAATTTTTTGCAGGTCGGGTGGGCTATCTGAACAGTGCGTCCTCGTCCCACTCCGAGACTTTCCAAAAACGCATTCCTGTCAGTTCGGCGGCTTGGATTGCATCGTAAACGCTTTGATGAACAAGACATATCATTTTATTTTCGGAAAGTTCGAATATTAACCTCTCATTCAACTCTATCGACTCCAGCAGTTTTGCATCCAAAGAAAATCGGACTAAAGACAGTATAGTTCCAAACCGATTGGGCTCACTTCCTTCATAATTGTCCTTGTCAATGGCTTCGAGTTTGTTCCAAATATGAAGAACCCAATGTCCCTTGATGACCTCTTTCTTGTTACTTGTAACCTCTATGGGGACAAACTGAACACCGTGAATATTCATATTCTCGAACAACTCTTTGAATTTCCCGCTCACGGCAGAAAGGCTTGCAAGCATCAGCAAATCTGCCATTTCATATTGCTTTGGGTAGGGCTCGTCGAAAATAATCTGTAATGGGAGCGTAAAACCGCTTTCATCGACAGGCTGCGCTTTCAGAAACGGACTAAAATTAATGCTTCCCCAAGCCAACAACGGATGATTGTTCGCACCATCCATGCTCATTACATAATACTCATTGTCAAAACTGTTGTAGTTCATATCCATTAATGTTTTTGCCCTCTCGTGCAATTTATAACGATTTTAAATGAAATTTACTATCCTATCTTTTCGTAGTGCCCTCCCGGCAGTCGCTTTACGCGGCCGGCGAACTCCAGTTCGAGCAATATCGGTGCCAGAGAAGCGTGACTCAGAGCCGTGAGCTCACACAGCGCGTCCACCGAAACGGCGTCGCCGCCCGTAAAGCAACCCAACAATCCGGCGGCGTCGGAGGAAATTCCCACCACCGGTTTGGCAGGTTTCTCGCCCACCTCGGGGTCGTAGATGTCCCACGCCATGGCGCGGACGATGTCTTCGCCCGAGCAGACCATCGCGGCCCTTTCGCTTTTTATCAAACCGTTGACCCCGAACGCCTGGCTGTCGGTGGCCCGCCCGGGAACCGCCATCAGCGTGCGGTTGTAGTCGAGGGCGAATCCGGCGGTCGAAAGCGCGCCGCTCTTGTGTGCCGCCTCCACCACCACAGTCCCCGCGGCCAGTCCGGCAATGATGCGGTTGCGCGCGATGTAGAAGTCGCCCGTCTGCTTGCTGCCCGAGTGGCACTCCGTGACTATCGCCCCGCCGTGGGCAACTATGTCGCGCGCAATGTCGGAGTGCTGGGAGGGTGTGACATCCGGCAGTGCGTTCGCCACGACAGCCACCGTCGGCACCCCGTAGCGCATAGCCGCCCGGTGACAGTGGACGTCGATCCCAAAGGCGAGGCCGCTGACTATGCAAAGGTCGGGCACCCGCTCGGAGAGTTCGCGCACCAGGCGGTCGCACATCGTTTGGCCGTACTGCGAGATCTGGCGCGTGCCCACCATCGACACGCAGCGCATGCCCAACGCCTCCACCGCGCCCTTCACATAGAGCACATGCGGATAGTCGGCCATCTCGCGCAACAGAGGCGGGTAGTCGTCGTCGGTCGAGGCGAGGGCGGTCAGGGAGTGCTTTTCGAGGTATCGGAGCTCCTTTTCGGCCTGTCGGTGGGTTTCGCGGCGCGGCAACCTTGCGGCGATGGATTCGCGCAACTCCGCCCGGCGCACAAGTTCGGCGGGAGAGGCGGTGTAGACGGCCTCCGCGGTGCCGAACGTCTCCAACAGCGATGCGGCGGTTCGTGCGCCCACTCCGCTTTCGAGGGTGAGGGCGATGTCGTCGATGGTCATAATGCAATGTCTTTGTAAGCCGGGCGAAAAGCAAAGATAGCGTTTTTGCTGACAAATGGCACTAAAAAGAGATATATATATTAGGGTTTGAAATATTTTGCCTAATTTTACCACCAAATATAAATACGTAAGAAACCCTTAGATACCGCTATGATAAATAAAGAACTGTTTTTAGGCGACGAGGCCCTCGCTCAGGGAGCCATCGACGCGGGACTTTCGGGCGTTTACGCCTATCCGGGTACTCCCTCGACGGAGATCACCGAATTCATCCAACACAAGGTCGTCAAAGAGCGCCTGCCGATTCACTGCCGCTGGTCGTCGAACGAAAAGACGGCTATGGAGGCCGCGTTGGGCATGTCGTTCGCCGGCAAACGCGCGCTGGTGTGCATGAAGCACGTGGGTATGAACGTCTGCGCCGACGCGTTCATCAACTCGGCCTTCACCGGAGCCAACGGCGGCTTGGTTGTCGTGGCTGCCGACGACCCGTCGATGCACTCGTCGCAGAACGAACAGGACTCGCGCTTCTACGGCAACTTCGCCTTTATTCCCACCTTCGAACCCTCGTCGCAGCAGGAGACGTATGACATGATCCGCGCGGCGTTCGACTTCTCGGAGCAGCACCAGATTCCCGTGCTGATGCGCATTACCACCCGCATGGCCCACTCGCGCGCCGTGGTGGAGACCCGCTCGGGCCGCGCCCAAAACGGAATGCACTATCCGGCCAACACCCGCCAGTGGGTGCTCATGCCGGGCAACTCGCGCGTGCGCTACAAGGCGGTGCTGGAGGGATGGGACGAGTATGAAAAACTCGCCGCAAAATCTCAGTTCAACAGCTACACCGACGGAGCCGACAAGTCGATGGGTATCATCGCCTGCGGCATCGGCTACAACTATGTGATGGACAACTTCCCCGGAGGATGCCCGTTCCCGGTGCTCAAAATCGCGCAGTATCCGCTGCCGAAAGCGTTGGTCAACAAGATGGCGGGCGAGTGCTCGTCGATTCTGGTGGTCGAGGAGGGGCAGCCCATCGTCGAGGAGTCGATCCGTGGCGTGCTCCCCACTCCGGTCAAGATCAAGGGTCGCATCACGGGCGAACTGCCCCGCATGGGCGAGCTCACTCCCGACAACGTGCGTCCGGCGCTGGGTCTGCCGGTGCGCGAGGCTATGGAACCGAGCAAGTTGGTGGTCGCCCGTCCGCCGGCGTTGTGCGTCGGTTGCGGTCACAGGGACGTATACAACGCACTGAACGAGGTGCTGCGGGGCGAATACAAGGGCGCCAAGGTGTTCAGCGACATCGGTTGCTACACTCTGGGATGGCTGCCTCCGTTCCGCGCTTTGGATACCGTTGTGGAGATGGGTGCGTCGATCACCATGGCGAAGGGTGCGGCCGACGCGGGTCAGTTCCCTGCGGTGGCCGTCATCGGCGACTCGACCTTCACCCACTCGGGCATGACGGGCCTGTTGGACGCCGTGAACGAGGGAGCCAACATTGTGGTCATTATCTCCGACAACCTCACCACCGGCATGACGGGCGGTCAGGACTCCGCCGGAACGGGTCGCTTCGAGAAGATATGCGAAGGCCTCGGGGTCGATCCGGCGCACATTCGCGTGGTGGTGCCCCTGCCCAAGAATATGGACGAGATCCGCAACATTATCCGCCAGGAGATCGAGCACAAGGGAGTGTCGGTGATCATTCCGCGCCGCGAGTGCATCCAGACCGCCAAACGTCACAACGCTAAAAAATTCTCGAAATAATGAAAAAAGATATAATACTTTCGGGCGTCGGAGGACAGGGTATCCTCTCCATCGCCACGGTGATCGGCACGGCGGCTCTGGCCGAGGGGCTGCAGCTCAAACAGGCCGAGGTGCACGGAATGAGCCAAAGGGGCGGCGACGTGCAGTCGAACCTGCGCATCTCGTCGGAACCCGTCGCTTCGGACCTCATCCCCCGCGGCGAGGCCGACATCATCATCTCGCTCGAACCGATGGAGGCGCTGCGCTACCTGCCTTATCTGTCGAAGGAGGGTTGGATCATCACCAACACCACGCCGTTCGTCAACATTGACAACTACCCCGACACGGAGGCTATTATGGCCGAGTTGAAGGGCATGAAGAACGTGATCCTGATCGACGTGGACGCCATCGCGGCGGCGGAGGGCTCTCCCCGAGTGGCCAATATCGTGCTGCTTGGCGCGGCGGTGCCGTTCCTGGGGCTGGGGCTCGACAAGTTCGAACAGGGCATCCGCGCCATCTTCGGCCGCAAGGGCGACGAGGTGGTGGAGGCCAACATCAAAGCCTTGAAGGCGGGGTGGGATTACGCACAAAAAAATCGTAAATAAGACAATGGCAGCAGTAGTAGGAAAAGAACTTTTCGACGAAGTTCTGCGCGATATGGATATCGCCGACATAGACCTTGCGACGATACGTCAGATGGGAGCCATAGGCGGCGCCTTAGAACGCCGTTCGGGCAAGGAGTTCATCCACCTCGAAATCGGCGTGCCGGGTCTTCCGCCCGAGAAGGTGGGTGTGGATGCCGAGATAGCGGCGTTGCAGAGCGGCGTGGCGTCTATTTACCCGAGCATTCAGGGCACCGAGTCGTTTAAAAACGAATCGTCGCGCTTCATCAAGGCGTTTCTGAATGTGGACGTCTCACCCGTGGGCTGCTTCCCGACGGTGGGGTCTATGCAAGGGGCGATGTGCCTCTATCAGGTATGCACCCAGCGCGAGGCGGGCAAGGATACTATCTTGTTCATCGACCCGGGTTTCCCCGTGCAGCGCTTGCAGGCCAAAATTTTGGGCATCAAACAGGCGTCGTTCGATATCTATAATTACAGGGCGGAGAAGTTGGGCCCCAAGATGGAGGAGTATCTGGCCAAGGGTAACGTGGCGGCGATCATATACTCCAACCCCAACAACCCGGCGTGGGTGTGCCTCACCGAAAGCGAACTGAAAACCATCGGTGAGTTGGCCACCAAGTACGACACCATCGTGCTGGAAGACCTTGCCTACATGGGTATGGACTTCCGTAAGGAACTCGGCCATCCGTTCGCCGAGCCTTATCAGCCTTCGGTCGCGCGCTACACCGACAACTACATTTTGATGATCTCGGGCTCGAAGATATTCAGCTACGCCGGTCAGCGAATCGCGGTGGCGGCTATTTCGGACAAACTCTACTCGCGCAACTTCCCGGCCTTGAAGGAGAACTACGGCATCGGGCGCTTCGGCGACTCGTTCGCCCTGACGTTCCTTTATGCCGCCTCGTCGGGCACGAGCCACTCGGCTCAGTACGCTCTGGCGGCTATGTTCAAGGCTGCGGCGGACGGCGAGTTGGACTTTGTGGGTCACACGAGCGAGTATGCGCGCCGGGCGGGTCTCATTAAGGAACTATTTGTGAAGAACGGTTTCCACATCGTCTACGACAAGGATCTGGACGAAGATGTGAGCCACGGATTCTTCTTCACGGCGGGCTACGGAGCTATGAAGGGCACCGAACTTGTGGCCGAACTTATGCGCTACGGCATCTGCGCGATTTCGCTCTCGACGACGGGCAGCCGCCAGAACGGAGCGCGCATCTGCGTGTCGATGATGAACCGGCCGGAGCAGTACGAACTTTTGGGCGAGAGATTGGCCTCGTTCGCCGCCGATAACCGAGTTCGTCCGTAAGAACGAACGAGCTCACCGACCGAACGCCGACCGTCAGCCACAGGCCGGCGGAGGCGTCTGGTGAGGGAGGTAACTATTAATTAAGATGATTTAATAGCGATATGATAAATAAAGAGTTATTGTCGCCGTCGAGCGTCGTCGTGGTCGGCGGGTCGGAGGATATATACAAACCGGGCGGGGCGGTGCTTCGCAATCTGTTGCAGAGTCCGTTCGAGGGGCCGGTCTATGTGGTCAACCCCAAGGCGGACAGGGTGCAGGGCATCGAGGCGCACCACAGCGTGGAGGAGCTTCCCCAGGTGGGCTGCGCGATTATCGTCGTGGCGGCCAAGTTCTGCCTGCATACGGTGGAGGTGCTGGCGCGCGAAAAGGGGACGCGGGCGTTCGTGATCCTGTCGGCCGGTTTCAGCGAGGAGAACCACGAAGGTGCCGAGCTGGAGCGCAAAATAGTGGAGATCATCGACTCGGTGGGCGGTTCGCTGATAGGTCCCAACTGCACGGGCTTTTTGACGGGTGCGTACAACGCCTCGTTCACCTCACCCGTGCCGACGCTCGACCCGCGTGGCATAGACCTTGTGTCGGGCTCGGGCGCGACGGCGATTTTCATAGTCGACAACGGCATTCGTAAGGGGCTGAAATTCAATAGCGTCTGGTCGGTGGGCAACTCGGCTCAGATCGGCGTCGAAGAGGCGCTGGAGCATCTGGACGAAACGTTTGACCCTGCCACGAGCTCGCGCATCAAACTGCTCTATGTCGAGAGCATCGGCAAACCGGAGAAATTCCTGCGCCACGCCCGGTCGCTTGTGGCCAAAGGTTGCCGTCTGGCGGCCATCAAGTCGGGCAGTTCCGAGGCGGGAGGCAGGGCCGCATCGTCGCACACAGGGGCTTTGGCCTCGCCGGACGTGGCGGTGGAGGCTCTGTTTCGCAAGGCGGGTATAGTGCGCTGCTCCGGTCGCGAGGAGCTGATGACGATGGCGGGAATCTTCGGCTATCCGGAACTTCGCGGGAACAGGATTGCGATAATCACCCACGCGGGCGGGCCGGCGGTGATGTTGACCGACGCGCTGTCCAACGGCGGCATGCAGGTGCCACACATCTCTGGCGACAAGGCGGCCGAGCTGCTCGGGAAGTTGTTCGCAGGTTCGTCGGTTGGCAACCCGATAGATTTTTTGGCCACCGGAACGGCCGAGCAGTTGGGCGAAATTATCGACGCCTGCAACCGCGACTTCGACGATATAGATGGTATGGCGGTGATTTTTGGCAGCCCGGGTCTCGCTCCGGTGGGCGACGCCTACGACGTGATAGCCGAAAAGATCAAAACCTCACCCAAGCCGATCTTCCCTATCTTCCCGTCGTATCTGTGGGTTCAAAAAGAGGTGGAGGAGTTCGTGGCTCGCGGAGGCAGTTTCTTTCCCGACGAGGTGATATTCGGCTCGACGCTCACCAAAATATACAACACCCCCCGACCCGCGACCGATGCGCGGGTTCCGGCGGTCGATGCGGCTCGCATTCGCAGGGTTGTCGACGCGGCCGAAAACGGCTATTTGGCCCCCGCTCAGATTCACGAACTGTTGGACGCGGCCGGAATCGCCCGTTCGCGCGAAGGCGTGGCGGCCACCGAGGCCGAATGTCTGGAGACGGCGCGCAAGATCGGCTATCCTCTGGTGATGAAGGTGGTGGGCCCGGTGCACAAGTCGGATGTCGGCGGCGTGGTGCTGGGCGTGAACGACGACGAGACGCTGGTGCGCGAATTTAGGCGCATGATAGTCATTCCCGAAACGACCGCTATTTTGCTGGCTCAGCAGTTGTCGGGCACCGAGGTGTTCATCGGCGCGAAACGTGAGGGCGGCTTCGGCCACGTGGTGATGTGCGGCCTGGGCGGCATTTTCATCGAGGCGCTCAAAGATGTGCAGACCGGCCTCGCGCCCCTCTCGACGGACGACGCTGGGGCGATGATCCGCAGGCTGCGCTCGTATAAGATCATTCAGGGAGTTCGCGGCCAAAAACCGGTGAACGAAGCACGTTTCGCCGAGGCGGTGTCGCGTGTGTCGGCGCTTGTGCAGGTCGCTCCCGAGATTTTCGAGATGGACCTCAATCCACTGTTGGGTAACCCCGACGACGTGGTGGCGGTCGATGCGCGAATAAGGATAGAGAAAACCAATTAAACCGATAGTAATGAGACGTTTCAAAGTTTTTGCAGCAATCGCTGTCGCGCTTACGGCGCTTACGGCCATCGTCGCCATGGGGTGCAGCGGCGCGGCGGCGGGCAAACGAGCCCCGTTCTCGATGCACTACGTTCCCGCGGTGGAAAACGCCGAAGGGCAGTTCGTCGAAAAGATGATCCTGACCAACAACTCGGGCATAGAACTCGCTCCGGGATGGCAGATCTGGTACAATGGCGGAGGCATCGGCACGGCTCCCGAGGGGGCTCAGGTGGAGTTTGTGCCCACCCGCGGTACGCTGGCCATCATGAAGCCCACGGCCGCTTACGTTCCGCTGAAGTCGGGCGAATCGCTGGAGATGAGTTTCACGACCCGCGGCGCTTCGTTCAAAAACACCAACGGCCCCGAGGGGATGTTTATAGTGTCGGCCGACGGAGGGATCTCCACCGTCGCTTTCACCGCCGACCCGCTGCCGATGCAAAACAACGGCCGCAAGAACTTCGAGCGTAACGCGGACGCGGGCGAATACACCATCACCCAGGCCGATATCGTGCCCACTCCTAAAAACGTCGTCGCGATTGACGGCACGACCGAACTTACCAAAAGCGTAAAAATCGAGGCCCCGCGCGAATTCGAAAACGAAGCCGCGCTGTTGGCCAAAAGGCTTACCGAAGGGTTCGGCGCCGAGGTGTCGGATGCGGGAACGACGACGATAAAGCTTGTCTTGGATCCTGCTTTGTTCGACGATGCCCGCCCCGAAGGCTACAAACTCGAAATAGCCAACGGAGCCATAACGATCACCGCCTCCGACCCCAGCGGCGCGTTCTACGGTGCGCAGACGCTGGCGAATATGCTGAAAGGCCGCACCCTGCCCGCCACCTTGGAAAACATGGCGGTGGAGGATTGGCCCGACTTCGGCTTCCGCGGCCAGCATATCGACATCTCGCGCAACTACACCGCCAAGGAGAATCTCTACAAGTTGGTCGACCTGTTCGCCGAGTATAAACTCAACGTGTTCCACTTCCACTTCTCGGACGACGAGGGTTGGCGGTTGGAAATTCCCGGACTGCCCGAACTCACCGAGGTGGGTGCCCGCCGCGGCTACACACCCGACGAGACCGACATGCTGATCCCGGCGTACAGCGGAGGATTCGATCCGGCCAACAACACCGGAACCGGATTCCTCACCCCCGCCGAGTTCGTGGAGTGGTTGAAGTACGCCACCGCGCGCCATATCACCGTCATCCCCGAGATCGAGTCTCCGGGTCACGCCCGCGCCGCCCGCATCGCGATGAACGTGCGCTACCATAAATATATCGACACCGACCCCGCCAAGGCCAACGAGTTTTTGTTGGACGACTTCGACGACATGTCGGTCTACAACTCGGCGCAGGACTACGGCGACTGCGTGATGAACGTGGCCCTGCCCTCGACCTACCGCTTTATGGAGAAGGTGATAGACGAAATCGTTAAGATGTACGCCCAGGCCGGAGCTCCGCTTGAGATCGTGCATGTCGGCGGCGACGAGGTGCCCGAAGGTTCGTGGACCGGTTCGCCCATCGCCGAAAAATTCATGGCGGAGAACGGCATAGCCGACGCGGTAGCTTTGGGCGACTACTACATATTGAGGGTGAACGACCTGTTGAAAGTTCGCAGCCTGAAGATGGCCGGTTGGCAGGAGCTGGTCGAGGGTCGCAGCGACGCCTTCCGCGCGGCCGTGAAGGACAACTTGGGTTACGTCAACTGCTGGAGCACCAACGGCGCAGACGCTGCGATTCCCTACCGCCTCGCAAACCTGGGCTATCCGGTGGTGCTGAGCAACGTGGGCAACTTCTATTTCGACCTCGCTTACAGCGACCATCCCGACGAACGGGGTCACTGGTGGGGCGGCTATGTGGACGACCAGAGGGCGTTCTCGATGCAACCTTATAATATATATGCCTCCATCAGGCGCGACAACGCGGGTGCGAAGGTCGACGTCTCGGGTGCGGACGAGGGTATGCCCGAATTGTCGGAAGAGGGTGCGAAGATGGTTTTGGGTGCGCAGGGTCAGCTCTGGGCCGAGACCATTCGTAACTTCGACATGACCACCTACTGTCTGATGCCCAAGTTGTTGGGTCTGTCAGACCGCGCATGGAACGCCCGCCCCGACTGGAACGACGACAGCGGTAACGACGATCCTGCGGCCTTCCTTGCCGACTACACGCGCTTCAACGCCGTGGCTACCCAGCGCGAAATGCCGTGGCTCGCCTCGCAGGGGCTCGACTTCCGCTTGCCTCCTCCGGGGGTCTACGTCGAAAATGGAACGCTGTACGCCAACACATCCGTCGCCGGAGCCGAAATTCGCTACACCACCGACGGTACCGAACCGACGGCCGAATCCACGTTGTGGACGGAGCCCGTAGAGTGCGCGGCCACACAGGTGACGGCGCGGCTATTCCACCTCGGGCACGAGAGCGTGGTGTCGCACTTCGAGTAACGCCGCGATATAAACAGAGAAGGCCGCCCCGGGGCGGCCTTCTTAATTTTGCGTGGGATGGCTACCCGCGGGCGGCCTGTTTTGTCGAAAGAAGTCCGCAAGCCGCCTCGATATCCTCGCCGCGGGAGGCGCGGATGGTGGTGGTGAATCCCTTGCGCGTCAAAGCGTCCCGAAACCGCTCCATCGTCGCCGCATCGGGACTGAAGTAGGGCGAACCGGGGATCTTGTGGAACCTTATAAGGTTGATGCGGCACGATAGGCCGTTCAAAAGCTTGGCCAGCCCGTCGACGTGCCTCGGCGAGTCGTTGAGCCCCTTCATCACGATGTACTCGAAACTGACGCGCCGTTGAGCCGAGCCGGGAGCGGCCGTACCGCGCAGAAAATGGCGGCGAACTATTTCGACGACGCTCTCGATGGGGTAGGCGCGTTCGATGGGCATTATGCGCGCCCGCTCGTCGGAGAATGGGTTGTGGAGGCTTACGGCCAGATGGGCGCGACTTTCGGCGAGGAGGCGTTCGAGCGCGGGCGCCACCCCGGCGGTCGAAACCGTGATGCGGGTCGGACTCCAACCGTAGCCCCAGTCGGAGGTGAGGATTTCGAGCGACCGCAGCACCTCGTCCGGATTGTCCAGCGGTTCGCCCATACCCATATAGACTATGTTGGTGAGTGCGTCGCGTTCGGGCAGCGAGGCGAACTGATTCAGGATGTCGCCCGCGGTGAGGTTGTGGGCCAGCCCCTGCCGACCCGTGGCGCAAAAGTCGCACCCCATGCGGCAACCCGCCTGCGAAGAGACGCACAACGTCGCCCGATCGCCGCCGTTTTCCCGCGAGGTGTCCGGAATCATCGCCGCCTCCACGAAGCTGCCCTCAGATGAGACGACCCCGCCTCCCGAAGCGGTAAGCCCTCCATCCGGCGTATAAACCCCGCCACCCGTGGCGAAAAGATACTTCTTAGTTCCGTCGACGGAGACCGTCTCGCGCACCGGAGCCGAGCGGCCGATCTCGTAGCGCGACTCCAAAAACGCGCGTCCCGAGGCCGAAACGTCGGTCATCGCCGCCACGGAACAGGCGTTTTTGCGGTATATCCACCCCGCGATCTGACGCGCCGCAAAACGCGGTAAACCCGCCTGGGAGGCCACTTCGCCCAGCTGCGCGAGCGTCTTTCCGAACAATCTTTCTTTCATCGTAACGCAAAGGTAAGAAGTTGTCCGGAGTTTCCAATGTAATTTTTTTTGCCGAAAAGTTTTGATATGGAAAAATGTTCGTATATTTGTCCTATCAATACCCGAAAAGTAAAACCGTTAAATACCTTAATACAATGGAAGCCAAAAAGACACCCAAGGCAGATCTTCAGAATCGCAGAGTGCTGTTTATGGAGATAGGACTGATCGTAGCGCTCGTCGCCGTCGTGGGTGCGTTCGCGTGGGGTCAGACCGAAAAGAAGATCGAAATCGTCGACCTGGGCAACGTGGTCGTAGACGAGGACATCATCCTGAGCACCGAAGAGCAGCAGAAGCCGCCCGAAGTGAAGGTGCAGACCGTGCAGGTGCTCTCCGACTTCATAAACATCGTCAAGAACGACGAGATGATCACCACCGTGGCCAATTTCGATGACTTCGGCGAAGATTTTTCGGTGGACGTTCCCGTAATCGTGGAGGAGGAGGTCGAGGAGATCCCCGTCTTCGTGGCCGAGGAGATGCCCACTTTCCAGGGCGGCGACCTCAACGCGTTCCGCAACTGGGTTCAGAGCCGTCTCGAATACCCCCGAATGGCTCAAGAGAACAACATCCAGGGCAAGGTGGTCCTCAAGTTCGTTATCGAACGAGATGGCACCCTGACCAACATCGAGGAGATCGCCTCGCCCGACCGCTCGCTCACCGAGGAGGCCATGCGCATACTTAAAACCTCGCCCAAATGGTCGCCGGGTAAGCAGCGTAACAGGGCCGTGCGCGTGGCGTACATCCTGCCCATCGACTTCGTGTTGCAGCAGTAGAGGTCGCCGGTCGGACTACGCGAGGTTTTTTGCGGGTCGCGGCGAGGCTTCACTAAAAAACAAAGGGGTGTTTCCTGCAAGGGAGAGCCCCTTTTTTACGTGAATTTTTAATTAAGTGACAAATGACAGAAGAGATAAAAAACAAAAATACAGAGCCGGAGGTGCGAGAGGGCAGTGTACCTCGCGCGGTGAATGCCTATGGAAGTCGCAAAACGGAATCGCAGGCATCTATCGGCCCCCGATCTAAGGAATCAGAGGCGTCGACAGCTCCTCGCGCGTCGAAGGAGCAGGAGGCACCGCATTCCGGGAGCCCCCGCGCGGTGTTGGTGTCGGTGATATCCGACCGTCAGACCGAGGCGGAGGTGGCCGAATACCTCGACGAGTTGGCATTTTTGGCCGACACGGCGGGCATCGAGTCTGTGCGCCGCCTCACCCAGCGTATGTCCACCCCAAATTCGCGCATCTATCTGGGCCCCGGCAAGTTGGACGAACTTGCGGCGTGGTGCTCCGAGCACGCGATCGACGTGGTGATCTTCGACGACGAACTGTCGCCCTCGCAGACCCGCAACATCGAGAAGATTTTGCCGTGCAGGGTGCTCGACCGCACGCGCCTGATCCTCGATATTTTTATGTCGCGCGCCACCACCGCCTACGCCAAGACGCAAGTTGAGCTGGCCAACGCCGAGTATATGTTGCCGCGCCTGACGGGGATGTGGACCCACCTCGAACGTCAGCGGGGCGGCACCGGAACGCGCGGTGGTGCGGGCGAAAGGGAGATCGAGACCGACCGCCGAATAGTCCGCGGCCGCATCACCCATCTCAAAGAGGAACTCAAAAAGATCGACCGTCAGATGGCAACGCAGCGCTCGGGCCGCGGTTCGATGGTGCGGGTGGCTCTGGTGGGCTACACCAACGTGGGCAAATCGACACTGATGAACATCGTGGCCAAGAGCGAGGTGTTCGCCGAGAATAAACTTTTCGCCACCTTAGACACCACGGTGCGAAAAGTTGTTTTGGACAACCTGCCGTTTCTGCTCTCCGACACGGTGGGGTTCATCCGCAAATTGCCCACGCAGTTGGTCGAGAGTTTCAAATCGACGTTGGACGAGGTTCGCGAGGCCGACCTGCTGCTGCATGTGGTGGATATTTCCCACCCCGGGTTCGAGGATCAGATAAAGGTGGTGAGCCAGACGCTCGCCGACATAGGCGCGGGAAACAAACCCGTGTTCATGGTGTTCAACAAGATCGACGCCTACACATTCACGCCCAAAGAGGAGGACGACCTGACGCCTGCCACCAAAGAAAATATGTCGCTGGATGACCTGCGGCGAACCTGGATGTCGACCTCGCCCGAGACCTCGCCGTCGATCTTTATTTCGGCGCGCGAACGGATCGGCATCGACCGCCTGCGTTCGGACCTCTACCACATGGTGCGCGAAATACACTCCGGCCGCTATCCGTTCAACAACTATTTGTATTAATCGGTTAAAAATCTTATCTTTACAAAAATTCACGTAAAAAGCTACCGCAAAAATCCCGAAAACATATGGAAGTCCACATTCTCGACCGACAGAACACTATTTTGAGCCGCTTCATCGCCGAAATGCGCGACGTGAGGGTGCAGGGCGACAGCATGCGTTTTCGCCGCAACCTCGAACGCTGCGGCGAGATAACCGCCTATGAGATAAGCCGTACGCTGGCCTACTCCGAGCAGACGGTCGAAACCCCGTTGGGCGACGCGCAGGTGTGGCTGCCCGAGGACGAGATAGTGGTGGCGACGATTTTGCGGGCGGGCGTTCCCTACCACCAGGGCTTTATGAACTACTTCGACGGCGCGTCGGGGGCGTTTGTGGCCGCTTATCGCAAATACAGCAAGGACAATTCGTTCAAAATCAGGGTGGAGTACGTCTCGTGCGGCGATCTGACGGGCAAGACTCTCATTCTGGCCGACCCGATGCTCGCCACCGGCACCTCGTTGGAACTCACCTACCGCGCGCTCGTGGAGGCGGGAGGGCAACCGCGCCACACCCACATAGCCGCCGTGATCGCCTCGGAAGAGGGGGTGGAGTATGTGCGCCGCCATTTGCCCGACGGCGAGGTGACGGTTTGGTGCGGCTCGGTGGACGAAGAGCTGACCGTCAAGTCGTACATCATCCCGGGGCTGGGCGACGCGGGAGATTTGGCCTATGGCGATAAACTGTAAGCTTGTTGAAGAAAAGCGCTACTCAGAACGAGGTGTGAATCGCCGACGAGTAATGTAAATTTAAACGATATGAAAACTTTTTTGACGATTATGGCAGCACTTTTTTGCTCGGCGTTCGGCGCGAATTTTAGTGCCAAGGCCGCCTCGTATCCATCTGACGAGATTACCACCCGCGATGGCATGGAGTTGAAGATCACATTTTTCGGCCACGGAAGCATCGCTTTCGAATTCGAGGGGCGACACATCTACGTCGATCCGGTTAGCGACTACGCCGACTACTCGCGCCTGCCGAAAGCCGACGTGATTTTGGTGACCCACGAGCATGGCGACCACCTCGACCCCACGGCCATAGAGGCGCTATGGAAGCCCGATACGTCTATTCTCGGTAGCGCCACGGCTATAGAAACCCTCGGAAAGGGCGACGTTTTGGTTCATGGCGAAAGCGCCATTTGCCAAGTGCATACCCAGGTAGCGAACGGAGCCGACACTTCTGATCTAATATACGTCGCAGAGGCCATCCCCGCCTACAACACCTCGCCCTCGCAGTTGCAATTTCACCCGCGCGGGCGCAATCACAACGGCTACATTCTCACCTTCGGCGGCACGAGGGTTTACGTTGCGGGCGACACGGAGGATACCCCCGAAATGCTGGCGCTCAAAGATATAGACATCGCATTTTTGCCCGTCAATCAGCCCTATACCATGACTGAGGAGCAGGCCGCCAGAGCGGTGCAGGCTATAAGTCCCGGGATTTTTTACCCCTATCACTACGGCGGCACCGACCACACTACCGACCTCGACAAGCTTGCACGCCTGATCGAGAACTCGGGCGTCGAGATGCGCATCCGGCCGCTGGAATAACAAGATCGCCGTCCTCACAGGACGGCGATCTTGTTAAGTAAAAAAGAGTGACGGGAGCGCGGAAATCCCGACAACCCCTAAAGCAACCCTTAAAGCGATCCCTAAAAGAACCCCCGAATCATATCCCGGCCCTTTTGATATAGTTCCACTAACCGGTCGAGCCACGAGCCTTCGGGCACAAGTAGCGACACCAATCCTCGGGGCGACAACAACGTGGCCGCGATGTCGATCAGCCGCCGTCTGGCATACATCTCGCGCACTTCGACTATCCGCCGCATCTCGCGCAACTGTTTCAGGGAGGTCACGTCGCCCGGGCGGTACACCGTATTTCTACTCCTGTGAGTCATCGCCGTAGTCGTTATCGGTGAAGAATACATCAATGAAGTGGCGCACAAGCGAGTTTTCGACCAACTTGCGGCCGACGAAAAACAGCACCACGCCGCAAATCAAAAATCCTCCGCCGGAGATCAAAAATCCGAGCGACAGATGGCCGATCATCTCGCCGATCCACAGTGCGAGGGCAATCGCCAGAAACGTGAGGGCCACCAACACCACCGCCAGAGCAAGCACAAACCCGAACGCCCCCGAAAGCGAATCGGACAGAGTGTCCACCGCCTTTAGCCGGAGCGACGTCCAGCGAAGCTTCAGGTATTCCACTCCGTCGTCCCCGAGTCCCGACAATCCGTCGCCCAACCGGCCGAAGCCGCTTTTACGCGGTATTGAATCACCTGAAGAGTCATCCCAATCCCGTCCCATAATGCAATGGGTTTAGCGTTTCGTGGTTTTCGGCATTCGCGACGAAGCCACGCGCGCACCAGTCCCTGTCATTTCGTGACCTGCAATCAGATCGGCGGCGTGCGAAACTCCGACGGCGGCATTTTCTCGTGCTTCGGCGACCATGCCTTCTAACTCGCCCACGACGCGACGGGCTCTGCGTTTGTACTTATCGAGCGTGTCGGCGGCGTATTCGCGCGCGTCGAGGGCTTTGTCCTTGATGGCGTCGATCTCGTCGTCCACAAAGTCGCGGATCATACCGCGGGTCTCGGCGCCCGAACGGGGAGCCAACAACAGGGCGATCGCTCCACCCAAAATAGCACCGCCTACGAACGCCCCGAAGGCGGCACCTGCACTACATCTGTTCATAATCAATATTTTTAGAGTTATGCCCGTTGGATGTTGCAAATTGCGTTCCACAGTGGGAACGTGCCCGATTTTTTACTATTTTCGCACGTTATGATCTTCGCACGAAATACCATCGGCTGCTTCTCGGGACACCGGCGGCAACGGCCGCTGCGATTAAACGGGAGCCTTATTTGCAAGTCATGACTGTCGAACGAAATACCACTGCCTGCTTCTCGGGACACCGATATTATTCGGGTGCGGAGGCAGACGAAGCGCGTCTTGCGGCGGCCGTCGAGGCGGCGTGGCGGGCAGGCTACCGCACCTTCATCTCGGGAATGGCTCCTGGATTCGATCTGGCCGCGGCCGAGGCGGTGGAGCGGCTGAGGGCGGCTCTGTGTGCCGGGGAGGGTGCCGATTCACGCGAAAGGAATGAAATAAAACTGATAGCGGCGGTGCCTTTCGCGGGTCAGGCGGCGGGCTGGTCGGCGGACGATGGGGTGCGCTACGAGCGGCTTATCGAAGCGGCGGACGAGGTGCGAATCTTGGAGCACGGCTATTCGCACGGCTGCTACTACCGGCGCGACGAGTGGATGGTGGAGCGATCGGGGCGCCTGATCTGTTGGTTTGATGGCAAAAAAAACGGCGGCACGCGCTACACGGTGCGATGCGCAATGAAGCACGGACTCGAAATCGTGAACGTTTTTCGCGCACCCGACACGCTGTTCTGAAAAGCCCACCCCGCTAAGCGCGGTTCCGAAAGTCACCGCCACCGTGATAGCCCACCAGTATCTGATATCGCCGATACGAATAAAGGGATGCGCAAGTGCGCATCCCTTTATAATTATAGCTATTCGCTGCGTTAGTCCTTAAACTTGGCGCACAGGAACTCGCGGTTCAGGCGGGCGATGTGGCCGATCGAGATGCCCTTGGGACACTCCATCTGACATGCCTGGGTGTTGGTGCAGTTGCCGAAGCCCAGTTCGTCCATCTTGGCCACCATCGCCTTCGCGCGGCGAGCACCCTCGACCTTGCCCTGCGGCAGCAGAGCCAACGACGACACGCGAGCCGACACGAACAGCATCGCCGAGCCGTTTTTGCACGTTGCCACGCAGGCTCCGCAACCGATGCAGGCCGCAGCGTCCATGCTCTCCTCGGCGTCGTCCCTCGGAATGGGAATCGAGTTGGCGTCGGGCACACCGCCGGTGTTGACGCTCACGAAGCCACCCGCCTGCAAAATCTTGTCGAACGCGCCGCGCTCCACCACAAGGTCGCGAATGACGGGGAACGCCGCCGAACGCCACGGTTCGATGGTGATGGTGTCGCCGTCCTTGAACTTGCGCATGTGCAGCTGGCAGGTGGTGATCTCGCTGTCGGGACCGTGAGCCTCGCCGTTGATGTAGAGCGAGCACATTCCGCAGATGCCCTCGCGGCAGTCGTGGTCGAACGCGAACGGACCCTTGCAACCCTTGTCGAACGCGACGGGCTGGCCATCCTCGTGGATGAGTTTGTTGTTGAGTATGTCGAGCATTTCGAGGAACGACGTGTCGGGCGAGATGCCTTCCACCTGATATGTCTCGAAACCGCCCTTAGACTTAGCGTCCTTCTGACGCCAAACCTTCAATGTGAGGTTCATTAATTTGTTTTCCATTTTTCTTGCTTTTTTCAGTTTTCCATGTTTTTTGTCAAAAACACACTGTCATCTCTGTTTTGTGGTCAGAATGGTGGTTAGGCAACGCTGTCGATGAAAATCGCGATGGAGTTTACTCGTCGTAAATGACCGAGCGATTTTCGAGACGAAGGAAGCATAACCGCCATTATCACCGCAAAACTTAGTCTTTGTAATTACGCTGCGAGGGATGAGCCACTTCGAACTCCAGCTCCTCCTTGTGCATCTCGGGAGTTTGGTCGAGGCCTTTGTACTCCCACACGGCGACGTAGGCGTAGTGTTTGTCGTCGCGCAGGGTTTCGCCCTCGGGGGTCTGGTATTCCAAGCGGAAGTGACCGCCGCAGCTCTCGTTGCGGTTCAGACCGTCGCGCGCCATCAACTCGCCCAGTTCGAGGACGTCCACAAGGCGCAGAGCCTTTTCGACCTCCTGATTGAACTCGCCGTTCTCGCCCGGCACATAGACGTCTTTCCAGAAATCCTTGCGCAGCTGGGCGATCTGAACGATAGCACGTTCGAGGCTCTCTTTCGAGCGCGCCATACCCACGTCTTCCCACATCACGTTGCCCAACTTTTTGTGGAACTCATCGACCGTGTGCGTACCCTTGATGGCGAACAGCTTTTCGATCTTCTCGCGAATAGCCTTTTCGGCCTCTTCGAACGCGGGGGTGTCCGTGGACACCTTCGGAGCCTGAATCTTTTTCGACAGGTAGTCGCCGATGGTGTAGGGCAGCACGAAGTATCCGTCGGCCAGCCCCTGCATCAGCGCCGAGGCGCCGAGGCGGTTAGCGCCGTGGTCGGAGAAGTTGGCCTCGCCGATTGCGTAGAGACCCGGAACGGTCGTTTCGAGGTTGTAGTCCACCCACAGACCGCCCATGGTGTAGTGCACCGCCGGGTAGATCATCATCGGCTCCTTGTAGGGATCGACGTCGGTAATCTTTTCGTACATCTGGAACAGGTTGCCGTAGCGAGCGCGGATAACGTCCACACCCAGACGCTCGATGGCGGTCTTGAAGTCGAGGAACACGGCCAGACCCGTTTCGTTCACCCCGAAGCCCGCGTCGCAACGCTCTTTGGCAGCTCTCGAAGCCACGTCGCGCGGCACAAGGTTACCGAAGGCCGGATAGCGGCGCTCCAGGTAGTAGTCGCGGTCTTTCTCTTCGATGTCGCTCGCCTTCTTGGCGCCGCTACGGATCGCCTTCACATCCTCCATCTTCTTGGGAACCCAAATTCGGCCGTCGTTACGCAGCGACTCCGACATGAGGGTCAGTTTCGACTGCTGATCGCCGTGAACGGGGATACAAGTGGGATGTATTTGTGTAAAGCAGGGGTTGGCGAACCACGCGCCCTTTTTGTAGCACTGGAACGCGGCCGAACCGTTGGAGTTCATGGCGTTGGTAGACAGGAAGAATACGTTGCCGTAACCACCCGACGCGATAACCACCGCGTGCGCACCGAAACGTTCGATGTCGCCCGTGGCAAGATTGCGCGCGATGATACCGCGGGCCTCGCCGTCTTCCACGACCAGATCCAACATCTCGTGACGAGGGTAGCTCTTCACCCAACCTTTGCCAACCGCGCGGTTCAAAGCGGCGTAGGCTCCCAACAGCAGCTGCTGGCCGGTTTGGCCGCGGGCGTAGAAAGTTCGCGACACCTGCGCGCCGCCGAACGAGCGGTTGTCCAACAGACCGCCGTACTCACGCGCGAAAGGCACGCCCTGAGCCACACACTGGTCGATGATCAGATTCGACACCTCGGCCAGACGGTAGACGTTGGCCTCGCGAGCGCGGTAGTCGCCCCCCTTGATGGTGTCGTAAAACAGACGGAACACCGAGTCGTTGTCGTTCTGGTAGTTCTTGGCGGCGTTGATGCCACCCTGCGCGGCGATAGAGTGGGCGCGGCGGGGCGAGTCGGAGATGCAGAACACCTTTACGTTGTAGCCCAATTCACCCAAAGCGGCCGCGGCGGCGCCTCCGCCCAGACCCGTTCCGATGACGATGATGTCCAGTTTGCGCTTATTTGCCGGGCTCACCACCTTGATGGCGGCCTTGTGCGCGCTCCATTTATTCTCCAGCGGTCCCGCCGGAACTTTCGATATTAATTTGTCGGTAGCCATAGCTTAGATCAGACTTTTAATAAAAAACACGATTACAACCAGTGCGAACATCAACACCACCAGAGTAGTCCACGCGTTCGACAGGCGCTTGAGCCTCGGCAGCCACGTTTGGTTGTTGATGCCGCTCGACTGGAACATGCTCCAGATGCCGTGGTTGAGGTGGAGCCAAATGGCGGCGAACCACACTAAGTAGATCAGCACGTTGTACCACTTCGAGAAGGTGTACTCGATCAGAGCCGCGCCGTCCTGAGGATTCAATCCCAGCGAATTGACGTGCTGACCCATCACCTCCACCAACTGCATCTTCGACCAGAAGTGCACCAGGTGGACGCACAGACCGCACAGCACCACGAAGCCCAAAACGAGCATATTCTTCGACGACCAGTGCACTCCGGGAGGGTTCACGCTGACGGCGTAGCGTTCGCGGCCGCGCGCCTTGCGGTTTTGCAGCGTCAGCCAAATACCGTAGAGGATGTGAAGCACCACACCGCCCGCCAACATCAGCGTAGCCACAAGGGCGTACCAGTTGGCACCCAACACGGCGCAAATCCAGTTGTAGGCGTCGGCCGAGATGACGGCCACGACGTTCATCGCCGCGTGGAACGTGAAGAACAGCACGAGGAACGCCCCCGACAGGCTCATCACGAATTTACGCCCCACCGACGAGGAGACAATAAAAGGAGATTTCATTTTGATGTGTAAGTTATAAAGTTATTGTGTAATTTTGCGTTTTCGGCTCTCTCGGAGCCACCGCCTTTCGGCGTCACAAAGGTATCTTATTGTTTCCTAAATAACAACTCTTGCGAGAGTTAAATTACGTTATGGATACACACGAAAAGAAAAAAGCACTGCGCCGTCAGCTGCGGCAGCTCGATAAAGAGATAAGGGCGGGAGTCGCGGCGGAACCCGAATGGCTGCCCGAAATCATCGGGCTTATCGAATCTCTTGTCGAATTCACCTCCGCCCGCACGGTGGCGCTCTATTGCGCCCTGCCCGACGAGGTGCCCACTGCCGCCATGCTCGCCCGCTGGTTCGGTACAAAACGCCTCGTGTTGCCCGTAATTAGTGGCGAGGAGATGACTTTTCGTGAGTACACGGGCGAAGGCGGCCTTGTCGAGGGGGCGTTCGGGATATCGGAACCCGACGGAACGAACGACAAGGAGGGCGAAGTCGCGCCCTCCGAGATCGACCTGATGCTCGTTCCGGGTATGGCGTTCGACGTGGCGGGTCGCAGGCTCGGGCGCGGTAAGGGTTTCTACGACCGCTATCTGTCGGCTTCGGATGCGGCGCGCATATGTAAAGTCGGCATCTGTCCTCCCCACCGCCTGGTGGCCGAGGTTCCGGCCGAACCGCACGATATAACGATGGACAAAGTGATAAGCCATGGAAAGTTGGGAAAACAGGAGCGGTAAGGGGTGGATCGAGGTGATTTGCGGGTCGATGTTCTCGGGCAAGACCGAGGAGCTGATCCGCCGCCTGAAACGTGCGCGCTACGCCCGCCAGACGGTCGAGATATTCAAACCCGCCTTAGACGTGCGCTACTCCGCGGACGAGGTTGTCTCCCACGACGGGGCCGCTATCCGCTCCACTCCGGTAGAATCGTCGTCCGCGATACTGCTGATGGCCTCCGACGTGGATGTGGTGGCCGTCGACGAGGCGCAGTTCTTCGACGAGGGGATAGTGGACGTATGCCGCCGATTGGCCGACGGAGGCGCCCGCGTCATAGTCGCCGGGCTCGACATGGACTACATGGGCAATCCGTTCGGCCCCATGCCCGCGCTTCTGGCGGCGGCGGAGTATGTCACCAAGGTGCACGCCATATGTGTGCGCTGCGGCGCCTCCGCCCTCTACTCACACCGCCTCGCCGTCGGCGACAGTCTGGTGTTGTTGGGCGAGACAGACAGCTACGAACCGCTTTGCCGCCACTGCTTTAACAAGGCACTGCAAATCGCAACAAGATGACACGCAGGGAGTTGATGAACGCCTTGATCGCCGCCGCCGAGCCCGCCTGTGGAGCCCGCGAGGCCGCCGCAATAGCCCGCCTCGTCGCCGAAAAGCGATGCGGCTTCACCCGTGCCGACCTTGCCCTCGATCCGGGTGAAGAGGTTGTGGCGAATGGTGTCGAGGCCATGTTATTCGATCTCGCCGCCGCCCGCCCGGTGCAGTATATCCTCGGGACGGCGGATTTTTACGACCTGGAGCTGGCCGTCGGCGAGGGAGTTCTCATTCCCCGACCCGAGACCGAGGAGTTGGTGCGCTGGATTTTGAGTGACGCCGTGGCGGGTGCCATAACGCCCGACGCTAAGATGCTCGACGTCGGCACGGGCAGCGGAGCTATCGCCGTCGCGTTGGCCAAAAACCTCCCCGGCGCACACGTCGTGGCTATCGACAACTCGCCCGAGGCGTTGAGGTTCGCGCGGCAAAACAACGAGCGCCACGGGGCCGGAGTCGAAATCGTCGAGGCCGACATGCTCGCCCTCGCCCTCGATTCGGAGATTTTCGACGTGATAGTCTCCAATCCGCCCTACATTCCGACGGCGGAGCGCACAGCCATGGCCGACAATGTGGTGCGTCACGAGCCCGCCTCGGCGCTGTTCGTGCCCGACGACGATCCGCTTGTCTTCTACCGCGCCATAGCCCGGTTCGCCCGCCGCTCCCTATCGCCCAATGGCGCTCTCTACTTCGAAATCCACGAAACTTTGGCGACAGAGACCGCCGAACTTCTCGCGGCCGAAGGCTTTTCGGAAATCGAACTGCGCCGCGACATACACGACAAACCGAGGATGATCCGATGCCGACTCTAAAATCCGAAAAAGGCGCCATTCGCGCCTATCCTGAGAAAAAGGCTAAGTCTCCCGAGCAGGCTCTGGCGTCGCTCATGCGGCTCTCTTCGCGCGCCGAAAAGAGCTCAGGCGACGCGCGGCGGCTGATGAGGGTATGGGGGATCGAAAAGGCCGAGGCGGAGAAGATACTCGCGCGGTTGGCGGAGCAAAAGTTCATCGACGACGCCCGTTACGCCGCCGCCTACACCCGCGAAAAGACGCGCCTGAGTGGCTGGGGGGTACACAAAATACACGCCGCCCTCGCCGCGAAAGGCATCGCCCGCGACACGGTAGCCGCCGCCACGGCCGACCTCGACGGCGACAAAATGCGCGAAACGCTCGAAAGGCAGCTGACCCGCCGAATGCCGCGAATCAAGGCCGCGTCGCAGTATGAGCTGCGAACAAAACTTACCCGCTACGGCCTGTCGTTGGGTTACGACTACGAAGATGTGGCCGAAGCGGTGGAAAAAGCATTGAAAAATCGAGACGCATGACAAATACAAAGGGCTCCAAAAAACTGTTTTTCGCAATCTTTATGGTCTGCGCGCCGCCCTTCATGGTCGGCATGCCGCTCTTCGCGGCGGCGCAACAGGCCGACTACTACCGATCGCCGTTAGACATCCCGATACATTTCTCGGCCAACTTCGGCGAGATCCGCACCAACCGCTTCCATACCGGCATCGACGTCAAGACACAGGGCGTCAGCGGCAAACCGCTCCACGCCGCCGCCGACGGTTACATCGCCCGGGTGACGGTCGCGCCTGGCGGTTACGGACGCGCGCTCTACATCGCCCACCCCAACGGCACGACTACGGTGTACGCCCACATGGATCGCTTCCGCCGCGACATCGAGGAGTATCTGCGCTCCGAACGCCACCGCCAACAGCGCAGCGACCTGGACGCGTTTCCGCCGGCCGATCGTTTTCCCGTCAAAAAGGGCGACCCGATAGGTCTGGCAGGCAATTCGGGCTCGTCCACCGGGCCCCATCTCCACTTCGAGGTGCGGCGGTCGGCCACGAGCGAGACTTTGAACCTTTTGCCTCGCGGATGGGTCGCTACGGCGGTGAGGGACAACACTCCGCCGCGCATAGTCAAACTATACCACGTCGACGTGGATACCGTTGCGGGGGTTCCGATCCACTCGCGGCCGCGCGCCCACGACGTTCGCCCGCTCCCCGACGGTAGCTATTCGCTGGTCGGGTCGGCGCCGTTGCAGGCGGGTCGGACGAGCTATTTCGTGGTCGAGGCCACCGACCGCCGACCCGACGTGGCCAACACCTTCGGGATCTACCGGGTGCGTCTGGCGGTCGACGGAGAGGAGCGGGTGGTTTTTGAAAAGGACGGGCTGTTGTTCTCCGACGTCAGATACGCCTGCGCCTCGGTGCTCTACGACATCCAGCGCTCCTCGCGCAACGAGGCGGTGATGCTGGCCGTGAAGCGCGGCAACCGCCTGCCGATGTACAAAAAAGCCGTCGACCGCGGGGTTGTCCGGACCTCGCCGAACGCCGCCTCCACGGATGTCGACCCGGCCGCAGGAAGCGCAACCGCCCAAACCGCGACCCGAAACGTAGAGATCACGGTAGAGGACGATTCGGGCAACGTGTCCACGCTGCGTTTTGCGCTCGACCCGCAAACCGATCCCACCCACACTCCGCCGCAACGCCCCGAAGGTCGCGTCGCCTCCGATCGTAGCGGATTCAGCCACTACGCAGGCGGATTCGGCATTTCGATTCCCGCAGGCGCGCTCTACGAACCGATTTTTTACACGCACGCCGCGGTCGAAACCCCGGTAAAGCCCCGTGCCGACAGCATCGGGCCCCTGTCGCGAACATACCGCGTGGGTGACGGGATGATGCCGCTCCACAAGGCGGCGAGGGTGACAGTCGCGGTGCCCGATCTGCCCGCCGCCCTGCGACCGAAGGCCTGTCTGGCAAAGGTCTCGGAGTCGGGAGCAATATCCTGGGCGGGCGGCAGTTACTCCAACGGCGCGGTGGGCGGCAGTGTGCGCGACTTCGGCACCTACTGCGTTGTGGCCGACACCATCGCCCCCGCCGTAAAATCGTCGTTCGAGGATGGCGCGAACCTCTCCGACACCACGGGTTTCACCCTCGCGGCAACGGACAACTTCTCGGGCATAGCCCACTTCACCGGCACCATCGACGGACGGTGGATAATCTTCGAACGAAGCACCTCGCGCGGCGAGTTCGTACACCGGTTCGACCCCGAACGTCTCGCCGAAGGTCGCAACCACACGCTGGTGTTCACCGTGCGCGACGGTCTGGGCAACAGCACCACTCTGAGTCGGACGTTTTATAAATAAATCGAGGCCGCCGGTACGGGGTTGCGAATCTAAGCTACCTTTGACTTCATCTTAGGTAGGCGGCGGTTCGGAAAACCACAAGCAAACTTGCGTTTCCGCTCACCTTGCACTACCTTTGCGAGACGATGAATATACATGACAACATATCGCTTCGTGGGCTCAACAGCTTCGGGGTGGAGGCGCGGGCGGCGCGTCTGGTGGAGTGGGAGAGCGAGGACGAACTTGCCACCGTCTGTTTCGACGGGCGGTGGATGGCTCTCGGTGGCGGCAACAACATTCTGTTTACCAAAGACTTCGACGGCACGCTCGTCAAGTCGGCCGCACGCGGGATCGAGATCACCGGCCAGGATGCGGGGAGTGTCTCGGTGCGTGCCCGGGCGGGTGTCGACTGGAACGATTTTGTGACTTGGTGCGGGGAGCGCGGGCTGTGGGGCGCGGAGAATCTGGCCGGCATTCCGGGAACGGTGGGCGCCGCGCCGATCCAAAACATAGGTGCATATGGCGCCGAGGCAAAGGACATCATAGCGTCGGTGGAGTGCTTTGTCGTTGGCGGCGGCACAAGGCTGACGCTTGCGGCCGAACACTGTGCGTTCGGTTATCGCGACAGCGTTTTCAAGCGCGAACTGCGTGGCAAAGTAATAGTTATGGCCGTCAACTTTGTGCTGTCGAAGGAGCCGCGACCCAACCTGCACTACGCGGCACTCGCCGAAAAAACAGCCGAGTTCGGCGAACCGACACCCGAGAGTATTAGTCGCGCGGTTATCTCGATAAGAGACAGTAAGTTGCCCGATCCGAGCAAAACGGGAAACGCCGGAAGTTTTTTCAAAAACCCGGTGGTCGATGTCGCCATCGCGCACGAGCTCGCCGCCATATACCCCGCGATGCCGGTCTATCCTGCCGTCGAGCGCGGAAAAAGCAAACTCGCCGCCGGTTGGCTAATCGAACAGGCGGGTTGGAAGGGTCGTGTCGAAGGCCATGTCGGCATCCACCCCAAACAGGCTCTCATCGTGGTAAACACCGGCGGCGCGACGGGCGCCGAGATCGTGGAGTTCGCCCGCAAGGTTCAGAGCGCCGTTCGCGAAAAATTCGGCGTGGAACTCGAAACCGAAGTCAATATCGTATGTTAATAGACAAATTCAAACAATACATCACCGACAACGAGCTGCTTAAGCCCGGAGACAGGGTTCTGGTCGCAGTGAGCGGCGGGATCGACTCCATGTCGATGCTGTCGCTTTTCGCACAGAGCGAGTGGCCGGCGGCGGTCGCACACTGTAACTTCCAGCTTCGCGGCCGCGAGGGCGACGAGGATACCGAACTTGTTAAGAGCGAGGCTGTCCGCTATGGCTTGCCCTGTCACAGCAAGCAGTTCGACACCCTCGGTGAGATGGAGCGCACGGGCGAGAGCGTGCAGGTGGCGGCGCGGCGGCTCAGGTACGAGTGGTTCAATGAGTTGTGCGTCGAACACGGCTACACGGCGATCGCAATCGCCCATCAGGCCGACGACTCGGTCGAGACCTTTTTCATCAACCTGTTTCGCGGCACGGGCCTTCGCGGTCTGACCGGCATCCACCCTGTGAGGGGCCGCGTGGTTCGGCCGCTGCTATTCACAACTCGCAAAGAGATAGCCGAATACGCGCATGCAAGCAAGATCGCGTATCGCGAGGATTCGTCCAACCGTTCGACCAAATACCTGCGCAACAAGATTCGACTGGGTCTCGTTCCGCGCCTGCGGGAGATCAATCCGCGCTTCATCGCCCAAATGCAGCGTAATGTCGACCGACTCACTCAAACACAGGGGTTTATAGACGCCGCCATAGCCCGGATCCGCGGCGAGGTCGAACGGCGTGAGAGCTTCGGCGGCGGCTCTAAACCCGATGGAGGCTCGGATGCGTACGGCGAAAAACAAACCGGCAATGGGGCGAAACTTGAGCGGGCGATAATCGACACGACACTGATAGACAAGGCTTTCCCTGTCGGATTCGTAATCTACGAGCTGATGAGTTCGGGCTACGGATTCAGGGGCGACGTGATAGACGCCATAGTGGGCGCGCTCGAAAAAGGATCTTCAGGACGGAGGTTCTATTCGCGCGACTGGGTGGCTTTCACCGACCGGAGCCGCATAATCATAGAACCCATCGCCGCCGACGACGTTTGCGAAGTCGCCGTTAGTAAGTACGTTACGAAAATATATGCCGGCAATGCGGTCTACTACATGTGGCAGTTGGACGTCGACCAGGTGGATACGCTTGACGTGCCTGAAAACACCGCCCTGCTGGACGCCGACAAGTTGCGGTGGCCGCTTACGCTGAGGCGCTGGACAGATGGCGACCGCTTCGTGCCGTTGGGGATGAGCGGAACGAAAAAAGTCAGTGACTATCTGACCGATATCAAAATGCCCGTGCCCGAGAAGGGGCGGCAATTCGTGCTTGTGAACGGCGACCCTAACACTACCGTCGCTCCCGATACACTCGGTGCACCCGATTCCGACCCCGGCGGCACCGGCGGCGAGATAGTCTGGTTGGCGGGCCGGCGCATAGACGACCGATTTAAGATCACTCCCGAAACCGAGAACGTCCTGAAAATAGTTCGCGAAGTGATATAAATAAGAGCGAAAACGACAACGAAGGCGCAAACATAAAATGGCTAAAAGTACCGTTAAATTCCGCGACAGCGTGGCCTCGTTCGAGACGATCCGCAAGGAGATCGCCGCGAAAAAGTTCGCATCCATATATCTGCTCATGGGTGAGGAGGGCTATTTTGTCGACGAATTGGCCGACAAGCTTGCCGAAGAGACGCTGACCGAGGCCGAAAAGGCCTTCAACCGCGTGGTCGTCTACGGCAAGGATACGGGTGTGGGCGAGATCATCAACACCGCGCGCCAGATGCCCATGATGGGCGAGCGGCAGGTGGTGGTCGTGCGCGAAGCCCAACAGTTGAAAAAGATCGAGGAGCTGCAACTTTACACCGCGAATCCCTCGCCAACAACTATTTTGGTGCTGTGCCATAAGGAGAAAAGTCTCGACAAACGCACCCAATTATATAAACACGTTCAGGCAAAAGGGGTGGTTTTCGAGTCGGTTCGTCCGCGCGATTACGAGATTAGGGAGTGGCTCGGCAATTTCGTCGCCGCACACGGACTCAAGGCCGACCCCAAGGCGGTGGAGATGCTGACGGAATACCTCGGTACGGATATAGCGAAGATTTCCAATGAGTTGGCCAAGCTGATACTGTCGCTTCCCGAAGGCACGGCCCGCCTCACCCCGGAGGATGTGGAGCGCGGCACCGGATTCAGCCGCGATTTCAACAACTTCGAACTCTGCAAGGCGGTCGTGGCGCGTAATGAGACGCGTGCGATGACGATCGCCGAAAACTTTGCCCACAACCCCAAGGAACACCCTATGATCGTGAGCGTTATGTCGCTTTTCGGTCAGTTCAAGGAGATATTTATCCTCAACTATCTCATCTGGCAGGCCCGGCATAAGGGCGTTCCGATGCCTTCCGATGTAGAGCTGATGGGTCTGCTGCGCCTGCCGAGCCCATTTCTTGTCGGTGAGCTCAAAAAGGTCGCCTCGCTGTGGCCCAACAAAATAACATTCAAGGTGTTGGGACTGATTCGCGAGTACGACGCCAAGAGCAAAGGGATGAACAGCGGTGGGCTCGACGACGGCGAACTGCTGCGCGAAATGCTCTTAAAAATCTTTGCCGTGCGGTGATGGACAGCGGGTTTTACATCTACCAAAAGGTTCATACCCTTGCCGGCGTGGCGCTGCATCTTGCCGACCATCTCGACATTGCCGCTCGCGCCTACCACGAAATTTTCGGCGATAACGGTTCCTGCAGCGGCAGTTTCGACGAAAAAAACCGTCCCTGTTTCGACGAAAAAACCGAAAAAGAGATTGCGGCGCGTATTGCCGAGGTGTTGCGAGACGCCCGTTCACCTTCACGCGGCAGCGCTGTTGTGACACTGCGTTTCGCCGCGCAAACATCCCAAATCATCCCCAACCAACAAATCATCCCCAACCGACAGGCCACCCAAACCTGCACCGACGCCCTGCAACCCACCCGAAAAATAGCGGTCGATGTCGAGTTCGGGCGGACGCTTTTAGATACGGGCTACGCAGTTTCGAGCCTTCGTCCGCAGGCTGTAACTTACGAGTATTCAATACCTTTTCCTGCCGCTCCGACCGGATTTCAACTCTCGGCGCAGGTGCTTTTCGACACCCTCGCGCTGTCTCACCACGGGGCTACGCGCTCGATTCGCAGAGAGGGGGACAAACTGCTCATGTGCGGTGCGGCGCCGCTGTTCGGGATTCGCGGCAACACCCTTTTCACCGCCCCAATAGCAGACGGCGTGCCCGATAGCGTCGAGCGGCGACGGACGATGGAAGCAGCCTCCAAAGTAGGGCTCCATACAATAGAAAGAGCGATTTTGCGTTATGAGTTGACGCAGTTCGACGAACTGTTTTTTGCCGACGCGGCGGGCATAACTTCTCTCGCAAGCTGCGACGGCGCCAGATTCATGAGCCTTACAGTCAATAGATTAATAACGCATAACCCTAATTTACCATGAAAAAATCACTCCTTGTGCTCGCGTTTTTTGCGCTGACCGCCTCCTGCGGAGACGAACCCGGCAATGGCCAAACCCCTGCCAACACCCTTTCGGTCGCCCCGACGACACTCGATTTCGCCGCCGGCGAAGAGGGCGCCGAATTCACTAAAGCGGTGACAGTCATCACCGACGCCGCCACATGGGACGCCACCGTCGCGCAAGACGGCTCGTGGATTTCGATAGAAAAGAGCGGCTCATCTCTCGACGTGACCGCCACGGAGGTCAACCTGACCGCCACGCCGCGCCGAACGACCATCGTCATCACCGCCGGCGACGCCGATCCGGTTACCGTCACCGTCTCCCAGCAGCCGACCGAAAAGCAGACCGAGGAGCCGATAGAATATGACATCGAGTACGACACCGTCTCGGCCATCATCTACTACGGCGACTCTGCGGGGTCGGGCACGGCCAATTTCGTTTTGAAGTTGGCTTCGTCCATCACGGGCGACGGCATCGACATCGAGGGCTTCACCAAGCTGACCGAAAACGGCGCCTCCGACTTCACCATCGCCCCGGGTCGCTACACCATCACCGGCGCCACCGACGAGGGCGCCCCCGAAAGCACGGCCGAGGGCACTCTGCTGAGTTGCTACAACTCCACCATCGGCACGGTGATGAACAGCGGCGATATGCTGACATACACAGCCATCACGGGCGGATACATGGACGTCTCGGTCGCCGACAACGGCACACACACCATCACGACCGACTTCTCGGGCGAGGACTATTTAGACGACACGCTGCTCTATGAGCACATCAGCCTGCGCTTCGTCGGCAAAATCGACTACGCCTCCCTACTGACCGACTTCTCAAACCTGTAAACGAAACAAATAAGTCGCTCTATTGAAAATCGGCTAACGCAAAGCATTTTGCCGCGTTAGCCGATTTTTACTTTTCGATCGCCAGCGCGTAGGAGCGTCGCTTGACCTCCCGCGCCTGCTCGAAAAAACCATCCTCGACTGCCGTCCTGAGCCTATCCACCGAAACGGGCTCGCCGAACACCAACCGAAAGTGGTTGCCCTTCTGTCGGAACATCTCGTCGGGCAGCAGCACCATCTCGATGTTTACTTTGATCCCCAGTCGTTTGCGCCACTCGGCCACGCGATAGAACCGACTCGACAGCCGCCCCTCGACGTACACCGGCACTATCAGCCGATCGGTCTGCTCGGCGCGCTTAATGAAGTTAGGCCGCCAGTCGATGTCGCAAATTTCGCCATCCTTCTCACGCCGCGAACAGAGCCCCGCCGGAAACGTCAGCACAGGTGCCAGCCCCTCGAACGCCTCGTTGAACCGCCTGGCGTAGTCGCCCTTTTGCGATCCGTGTTTGTTGACGGGCACGAATATCCCGGCCAGCGGATCGAGAAACATCAAAATGTCGTTCACCACAACCCTCACGTCGCCGAAATAGCCGCCCAACACCTCGGCCAACATCATTCCGTCCATCCCTCCGAACGGGTGGTTGGAGGCGAAAATGTAGCGCCCGCCCGGAGCCAGCCTATCGAGTCCCACGGCCTCGTAAGAAACTCCCGCGTAGGCGAAAAAACCTCGCAGGAACTCGAACGGGTCGCCCGTGTCGTACGTCTCTAACACATGGTTTATCTCGTCCTGACGTATTGTCCGCTCGATCCACCGCACCACCGCTCGCGGGATCCATTTCGAGACGCCGGGAGCCTTCGACTTGAGTATCTCCGCGACCGATATTTTTTTCATAGACAGGGATGTTTAAGGTGAAAAGTTATCAACAATCGCACAAAAGTAACGATTTTGAACTCTGTTTTCACTATTTTTACCCCAAATTTGGAATTTCGCGACAGAGATACCGCAAACACCCCGCAGATGGAGTTTTACCACACACCGGTGCTTCTCGACGAATCGGTCGAACTGCTCGACATACAGCCCCACGGCACCTACGTCGACCTCACGTTTGGCGGAGGCGGCCATTCGCGTGCCATCCTCGAAAGGCTGTCGCCCGAGGGAAAGCTCTACGGTTTCGACCAGGATTCGGAGGCGAGGGTCAACATCCCCGACGACGAGCGGTTGCACTTCGTCGAGGGTAATTTCCGGTTCATGCGCGGGCTGCTTCGTGAGCGCCAAGTTACGCGGGTGGACGGCGTGCTGGCCGATTTGGGGGTGTCGTCGCATCACTTCGACAGTGCCGAAAGGGGATTCTCGTTTCGCGCCGACGCGCCGTTGGATATGCGCATGAACCGCGGCGGCAAGTCGACAGCGGCCCAAGTGGTGGGCACGGCCGAAACGCAGAGGCTTATCGCCATTTTTCGCGACTACGGCGAACTGGACGGAGCGCACAAAATCGCAGGCCGCATAGTGGAGGCGAGGCGAAACGCGCCCCTGCAAACCACGCACGAACTTATCGAGGCGGTGAGGCCTTTGATTCCCCGCAGCGACGAGAACCGTTGGTTGTCGAAACTGTTTCAGGCGCTGCGCATCGAGGTCAACGGCGAGATGGAGGCGCTCAAAATGGCTCTCGAACAGAGTCTCAAGGTGCTAAAGCCGGGCGGCCGGTTGGTGATTATATCCTACCACTCGTTGGAGGACAGGTTGGTGAAAAACTTCTTCAAGTCGGGCAATTTCGAGGGCTCGGTGGAGAAAGATTTCTACGGTCGTCCGCAAACGCCGTTCGAACTCGTTACCCGCAAAGCCGTAGTGCCGACAGACGACGAAATAGCCCGCAACCCCCGCAGCCGCAGCGCCAAACTACGCGCGGCGACAAAGCTCGCGGACGCGGACACAAAGGCGACGACAAAACCTGCCCCCTATGGAGAGAATTGAGTTCGATCCCGAAATCGACCCTTCGATCAGAGAGGAGAGGGAGGCCGCCGAGCGCGAAAGCGAACTGTCGGCGCGCATCCGCGTCGAGATCGAGCGCTATGTGGAGGAGAACGACCTCGTGCCGCGCGATAAGGCCGACACCCCTCCACCATGGGATGAAGGATCGCCCCCGAGGGCGGACGAAATAGAGACCGTCCACTTCTCGCCCCACCACGACGCCACTGAAGATGGCGCCCGGCGCGAGCAATCGGACGACAGTGCGGGCCGGGCCGAAAGGGAGAGAAAACAGGCCGAACGCGAGGCCCGAAGAGCGCAAAAGGCCGAGCGCGCCAAAGGTCATCGTAAGGCGATCGGATCGGTGTTCACGGGCAGCATTCTCTCAAACGAGCGCATCAGAGCCATGTGGCCCTACCTTTTGGCGCTGTCGGTGGTGCTTGTGGCCTACATCGCCCACACGTTCCAGTTGCAGAAGATGAATTTGGAGCGCCAGGCGCTCGAACGGGAGATCCGCGAACTGGGCATAGAGTCGCTCGAACGCACCGCCGAGAGGGTGAGGGCCACCTCGCGCAGCGCGATAGTGGAGCGCCTGGGCGAAAAACAGATACCGTTGGAGGAGTTCCCCCATCCGGTCAAAACGATAGAACGATAGCGACGGAGCGACACATGCTGCGGCGAGGCGTCGGAAAAAGAGATGAGCAGAGATAACAGAAACCACGAACCCGACATCAAGCGGGAGATAATGCTTCGCGTGAAGTTGCTTTACGCGATCTTTCTGGTGGTAGGTCTGTGCATCTTCGGGCGCATCATGTGGATCCAGTGGGGTCCCGACGGCGCGGCACTGCGCGAAAAGGCGGAGGAACGTACGTTTCGTCCCCAGCGTATCGACGGCCGGCGGGGCGACATAAGGGCGGCCAACGGCGAACTGCTGGCTACCTCGGTGCTGAAATATTATCTGGGAATGGACTTTCGGGTCGATTCGCTCACGGCCGACCGATTTCACGCCGGAGTGGATGGATTGGCCGACAGTCTGTCGCGGCTTTTCGGCGACCGGAGCAAGGCGGGCTACAAGACCCTGCTCACGGATGGGTGGAACGGCCGCTCGACAAGGGGTTACAGGCGGCTCAACCCGCGGCTGATTTCGGGCGAGGAGCTCAAACGGGTACGCACGTTTCCGCTGCTGAGGCTGCGTCCGGGTTTCGGGGGAATTTCACTGGAGAGGGTCTACACCCGCGAACATCCGTTCGGCGACCTTGCGGCGCGCACTCTGGGCATCACGCGGTCGGTGTACGACACCATCGTGACGCCCCACAAGGATCCGGCCAAGCGCCGCACCGAAACGATGCTCACCGAGCGCGGGGTCTACGGCATAGAGTACTCGTTCAACGAGCGATTGAAAGGCGAGGAGGGGTGGCAGATGATGATGCGCCTGACGCCCGACCACTCACAGCCGGTGGAGAACCCGCTCAACGTCGACCCCTCCGACGGGATGGACGTGGTTACGACGCTCGACATGGACTTTCAGGATGTGGCCTCGACCATGCTGGAGCGGCAGTTGGTTCAACACAACGCAATCCGCGGAACGGTGGTGCTGATGGAGGTCGCCACGGGCGAGATCAAGGCGATAGCCAACCTCGACAATGTGGGCGGCAGGGGCGTCGAGCGACTAAACTACGCGATAGGGGATGTGGACGAACCGGGCTCGACCTTCAAACTGGCCACCATGTTGGCACTGTTAGACGACGGAATGCGCCTGGACAGCCGCGTGGAGGTCGGAGGCGGCGTGATGGAGCTTCGGGGAGCGACTTTCCGCGACGACCACAAGCCCGAGGCGTCCACGGCAACTCTGTTGGAGGTGTTCGAAACCTCGTCCAACGTGGGGTTCGTGAGGGCGGTGGAGGATCGTTTCAGCGCACGGGGGCGCGACGGCGAGCTGGTGGAGTATATGTCGGAGTTGGGTTTCGACCGCCCGCTGGGCACCGGGATGACGGGCGAGGCGGTGCCGGTATTTCATAAACCCACCCCCGGGGCGACCAAGAGCGGCGCGTGGCACAGCAACTCGGCGGCCTACATGTCCCACGGCTACGGCATTGAGGTGAGTCCGCTGCACATTCTGACGCTGTACAACGCCGTGGCCGGAGGCGGGCGTATGGTGCGACCAATGTTGGTTAAGGAGCTGCGGGGAGCCGACGGCCGCGTCGAACGATTCGACACCGACGTGATAAATCCCTCCATCACCTCGTCGCGGACTATCGAGGCGGTGCGGCGCAGTCTTGTGGGCGTGGTGGAGGACGGCACGGCGGGGGTGCTGAAGAACCCCTACTACAAAGTCGCCGCCAAAACCGGCACCGCTCAGCAGGATACCTACGGTGGCGGTCTGGGGCAGGTCTATATGGCCACGATGGTGGGCTACTTCCCGGCTGACGACCCCAAGTACAGCTGCATCGTGTCGATCTGGACGCGGCGCGGTTCTTGGAGCGACACTTTTTACGGCTCGTCGTTGGCTGGCCCGGTGTTCAAGGCTGTTGCCGACCGGGTCTACGTCACCCGCTACGATCTACAAACGCCCGTGGCCGACATAACGCCGGTGGCCGCGCGTCCTCCCGAGGTGAAGGGCGGCCAAATGAGGGCGGTGCGCGAGGTGGCGGGCGAGTTGGGATTCAAAGTGGGTGGCGATGTGCGGCGACGCGATATGGCCACGGTACGGCGCGATTCGCTGTCGGCGGTTGCGGTTGCCATTCCGTGCCGCGAGGGCGTAACGCCGTCGGTCGTCGGCATGGGACTCAAGGACGCGCTGTGGGCCGTCGAAAGTCTCGGACTCAGGGTCGAATTCCGCGGCTCGGGCCGGGTGACGGAGCAATTTCCCGAGGCCGGGACTGCTATTCGCAAAGGAGCGACGGTGACGTTAACACTACAATAAGATGAAACTGAACGATATACTTAAAGAGATCGAGGTTCTGAATATCGTCGGCGACCCGATCGTGAAGATAACTTCGCTGTCGCTCGATTCGCGCAGCGTGGAGCCGGGCGGGCTGTTCTTCGCCCTGCGCGGGGCGGCCATCGACGGCCATCAGTTCATGGCCGCGGCGGTGGAACGCGGTGCGGCGGCGGTGATCTGCGAACAGCTGCCAAAAGAGCCGCAAAACGGCGTGACCTATGTGACGGTCGAGAATTCCCACAAAGCTATGGGGTTGGCGGCCTCGGCGTTCCACGGCCACCCGAGCCGGAAACTGAAACTTGTGGGCGTGACGGGCACCAACGGAAAAACCTCCACCGCTACGCTGCTCTACGACACGATGCGGGCGGCGGGATTCGAGGCCGGGTTGATCTCCACGGTCGACTACCGCATCGGCGCCGCCGTGATCCCCTCGACCCACACCACGCCCGACCCGCTGAGGCTAAACGCCATGATGGCCACGATGGTCGAGCGGGGATGCGGGTACTGCTTCATGGAGGTGTCGTCCCACGCGATAGTTCAGGAGCGCATCGCGGGTTTGACCTTCGCGGGCGGGGCGTTCACCAACATCACCCACGAGCATCTGGACTACCACGGCACTTTCGCCGAATACATCGCGGCTAAAAAACGTTTCTTCGACGACCTGCCGACCGGAGCTTTCGCCCTCACCAACATCGACGACCGCAACGGACGGGTGATGACTCAAAACAGCCGCGCGACGGTGCGCACAATCTCGCTTCGCGCGCCGTCGGACTACCACTGCCGAATAGTGGAGCAGCACCTCGACGGAATGCTGCTGTCGATAGACGGAGTGGAGCTTTGGGTGGGCTTCATAGGCCGATTCAACGCCTACAACCTGCTGACGGTCTATGCCTGCGCCCGCGAGTTGGGGGTCGAAAAACAGGAGGCGTTAAGAATCCTAAGCGCGCTCACCCCCGTGAACGGCCGCTTCGAGACTATCCGTGCCACGAACGGCACCACTGCGATAGTGGATTACGCCCACACTCCCGACGCGCTGCAAAACGTGCTCGACACCATCGCCGAAATCAAAAAGCCGGGTCAAAAAGTGTTCGCGGTGGTGGGTTGCGGCGGCGACCGCGACGCCTCGAAACGCCCCGTGATGGCTCGCCTTGCGGCGGCGGGTAGCGACATGGCGATCCTCACCTCGGACAATCCCCGCACCGAAGACCCCGGTGAGATTCTGTCGCAAATGCAGGCGGGCCTCCATCCCGGCGACAAGGCGATATGCATCATCGACCGTCGGGAGGCGATTCGCGCGGCGGTAGCGATGGCTTCGGCGGACGACATCATACTCGTTGCCGGCAAGGGACACGAGACTTATCAGATCGTCGGCACCGAACGATTGCATTTCGACGACAGGGAGGAGATTCAAAAAGCATTCTTAGATTATGTTGTATAGTTTATTTCAGGGGCTCGATTTCCCCGGTGCGGGCATATTCCAATATTTGACGTTCCGCGCGGCGGCGGCGATCATTTTGTCGCTTGTTATAGCGGCGGTGTTCGGCGCGTCGATCATCCGGCTGCTGAAGCGGCGGCAGATCGGCGAAGACATTCGCGAACTGGGTCTTGAGGGTCAGACGCAAAAGAAGGGCACACCCACCATGGGCGGGCTGGTGATTCTGGCGGCGATACTCATTCCGCTGCTTCTGGTGGCCGACTTGGGCAACGTATACGTGCTGCTGCTTGCGGTGTCCACGGTGTGGCTGGGATTGATCGGTTTTTTGGACGACTACATCAAGGTTTTCCGCCACAAAAAAGCGGGTCTCGACGGCCGCTTCAAAATTTTCGGTCAAGTGGGTTTGGGCATCATCGTGGGTACGGTTATGTGGCTCAGCCCTCAGATTGCGGTGCGTGAGATCGAAGAAACCCCCGCTGCAACGACGATCTCCGCGAACCAAACCGCGCAAAACCAAGCCGGCCAAGCCCCGCAAACCGAGCTGACCCTCCAAAGCGGTGCGCCGGAGAAGACCACCAAAACCACCGTTCCGTTCGTCAAGGATCTGGAGCTCGACTACGGTGTGTTCACGGGCGAGAAAGGTGACAACGGCACGGTCACGTGGCTTCTGTATATGCTCATCGCAACGCTCGTCATAACGGCCATCTCCAACGGCGCCAACCTGACGGACGGCCTCGACGGCCTCAACACCGGGGTCGCGATTCCGGTGGTGGTGGTGTTGGGTGTGTTCGCCTACCTGTCGGGCAACATCATTTGGGCCGACTACCTTAATATAATGTACATCCCCGGTACGGGTGAGATAGTTATCTTTGCGGCGGCGATGGCGGGCGCGCTCGTCGGTTTTATGTGGTACAACGGTTTCCCGGCGCAGGTGTTCATGGGCGACACGGGCTCGCTGGCCATAGGAGGTGTGGTGGCGGTGATGGCTCTGCTGATTCGCAAGGAGCTACTGCTTCCGGTTATGTGCGGAGTTTGGGTTGTGGAGACGGCTTCGGTGGTGATCCAAACCACCTGGTTTAAGATAACCAAGCGCCGCTACGGCGAGGGTCGGCGGGTGTTCCTGATGGCTCCGCTGCACCATCACTACCAAAAGAAGGGCTTCCATGAGTCGAAGATAGTGATCCGTTTCGTGATCCTGTCGATCCTGATGGCGGCGATAACGTTAACCACACTGAAAGTAAGATGAGTAAAAAAATAGTAATACTTGGCGGGGGGATAAGCGGTTACGGCAGCGCGATCCTCGCCAAAAAAGAGGGCTTCGAGGTGTTCCTGAGCGACATGGGCGCCATCGACCCAAAATATAAGGCGCGCCTGGACGAGTGGGGCGTGCCTTACGAGGAGGGCGGCCACACCGAGGAGCGCATCCTGCAGGCCGACGAGGTGATCAAATCGCCCGGCATTCCCGACAAAGCTCCGATAGTGAAGGCGCTCGCGAAAAAGGGCGTCCCCGTAATCTCCGAGATCGAGTTCGCGGGACGATACACGGCGGCGAAAACGATCTGCATCACCGGCTCCAACGGTAAAACCACCACCACCACCCTCGCCTACCAAATTTTGCGGGATGCGGGGTTCAACGTGGGTCTGGGCGGTAACATCGGCGAGAGCTTCGCCTATCAGGTGGCCACCGAAAGTTTCGACTGGTATGTGCTGGAACTTAGCAGTTTTCAGTTGGACGGCATGAGGGACTTTCGCGCCGACGTGGCGGTGCTGATGAACATCACCCCTGACCACCTCGACCGCTACAACCACTCGATGGAGCTCTACGCCGCCAGCAAGATGGGCATCACCCGCAATCAGGGTCTGGACGACAGCTTCATCTTTTGCGCCGACGACCCGGTGACGCAGAAAATGCTTACCGAAAGCGAGCCCCGCCTCCATCGCCGGTTGCCGTTCACGGTGAAGAGCCGCCCGGTTCAGGGGGCGCGCCTCGAAGATGGCGTCATCCGCGCCAAAGTGGGCGGCAAAACGCTGAAAATCGACACGGCCAAAATGCACATCCGCGGCATCCACAACATCTACAACGCTATGGCGGCGGGGCTGGCGGCTATGGCTGCGGGCGTGAAACCCGAGAGCATCTCCCGAACCGTCGAGAGTTTCGAAGGCGTCGAGCACCGCCTGCAACGTGTGGGAGAGATCGACGGGGTGGAATACGTGAACGACTCGAAGGCCACCAACGTCGACGCCGTGTGGTACGCCCTCGAAAGCGTGACTAAGCCGGTGGTGTGGATCGCCGGCGGCACCGACAAGGGCAACGACTACGAACCGTTGTATGAGTTCGTGCCCAAAATAAAAGCACTGGTCTGCATGGGCGTCAACAACGAAAAATTGGTGAAGGCGTTTCGCGGCCGCGTCGACGAGGTGCACAGCACGGCAACCTTAGACGACGCCATGGCTCGCGCCCGAAAACTCGCGCGCCCCGGCGATGTCGTTTTGTTGTCGCCCGCCTGCGCGAGCTTCGACCTGTTCGACAACTACGAGCACCGTGGGCGGATGTTCGCCCAGTGGGTCGATAAAAACAAGAGTTAGAAGATGAGTAACGACGCGGCAAAAAGTTGGACCTGGCGCCCCGGTGGCGACCGTGCGTTGTGGGGAATAATCCTCATATTGGCGGTGGTGTCGGTGGTGGTGGTCTACTCGTCGACGGGCGCGGCGGCTTTCAGCGGCGGCAGACTCGAAGGCAGCCACCTGAACGTGCTGATACGACAGGCCGGCATAGTGGCGATGGGTCTGGTGGCGATCTACGCGATCCACAAGATCAACTATCAGGTCTACGGGCGCATGGTGTGGTTTCTGTATTCGCTGGCGCTCGTGTTCACCGTCATGGTCTATTTTATCGGCGAGGTCAACCCGGCGGCCCCCGACGCCCCGAGGTGGATCCGGATACCGATCATCAACTTCACATTCCAGCCCTCCGACTTTCTGAAGGTGGCCACAGTGATGGTGGTGGCTCGCGAACTTGCCCGCCGCCAGAAGACCATAGCCGGGGAGGATGTGATCCCGCCGCTCACTTCGCGCGCGTGGCGCGAACGCAAGGGGGCGCGAACCCTGGTCGAAACCACCATGCCGATCGTGGCGCCGATCATACTTTCGTGCGGGGTTATACTGCCGGCCAACCTTTCGACGGCGCTGATTCTGTTCGCCACCTGCTTCGTGGTGCTGTTCATCGGGCGGGTGCGTGTTCGCGAACTTGTGCGGATGGTGATGGTTTTGGCGTTGTTGGCGGCTTTGGCTGTCGGATTTTTGTACGCCATCGGTCGGCCGCCCAAGCGAATGGAGACCTGGGTGGGTCGCTTCGAAAGGTTCGCGGCGGCCGACGGCACGGTCGACACCTATCAGGTCGACCAGGCGGCCATAGCCATAGCGGCCGGCAAACTTGCGGGTCGCGGAGCCGGAGGCAGCATCCAGAGGGGTCTTCTTCCCGACGCCGAGAGTGACTACGCCTATGCGTTCATAATCGAGGAGTACGGTTCGATCTTCGGCGGATTGATAGTGTTGATGTACGTCTGGATATTTTTCCGGGGCATAGCCATTTTCCGAAAGTGCGGCACCGCGTTCCCGAGCCTGTTGGTGCTGGGGCTTGCGCTGCTCATCACGCTTCAGGCGCTGGTCAACATGATGGTCTCGACCGACATGATCCCCTCAACGGGGGTGGCGCTGCCGCTCATATCCAAGGGCGGCTCTTCGGAGTTGTTCCTGTCGTGCGCTCTGGGAATGATGCTGGGTGTGAGCCGCCAGACGGGCGAAAAAACGTTGGATAAACCGCGGGCGGAGTCGCTGCTCGAAATAAATCGTACCGAAAAATGAGAATAATTTTAAGCGGCGGCGGCACGGGCGGCCACATATATCCGGCGGTGGCGGTGGCCGAGGCGCTCAAACGCAGACTCGGCGACGATGTCGAGTTGCTGTTCGTGGGCGCCGCGGGCAAGATGGAGATGGAGAAGATCCCCGCTTTGGGTTACCGGATCGAGGGTCTGCCGACGGCGGGTCTGCACCGTAAGTTGGACGCGCGCAACCTGCTGCTGCCGCTGAAGATAGCGCGCAGCCTGCGTATGGCCCGAAAGGTTATAAGAGATTTCGGTGCCGACGCGGTGGTGGGTTTCGGCGGCTACGCGTCGGGCCCGGTGCTCAGGGTGGCTCAGCGGATGGGCATCCCCACGGTGATTCAGGAGCAGAACTCCTACGCCGGCTTAACCAACAAACTGTTGGGCAAGCGGGCGCAAAAAATTTGCGTCGCCTACGAAGGCATGGAGCGGTTTTTCCCGCCCGAACGGCGCTCTTCCGCCGGCAGTTCCTCGTCCGCCCGGCCTTACCGCGTCGCCAACTCCTCGTCCGACCTGCCTTCTGCCTCCGACCGACTTTCCACTGCCGGCCGTATAGAGTTGACGGGCAATCCATTGCGTGGCGACTTTTCGGTGCAACCCTCGCGCGAGGAGGCGTTGGCGTACTTCGGCTTCACGCCCGACAAACCGGTACTGTTGGTGGTGGGCGGGAGCTTGGGCAGCCGCACCCTCAACGACATGATGAAGCGCCATGTGGAACGGCTCGCTTCCGACGCCGAAATTCAGGTGATTTGGCAGACGGGCAAGTTCTACGAGACTGAGATCGACGGGTTTATGGCCGAAAAGTTCGGCGATGGCAAGCCCGTGCAAAACATCTGGCGCAACAAATTCATCGACCGGATGGACTACGCCTACGCGGCGGCTGATTTGGTAATTTCGCGCAGCGGCGCCACCACGGTGTCGGAGCTCAGCCTGCTGGGCAAAGCTACGCTGTTCGTGCCCTCGCCCAACGTGTCGGAGGATCATCAGACCAAAAACGCTATGGCGCTTGTGGAGCGCGGCGCGGCGGAGATATGTCCCGACTCGATGGCCGTCGAGCGGGCAATTCCGCTGGCGTTGAGGCTTTTGGGCGATCGCGCGCGCCTCGACGAACTGTCGGCGGGTATTCGCCGTTTGGCCATCGCCGACTCCGCCGACCGGGTGGCCGAAATCGTCACCCGATTGATAACCGGCTAACGCAATACGCGCGTAACGAATAATAATCATGATAAAAAACATATATTTCATCGGCATCGGCGGCATCGGCATGAGCGCGCTGGCTCGCTATTTCCTCCACAAAGGGGCGCATGTGGCGGGTTACGACCTGACGGAAACCCCTCTTACCAAGGCGCTTGCCAAAGAGGGCGCGGCGATTCACTACGCCGACGATCCGGCGCTTATTCCGCCCGGGTTTCGCGATCCGGCCACCACCACGGTAGTCTACACCCCAGCCGTGCCGTCCGACCACCGGGAGCTGACGTGGTTTCGCGAGGGTGGTTTCATGATAGCCAAGCGCGCTGAAATACTGGGAATTATCTCGCGCGACCACTTCACCATGGCCGTCGCCGGCACCCATGGCAAAACCACCGTCACCACCCTCACCGCATGGCTAAACCGGGTGCTTTACGACGGCGAAAGCGGGAGCGGCGGCAATGGTAGCTGCAAAGACAGAGGCAATGGCGGCGGCAGCGCGTTTTTGGGCGGCATTTCCAAAAATTTCGACAGCAACCTTGTCCTCGGAAAGGATGACCGTTTGGTTGTCGAGGCCGACGAGTTATCTCCTTCACAAGATGCCTCCACCGCCTGCGGCGACGGTCGGCGTTCGGTCGATGAGCTTGCTTGGCAAGGTCGGCCCCGCCTTGTTGTCGAGGCCGACGAGTACGACAGATCGTTTTTAAGACTTTCGCCCGACGTGGCGGTCATCACGAGCGCCGATGCCGACCATTTGGACATCTACGGCACCCACGAGGCGGTCAAAGAGGCGTTCTCGCAGTTCGTGGGTCGCATTTCGCCGACCGGGGCGGTTATTGTCAACAAAAAAGCCGACGTCGCGATCCCCGGCGGGACGCTCGCCAAATACTCCTATTCGCTCGACGATCCGGAGACGGACTTCTACGCGGCGAACATCCACGTCCTGCCGAGCGGCCACTATACATTCGACATAGCCACCCCCGATGGCCTCATCGAGAAATGCACACTCGGCATCACGGGCAAGATCAACGTCGAGAACAGCGTCGCCGCGGTCGCCCTGATGTGGGCCGCCGCAAAACTCCGCGAAGAACCTCTCGACGAGGCGAAACTTCGCTCCGGGCTTGCAGACTTCAGCGGGGTCAAAAGGCGCTTCGACATCCACGTCAACACCCCCCCGGCGGTCTACATGGACGACTACGCCCACCATCCGGACGAACTTCGCGCCGCGCTCACCTCGCTGCGCGCGATGTTTCCGGGGCGCAGGATCACCGCCGTTTTTCAGCCCCACCTCTACTCGCGGACGAGGGATTTCGCCGCCGGGTTCGCGGAGGCGCTATCCAACGCGGACGAGCTCATACTCACCCCCATATACCCGGCGCGCGAAGAGCCGATCCCCGGCGTCGACTCCGGGACGATCGGCGCACTCGTCAAAAACATCCCCTGGTGTGTGGTGGCTAAAGAGGGGCTCGCCGACGCCATCGCCGCCCGCGACACCGATGTGGTGGTGACCTTCGGGGCGGGCAACATCGACAATCATGTCGCCGAGATAGCCCGGGTCGTGAGCCGAAAAGCCGCGACTGTCGGGGAAGAGGCGGCAGGTAAAGAAACGGTCGAAAAACTCGGAAAATTCGAAAGTCAGAGTAGTGGGCAGAGCGATTAACATAGTCGTGGCCACGGTTATGTGGTGCGCCGTGGTGGCCTATCTGGTCGTCATGGCCGACTACGTTCCCGAGCGAAGGAGCGCCGTGGTGGTCGAAAGCGTGCGCATCGTGGTGGTGGACACGGCCGACGTGCGCACCGTGAGCCGCGAAAAGGTGACGCGTATTCTCTCTCTGAACACAGATTCGCCGACAGGCCTTCCCGTCGACAGCATCGACGTCGGCGCGATAGAGAACGCCCTTGCGGCCCTTCCCGAAGTGAAGCGAGCGAGCGTTAGGTGCGATCTGGAGGGTGTGCTGACGATAAGGGTCGAGGGTCGCGCCCCCATGCTGCGCGTGAGGAGCGATGGCGGCTACCGTTTTTGGCTTTCCGACGACGGCTACATCATTCCGGACGAGGGCGTGTTCGGGGCTTACGTTCCGGTGGTGACGGGCTCCATCCCGTTCCCGTTCGGCCCCTCCGCCTCGGGCAGCTACGCGGCGATCCGAAGGGCCGACTACGACGACTACCTCGGGCGCTTTACGGCCATCGAGGCGGAGCGCGGGCGGCTCTCCTCGGAACTTGCGGATATTCGCGGAAAACTTCGCGCCGCCCGTTCGTCGGGGCCCAAGCGATTTTGGCGCGACGATCGCAAAGAACGTTTCGCCGCCGATCGCCTCGTTCGCATCGCCGAACACGAGGCCGAAGTGGCGAAAACGGAGACCGCGCTGCGCGAATTGGCCTCTAAAAAGGCTTCTTTGATCGAAAAAGAAAAAAAATCGCACGAAAGTTACATTTTTTTAACCAAACTCGCTAACTTTGTGGGAATCGTCGAGCGCGACGATTTTTGGAGCGCTCAGATTGTGCAGATAAACGTTCCGGGCGACGCTCCGGGTTCCAACGGCAACCCCTACCGCTGGCGCGAGCCCGAGTTGGAGCTCGTTCCCCGGGCGGGCGACCACACGGTGCTGCTGGGGCGGCTGGACGGAGACGAAAAACAGAAACTCGAAAAACTGCGTTTGTTCTATCTCGACGGCCTACGGCACGAGGGTTGGGACAGGTTCGGTCGTATAGATATAAGATATAAAGATCAGATAGTGTGCACGCGATAGATATGGAGAGGCATAACAGAATAGTGGCTTTGGACGCGGGGTCGGGCTCCGTCGTCATGGCCGTGGGTCGGCGTGACGCCGATGGCAAACTCGTGTTGGAGGATATATCCTCGCACCCTCTTGCCGGCATCACCCGCGGCGAGATCACCAACCGCCAGCAGATGACCGAAGGCGTGCAGGCGCTGTTGGCCGCGGTGGAGCAGAAGTTGGGCCTGCGCGTGTCGGACGTCTACACCGGCACCTCGGGTCGTCACGTCCGTTTCGCGGGCCACGACTACTTCGTCTTCGTGGGCGAGGGCTCCGATGGCGAGATCCGCTCCGAGGATGTGAGGGCGCTCCACGCCGGGATGAACAACGTGCAGGCCGAGGAGGGACTCCGCATAATGGATCGCATTCCCCAAAAATATGTGGTTGACGGTCGCGACGTGGTTAAAGACCCCGTCGGCCGGTTCGGCCGTAAGCTGGACGCGACGTTCGGTTTCGTGTTGGGTTCGGCGACGCTTATCGACCGGCTCGAAAAGAGCCTGCTGGCGATGGAGATCCGCTCCCGAAAAACCTTTGCGGCGGCCATTGCGAGCGCCGAGGCGGTGTTGCTGCCCGAGGAGAGGGAGATGGGCGTGGCGGTGATAGACCTGGGCGCCGGAACCACCGACCTGTGCGTGATGCACGACAACGGGGTGCGCTTCGTGCGCGGCATTCCGTTCGGCGCGGGAGACATCAACAGCGACATCCATCAAATGGGCCTGTTGGAGAAGTATGTGGAGGGGTTGAAAAAAGAGTTCGGTCAGGCGATGGCCTCTCAGGTGGACGCCGACAAACTGATCGCCATGCCGGGCCGCTCGCCTCGCGAAAAGCAGGAGATATCGAAGAGGAACCTGGCGACGATAATCGAAAACCGCCTCCGCGAGATCATTGGCTTCGTGATGGAGGAGATCGCCGACTCGGGCTACGCGGGCAAACTCAGGGGAGGCGTCGTGCTGACGGGCGGCGGGTCGCGACTGCCGGGCATCGACGAACTGTTCGCCGAGGCGACGGGCATGGAGGTGCGACTGGCGCTTCCCGACGCGAGGGTGGCCGCCGAGAGCCTGCCCCTTGCGCAGGATCCGGCTCACGCGACCGTCATAGGACTGTTGCTGATGGCCTTGGAAGAGGAGTCGGCGCATAGGTCGGCACCGGGGACGCCATCCGGAGAGGCTCCTGCGGGAGGTGTCGGAACGGTCTCCCCGAAAGGCGGCGTATTTTCGCGACGCAACGATCCGGCCGGCGGGGGAGGGAAGATATCGCATGCGCCCGATCCCAGAGACGAGGAGGATGACGACGACGACGGCTCGGGAGGCAGAAAGAAAAAGCGCGGTCTGTTCGGCAGGTTGCGCAAAACGTTGGAGGACACCATCTTTGTCGAAACCTTGGATGGCGACGAAGACCTGTAACAACGGTTAACGATTAAATTGGCTACGCAAAACGGCGATTTGGAATTATGAACAACATACTCAAAGGTTTGGCTCTGGACGAGGTGACGCGCTCGATAATAATGGTGGCGGGAGTGGGCGGTGCGGGCGGCAACGCCCTCAACCACATGGTGGAGATGGGCATCAACGACGTCACCTTTCTGGCGACCAACACCGACGCCCAGGCGCTCGAAAAGAGTCTGGCTCAGATCAAAATTCAGTTGGGCAGCGGCTTGGGGGCGGGCAACATGCCCGAGTTAGGTCAGCAGGCGGCTAAAGAGAGCATCGACGACATAATCAACGTGTTCCGCACCGAGGGAACGAAGATGCTCTTCATAACGGCGGGAATGGGTGGCGGCACCGGCACCGGGGCGAGTCCCATCATCGCCCGCGCGGCGCGTGAACTCGACATTTTGACGGTCGCCATCGTCACCACCCCGTTTACGGACGAGGGGCCCGTTCGCACTATGCAGGCCCGAGCGGGTATCGAAGAGCTACGGCAATACACCGACTCCCTGCTGGTGCTGAGCAACGACAGCATCGCCGAACTCTATCCCGATCTGCCCTACGACGAGGGGTTCGGCAAGGCCGACGACGTGCTGGCCACGGCGGTGAAGGGCATCGCCGAGATAATCACCGGCCACGGCACAGTCAACGTCGACTTCAAGGACGTCAACACCGTGATGAGGGGCAGCGGCCGCGCGTTCATGGGCTCGGCTCGTGCCGCCGGATCCGACAGAGCTCTGGAGGCGGTCGAATCGTCGGTCACATCGCTGCTGCTCAACCACAGCGACATCAAGGGCGCCAAAGATATTCTGCTCAACATAAGCTACGGCGACAGGACGGTCACCCAGCGGGAGGCGAGCACAATCCGCGGCTACCTTCAGGAGCGCACCGGCTGGACGGCCAACCTTATTTGGGGAACGGCCCACAAGGAGTCGCTGGGCGAAGACCTTGAACTGACCATCATCGCCACCGGTTTTCCCGGAGGAGCCGACGAGGTGGTGTCCGTGCCGCCGCCCCGTCCCGCCGCGGTGCAATCGGGGGCTTTGCTGCCGGGGGCCGACTTCGATGGCGAGGCTGAGTTCGGCGACGAGCCCCGTGGAGAGTCGAGCCGTGCGGCGGATACGCATGTCAATCGCGTGGCGGAGGTCGCGGCCGATGCCATGGCCTCCGGTTCTACGGATGGTGGCCGCCAGACCGACCATGTCGGCGCGCGGATATACACCCCGCAACCCGACCCCGTTTCCGCCGGCGCGTCGGCGCGGGAAAGCCATGCCGGTCGCGAATCCCACATAGGTCGAGAGGCTTACGCCGCCCGGGAGTCCCTCGTCGGTCGACCGCGGTCGACCACTACGTCGACAGCCCCGACCCCCGCATCGCCTGGAACCGGAACCGGAGTCAGAGCCGGAGCAGGAGCCGCTCCCGTGGCACCTCGCGCGGGCACCGTGCAGTGGAGGGGCAAAGACCGCTACGTGGATATCGACAACCTCGCCTCGACCCCCGCGTGGGTGCGGCGCAAAGCCAAACTGACCAATCCGTACGAAGGCAGGCCGGCGGGCAAGGCGGCGCTCAAAGATTCGCACAAAGAGGCGGCATCCGGAGCGAGCGACCAAGAAACGGACGAGACCCCAAAGTCGCAACCCTCGACGCTGTTCTAATAGTTAATCACTCGGAAAACAGAAAAATCGGAAAAACGAAAAGGCGGCGGACTTTGCGCGCATAACGCACCTTGCACACCGCCCGCATCGAACAAACCTTACGTGCCGCCCGCGCCGCCCGCATCGAATACTTTGAACGCACCAAGCACATCTATCGCTCCAGACGCTCCGGGCGAAAATAACTCTCGACTTTGGAAGTTCTATCACATACCTTCGCCTCGACCGAGGTCATAGCGATGCTCGCGGGGATCGCGCTACTGATTCTCTGCTCGGCGTTCGCGTCGGGGTCTGAGACGGCCCTGTTTTCGCTCACCGCGACCGACATCGCCCAGATGGAGGAGCACAATCCCCGACCGGCATCCAGGATAGAGCGCCTTTTGGGCGGCGAGGCGAGGGAGTACACATTGGCCACGATTCTGGTGCTCAACAACCTGGTCAACGTCGGCATAGTAATCCTTTCGGCACTCGCCATAGCCCGCACCACCCGCTTCACTTCGCCGGTGTGGGAGTTCGTCTTCACGTCGGTGGTCGTGACGTTCATCCTGCTGCTCTTCGGCGAGATACTGCCCAAGGTCTACGCGACATACAACAACCGACGGTTCGCGGCGTTTTGCGCCCCCGTCATCGGCACCATCGGAGCGGTGCTGCGTCCTGTGGCGTGGTTGCTGGTCAAGACCGGCTCGGGCATAAAGGGGCGCGGGCGCGAAAACCTGTCGCTGGAGGAGTTGTCGGAGGCGCTGGACGTCACCGAGGCCCACTCCGAGGAGGAGAAGCAGATTTTGGAGGGGATAGTCAGTTTCGCCGGCCGCGAGGTGGGGCAAATCATGCGTCCGCGGCTGGACATGACCACCCTCGACATCGAGGAGGGCTTCACCCGCGTCAAGGAGGTGATCGTCGCCTCGGGCTTCTCGCGCATTCCGGTCTACGAGGAGAATATCGACCATATTCGCGGAGTGCTGTATATCAAGGACGTGGTGCCCCACATCGCGGAGGGAGACGGCTTCGAGTGGCAAAAACTGCTGCGAAAGGCCTATTTCATTCCCGAGCACAAAAAGATCGACGACTTGTTGGAGGAGTTTCAGGCGGGGAAGGTGCATATCGCCATAGTGGTGGACGAGTATGGCTCCACGCGCGGGTTGGTGTCGCTGGAGGATATTTTAGAGGAGATCGTGGGCGAAATTTCCGATGAGAGCGACCCCGACGGAACCCTCTACACCCGCACGGCGGAGGGTGAGTACATCTTCGAGGGGAAGGCCCATTTGGGTGACGTGGAGCGGGCGCTCGATCTGGACGAGGGTTTTTTCGACGACGCTCGCGGCGAGGCGGAGACGTTGGCGGGGTTGATGCTTGAGATCCGCCGCGGTTTTTTGAAGCGCGGCGAGAGTGTCGCGTTTCGCGGCAACGGTAGCGGCGATTCCTCCGGTTCCGCCGAAAGCGCGGGTGCGGGTGCGGCGGGAATGGCGAGTGCGATGGAACTCACCGTGCTGTCGCTATCCGGCCACCGCATCGAAAAGATCAAGGTTAAGTTTAATCGAAATTGACGCGCCGACGCCAAGCGGCGGTTTCTCCGAATTTTCGCTCACGTGTCTCTCGGAACAGGCTTCCGGAGGCGCCATCCGCGAATTTAGACCGTCAAAAAAAAGATATGGACAGTTGGCTCGAAATACGTCCCGTCTCCGATCGGTGCGATGCACCCGAAACGCCCGCGACACATGGGGCGTGTGAGGGGAGAGAGACGTGCGGGGCGGTTCGCCGCCGGGCCGAAGGTGCGGCGTGGCGGGCGATCGTGCGCGAACGCTTGGGCGACGACATTATAATAGGTTACAACGCGCTGGGCGCCCCCGTGCTCTCGCGCTTAGCCGCCACCGGATCGCCCGAAATCACACCCGTGCCGGACGACCAAATTTGCCGCATAACGGACGACTATCCCGACCACCCCGGCTACATCGGCGTTTCGCACACCCGCGGTTGGGTTGCTGTGGTCTGGTCGCCGGAGCCGTGCGCGGTGGACATCGAACTGAAAGGCCGCGCTATATCGCCCGCCGTCCGTAGCCGCTACTCGATCGAGACTATTTCGGATTGGTGCGCTCTGGAGGCGCGTTACAAATACGAGAGCCTAATCGGCGGCGCGTCGGCCTCCGAATCCGAAACGGTTCCCGGAGCCGAAATAGACGTCCCCCCCTCCTGCTCAGAATCGGCCCCTGTGGAGGTTCGTTTCGTCTCCCACCCCGAACTCGTAGTGGCGGTGGTCGGCGCAAAAATGAAACCCTAAGACTCCCCGTGGATGTAAATCACCGATCCGTCCTTTATGGCGTCGATGACCGGTGCTGCGAGCGCCTGCGGCAAGGCCGGGCAACCCCAACTTCGCCCCAACCGCCCCGCCGAGGCTATCACCGACGGATTGGCGTAGGCCGCCCCGTGGATTACCACCGCGCGCGCCCGGGCGTTGTCGTTCACCCCCGGTTCGAGGCCGTCTATCAGCAGCGAGTATCCGTTGCGCCCGATGTATGTGTGATCGGTGAGAAAGAACCCCAGCGAACTTTGGTGCGATCCGCTGACGTTGGAGAACGAGGTGGCGTAGTTGCCGCCGCTTCCCTGTCCGTGGGCCACGTGGCACGAGAACAGCAACTTGCCGCACTCCATGTCTATCACCCATAGTCGCTCCAGGGTCGATGGTTTCGAGAAGTCGATGAGCGTGAGCACCTCCCTGCGGCGGTCGGCTATGCCGTAAAATCCCTCGACGGCGCGCTCGAACACGTCGAGCGAGGTGCGACCGTCAAGTCCCAACTCCTCGAAAAGGATCTCGCTTGCGGTCGGCCGGGATTTGGCGGCGGGCTCCAATCCGGACGAACACAACAGTATGATAAGCAGAAAACCGGCTCCCTTCATTTCGTTCGACTATGTACACGCGAACGTAAACCGGGGCGAAAAATTGTGTCGACCGCCGAAACGCCTGTGAAACCGCCCCCGAAACCGCTCGCGAGACCGCCAGCAAAACCGTTCCCTAAATGCCCCCGATCAGTCGTAGACGAACACGACGGACTCCATTACGGGTGCGAAATCGTATATGAATTCGGCATGCGACGAGGCGTTGCGAACGCACATGTGAGACTTGGGAGTGGTGCCCAGAGTGCGGCTGAACTCTATTATATCCGCCCGAGTGTCGTTGGTCGGCACCCCGTGCAGATAGGCTCCGTTGCAGAAACGGCTGGCCCACGGCGCGTATCCGGCAAGCAGGTCGGTGCCGTCGCGGTTGTAGTACATCTTCAGCTTTTTTTCCTGCACGACGAACATCCCGACCGGGGTGGGGTGGGCGTAGGGCGGATTGTGCAGGCCGGTCGTGGCGGGATTCATGCTGCGTACCAGCCACCTGTCCGACACCTTCTCCACCGTGGCTATGTTCTGGTTGGTGCGGTCGACCATCACGGCTTTGCGAAACGCCGTCCCCTCGGCAATCGGTTTCACGTAGCGCAACTCCGCCTCCCACACTCCTGGCGCGTTATACGATTCGACGAGGCGCCGAGTCGAATCGACACTGTAACCTATCAGCCTGACCAGCGACCCGTCCCTGCCGTAACATTCGCCCTCAGTCTCGCCCGGCCCATAGAGCACTACCGACTGATAGCGCTCCACCCCCGCCGCGTCCGACACGAGACCGTACTCGTTGCGTGCCCACGCCTTGACCAGAGGCGACTCGCCGTTCACGTTGCCGCGATTTTGCAGCACCGCCCACAGTGAGGGAATTCGCTGTATGGAGTCGAGCATGAAGAGCCGCGCGCGCATCTTGTCGAACTGAAAGACCCTCACTCCGTCGCCGTATGGAAACGAGTCGCTTAGCGTGTAGCGGTCATACAGGAGCTCCTTTTCGAGGATCACGTCGTCCACGGTAGGCCGCTTGGGTCTTTCCGGCAATCCTGGCCTTTCCGGCACCCCGGGCGCTCCCTGTTTTCCGAATACTCCCGAATGGGCGACGCTGTCCGCCGCCCGGCCACCACGCAACCGGTATCCGACCGTCGCACCGGCGCTGTCCGCCGCCCGACCGCCGCGAGCCCGATCTTCGCCGACTACACCGCCGCGATTCTCCACGCACGACTGCGAAAGGAGCAGGCAAACGCAGGCCGCCGCCACCATCCTTAATAACATACCTAATGATTTTTATTACAGGGCGATGCAATTCCCCTGCCAATCTCCTTTCGAGTGGAGAGCGTATCGCACTTCGGGTCGCACTTCGGGTCGCACTCTCTACGAGGCGGCTTTGAACTGCCTGAGCTGTCTGAACAGCAGCACGGCGGCGAGCACTATGGCGGCCGAATCGGCGATGGGGAACGAGATCCACACCCCGCGAACCCCCATCACGGGCGGCAACAGCAGCAGCAGCGGCAACAGGAAGAGCATCTGCCGTGTCATCGACAGCAGAATCGCCTTCCACGCCTTGCCGATGTACTGGAAGAAGTTGGAGGTGACTATCTGGAACCCGATTATCGGGAAAATTATCATCACCGTCCGCATCGCCCGGGCCGCTATCGCCACCAACTCGTCGGCCTGCGGGTCGTCGGGCTTGACAAAGAGCCGCGCAACCGCCTCGGGAAAGAATTCGCCCATGATCCACGCCACCGTCATCACCCCCACGGCGCAGAAAACCGTCTGCCGGAACGCCGCCACCACGCGCTCGTATTTCCGCGCGCCGTAGTTGAATCCCACGATGGGCTGCATCCCCTGATTGAACCCGGCGCAGATCATAATGAAGAGCATCACCACGCGGTTCATCACCCCGTAGGCGCCCGAATGGAGGTCTCCGCCCTGCTCCTGCAGTGCCAGATTGACGAACGCCACAACTATCGACGAGCAGAAGTTCAACAAAAAAGGAGCCACCCCGATCGAAATGATCCCTCCGACGATGCGCCGCCGCAATCGAAAAATCCCGCGCCGGAAGTGCAAAAAACTCTTCTCCGACGAAAAGTGGGCGATCTGAATCCCCAACACCGACAGCCACGCCAGCACCGTAGCGAACGCCGATCCGCGCACACCCCAATGGAAGACGAACAGAAACAGCGCGTTGTACACGCACGCCAGACCAATCGCCACCAGCATCATCGTCATCGCCTTGCGCGGATAACCCGACGCCCTCATCACCTCGTTCATCCCCCAAAACAGATGGTTGACCACGCTGCCGGCCAAAATTACCTGCATAAAGTCGCGCGCAGGAGGAAGCGTGGCCTCGCTCGCGCCGAACAGCATCAATATATCGTCCAGAAAAACAAAAGAGGCCGCGGCCAGAGTCGCCCCCACGATGACGTTCAACAACACCTGGTTGCCCAGAATTTGAAACGTGCGCTCCTTTTTGCCCTCGCCCAAACTTATCGAGATGAGCGCCGCCGACCCTATGCCCACCATCGACCCGAAGGCGGCCGAGATGTTCATCAGCGGCATCGCTATGGCCATCCCCGAGAGCGCCGTCGCCCCCACCGCGTGGCCGATGAACACGCTGTCGATGATGTGGTAGAGCGACATCGACGACATGGCGATGATGGCCGGAATGGCGTAGCGCCAAAGCAGCTTGGAGATATTCTCCGTTCCCAAATCGTGCGGTATGACGGCCATATTAATGCGCAAAATTCATAACCCGCAAAGGTACGAAAAACGAACGACAAAATAGTCGCACAAAAACAATTCGTAAAGAATTTGTTTTTGTGAAAAAAAAAAACAAACTTGCACTGTTTTGTTGCATTTTCGGCAGAAACTCATCAAAAAACAACCAAACTAAAACCAAACAACAAAAACCAAAACAATCAACACATGAAAAAACTACTACAACTGGCCTCCCTTTGCGCACTTGCGTTGGGGTTAGCGGTATCGTGCGGCGATCCCGACAAGGAACCCACACCCCCGACGCCCGAAGCGCCCGCCGCTCCCACCGGCCTCACGGTCGGCACTCTCACCACTACCACCGCCGCCCTGTCGTGGTCGGCTGTCGAGGGAGCCGACGGCTACAACGTGACGATAGGCGACGGCGAGGCGACCTCCGTCACCTCCCCCGCCTACGCCGCCGAAGGTCTCACCCCCGAAACCGTCTACACATGGAAAGTGCAGGCCGTCAAGGGCGACCTGGCCAGCGACTGGACCGACGGCACAGCCTTCACCACCCTCAAAGAGAACGAGGAGCCCGAACCCGAGCCCTTAAAATTGTTCGTGGACAACAACTACGAACACAACAGGGGCATATATAGCGACGGTGCCGACAACCTCAACATCGGTTTTCTGGACATAGACCCTTGGGGCACCGAAACCAGCGGAACCTTAATAAGATTGGATATGGCGACAGCGCCGATCAATGTCGACAAGACCACCGAATTCCTTCAAATTCCCAATGGCACCTACGAGTTGAACACGAGCACCGAGGCGGGGTCGATTTTTCATAACGACACCTATTCGTTCGTACAAATCATAGAAGACGCCTTCCCGACAGCGATGTTCGGTCTCACGGGCGGCACTATGACCGTCGAGGGCAGCCATCCCGACGACTACACCATTACCGTCGACTTCACCTACACGAATGGAGAAGAGGATATGAGGTTTTACGGCATATACGAAGGCCCTATCCTCATGAAAAACCCCGACTACGTGATCCCGGCGATTGATTTCGGCACGCTGGTCAAATCCAACGGCGTCAACTTCTACTCCAACCCCTACGACGATTACAGCGTCGACCGCTGGGCCATCTACGCGTCCGATCCGGGCGTTGAAAAACAGGGTGGCAACTACCTGGGCGAAGGATACGTTATCGAACTCTCCCACATCTTCACCGCCATAGGCAGCAACAAACAGATTCCCGACGGCGAGTACACGATCGACTACTCGGGTGATGCCGGCACGGTCGAGGGCGCCAAGTCCGACAATGCGAGCCACAGCGGAGCCTGGATCGTGAAGATGGAGAACACATACAGTCAGGCGCCCGTCGCCCTCGTGCAGGGTAAGATGACGTTCGCCTACGTCGATGGCGAGTACACCATCGAGGTCGACGCCGTATCCGACAAGGGCACTGTGGTGACCGGCACCGTCAAGATAGCCCACGAGGCCGACCTTGGCGACGGCACCGTCGGCGGCACCCCCGGCGACATCGACTACGATCCCGACAACGACCACATCAACCTCTAACGAATTCTTGAAGATGAAAAAACAGATATTCACAGCCGGCCTCGCGCTTGCCGCGTTAGGCTTCGCGGGGTGCCAAAACGAACCCGCCAAAGCACCCGACACCGAGCCCCGCGCCATTCCCGTGACCATCTCGGCCTCGGTAACCGACGGTGGCGAAACACGCACCATAATCGAGGGCGATCGCCAGACGGGCTTCACATCGGCCTGGACCCTGGGCGACAAGATCGGCTTCTACGCCTTCAATCAGGCCGTGCAGTACGACTACCGCACCGTCAACGCCGAGTTCTCCATCACCTCCATCGAGGACGGCATCGGCACCTTCGACGGCGAGATAATCCACGATGGAGCCGCTCGCACGTTCGACCTCTACGCCTACACCCCGCGCAAGGCCGACATAAACGTCATGGCCAACCACACCTCGGTCGAGTTTCTGTCGATCGAAACCACCCAGACCATGCGCGAAAACGATATGCACGACGACAGCAGCGACCTGATGGTGGCCCTTCCGGGTCAGCAGATTTCGGTGCTCTCCAGCGGCGAGATAATCTCCGACGATTTGGAAGACCTCCAATTCCGCTACGTGGTGGGCTTCATGAATCTGACCGTCGGCGACATCACCGCAGATGGAGTTTCGGCAGACGAAGAGGTGGTGAGCGTCAAGATCACCGGCCGCGACGCCGAGACCGCCCCCGCCCTTGCCGCCAACTTCAACCTCGACCTCACCAACGGCGACATGAAATCCATGTTCGGCAAGTCCGACAATGTGACCGTGTGGCTGCCCGAAGGCGTCACGTTGGGTGAGCTGAGCGCCTGGGCCTGCGTGATTCCGTTCGAGGCCGACGAGTTGGATTTCGTGGTCACCACCGCCGCCAACGTCATCCGCCGCACAGCCACCACGGAACAGTTCGGCGGCAAGTTCTCCATCGCCGCGGGCAACGTCAAAACGTTCGAGCTCAACGTCGACGAAAACTGCACCGTCGAGGCCAACAAACCGGTCGAGTTCAACTCCGCGAACTACGGCGTCATCCAAAACGGCCTCTACGGCCAGGGGCTGCAAAACGTGTCGCTCACCTTCCGCGACTACGATCCGCAGGCCGCCGTGCGCGAGGGCTTCCAGCTGACGATGGAGCTCATAGCCGCGATGGACACCGATCCGTCGAACGAATACCTCGATCTTCCCGAAGGCACCTACCACTTCAACGAATCCCGCGCCGGTATGTCCATCTCCATCGACCCGCAGTACACCAACGTGATGCCGTTCGTGGCCGACCGTCCCATGGGGTCGCAGGCCATTTCTGGCGGCACGATGGTGGTGGAAGGCGACCATACGGACTACACGATCACCTTCGACATCGACTACACGGGCGGTAAACTCAAAGCCGAGTACAACGGTGCGATCTACATCGAAAACCCGGGGTACATTCCTCCCGCGCAGTCGATAGATCTGGGCGAGTTGACAGGAGTGTTGAGCCTGACTCACAAACCCAACATCTGGGGGGCGCCCTACAATGTTGACGGCTGGGAATTGGCGTTCGGTAATGCCGGCACCTTCTTGGAGTACGGCAACTACAAGGGCTCGGGTTGGGTGCTCCAGCTCTTCCTCCATGCTCCGATGGTGGCCGAGGGACAGCCCCTGCCCGACGGCGAGTACCAGATTAAGCAGTCGTACGATCCTTTCACAGGCCTGCCCGGCGCGTGGGGCCGCACCGACAACGCCTGGATCATTCACTACAAATTCAGCTCCATCGACAACGAACTCCCCATCACCGAGGGCTTCATCACCTCGAAGTTCGAGGACGGACTCTACAACATGACCGTCAACCTGAAAACCATAAACGGCGACATCGTCACCGGTACCGTCAAGGCCGACCCGACCGTCACACCGATGCCGCTGTAAAGAATTAGGCATCTTTCCTAACGCAAGTGGGCGCGATCGTAAAGATCGCGCCCACTTCTATTTCATTCCACTTAGCCCGTTTTCAATTTCACGTTTTCAACTTTCAATCTCGTCGAGACATCCGACTATAATTTGGCAGCACTCGCGAATCTCGGCCTCGGTGATTGTGAGCGGCGGCGAGATGCGAAATGCCGTGTCGCAAAACAGAAACCAGTCGCTCACCACGCCGCGGGCGACGAAAAGCTCCATCAGACGATACATTTTCGCGCTGTTGCCCAACTCGACCGCTATCAGCAGACCTGCTCTGCGTATTTCGACCACCGCCGGATGCACACCTATAACCTCCTCGAACATAGCGCCTTTCGACTCCACCTTCGACAGCACGCTGCCACCCAGCCCCGTCCCTTTAGCCTCGACCTCCGACAGCACGCTGCCGTTCGCTCCGATGGCCCGAGAACCGTCCCGCACCAAAAACTCCAACGCCGCCAACCCCGCCGCGCAGCACACCGGATGGCCGCCGAAAGTGGTGATGTGCCCCAACGCCGGGTCGTGCGACAGCAGCGACATCAATTCGTTAGAAGCGATGAACGCCCCCAGAGGCATCCCGCCCCCGAACGCCTTCGCAAGACACAAAATATCGGGCACAACCGTTCCGCCACCGTCGGCCGCACCGGCCTCAGAACTTTCTCCGTCGACCTTTGAGTCGCCGGTCGCACCGGCCCCCGAACAGCCCGAACCGGCCCCCGAACCGCCAGAATAGCTCGCACCCGGAAGCCCCAAACGCCCCGCCTGCTCGAAAGCGAACAGCGTTCCGGTGCGCCCCATTCCGGTTTGAATCTCGTCGAAAATCAGCAGCGCGCCCGTCTCGTCGCACCGGCGGCGCAGAGCGGCCAAAAATCCGGGCGCAGGAAGACGCACCCCCGCCTCGCCCTGCACCGGTTCGACGACAACGCACGCCGTGGCCTCGGTGATGCGCGACAGCGACGAGAAGTCGTTGAATGTCAGCCAATCCACATCTGATAATAGCGGCTCGAACGGCGTCCTCCACTCATCGCCCTCGGGCGACGACATGAGCGACAGCGCGCCGTGGGTCGAGCCGTGGTATGCCCGCCGAAACGCCAAAATCTCGCGCCTCGCGGTCGAGTCCATGCCTTTCGAAACCCGTTCCCGCGCCGCCCGTTTGGCAAGTTTGAGCGCCCCCTCAATGGCTTCGGCGCCGGAATTCACAAAGTAAACCGACTGCAACGATGCACCCCTCGAACCGGCCGCCGCCGAGCTCACTGCTGCGCCCGAACATTCAGCCGCCGCCCCCTCGCAAGAAGCCCGCAAAACCTCGGCCAACCGCGCGGCGTAACGCACCTGCGGCGCCAATACCATCTCGCCGTAAACCATTGTGTGCATGAAGCTTGCGGCTTGCGCCCGCACTGCTTCAACTACCTCCGGATTGCCATGCCCGACGTTGGACACCGACACCCCGGACACCAAATCGAAATATCTTCTGCCGCCCCCCGGCACATCCCCGGTCGATGCGTCTTCACTCGGCGTACACCCACTCGGCGCGCCACCTCCCGGCATGTCCTCCCTCGATGCGTCGGAACCCTCCGGAGCGTAAAAAAACACCCCCTCGGCTCGTTCGATCTCGATGGCCAGGGGCGAGGGCGACGTCTGCGCCACATGCTCCAAAAACTGTTGCCTCAATATTTTCATAGAATATTCCTCAGAAATAGCCTGAAAAACAGACCAAAAACTTTTACAACAAAATTCCGGCAATTTCTTAATTAAGTTGCCGGAAATGTCCAACTATTTCCTGTATTTACCGTCCTCTTCGAGCATTTTCAGGTAGCTCATGTAGCGTTCGTCGGCTATGGCACCCTCTTCGACGGCTCGCACCACGGCGCATCCGGGCTCGTGTGTGTGTGTGCAGTTATAGTATTGGCAGTCAGATGAAAATCGCATCAGATCGGGGAAATATCGACACAATTCGTCGGCTGAAATGTCGATTAGCCCAAACCCCTTGATGCCCGGCGTGTCGATAATGTAGCCTCCGCCTCCGGAACTCGTCGACCCACTGCCCGAATCGGAACCCGCGCCGTCCGAGGCGATATCGGTATTAGGAAGGCCGTCCAACAGATACATCTGCGAAAATGTGGTGGTGTGCATCCCCTTTCCGTGGGAGCGTGACACCTCGCCGACGCGGATTTCGAGCCCGGGCGACACCGCACCCACGAGGGTCGATTTGCCGACGCCCGAATTGCCCGAGACCAGCGTCGTGCGCCCCCGCAAAAACTCGCGAACCTCCTCCACGCCGAGACCCGTGCGAGCCGACGCGAAAATCACCCGATAGCCCGCCCCGCGATATATCGCCGCGAATCGTTCCATCGCCTCCTCGCCGCCATCCGTCGCGAGCACCAAATCTACTTTATTGAGCAAAATCGTAGCCGGAACGCCATATGCCTCGCACGTCACCAGAAATCGGTCGATGAATTCGGTCGGTGTCGCGGGCGACGCCAGCGTGGCCACCACCAGCGCCTGATCGACGTTGGCGGCAATGATGTGACTCTCGCGCGACAGGTTCGACGCCCGTCGGATTATGTAGTTGCGCCGCGGCCCTATCGCCTCGATCCACACCTCTTTCGCGCTCTGATCCGAGCTCGCGCCCGAACCTGCGCCCGAACCTGCGCCGCCGCCCGCGCCCGCGCCCGAACTGCCGCCAATGGCCTCGATCGAGCACTCCACCGCGTCGCCCACCACCACGGGATTGGTTGCCCTCGACCCGGCGAGCCGCAACCGTCCCCTGAGCCGCGCGCTGAAAATCTCTCCCTCCGCCGTTCGCACCTCATACCAACTCCCGGTCGAACGCGTCACTACCGCCGTAAATCGTCCCTCGACAACCATAAGCACCCCTCCCTAAAAAAGCGACTTAACAGCCGGAAACACCACTCCGTTCACAGCGTCCACCACCCCGTACATGGCCGAACCCTCCTTCACGCGCTCGCTCAAAACGCGCCCCTCGATATCTACGGCCTCCAACAGCATCACCGCCAGCCCCACCAGGGCGAACATCTTTACCACCGCGAACACCACACCCAGCAGGTTGTCGAACACCCCGAGACCCGCCACCCGAAACAGCCCGCGCGTCAGCCGCCCTATCAAAACCACCCCCACGACGACAACGACCAGCACCGCCAAAAAGCCCACCACCGTGGCCGCTACGCCGTCCAGTCCGAACCACAAGCCGATGCCGGCGCCATAGCGCCAAGCCAAAAATATACCGAGTCCGACGGCCAGCAGTCCCAGCACCTGGGTCACCACGCCGTTCCTCCATCCGTCCCACAGGGCGACCAGGAGCAGCAAACCGATCACTATATCGAGCCAATTCATAGTTTTAACAAAAATAAGTTTCCGCGAAATTAATGAAAATTATTAATTTTGCCCACTATGAGACAAGCCATTAAAAAATCACGACTCCCATATCTGCTCCTTGTCGCGCTCGTCGGCTGCGTTTTCGGAGCCTCCGCCGAAGCCTCCGCCCGCGAGGTGCAAAACCTCGATCGGGGATGGACCTTCTTCACTGACGGAGACACCGACGCGGCCCATTCGCGCACCATAGACCTGCCCCACACCTGGAACGGCAACGACAGCGGCACCACCGGCACCACCGGCTCCGGCATTAGGGCGACCACGGGCAACTACCTCAAAGATGTCTTCGTTCCGCGCCGGTGGCAGGGTCGCAGAGTATTTCTGCGCATAGGCGGGGCGGCCACGGTGGCGGACGTTTTCGTAAATTCGCGCCACTCGGGGCGGCACGCGGGAGGTGGCACGGCCTTCGCAGTCGAGATCACCGACCTTGTGCGATTCGGGGCAAGCAACAATCTGCGCGTGGTGGTCGATTCGTCGCCGCGTCTCGACGTGCCTCCCACCGCCGGCGAAGAGAGAATATACGGCGGCCTCTACCGCGGGGTCGAAATCGTAGTCTGCGAACCGCTCGCGATCTCGCCGCTGATGCACGGTGCCGACGGAATAATGGTAACCACCGACCGCCTCAACGCCGAGCGGGTCGAAGGGTCGGTGCACCTCGAACTTCTCACTCCGGCCGCCATGCCGTCCGGTGCGCGCGCGCGGATCCGCTTCATCGACGCCGAGGGTGTCGTGGCGGCCCAAAACAGCGTCGCCATCCCGCGCGGCAACAGCGGCAATAGCAGTGGCGGCGGCGGTGGTGCGAATCACGGCGTGACGCTCTCCGTCCCTTTCTCCATCGCAAACCCCCGATTGTGGTGCGGCACGGCGGATCCGTATATGTACGCGGTGGAGGTGACGCTTCGGTCGGGCGGGGCGAACGAAGCTAACGGCGCGGCGCTCGACTCGCTTGTCGTGACGACGGGCTTCCGTACGGTGGGCGTCGACCGCGACGGCAATTTCACCCTCAACGGAGAACCCCTGAAAATTCGCGGGGTAGTCCTTCACCGCGACCGTCCCGTGACGGGCACCGCCATGGCATCGTTCCAAATCGAGGAGGATGTCGAACTAATACGACGGATGGGCGCCAACGCGGTGCGTGTGGCGGGCGGGCGCCATGGCGATCTGTTCTACGACCTGTGCGACCGGGCGGGACTGCTGGTCTGGACCGACGGCCCTCTGACCGGTTCGGCGCATCCGGCCGACATTGATTTCGTCGACACCGAGGCGTTTCGCGCGAGCGGCCGCCTGCAACTCACCGAGACCATACATCAGCTCCACAACCACCCTTCGGCGGCGATGTGGGGCATATTCTCCAACCTTTCGCTGCGCGGCGACGATCCCGCGCGATACATCGGCGAACTTCATGCCCTTGCCCGCTCGCTCGACCCTTCACGCCCGACGGTTGCAAGCAGCGTGAGGGACGGCGACACCAACCGCATCACGGATCTGATCTCGTTCGACCTGCCGATGGGGTGGGAGAGTGGTCTGCCCGACGGAGTGACCCCATGGCTCGCCCAACTACGCAGCGGTTGGCCCGACCTTCGCGCGGCGATATCATACTCGGCCGGTGGATCTGTCTTCCGCCACTCCGAACCGGGGCCGGCGGGGGTCGAAAAACCAGCTATTTACGGTGGCTTCCACCCCGAGGAGTGGCAGGCGTTCGTCCACGGAGAGTACCTGCGGCTGGCGGCGGAGGCACCCGGATTGTGGGGCGTTTTCGTCGGCAACATGTTCGATTTCGGGGCGGCCAACTATCCCTGGGGCGACGGGGGCGATGTGAACGACCACGGTCTGGCGACATTCGACCGCCACTACCTCAAAGACGCATACTATCTCTACAAAGCAGCCTGGAACGGTTCCGAACCGTTCGTTCGCATCGCCGCGTCGCGATCGAGGGTGCGCACGTCGCCCGTTCAAACCATCGAGGTCTTCTCCAATCTGCCCTCCGTCGAACTCTTTCTGGACGGCAGGTCGCTGGGCGTTCGCAATTCCTTGAAAGCCGATAACGTCGACGCGGAGAGGGCTCAGGCGGTGGGCGGAGGCGAAACCGGATCCGACAGCGGCCGCAAAGAGCGCACGAACGGCATCTCCCAAAGGGGAGGTGAAGGCGCCTCGGAATATGGTGAACGCGGCGTTTCCAAAGATGGCGCGACGGGTGTTTACAGAGAGGGCGAACGGGGAGTTTTCAGATGGGAGGGGGTCGAATTTCGCCCGGGCGTCAACGTCATCGAAGTCCGCGCTCGAATCGCGGACGCCGAGGCGGGTCGGAATACCGTGTTGGCTCGGAATACTTCTGAAGCCCGGAATGCCGAAGCCTCCGGTAGCGCCGGAAGTGCGAAGGTTGCAGGAAACACCGACAACGCAAGGGATACGGGTGGCGCCGCACCGGGCGTGCGCGCCGGTTTCGTCACCGACAAGGCGGTCTTGATGCTCGACAACTCCGTGACGACAACGGCTCGATAGATCGGGGTTGTCCGCGCCCGTCACTACTCATAGAGGAGATCCGCGGCGGCCGGCCCCTCGCACATAATGAGGTCGATGATCGACAATCCCGGCACGAACCCGAACCGGTCGGCAAAGACCTGAATATATTCGGCGCTAAAAACGGTCGGAATTCGCGCCCCGGCTGCCTCGATCGCCCCGGCCGTCTCGCCATCCCTCTGCCGGAGGGCTTTTTTGCCGCGAAGATCGAAGTCGCCAGGCGACGCGACGACGTAGTTTTCAGATATTTTCACGCGCTCGGCCACTCCCAATATCCCGGCCGCGACGCTCAGTAGTTCGAGATTCAGGTCAACCAAAAGGTCAAACCGGCGCGACTCGAAAACGGGCGCGAACCGCTCGGCGTAGTGCTCGAAGTAGGGCGAACCCGCGTACGCCGACACGATGGCGTTCCAATGCCGATGCCGCCACCGCTTCGAGTGGTCTATCCTCACGTCGCGCGTCGCAATCTTTCCGCCTCCATGCACGGGCACGGCGAGAGCGGCGACCCCTCCGGCGGTGAGAATCTCACAACGGTTCCGTGCGGTCTGCCTCACATAGTTTTCGCCTATGTCGATCACGCAATCGTCCTGCATAAGCCGCGCGAACCACTCCACACTACCCAAATATGTCAATGGCAGGATTGTCATTCAATTTTCAATTCTCGACCCACACCCCGTCGGCCTTCAATAACTCTACAAGTGCGTCTAAAGCCTCGGCCTGAGGAACGCCGCGCCGCACAACCTCGCGCCCGCGATAGAGCGTGATCATTCCCGGATCGGCCCCCACATATCCGTAGTCGGCGTCGGCCATCTCGCCAGGTCCGTTGACGATGCAGCCCATAACGGCGATCTTCAACCCCGGCAGATGACCCACGGCGGCCTTGATCTCGTCCAACACGGGCGATAGGGCGTACAGCGTCCGCCCGCAACCGGGACAGGCTATGAATTCGGTTCTCGAACGATCCAACCCGCAAGCCTGCAAAATCGCCCGCGCCACATCAATCTCGTTCTCGGGCGGCTCGGTGAGCGAAACTCGGATGGTGTCGCCCAGCCCCTCGGTGAGCAGCGCGCCTATGCCGACGGCCGACTTCACGCGCCCTTCAAGTCCGTTTCCGGCCTCGGTAACTCCTAAGTGCAGAGGGAAATGCATGTCTTCCGCATCCATCGCCGCCACCAATTCGCGATACGCGGCCACCATCACGCGCGTGTTAGACGACTTCATCGACACCACCACCTGCGAGAAGTCGCGCTCGCGGCAAACCCGCAAAAACTCCATCGCCGAAGCCACCATCCCGGCCGGCGTGTCGCCATATTGCTCGACGATCCGCCGCGCCAGCGACCCGTGGTTGACCCCTATCCTTATGGCCGTGCCCGTTTCGCGGCATTTGTCCACAAGTTCGGCGAAATTGCCGCCCGCCATTTCGGCGAGCCTCGGCGACTCCGCCTCTTTTCCATCCGCCGCTCGGTCGATGAAATAGTTACCCGGATTGATGCGCACCTTGTTCACCACCCCCGCAAGTGCCATTGCCACAGCGGGTTGAAAATGCACGTCGGCCACCAGTGCTACGTCGGGCCACAGCGAGCGCACCCGCCGGGCGATCTCCGTCATAGACTCCACTTCGCGTATTCCCTGCGTGGTGAGGCGCACAACGCGGCACCCGGCGTCGCGCAACCGCCCGATCTGCGCCACAGAAGCCTCCACATCATTCGTATCGGTGTCGGTCATCGACTGTACCGCCACGGGATTCATCGCCGCCGCACTCGGAACCGCGCCCGCCGACGAAACAGCCGCCGCATCCCAACCGCCACCTATCGTCACCGGGCCTATGCGCACCGCCACGGTCTTTCGCCGTCCTAAAAACGCTCCCATACTCAAAACACCATTTCGATTCCCGCCATCACGTTTGCCCCGCGCCCGCGGTAATAGGGCCACGGATAGAGTTTGTGTCCCCCCAACCCGGCCAGATTGCGCCCCTCGACGAACACCCAAAAGTCGGACTGCACCCTGAACTCCACCTCCAGCGACACGTCCGCCACTGTGGGGATCGTCACCCCTTTTAAAAAATGCGATTCCAACGAAGGAGACAAGTAATACGTTTCTGTTCTAAACCTCCTCTTGCCTGTTACCTCGACCCCGGCCTTAATCCTAAAAACATCCTTATGCGAATAGGATACCTCCGCTCCCGCGTCGAATTCGGGAAGCCCCGGCAAGACCGACAAACTCCATTCGTAATAGGAGTCGGAGCCCCACGCATCGTCGGGCAAATCATACGACACATAATCCACTTCCGGTCTGAGCTCATGCGTATAGACGTTGCCGTAGAGGCGCGCCGAGAATCCGCCCACATTGCGCAGCCCAAACTCCGCCCCCGCGGTATACCGCCGACCCCTCATCGCCACGGGATTGAACGTCATGGGCCTGTATAGGTCGCCATACTCGGGGCACATGATGTTGTAGTCGCGCAGCAACGACGCACCGCCCGAGAGCCGATAGGTAAACACGCCGCCCACGTCGCCCTCGAAACCCATCAGCGCATCGGTTGCAAGCCCCGTCGCCCCGTAGGTCGTCACATAGGGATTCGTGCGCGACAAGGCCTCCATACTGCCGTCCACAATCCGCGACGACACCCTTGCGAAAGGCACGAACCGCCCGCCGGCCACGTCGTAGCTTAACTCCAAAGCGGGACGCAGCCTCACCCCGTCCTGCCCGTAATATTGATTGTAGACGTAGTAGAGGTCGCCCCCCACGCGCAGCCTGAGTCCGCCTGTCGACAGGTCGTAGCGCACGGCGACCGATGCCGACGAAAAACGGTTGTCCGCTTCGTTGGTAGTAATGGACGCCGTATTATCGTAAACTTCCGCGTAGTGTTTGCCCATTCGCCCCCTGAACTCGGCTTCGAGCGCGTGTCCCGTTCTCAACTCCCGACCGAGTCGCAAACTCAACTCACCGTCGGCCTGCGAAGGACGATACATGTGGCCGATCCGGTAGTACGACGAATCAAAAACTCGGATATCGTTCCTTCGGGTGTATCCTCCGTCGAGCCCGACGTGGAAGTTGAGACGCGACAGGTCGGTGAAGTCGTCGCCGAAGCCGACGTTTCCGCCCACTCTGTTCCACGATGCCGTCATCCACTCGAAGCTACTATCGTCCGGAACCTCATCCGTACCATACATATCATACCTCCTGTGGGTATACGACACATCGCCCTTGAGTTCGTAGCGAGCCCAACGCCGCGAGCCCCACAGCCCCACACCGTTGTACGTCTCCGTCGCGTCGGCCTTGACGCCGAAATCGTTACGCAGCTTCGAGTACGCCCCCCGGTGGTTGACATACAGCCCCAGCGAACTTCCGGCGGCCATCCGCGGCGTGAAGTAGAGGTCGAGCGTGCTTTGCAGCGGCAACCCCAGCCCCGCCCGAAGGTAGAGCGGCCGCCCCGGATCCCACCGCGCCGTCGACACACTTGCCGGCTCGAAAGCCCTGACCTCGAACGACACAGGCCCGGCGACGGGCGTGATTCTATACGTCACCTCGGGCCTGAGCCTCACCGTGTCCGTCATATTGGGTTCTATGGGCAGCTTTCCGGCCGGCCCGACATTCGGCGTGTACTCCCGAGTCACCTCCAACCGCCTGTCGAGCCCCTCAGGAGCCTGAGTTTGGGTCTGAGCTTGGACTTGGACTTGAGCCGAACCCCGCGCCGAAATCGTGGCGACCGCCATTAACACCGATGCGACAACTATTATTCTCATCTTCGAAATCTTAAACAAGTTTATTACAGGTTGGCGATTTTTTCGCGCGCCTCGTCAATCACTCCGTCGTCCGCGGGCGAGTATCCGTCCACAATGCTTTGGTAGGTGGCTCGCGCCTGAAACGCGTCGTCCCGACCGGCGTATATGTCGCCCAGCACGAGGAATGCCCTGGCCAGCCACTGCCCGTGCGGGGTTCCTGCGTCCGAAAACTCGAACACGGCCTCTTCGGCGGCGGCGTAATCCTGCGCCGCGTATAGATATTCGATGACGCGGTAGGTGCTCTCGGCCCCGCGCGGGGTGCGCACCTCGTCGGCCAGATCGCGGTATATCGCCAGGGCTCTGTTTGCGTTGGCCCCGCCGCCGAACGCTCTGCGACCCTCCTGACGCAATACTCCCGCGATGGCGAACAGCGCGTTTCGCCGCGTTTCGTCGGGAACGCTCCGCTTTTTGACCACCTCCTCCATCGCCTTTATTCGATCGGCGTCCCCGGTGGCCACAGTCGCCGCCACCCATCCGTCGAGGGCGCGCCCGGCGTCGGCGTCCGAAGAGGCCATTGTCGCCAGATCGCTATAAGTGTCGGCCGCCTCGGCGTAACGTTCGGCCTTGAAGTAGCTATGGGCCAGATATTCCGTCGCCGTGGGAACGTAACGCCCGCCCCCGGCATCCGCTCCCGAAGCGCCATCTGCAGCCTTACCCGCTCCCGAACCGCCTGCGACCCCGGCGAGATACTTTTCCAGAGCCGCGACGGCCCTCTCGGGGTCTCCGGCGAGATAGACGCTTTCTGCGGCGGCGAACGACAGCGAATCCCTCTGCGCGGCACCGGTGTCGGTCGCCACTTCCACCGTCGCGGCGTAATCGAAGTAGCCCTCCACGTCGTTACGGTCGACATATATGCTCCGGATGCCGTCCATTGCGTCGCGAGCCTCGCGCGACCACGGCGCCCGCTCGACTATCGCTTTGTAATACGCCATCGCCCCCTCGCCGTCGCCCGTGTTGAGGCGGGCGAGCGCAAGATTCGACAGCGCGGCCAAAGCGAACGTCGACGACGGATATCCGGCCACGAACTCGTCCAACACCTTCGCCCCAGCAGCGTAATCTCCGCGCGAGACAAGCGTCCGCCCCAGTTCGTAGGTCGCCGCCTCGACGTAGTCGCCCTCGCCCTTCGCTACGATAGCCCTCAGGCTCTCTATCTTGCGCTCAGGCCGATCCACCAGTCCCAACATGATAGCCCGCTGATAGGCCGAGTAGTGCTTTTCGGGAGTGATGCCGTGATCCGAAACGCCCACCGCGGCGGCCCTGTCGTAGTTCTCGATGGCTCGCCAGTAGGCCTTTTCGGCGTGGTCGATGTCGCCCAGACGGTTGAATGCGTCGGCGCGGTAACGATCCTCGAACGAGTGGCGCTCCACGAAATCGTCGAACCAATCGCGCGCCCCGACCCAGCGACCCGAATTAAAATCTATGTAGCCCAAATCGTAGCGCGCCAGCGAGTTCTCCGTCTCGGTGGTGGGCGATATCCTCAGATACTCCCTCAGTTTTGTGGCGGCATTATCGTACTCTCCACCGGAATAGAGTATCTCGCCCTGCCAAAACGCCGCCAGGGCCGTGTACTTCGCGGAGTAACGGTTCTTCAGCGACTCGCGCAGCAGCCCCATCGCCCCCTCCGCGTCGCCCGCCGACCAGAGTTCCAGCGCACGGAAGTATGTGATCTTTTGCAGCGCGGCCTTCACGTCGTTGTCGGGATCGGGGTGGCGCAGAATCGCCTCGTAGGCCGCCGCGTAGTCGTGCGAGTTGTAGTAGGCGGCTATCAGATATCCCCTCGCCTCGGTCGTTCGCGACGACGCCGGATAGGTGGCCACGTAGCGGGTGAGTACGTTGACCGCCTCGTTGAACCGCCCGGCGCCCGTTTCATAGAGCAGTTTGCCGTAGTTGAACAGGGCGTCCTCGGCTATGGCCGCGTCGTGTCCCGAGGCCGAGGCTATGGAGAACGACTGCATCGCCCTGAGCCTGTTGCCCGTCCGCAGATAGAGGTCGCCAAGGTGATACGACGCGTTTTGCGACAGCGCGTCGTCGGGTCCGGTGGCGAGCGCCAACAACCGCGCTGCCTCGACAAGATAGGCTTCGGATTCGGCTCTTTCTGCATCGGCCTGGGTTGTGAGCCCTTCGGTTTTTCCTGCCCCGGCTGCTCCCGCTTCGGCTGCGCGTTCACCGGCTTCTGTTCCGTGTTCTCTCGCCTCCGCCAAACGCCCCAGCGAATACAAGGCAAACCCCATCATGTAGTTCTCCTCGCGCCCGAAGCTGCTGCCCGATTCGTCGTTCGAGCCGTCATTCGCGTCACTACCGGTTCCGTCGCCGCCCAAGTTATCGGCTTCACCCGAGCCGCTGCCACCACCCGAAGCGTCGTCCGAGCCGACTAACGCGCGATATTTGTTCAGATTTTCGATCGCTCCGGCCCAATCCTCCGACTCCCACAGACTTTGCGCCGCCATCCTCACTATCTCGGCGTCGCGTGGCGGAGCGGTCTGCGCCGCCAAAGCGGGGGCGTTTTCGATCACGTAACCATGATCCCTTTCGAGGAGCGCGATTTGCAGCAGATAATATGGCACCAGTATCCGATAGGACGGATGCGAGGCCAGAGCCGTGAACCGCCGCCTGGCCGCCTCCGTGTCGCCGTCCCGATACTCCATATAGGCCAGATAATAGTCGGCGTGGGGCGAGTAGTCGCTTCCGCGGGAGACGCGTTCCAGATACTGCCGCGCGCGGGAACCGTCGTCCAGCACCTTTCCGTCGAGCCTCACCCGCGCGCGATCGCTCTCCCTCGACCGGACGAAATAGGAGTGTCCCAAAATGAAATTATACTCGTCCCGCTCACCCGCCGACAGCCTGCGCGCATCCATTCCCGCCAACAGCTCCGTAGCCCGGACGTAATCCCCCTCGGAGTGGCTCGCCGCCCCGGCCCGCAGCCTGAGATGCGCCGAATGGGGCGACGCCGGATATTTTTCTATCAGCGCCTCAAGCCTTGCCGCCGAACCGGGTTCCTCCAACCGCGCCGCGCACAGAGCCGCCAGCGTCTCGCTCTCGGTCGTTTCGGAGGCGCTCAAATCCGATGTGAGGGCGTTTTCTAACTCCGCCCTTGCCGCCGCCCACTGCCCCGCATGGTAGAGCCTGCGGGCGGTGGCGAGCGGGTCTTTCGCGATTTCGGTTTGGGTTCCGGTTTGGATTCCGGTTTGAGCTCCGGTCGGACCGCACACGATCACAGCCGCCGCGATGGAGAAAAAAATGGTTTTTCGCATACCAAAGGTTTTGACAAAAATAGTGTAAGCCGAGCGGAAATGCAAGCGGTGGCTTGCAATTTTCCGAGGCGCCGCCCATACACGATGAAGATACGAAATTTTTCGACGAACACCGAACCTCCGCCGACAAGGAGGGGTTTCATCGTGCCCATTCGCGCATCAGCGGATTGACGGTGGGCAGGGGCTTTTCGCCGACGCTCTCACCGACCCCTATTTCAACATCCTCCATCAACACGCCCGACGGATGGATCATCGAGGCGGGCACCCTGCCGGCCAGATAGTTGCGCGCCGTTCTTTCGCTCGATACTCCCGCCACGCGCCTCAATGCGCCGAGCGTCGGTATGACCACCCGGGCACCCCTCACAAGGGTTTGCTCGCCGGTCGACACCTCGATTCGCCACACCCGGTCGACCATGCCCGCGGCCCGCTCGACGACGTAAGCATGGTCGAGCCCGTCCTCCGAAGCGAGGCGCAGCAGGTCGGCCCGAAGCCCCTCCATGGTAGTGCCCCCTTTGGTGCGGATTTCGAGCGTTCCGGGCGCTATGTAGGGTTGCATATCGACGCTGAAGCGGTTGCTGCCGGTCGAGGCGGAGTGGCCCGGGGTGGGTATCCGCCCGCCCAACAGAAGGCGCAGCATTCCATCCTCCACGAGCATCGTCGAGTCGGGCGGCATCACCCCGTCGGCGTCTATCCGGTAATAACCCATCAGGGGGATTCCCGCAGCGTCAGGGAAGTTTCGGGTACTCGTGCTGTTCGTGGCGCTGTCGGGGTCGCACCATCGGCGCATTGAGGAGTGGTTGACGATCGACAGCCGGCGATCCAAGACCCTTTTGCCGAGGCGCACTTCGAGCCTGCGCGGCGAGGGAGGCGATGTTTGGGTTTCGGGTCTGCGTTTGGCCAAAAGAGCGCTGCCGTCGCCCGCAAGCAGGTTACCGTCGAAGAGTTCGAACGCCCCCCGGTCGACGAAAAGCACCGGGCCTATGTAGAAGTCGTCGATAGCCGGGGCTGCGGCCCACGCTTCGAGCTCTCGCGCAAAGTCGCCTACCCACGCTTCGAGCTCCTTCTCGACGGAATCGGTTATCACGCAGGGGGGCTCTTGGGGGTTCGAAGATTGGTTCGGGGCGGGCGTAGATGGGTCGCATGGGATGAAAAATTCGCGGCCGTCGGAGAATTCGCCGCCTTCGGGGGTGCGCACCGAGGCAGATACCGAGATGGCGACGAACCGCATCGACTGTTCCGTGGCGGTCTCTTCAAACGAGGCGGGTGCGACGGCGGTGGTTTCAAACCCTGCGGACTGTTTCATGGCGGTGGTTTCGAACCCCGCCTCCGCGCCCCCCGACCCCATCGTGTCGGCCATTCCGGTTCTCTCGGCCGAGAGGGTGCGGTCGGTCCGGTCATAGACCGTTACCCCCACCTGCGAGCCGTAGAGAGAGGGGAAGTCTGTCAATATGGCGGAAAGATGTCTCGCCACCTCCTCCAAGCGCTCTTCCTCTCGTTCCTGCTCCCGGTCTTGTTCCGTCGCATGTTCAGTCGCCCGATCGGATGCCGGCGGAATTATGGGCATCGGCGTCAGGTCGGGCAGGGTCTCCTCTTCGGGCGTGCGAACCGTCTGGCGGCGGATGGCGAGTTTGCGGGCAAGGTCGGCGGCGGCTCTCTTGTAGGCGTGGTCTACGGAGAGCCACACCTCGCGGCGGATCTGGTCGCGGTCGGTTTCGATGGCCGCCGGCCGCAGGTTGTAGGCTCCGCCGTACGACATGTCGCTGGTGACGCGGCCGTCGCCCAATAGTACGCGCGTGCCGATAGTCCGTGTCGGTTCGAGGCGCGAGTAGGTCACTTTGCCGAGCGTTGCCCGGACGGATATCGCGCGCAGATCGCTGTAAAGCAGGCTAATATGGAACGGCGAGGATTCGGCGATGGCTCGGGCGGCTACTACGGGTACTTCGTTCCCGTCGGTTTCGACCGCGTCGTGACGGGAGGGCCGCAACCGCACCATGTTGCGGGCGAGTTCCGAGCGCATGGCCGCGAAAATCGTCGCGTCGTCGTCGGCTTCACGGTCATCGGTGCAGCTACGCGCATCGGCAACTTCGAGCCCGTCGAGGCTCTGATGGTCGCCGAGGCCACGTTGAGCAATTGTCGTTTCTGGCTCGCCGAGGCCGGACGCTTCGTCGGTGTCGGGCGCAACGTCGGGTCGCGGAAGCAGAGGCGGAGTTTCGGCGGTTTTGGCTTTGCGTTGAACCTCCACCTCTCCCACCAACAAGGCGGGCGAGACGGCCGTCACCGCAACCGCACCCGACTCGGCGCCGCACACGCCCGTGAATATTCCGATCCCGCCGAACGTCGCCCTGTCGAACTTGTCTCCGTCCCCGCGCCTGTCCTCGTCCCCATCTCCGCCGGCAGCGATTATGCCCGCGAACATCGACAGGGGCGTGCCTATCAGGTCGACCCCGCGGACAAGTTCGTCGGGTCGCCCATCCACATATATCTTGTATACCTCCAGCGGGGTGACGTTGAACGAGCCTGCGGTGTAGCGTCCGGTTTGGGTGAATCCGCCCGTCACCTTCTTGAAAAAGAGGCCGAACTCTTTTCCCCGTGCCTTCGCTTCGCGGACGAGGGCTTTGCGAAGCTGCTCGTCCGAAAGTGGCCGCGAACTTTCGACCACCAGGTTGGATTGGCGCGAGACGGGAGTGCGGTCGGCGGCGGCGCGGGCGTGGCCGTTCGACGAGGCGAAGGCGTCGATGGGGGTGCGCGTCATAAGGAACTCCTTCAGGACGCCATCCTCGACGATGTCGACGCGGCGGGCACGAACACCTTGATCGTCATACAGATAGTGGCCGTGGAGGTCTTCCGCCCCGTAGGAGCGCAGGGTAGGGTCGTCGTACACCCCGAATCCTCGCGGCAGAACCTGCTGTCCCACCATCTTTTTGAAGGTTTGACCGTCGGCGTCGCTCTTCATGCGCTGTCCCTCGACCCGGTGGCCGAATATCTCGTGGAAGAACACGCCCGCCGCCTCGCCCGACAGGATCGCAGGGCCGGTGTAGGGGTCGACCACAGGTGCCGAGGCCATCGCGGTGAGCGTTTCGACCATACGCCGCACTTCGGTTAGCACCGTCTGGTCGGAGGGTAGGCCGTCGGGCGAAAAGGCGAACCACGAGGCCGACAGCGGCAGATCCATCCCGTCGTCGGTGCGCACCGACGCGTTGATTATCAGGCGGCACGAACGCGAATTATGAACCACCGAGCCCCCCTCCGACGAGACGAAATATTTGCGCCCGACGGTCTGTTCGATCGTGGCCGTGCCGGTGAGGATGTCGGGCGACGAGAGGAAAGCCGCGCTGTAAGCCTTCACGCGGCGCCTTGCGTCGGCACGATCGAACGCGATTTCTGCGGCGGTGAAGGGGACCTCGTAGTGGTTCTCGACCGGGGCGGGCGACCAGTCGGGGGCCGAGTCCTCCCTTGCGGCGTTCACGCGGTCGGCGGCACGGGCGTTTTCCAACGAGGCCACCGAGCGGCGATAGTCGCGCTCCACCTCGCGCCAAATCGTCTGACGGACGGCGGCGTGAGGGTCGGATGCTTCGGCGGCGTGAGGGTCGGGTGCCTGTGGGTCGATGGTTTTTTTGTCGAGGTCGGATGCTTCGGCGTTCGGGTCGTGGTGGGCGGTCGGGTTTTCGATACGATCTCCGTAGTCCAACGGCAGCAGAATCTTGGAGCCGCGGTAGTCGTCCTGAGCCGTTCCGTTGTGAAAATTATCGAACGCCGGAGTGCCCACGCGGATGTGCGGTTCGAAAATTCGCTCGCGGGAATCGGTGTCGGCAAACAGAACGCCGAGCGAGGCACCGATTTTGCATTGGCGGGTGTCGGTCACACGAAAGTCGATGTAGTAGGGGGCGACGGGCGCCGCCGAGAGCCGGCTGAAAGTGTAGTCGAGTTCGTCGCGCAAAACCTCCGGCAGCGGATCGGACAGGAATCGCGCTTCGCTATGTTGGGTTTCACTATCCGGAGTTTCGCTATGCGCCGCCGCCGGGGAGCTTGGCGGCACGCTTGCCGAGGCGTTCGCTTGGACTCTTATCGAGCCGTTCGCCGTAACGTTCGCCGCGACGCAGACGAAAAACAGGGCGAAAAAGGCGGGCAAAAGTTGAACAAAAATAGATTTTCGCATGTCGAAGGCGTTAAATATGCAATACAACGACCGCAAATTTAATGTTTTTATTGTCCGTAAGGATAATATATATTAGTTTCGCGTCGTTTTTGAGTTTAGACAACGGCTTGGATTATGCGAATGTAAAAACCATAAATAAACTTTATATGAATATGAACAGAAAACATTACCTATCGACGGCGGCCACAATTGCCGCCATAGTCGTCGCGGGAGCGATGGCGTCGTGCATCGACAAGGAGTACGACATCGAGGGAGACGACCTCGACGGAACGATTGAGATCGCCCCGGGAGGCATCACCGTTCCGCTGGCCACCATCGAACGCTATGAGATTTCGGAACTCATAAAGGATTTCGACCAGATAACCGTCACAGACGACGGACTGTTGGCTGTCCGTGTGAGCGGCCAGGCCACCACCGACGTTCCCGTACCGGGTGCGGTGATTGCCGCTGCGGCCCAATTCGGCGAAGGTGCCGAACCGGTGGACGCGATCACCATCCCCGAGATCGACCTGGCCGACATGCTCGACGGGCTCGACGTCATCGACATTCTGGAGGGCGCGACGCTCGATCTGGCGGCTCCGCGCATCACCATGTCGATCACCAATCCGACTCCCGTCACCATCGGCTCCACCATGACCCTCACCCCTTCGGGCGGTGATCCGGTGGTGATCGACGGACTCGACGTGGGCCCGGCCGAGGAGGGCACCGATGGGGTCAACTACTTCTTCATAGCCGAGGACGGTGTGGCTGCTCCCGCCGACCGCAACTATGTGACGCTGCATCCGGCGAACCTGCGCGGCCTTGCGAGCGACATCATGGGCACGATAAACGGCGGAATGGCGGTGTCGGTGTTGGATGGCAACGCCGCCGATGTGGACATCGAAGCAATGTATGAGTTCGGCGCGGCCTACGATATCGCCTGCCCGCTGGCGTTCGGCAGCGCGATGCGCTTCCCGGTGCCGGTCACCTCGACCCAGATGTTGGATATGTTCGCCAACATAGCCGAGCGGAAGATCAGCGTCCCCGAGGTCGGCATCAAGGCCGAGATCACCGCTTCGTTCCCCTTCCGCATAGCCGACATCGAGGTCGAGTTCTACGACAATGTGAAAGGCGGCGAGGATGGCGACGGCAATCTGATAGAGGAGGTCGACCTCGCGGTAGACGGCGTTATCGAAGGCCCCGCCCCGACGGGCACGGGCAACGTGTCGACCCTGTCGCTGACGCTGAAAGTGGCGGACGGCGACCTGAGGCGGCTCGCTCGCGTCAAACAGATGCGAATGAACATGCTGCTCACCCCCACCGCCACGGGCAACGAGCTGAGCGGATTCCGCCCGACCGACTACATCGAAGGCCGCGTGTGGGCGACTCTGCCCGAGGGAGCGACGGTCGACATAAAAGATCTGTTGGATGACAAAGAATAAGGATGGCCTAAAAATGAATAAGACTATGAAAAGAATAATATACACTTCGGCCCTTGCTGTCGCATTTGCCGTCACCGCCATCACAGGCGCCCGAGCGCAGGTCCAGCAGCTCAAGACCTCCTACTTTATGGAGGGTTCGCTGCCGCGCTACGAGATGAACGCCGCACTCACCCCGCAGAACAGCTACTTCCGATTCGGGTTCGGGGGCATAGGCTTCGGCCTCAACAATCGCTTCACCTCGGTGGACAAGATGCTCTACCCGCTGGCGAACGGCAAGATGGGAACTTTCATGCACCCGTCGGTCGACGCGAGCGACTTTTTGGGTTCGCTCACCAAGCAACCGAACCTCGGGATAGGGTTTAACTATAATCTGTTCGGCTTCGGGCGCTACGCCACCGACAGCAAATACTTCTGGTCGGTGGACTTCAACGTCCGCGCCGAAATGGACGCGGTGCTACCCGGCGCGCTGTTCGGCGTGATGAAGGATCTGGGCAACAAGGCCTATCCGGCGGGCAAGTTGGGGGTCGACATGATGCTGTTTTCGGAGTTGGCGTTGGGATTCTCGATGCCCATGCCGTGGGAGAACATCGTGGTCGGCGGCCGGGTCAAGTTTTTGATGGGCCACGCACAAGCCACGGCGCAGTTTAGCGACCTGACTATCGACCTGAGCGGCGATGATGCCATGACCACCTCCGTTCGCGGTGACTTCCGCGCAAGTGTTCCCGGATTTAGCTCCAAGGTGGATGTAGGCGAAAGTGGGATTATTGATGACATGTTCGAGCTCAAGGAGGATCTCATGGTCGGCAACGTGGGCGACGTGTTGCGCGGCTACGGCGCGGCGATCGACCTGGGTGCCGAACTCAAACTGTTCGACGACCGGTTCAAGGTGTCGCTCGGCGTGAACGACTTGGGTTTCATCGCCTGGAACGGACGCGGAGCCACGCAGGCCGAGATAGACGAACTGAGGGCCGAATACCGCGGCTTCGACACTGCCGAGGACGAGGTGGATTTTGGGACGCCCGATGATATGACGGGTACGGTGACCGGCGCGGGCTACAACAGCCGCCTGTCGACGACTTTGAACGTCGGCGCGGAGTATACCTTCTTGGACAACATGTTGGGCGTGGGCGTGTTGTCGCACACCCGCTTCGGGCGCATCATAACCCGCAGCGACCTCACCATAACCGGCACCGTGCGCCCTGCAAAGTGGTTCACCGCCGCAATCAGCCAGACCGTCACCCGCAATCGCTTCGGCGCACTGGGTCTGGCGCTCAACTTCCACCCCCGCGGCTTCAACTTCTTCGTCGGAGCCGACTACCTGCCCGCCAACTGGGCACGCATCGAGGGTATACCTCTGCCCCGCAGCGGCAAGTCGATGAACTTCTACACCGGCATTTCATTCGGTTTGGGAGGGCGCTCCAAGCCGTGGTAGGATAACTAATGCGATGCAATGCAAAAACTCCCGTCCGATGTGGCGGGAGTTTTTTGTTTAATAGATCGCTTGTCGGCCGTTTTACGGGGGCGGATTTACGCCTCGCCGGGTGCGAAACCGAGCGTCAGACCATCTTCGGGCGAGGTGTGTTTGCCGTGAACGTCTATGCGCCCGAATGTGCTCTCGTAGCGGGTGACGTTGTCCTGCAGCGACAGCAGCACGCGCTTGGCATGCTCCGGAGCAAGCACTATTCGGCTTTTGACCCGCGCTTTGGGTACGCCGGGCATGATGGCCGCGAAGTCGATGACGAATTCGGTGGGGGAGTGCGAAATCACAGCCAGATTGGCGTAGTGGCCCTGTGCCGTTTCGGGATCGAGTTCGAGGTCGATTCCCTGTTTCTTTATTTCAGACATTGTGTTCTTTTTCAGGCGTTATTTTATGGTCTTTTCGGCTTCGCCCTTCATCGCGAACCCGTTCGCGGATTTTCCGAGGTTCATCCTATCCCAATACGCAGTCAAAGGTAGGCACAGAGGCCTTTCGATGTGCGTTACGTGGCGCGAAGTTATTGCGTAGTTTTCAACAATACGCCGCACAGGAGGGGGCGGGCATAGGTGCCGCCGATTGGTTTGCCTGTGTCGGGAGGAGTTTGTCAGTGCCGCGAAGGGGTGGTCAGCAGCGCGAGGGCTTCGCCGACTACGTAGTTGCTGCCGCCGATGTAGATCATGTCTTGAGATCCGGCCGATTCGCGGGCGAGGGCGATGGCCGCGGCGACACATTCGGCCGCCTCTTTGGATGGGAAAGCGGCGAAACGCGACATCAGTTTTTCGACGGGCATCGAGCGGCTGTTGTCGGCGCGGGTGAGGATATAACGGGCGTCGGCGGGCAGCAGCGGCAGGATGGAATCGAGATCCTTGTCGCCCGCGAATCCCAACACCATGTGGAGTTCGCCGCCGGGCCGCGACTCCATGCGGTTGGCGATCTGCCTAACTATCTCGCTAAGGCCGTGTGCGTTGTGCGCGGTGTCGAGCACTACTAACGGTTCGTTGCCGACGACCTGCCAGCGACCTTTTAAGCCGGTCAGGGCGGCGGCGTTTTCGAGCCCGGCGCGCAGTGCCGTTCCCGAAATAACAAACCCTGTCGAACGCAAAACATCGACCGCCACGAGCACCGTGCGCACATTTTTTTGCTGGTAATCACCGCCCAAATCCAATTGAAAACTATCGGCAGGGATATTTCTATCGGCGGGGGCATTTTTGTCGGCGAAAACGATCGGCGAGTCGACGGCGGCGGCGCTGGCGCGGAAAACAGGCGCGCTTTCGGGGTCGGTTTCGCCGATGACTACCGGCACTCCCGGCTTTATTATGCCCGCCTTTTCGGCGGCGATCTTGGTTCTCGTATCGCCCAGGTACTGAGTGTGTTCGAGGCCTATATTGGTGATTATGGATAGCGCCGGCACTATGATGTTGGTCGAGTCCAACCGTCCGCCCAAACCCGCCTCGATTATCGCCACGTCGCAACCTCGACCCGAATCCGAATCCGAATCCGAATCCGAATCGAAACCGCATACGCCACCCGAATCCGAATCCTCGCCAAAACCTTCGCCCCCCGCGAACCACCAGAGCGCCATGGCGGTGGCCATCTCGAAGAAAGTCAGCCCAAGAACCACCATCTCGTCGTGCCATCGGGCGGCGAACCACACCACCGCCGACTCGGGTATCATGTCACCGTCCACGCGGATGCGCTCGCGAAAATCGACCAGGTGCGGCGAGGTGAACAGCCCCACGCGATAGCCCGCCGACTGAAGCACCGCCGCAAGCATGTGCGAGGTCGAGCCCTTGCCGTTGGTGCCGGCCACGTGTATGGTCGTGAGGCGGTTATGCGGATTACCGATCGCGTCGAGGAACGCCTCTATGCGCTCCAGACCGGGCTTATATGCCGCCGCCCCCTTCTGCTCCCACACGGGCAGCGAGGCGAACATAAATTCGAGAGTCTCGGGGTAGGTCACGGTTCTAAAATTCTATGGCTTCGAGCATTTCGATATACTCAGACTCGTTGAACTCATCCTTTTCCGCATCAAGAATCATTCGGCGACACAGAGCGTACATCTGATGGGCTCGACCATTGGGGACGTGAATGCTCAGCGACCACAACTCTCCTTCGACCACACACCTGAAATCCACGTAGTAACCATCCATTACGATAACCTTATCGCCTCCGGATCTGAAATTGTATATGAGGGCCGCCATTTTTTCTTGCAAGAGATCACCGAGACGGCCGACGGTAAATGTTTTCGTTTCGGGGCGGAGCGACGCATAGGTCTCCTCGCTTCGTTCTGCCGACTGAGCATCTCCGTTTTGCTTATACGCCTTATGAAGCACCGAATCGAGTATATTTTTCACAAGATGTAGCATTTCGGCCTCCCTAAGTTCGGCTTCCAAAAGACGGATATAGTCATAAGGGATGTCTATTTCACCTGTAACTCGACGTATTTCTCTCATTTCATCTGTGTAGTCTCCTTTGGGTATGACCTCTATTTTCCAATCGCGGCCGTCGGGCCAATCCTTGTAGAGACGTAAACCCGAACTGGTGGGATTCATGAAATCCACACTGCCTACGCTGAACTCAACAGCCGAATTGGTAAAGCCGAAAAACAGTTTGTCCATCATGCTTTTGTCGTCAAGTATGTAGCGCGGCGGCTTACTTTCATCGGCTTGTCTCAAAGGCCATGGGGTGCGAGTATAGGCGTTGTATGTGATTCGTTTCTCGAAATGTCCCCCGTCGATATGGTCAGCCTCCTGAGCCGAAGCCAACACGGTAGACAACAGTGTCGTAAGTATCGACGCGATTATATTCTTCATGATATCAGGTGTTTGCGGCGAATGCGCCAGGCGACGAAGTAGAGGATCGACAGCCCCAGCACGAGCATCGAGACGCGAACAGGCCAGTCGCCGAAACGAACGAAAAATGTGATGCGCCGGTCTATCGGCAGGTCGGCCGTGATCACCCCGCGCTCGTTCCACTCCAAAGTTCCGTCCGTCGCCGAAGTGTCACCCATCACCAAATCCCCGCCCAGCACGTCGCCGCGAGGGGAGATGAATCCGCTGCGGCCGGTGTTGGCGCTGCGGGCGACGGAGCGGCGGGTCTCGATCGCCCGCAGGCGCGCCAGGTCGAAGTGCTGACGGTGGCCGGGGGTGTCGTCCCACCAGCCGTCGTTGGTGATGATGAACAGCAACTCGGCGCCGCCCCGCACGAATTCGGACATGTATTCGCCATAGACAGACTCCCAGCAGATGCCCGCGCCCGCCCTCACAGTGCCCGTTGCCGCACTCGAACCTGTGCCCGGAGCGACGGCGTCCGGAACGGCAACGGCAACAGCGGCCGATTCGTTGTCGAACACAGTGCGGGCGGTGCCGTAGCCATATTGGCCGACATAGAAGTCGAGCCCGTCGATCAGAAATAACAACTTACGTGCCCACCACCACGAGGGCGTCATCTCGGCCCCTGGCACAAGTTTGGCTTTGTGGTGGATGGCGACCGTGCCGTCGGGCGAGACCGCCAACGCCGAGTTGAAGTGGTCGGAGTAGCCCGTCTCGACGTCTCCATGGGCGGTGTCGGTGGCTTTTGTCGAGCCGTATAGCCGGTACGTAGTCGCTCCCGCCACTATCGTCGCTTCGGGGGCGCTCGCGGCGACGGCACCCTTCAACGCGGCTAACGAGGGCGATGAGGCCAAACGTCCCTCGATGAGGCTCTCGTTTACGGCCGCCTCGGGCATCACTATGAAGCGGGTGTCGGAGGGCGCCTCGGAGATTAGTTCGACAAGGCCGGCGGTCTTCTCCTCGGGCGATATCTCGTTTTGGGCCCAGGCGTCTACGTTGGGCTGCACGACCGTCACCCGGGCGGTACGGGTCGGTTCGTCGTAGGTGAAGTAAAGGGCGAGCGACACGGCCAACGGGACTATTACGGCCAGCGCGGGGGCGAACAGGTTCTTCACACGGAACGGCCTGATCGCCAAAAATTCATATATAAGTATGGAAGAGACGAGCACCCAAACGGTTCCCCCGTAGACGCCCGTCCATTCATACCACTGCACCGCCCATGGGTCGTGGGCGAATCCGTTGCCTATGTTGAGCCACGGGAACGACAGCTGGTTGGTGTTGTATATCCACTCGCCGACCGTCCATGCCGACACCAAAAAGGTGTACGACAACGCTTTGGGCGCGCGCTTCGAGATCCAGAACCAGGCCATTAACGGCAGTCCCGTGTATATCCACGCAAGGAACACCGCCGCTATGGGGCCCGCCGGAGTCGCCAGCCACACCCACCACACCGTCATGCCGTACCAGAGTGCGAAGAACAACATCACGTAGCCCGCCATCCGCCACCACGAACGGCGCGAGGCGTCGTGGCGCGAGGCCAATATTAGCAGCGGCACGAATCCCGCCAGCATGGGAAGACCCGACGACAGCCACCATCCGAAAGACATCGCCACCGCCGCGAGCGCGACCAATCCCAGATTCTGTAAAGTTTTCATACCGCAAAGTTAGCAATTCGGCCCCGAATTGCTAACTTTGCACGATGAATTTCGAGATAGTCTTCAGAGGGCTCGTCGTGGGGCTGTTGGCGTCGATAACGCTCGGGCCGGTGGGGGTGATGTGCATTCAGCGCACGCTGAGCAAGAGCCGCGCCTCGGGGTTCGTCTCGGGGCTGGGCGCCGCCACCGCCGACACCATATTCGCTACATTGGCCTACTTCTTCGTGGCGGTCATCTCGTCCGTGATAGAGAACAACCTGCAAACGCTCAAAATAGTGGGCGGGGTGTTCGTGATGGGGGTGGGGATGTATTTCTTTCTGAAGAACCCCGTGGTGCAGATACGCCGCAACAGAGCAGGCAAGAGCAACCTCGGGCAGGACTACGCCTCGACCTTCGTGTTGACGCTCACCAACCCGGGCTTTATATTGTGGCTGTTAGTGGTGTTTTCGGCGTTCAACTTGGGGGGTGGGAGTGGCGACGCCGGGGCGGCGAGCGAGATGACGCCTTCGCACATCGGAACCGGAGCGCAGATGATACTCGGCTTTTTCGGCGGAGCGGCGGCGTGGTGGCTTGCTCTGACGGCGGTGGTGGGGCTTTTCAGGCGCAATTTTAGGCCGCGCTACCTGCTGTGGATCAACCGCGGGGCGGGGGCGGCGATAGTGTCGTTGGGAGTGGCGGCGATAGTTTCGGCTTTTGTTTTTTAATAATGAATCGGGGAACGCCTTCCACGTATGCTTAATATTGCGTAGCCGATCATTTATGATTATATGAAGAGACTTACCATAGCGATAGACGGGTTTTCGAGCGGGGGCAAAAGTACCCTGGCCCGGACCATTGCCGCGCGGTTGGGCTATGTATTCGTCGACAGCGGGGCGATGTACCGCGCGGTGACCCTGTACGCCCTGCGTCACGGGTTTGTGCGCGAAGGAGCGTTGGACGAGGCGGCCCTGATTGCGGCGATGGACGAAATGGGCGTCGGGTTCCGCTTCGATAGCGAAAGCGGGACGAGTCGGGTGCTTCTCGACGGAGAGGATGTGTCGGGCGCGATTCGCACCATCGAGGTGAGCGATCTGGTGAGTCGGGTGAGTTCGATAGGTGCCGTGCGCGAAAAGTTGGTGGCGGCCCAGCGTGAGATGGGGCGCGGGGGAGGTGTGGTGATGGATGGGCGCGACATCGGCACGGTGGTGTTTCCCGACGCCGACCTCAAGATTTTTCTCACGGCCGATCCTCTCGTGCGTGCCCGGCGGCGCTACGACGAGCTTAGGGCGGGGGGCGTAGACGTTTCGCTCGCCGAGATAGAACGCAACATTCGCGAGCGCGACCTGCTCGACCAGACACGCGAGATAAGCCCCCTGAGGCAAGCCCCCGACGCCATAGTGATAGACAACAGCGACATGACCCCCCAGGAGCAGATGGAGCGGGTTATGGAGTTGGTAAACTCGAAGCGTTGAGCCATGCGGGTCGAGATAGACAGCCAATCGGGATTCTGTTTCGGGGTGGTGGGCGCCATCTCGAAGGCCGAGGCGCGTATAGCGGCGAACGGGGCGCGGGACGAACGGGCCGTGGCGGATGACGATGGTGTCGGGGTGCCGGGTGAAATGTCCGGGGCGACCGAAGAAGTTGCCGGAGTGCCAGACAGGGCTGAAAGATTGGTGTCGCTGGGAGATATCGTGCACAATGGAGCCGAGGTGGCGCGGCTGGAGGCATTGGGGCTCGAAACCGTGCCCGAGCAGACCGACCTTGCGACGCTTGCCGGGCGGACGGTGCTGATACGTGCCCATGGAGAACCGCCGGCCACGTACGCGATGGCGGCGCGGCATGGGATAACGCTTGTGGACGCGACCTGCCCCGTGGTGGCGCGGCTGCAACGGACGGCGCGGGAGGCGGGTGCGGATATGAAGAGGGTCGGCGGGCAGGTGGCGATATTCGGCCGCAGGGGTCACGCCGAGGTGCGCGGACTCGCAGGGCAGGTGGAGGCCGGAATGAATAGTGTAGACGGCGGCGCGGGCGCCGGAAGGGCGGCGGTCGCAGGCTTCGGATCGAAAGCAGGAGGGGCGATCGTGGTGGAGGGCGAGGCCGATCTGGATGAGATTGATTTCTCAAGGCCGATATATTTCATGGCGCAGACCACCGGCAGCCTCGCCGAATTTCGCAGGTTGAGCGAGGCGATACAGGGCAGAGCGACGAATCCGGCCGCGGTGACGGTGCGCGACACGGTGTGCCGTCAGGTGGCGGGGCGCGAGGAGCACCTGGTGGAGTTCGCAAAGCGGCACGACGCGGTGGTGTTCGTCGCCGGCGGCAAAAGTTCCAACGGGCGGGTGCTGTTCGAGGCGGTGGGGGCGGCCAATCCCCGCAGCCACAAGATAGAGAGCGCCTCCGAACTTCGACCGGAGTGGTTCGAGGGGTGCGGATCGGTGGGGGTGTGCGGCGCCACTTCGACCCCTAAATGGCTTATGGAGGAGGTTGCCCGAAAGATAATGAAAGCCGAGAGTAATCGAAAATTTATTTTCAGATTGCCGAGGCGCATCCTATCTTGGATGAGCGAAGCGTAGTCAAAGATAATGAAAACATGATCAAAGAGAATAGATGTTGTTAGAAAGATTTTTGAGATACGTGTCGATGGACACGCAGAGCGATCCGGCGAGCGGGACATACCCCTCGACGCCCGGGCAGTCGACGATGCTGAGGCTGTTGGCCGAAGAGATGCGCGCGATGGGCGTGGCCGACGTGAAGATGGATTCGTTCGGCTACGTGACGGGCACCGTTGCCGCCACGCCGGGGTGCGAGGGCGAACCGACGATAGGGTTTCTGGCCCACGTGGACACCTCGCCCGACGCGCCGGGGGCGAACGTGAAGCCACAACTAACCGATAAGGACGGAGACACCATAATATCCACCGACGGGACTACCCTTTTGGGTGGCGACGACAAGGCGGGGGTGGCCGAGATCATGACCGCCGCGGAGTATTTGCTGACCCATCCGGAGGTTAGACACGGCAAGATCCGCATAGCCTTCACCCCCGACGAGGAGATTGGGCACGGGGTGGATCATTTCGACGTGGAGGCGTTCGGCGCGGACTTCGCCTACACGATGGACGGAGGGGTGGCGGGCGAGTTGGAGTACGAAAACTTCAACGCCGCCACGGCGCATATCTCCATCGTCGGCCGAAGCGCGCATCCGGGCGACGCCAAGGGCAAGATGCTGAACGCGACCCGGGTGGCGATGGACTTAGACGCCATGCTGCCCGACTCGGAGCGTCCCGAAACCACCGAAGGGTACGAGGGATTCTTCCACATGATGAGCCTCGACGGGACGGTCGAGCGCGCCGAGGTGGAGTATATAGTTCGCGACCACGACCGAGAGAGGTTCGAGCAGCGGAAGGCTCTGCTTGTCGAGGCGGTGCGCGGGCTGAACGAGCGGCACGGCGATGGGACGGCGGCGATCGAGGTGAGGGATCAATACTACAACATGCGCGAGGTTGTGGAACGCCATCCACGGATCGTGGAGCGCGCCGCCCGGGCGATAGAGGCCGTCGGTCTTGAACCGCGCATAAAGCCTATCAGGGGTGGAACCGACGGCGCGCGATTGTCGTTCATGGGGCTGCCGTGTCCCAACATATTCACCGGCGGGATCAACTTCCACAGTCGCCGCGAGAGCATCTCGTTGAACGCCATGAGGAAAGCCGTCGAGGTTATAGTGGGGATAGTGAGGTTGTAGGTAAGGGTTTTGAATAATGGAATGCAAACGGGCGACCCTTTCAAGGGCCGCCCGTTGTTTTGCGGTATGCTTTGCTTAGCTACGAATCGCCGCGGCAGTCGGAGGTCAAATCCCCCACTTGTAGTACATAGCGCCCCAGGTGAACCGAGCGTCGCAGATGCGAGCTCATCGACCGAGCGCCGAGCGTCGCCGCAGGCGGTGGAGGCATCGTGTGAGGGAGTAACTAACACATAGATGAGGGTCTATAATCCCCACTTGTAGTACATAGCGCCCCAGGTGAACCCCGCGCCGAACGCCGATATTATGAGGTTGTCGCCGCGCTTGAAACGGTCGCGGAACTCCCACAAAACCAACGGAATGGAGGTGCCGGCCGTGTTGCCAAGGTGCTCTATGTTGACAAGTATTTTGTCGTCCGACAGACCCATCCGGTGGCCGGTGGCCGACAGAATGCGCAGGTTGGCCTGGTGGGGGATCAGATAGGCGATGTCGTCGGGCTTTAGGCCGTGCCTTGCCATCATCGCCACCGACACGTCGGCCATGTTGCTGACCGCGTATTTGAACACCGTTTTGCCGTCCTGAATGATGTAGTGCTCGCGGCGGGCCACCGTCTCGGCCGAGGCGGGGTACATGCTGCCGCCAGCCTTCTGGTATAGATAGTGGCGACCGATGCCGTCCACGTGGTTTTCGTAGTCCACAAGGCCCTCGTCCGGAGAGTCTGTCGGCTCGATGAGCATAGCCACCGCCGCGTCGCCGAACAGCGGACAGGTGTTGCGGTCGGTGTAGTCGGTGATGCCGCTCATCCTCTCGCCGCACACCAACACCACCTTTTTAGCCCGGCCGGCGCGAACCAAGGCGTCGACGGTGGAGAATGAGTAGATGAAGCCGCAGCAGCCGGCGTTGACGTCGAATCCCCAGGCGTTTTTGATGCCCACCTTGTCGGAGATTATGTTGGCCGTGGCGGGGAACTGCATGTCGGGCGTGACGGTGGCGCACACCAACATGTCCACCTCCTCGGGTTTGGTGCCCGTGGCGGCCAAGAGTTTACGAACCGCGTCGGCTCCCATTTCGGAGGTGCCCAAACCGTCCTGCTTGAGGATGCGGCGCTCGACTATGCCGGTGCGCTCGCGGATCCACTCGTCCGACGTGTCGACCAACTTTTCTATCTCGGCGTTGGTGAGGATGTACTCCGGAAGCGACGCCTCTATACCTTTTATTACTGCTCTCATGGTTGCGCGTTTTAATATGTGTGCCGCAAATTTATCGAATATGTTCGGCCTCGCCTCGCCGCGGGGTGTGATTTAACGATAAGATAACATTAGAGGAGGGTGCGCGGATGGGCGTGGAGGGGCCGTCGGAGGGCGAAATGACTGCTATCGACCACTGTATATTAATTATCGACAAAATAGTGGATTGTTTTGATGTTTCATCGTTTTTTACATATCTTTGCCCCAAACTGAAGACTTGAACGAACAACTTAAATAGAACAATTAACAAGTAAAAATCAAACGATTATGAAACACCGGACACTATTTGCGCTGCCCGCTGTTCTCGCGGGAATCCTCCTGTCGGGATGCGCGGCCGACGGCGAAACGCGCGGTGGCAGCGGAACCATCGACCTGCAGCTGACCGCCTCGTCGGAGGCTGTCGTCGTCGAGGCCACAAGGGGAACAATCCCCGGAATCACGGCGCCCGAGGAGAGTCAGTTCAGCCTGGTCATCGTGAAGGACGGAGCCAATCCCGCCACGAGCCCCCGCTGGGACGACATCACCCAGTATCCCACAGACAACAAGCTTCAGGTGGGCGGCTACACCGCCACAGCGGCGTACGGCGACCCCGACTCCGAAGGGTTCGAGAGACCTGCTTTCGGCGTGTCGGAGCATTTCGAGGTGCTGCACGGCCAGACCGTGACGGTGGCTCTGGAGGCGCGCCTGGTCAACACCGCCGTGACGATGGAGTACACCGACGACTTTAAGAACTACTTCTCGGACTACACGGTGACTGTGGTCAACGAAGGTGCGGATGCCAAAACGTTCGTCAAAGACGAGACCCGCGCGATGTTCGTGCGTCCCGAGGCCTTCTCGCTGAGGCTGGACTACACCCGTCAGAGCAGCGGCCGCAGCGGAACCGTGTCGTACGACATGGCGGACCTTATCGAGGGCGAAGTGGCGGCCTGCACACACTATAAAGTGGGCCTCGACATCAACGAAGGCCACGTGGGCGGTGCGGCGATCGTGATCAACCTCGACGGCAACATCGAGGAGATTCCGCTCGAAATCGAAGTGGGCGAAGGTGAATAACATTAAAAATCGACAGAGAGATGAAAAGAACGATATATAAACTGTTTGCGTTGTGCGGCGTGGCTTTGGCGGCGTTCGCATGCGTGGAGGCCGAAGTGCCCGCCGGAGAGACGCAACAAGAGGGCGAGGGTGTGCTCCGCCTGTCGGGTGTGAGCGTGGTGGAGGATGTGACCGAAAGGCCGTCGCTCTCGACCCGCGCCGTGTCGCCCGACGATTTCGACGTGACCATCACCCGCACGAGAACGGGCGAGGTGCAGACTTTCAAATACGGTGAGATGCCGGCCGAGTTGACCCTCAAGGCGGGCGACTATGAGCTCTACATCGAGTCGCACGAGATGCCCGACGTTCCCCAGTGGGACGCGGTGCACTACTCGACCAGGCGCACCTTCACCATCGCGAAGGATATGACCACCAACCTGACCGACGTGGTGTGTAAGGTGACCAGCATTTTGGTGTCGGTGCGCTACACCGACGAGATGGTGAAGGCGCTGACCGAAGGCGAGGATGGCGAACGGGTGAGGGTGACCATCGGCGGCGTATATCGCGAGTACGACCGCGACGAACACCGCGTGGGCGTGTTCAAGGCTCCGGTGGAGGAGAACCTGCTCAAGTGGGAGTTCCACGGCAGTCTGGGCGAGGGAATGGATATGCAGCAGGTGGCGCAGGCGGGATCTATCCCCGCCGTGAAGGCCGGGCAGCACCGTACCCTGACGTTCGACATATTGGTGGACGAGATGGGTAAGGTGGTGTTCCCGCTGACCGTCTCGGTGGAGTGCGAAACCGTGGACGTGAACGTGAACGTCGATCTGGACGAAGAGGTGATAGTGCCGTTCCTGCCGGTGGAGGTCGTAGCGAGCGAGGGATGGACGCTGACCGCGCCCGACGAACCCGCGATACCAAATGTGATATATCTGGGAGCGAACAGCTCCAATGTTCCCGAAGATATTACGATGACGCTGAACGCCAAGAACGGTATAGAGGAGGCGACTCTGAAAATAGTGTCGCTGGATGGAGAGACGCCGTTCGCCGGATTGAGCCTGCTTTACAACGACAGGTACGGCAATCTTTCGGCAGGATTGAATCTGCTTGTGGATCCGGTCGCCTCGGGCGCTGCGTATATCAACAACTCGCTGGGTATAAAGACCGGCGGCGATATAGTGGGGCAGACGGAATATGTGCTGGATATGACCAAATTGATACGATTTATCCACTACAACCTTACGACTAACAGCGCTCCCGCGAGCACCAGACTCATAGTTACTTTGAGTGGCGCCGACGACCAGGGCAACTCGATGACGCGTGTGCTTACGTTCGAACTACGCAAGGGCGACAAACCCGTCGTGGAGTCGATCTTGACGGCGACAGGTAGCGGTATCGGCGAAAGGATGGAGATTCTCGGATCCAACCCGGCGGCGAATCCCGTGAAGGTTGATATCGTAGCCTCGGCGGGTATCAAAGGGTTTGAGATCGACATGGAGTCGTCGAACACCCAATTCGACGGCGCGTTGGCGCTGATGCGTCCGCTGAACCTGCTGGATGAGAGCAAGTACGAGGATATCGCGACGCTCGGGCTGCCCTACGGCGACGGGGTGAGGAACCAGACCGAGCTCGTATTCGACATCACCGGATTTATGAGCCTTATCACGCTGTTTCTGGATATGGAGCCGGGCGACATGACTGCCGACTTCCACCTGAAGGTTACCGACAACACCGACAAGGTGCTCGAAGCGACCATCGGGCTGCAAATCATAGACGACAGAGACTAACCGACTAACAACCGAAAAAAGCAATGAAAAAGATATTATCATACATCTGTACGCTTGCGGCGACGGGTCTGTTGGTTGCAGGTTGCGCCACCGATCCGGCAAGCGAGGCTGCAAAAGGCAGCGGACGATTGGTGTTCGACATAGAGTTCGATGGCCAAATAGCCACCCGGGTCGATATTCCGGAGAACGTGTCGATCAAGATCGGCATCCCCGAGGTGGGATATACCCATATCTACGAATCGCTGGACGACGTGCCCGAAGAGATGTGGCTGTCGAGCGGCGACTACTTCATCGAAGTTGTGGCGGGTGATCCCACCGTGCCCGGATTCGAACAGAACATCAACCTTGCGGGCGGCGCCGACTTCACCATCACGGACGGTGAGGTGACCCCCGTGGTGGTGAACTGCACGGTGGCCACGACCTTAGTTTCGATCAGTTTCGACGAGAGCGTGCCCGAATGGCTGACCGACTACTCGGTGACCATGTTCCCCGTGCCCGACGACGCGGCGACGACCCTTGTGTTCGATGCGACCAACGGCGGCCAGACCGCCTACTTCGACCTTGCACCCGAGCAGACCACCATGGCGTGGAAGTTCGAGGCCAACCACACCAACGAGGCCGAAGAGGAAGAGGTGTTGGTGGAGGGTGAGATGGTGGGGCTGAAGCGTGGCGCCAAATATTCGGCTACGTTCAAATATACCTACTCCGAGAAGGAGGGCGGCCTTGCGCTGGTCGTGACGGTGGACGAGAGCACCGAAGATATCGGCACCGACATCATCATCCTGCAGAAGCCCGCCATCGAGGGTCACGACTTTGACGAACCGATAACTCCCGGCGAGAACCAAACCCTGCGCTTTACGGGCGCACAGTCCATCACGAGCATCGACTTCTCGGGCTCGGTGTTCGGTGCCGGAGTGGAACTGCTCACAACCTTGGCCGAAGAGTTGGCCGAGTATGGAATCGAGGTCGCACCGATCGAAAAGGGCTACGAGGTTACGCTGTCGATGACCTTCTTCGAAAAGGTGGCTCTGTATGTGCCTGAGGTGCCCGCTCCCGGGACCCGCGCCGGCGGTGCCGTCGGCGAACCGGTCGTAATCACGGCCACAGACCAGAGCGACAGGGTTACAGAGGTGAGCCTTGTGATGGGCGGCGCGGCGTTCGTAGTGGAACCTCCCGCGATCCACCTGTGGCCGACCAGCGCACGTTTGGCCGGTATCAACCTGACGGGCGAAGGAACGATTATGTTTGCATACCGACCCGAAGGCGCCGCCGAATGGACATTCGTTGACGGAGTGCTCACGGAAGGAATGCGCTACGAGGCTTCGGTGACGGGTCTTACCCCCGGCGCGAGATACGAACTCGACATCGAGCACGACGGCGCACTGTCGGGTGCGGTGAGGATATTCGCTTCGGCTACGCCTTACCCTTTATATAACGGAGGTTTCGAAAATTGGAACCAGAACGGAGGAGTGTGGTACGCCAACGCCGCCGGAACCAACTTCTGGGACAGCGGCAACAAGGGTACCGTGACTGCTCCGGTTGTGGGTAGCCCCAACAACAACATCACCACCGGAGTTAGCGAACCCCGTCCCGGTTCCGCGGGCATCAAGTCGGCGAAACTCGATTCGAATTGGTTCGGAGTGGCGGGTATGGGCGCTTTCGCCGCAGGTAACCTCTACACCGGAGAGTTCCTCGAAGCGAGGGCCAACCTGTCGAACCCGAGCGGACGGGTGAGCTTCGGCCGTCCCTTCACGGGGCGTCCCACCGCGATGAACGTCTGGTATAAGGGCTCGACCGGAAAGGTGGACTACGCCAAGGGCGGCGCTCCGCTCTCTGTCGGGCAGCAGGATGAGTATATCATTTTGGTGGCGCTGGTGGACGGCAACTTCCCCCGCGTGGTGGATACAGCCGACTGGAACACCATATTCGACTGGGAAAACGACCAGGACGTGATCGCTTTCGGCCAGATGTACGGTTCGGATGCCGTCGACTGGACTTCCGCGTCCATCCCGCTGGTCTACCGCTCGCTCGACCGCGTGCCGACCCACATCGTGGTGCTGGCCTGCGCGAGCCGATATGGCGACTACTTCACCGGCAGCACGTCGAGCGTGTTGTATGTGGACGACTTCGAACTGGTGTACGACGACAACGTGGTCGTGGCCGAGTAGATACTTCGTCGGGGTGCCGTGCGGTGGGGCGTTTGTGCGCTGCCATGCGGCACTCCGATATAAAAAACCCAAACTGGCGCTGGTTTGCAGCGCGTTGTAGAAAGCAAAACAAATGGTTGGTAAAATAGTAGCGGTGTTGGCGGCCGCCCTCGTAACGGGGGCGGCTAAGGCACAAATCATGGCGCAGGAGGTTTCGGAGGCGACTTCGAGAGCAACTCTTGCACAAACAGAGGTCGGAGCCGGGCTGAACGCCGGGGCTTCGGCGCAGGAAGGGACAGCGTCGGTTGGCGGCGATGGTGGCGGAATGTACGCCGACGCGCAGAAGGAGGGCACAATGTACGCCGACGCGCAGGCCAGGGCGATGGAGGGGATGGTGGCTCCGGGAATGAAGGAGCAGACGCGCCGCGAGAGGTTCGACCGCGGGCTGGCGTTCGACACCAAAACGCCGTTCATGCCCAAGGGGCTGTGGGTGGCGGGAGTCAACGTGTCCTATTCGCAGCAGCAGAGTGCCGATTACAGGCTGCTTATTATCAGGGATATGGACATGGAGGGCAACACGTTCAACATCTCGCCCACGGTGCAGTATATGTTCGCCAACAACCAGTCGATCGGGGCGAGATTCACGTACAGTCGCCACCTTATAGACATTCAAAACATGGAGTTTTCGTTCACCGACGAGTTGAACAGCATGATGTTCCCCGACGGCGTGCTGCACTATAAGTATGAGGATCAGAGCTATATGGGCTACATAACCTATCGCTACTATGTGGGTTTCGGGGCCAGCAAAAGGCTGATCATGTTCAACGAGGTGCAGGCGGGTTTCGGTGGCGGACAGCAGAGGGAACTCAGCGGATGGAACGACGACAAGACGGGTTACAGGTTCGGAACGTACCAAAATTCGTTCAGCTTTAGGCTCGGGCTCGCTCCGGGTATGACATTTTTCGTGACCAACGTGTTCGCCGTGGAGGTGCAGATGGGGCTGTTGGGCTACGAATTCAAGCGGCAAACCCAGACCGGCACCAATCTGGAGCTCTCGACCCGCAAGTCGAGCAACATCTCGTCGAGGTTCGACTTTTTGTCGATAGCTTTCGGGACGACGTTTTATCTCTAATACTTTGCGGCGATGAGGGTCGGGAAACATATATGGGTGGCTTTGATGGCTGGTCGGATCGTGATGGCGGCAGTCTCGGCGATTGCGCTTGTCGGATGCGGCATGGGGTCGGAGACGCCGGCGCCGGGTGTGGCGGGCGAGATAGTGGCGATGGAGTTCGAGGGGGCTGTCGGCGAGGCGACGATAAACGGCGCGCGGCGAACGGTGGAGGTGGTGTTAGGCGAGGCGGTGGATTTGCGCGAGGTGAAGATCGCGGCCATAGAGGTGACCGAGGGCGGGGTGTGCGGCCTTGCGGCGGGAGACGTGTTGGATCTGACGCAGCCGCTGACGGTGACGGTCAAAACCACGTCGGCGTATGAGTGGACAGTCTCGGCGGTGCAGGATGTGGAGTATCGCTTCGGGGTGGAGGGGCAGATAGGCGAGACGCTCTTCGAGATGCACACCCGCAGCGTGTTCGCATTCGTGCCCGGGGGGACCGACCTGACGGCGGTGACGATACTCGATCTGAAACTCGCTCCGGAGGGTGTGCAGGCAATATATAACCCGTCGCTCGAATCGCTCATGTCTGAGCCGCAGCCGTTCATCACCACCGAGCAGGGCGGCGAGGCGGTGTGCGAGATAGAGGTGAGTTACCGCGACGTGACTGAAAAATGGTATCTGCACGTCACGCAGAGCAATGTGATGGTGGAGCGGGTGAACCCGTTCGCGCGTAAGGCGTATCTGTCGGCCTTCGGGTCTGAGGATCAGGTTCACGGATTCGAATATCGCTCCGCCGCGGGATTCGATCCTGCGGCCGCCGAAGAGGATCAGGGTTGGATACGCATTGCGGGCGAACAGATAACGGAGGGCGAGAACGGAGCATTCTCGGCAACCCTGACCGACCTTAGTCCCGACACCGAATACTTTGTGAGGGCCTTCTCAGGCGAGGACAGATGCGAGTATCGCGAATTCATGACCGTGGAGGAGCGGGAGTTGCCCGGCGCGAGCTTCGAAGAGTGGAGCTGGGGGGTGGATGACAAAAAATCGGAAGACGGGTCGCTCAAAAACGTCGAGGCGTGGGCTCCTTGGGCCGAGGGTGCGCAGTGGGAGGTGAATCGCTGGTGGGACACGGGTAACAGGGGTGTGGCGTTCGTGGACAGAGACGGCGGCGGCAACTCGCTGCGCGACGAAAACGGATACAGAGGCAACGGCGCCGTGTTGGAGACGCGCTGGGCGGTGGTCAAAGTGGCGGGCGGAAACATATACTTCGGCGAGTTCGGCGAGATGTACGGCATGAACGCCACCTGCCGGTTGGGGCACAACTGGACGACCAAACCCACCGGATTGAAAGGCTTCTACAAATATTTTCCGCAGCCAGTTAACCGCGTGAGCGAAGAGCACCGCAAGCTGCACCCATACAGATTCTCGACCGAAAAGTGGATGAACTCGCCCGACTCGCTGCACGTGTGCGTGGCGCTGTGGGCGTCGCCCGACGGACGGGATATTCCGTTCCAGGTGAACACGGTTACGGATAACGGAGGGGCCGAATTCGTGGACTTCTCGCGCGATGCGGACGGCGTGATAGCCTACGGTGCCTTTGTGAGCCCCGACGAGCAGGCCGCGTGGAGCGAGTTCAACATCGAGATGGACTACCTCGACCAGAGCGAAATGTCGCGCACGACCGTTAACTACCTGAAGCGCAACAACTACTTCTCGACCGGAGTGCTACCGCCCAACACACAGCTATATCTGCTGATCACGGCGAGCAAAAACTGCAACTACTTTATAGCCGGGACGGGTGGTGGAGGCACGGCCGGAAGCACCATGCATGTGGACGAGTTGGAGATGATATACGAGTAGTTACAAATTACTATCACGAATGAAAAGAGTTGTTTTATATACTGTTTTAGGGTTTATTCTGGCCGGATGTGCGCGCGAAGCCGATATGACGCGCGTGGCGGAGGACGAAGGTTACGGCACGCTCGACCTGGGCGGAGTAACTTTTTCGGCTGCCGAAGAGGTTGCAGGTCTGACGCGGGCTGCTGAGGCTTCGGGGACGCGGGAAGCCGCTCCGGGCATGACTCGGGCGGTGGACGCGTCGGATTTCGAGGTGAAGATATGGCGGCAAAGGCGCGAGGGCGAGGAACTTGTGGAGGGTTTGCCGGCGACGGTGGCGGGATTTGCCGCGCCTGTGACGCTTCCGGTGGCCGACTATCGCATCGAGGTGCGTTCGGCAGGCGAGGCTCAGGCGGCGGCTTTCGACGCCCCGTGGTATGTGGGCGAGGTCGAGTTTTCGATCTTGCGCGACCAGACCGTCAGCCCCGAGGTGGTGTGCCGACAGGCGAACGGCAGAGTGACGGTGCGTTACGGATTTAGTCTGATTGAAGAATTTTGGAATCCGGCTGCGGTGTCGACCTCCGTCACGATGGGCGAAAACTCGCTGGAGTTTCCTTTCGGCGAATTGCGCGGCGGATATCTGTGGGTGACCGAGCCGACCGAGGTGAACGTTGTCTTTACGGGCGAGGTGAGCGGCAATTTCACACAAATAGACCAAACTGTGACAGTCTCGCCCGGCGGCTGGACGAGGGTGCGGTTGGTGTTGGAGAACGACGAGTCGTTTCCGATAATAGTGGTCGACAACGACGAAAACGGGGCGGGGCAGATAGGCGATGGCGAGTCGTGGTAGTAATTAAGAGAGATTTTGAGATGAAAAACATAGCAATTCGGTTCGCCTTCGGGGCTTTGGCGATTTCGTCGGGATGGATTTTGTCGGGATGTGCCGAAAACGGCGGATTCGACGATGTGGTACCCGGAGGGGGAGATGAGCGGCGCTTTGGAGTGACGGTCGGTGGGGAGACGGTCGACAAGCCCGATGTCGAAAACGCGACGGGCACGCGCGCGGAATCTTGGGATTCGAGTGGCGGCGATATGGCTGGCGGCACGCGTGCGGAGTACGACCCGGGCGCAGCGGGAGCGGAGTATTTGTGGTCGCCGGGCGACGAGGTGGGATTGTTTATGGTGCCGACGGGTGGCAGCGAGCCCGTGGTGGCCAATTCGCCCCTCAGGAGCCTGAACACCGTGCCGCAGCGGTACGCCGAGTTCGACGGAGAGTTGACGGGCGAGGAGATCGGGCGGATAGATCCCGCGGTGAAATATGACTACTATTCGTATTATCCCTATTCTGCGGCGGCTTCGGCGACTTTCGAGGCGGGCGCACCGAAGGTGACGTTCGCGATGCCGGCGGCGATAGACGTTGCGCCCGGTGTGTTCCCGGTCGAATATGGATTTATGTACGCTACGCCCGAGTTGACGCCTGCCGGTGAGAGGCCGCTGACGTGGTTGGAGAACGGACAGCAGCGTTTCGGCGAGAAGGTGGGCTTCGGCTACAATCACGCCTTCGCGTGGTTGGAGGTGTCGCTGGCGCTCAACCTTATGTCGCAGCCGGTGACGCAGATAGTGGTGACGTGCGCCGACGGGGCGATGTCGGGGGTGGCTAACGTGAATTTACGGAACGGGGCTATGGAGTTTGCCGCCGGATCGTCGAACTCGCTGACGGTCAATATCGAAGGCGGGATGGATATTCGTAGCGCGACCGACTACGACTCCATTTGGATTCCGATAAATCCGGCGCTGGCGAATCGCAACTTTACTTTCGAGTTTAGGTCGGCGGCGGGGGCTTCGTCGGTTTTGACGCGTCAGGGCGGCGCTTTGCAGGCAGGGATGAAGCACAAGGCGGCGATGAAGGTGCCGTTTAGGGTCAATTTCGCAGGAATAGTCGGCAGGAACGACACTTACGGAGGGGACAACATAACCCATTGGGGGTATAGTTTTTGGAAATCGGGGGTCAATACCGCTCCGAATATGAAAGGGCTTGTGGGTAACAGCGAAGACTTCAACCCCTTCAAGGTAGACGGAGACTGCCGCGTCATTTATTTTGCCCCGGCCGTAGGAATGTTCTCCGGTACCTCCGGAGAACTCGAAGCGCCTGAGTTTAAGTTGGTCAACTCGCTCGGACTGACCGACGTGAGGGTAAAGGTGACGTTCGCCGCCTCGGGGAATGCTGTGAGCGGGAATGATAGAATTATGAGACACGGATTTACAAAAAGCGGTATAGGCAGCAACCTTACCGGACAGACTACGCTCGATAGGACAACGGCAAAGGAGTACTCTTTTACCGGCACGCTTAATTCGACCACACCCAATGTCAAGTTTAGGGGGGAGACTTGGGGGTACTATTTTATATATATGCACGAGATAAGGGTGGAGTACGCCGAGTAGTTTCGCGACCGATTGTTAAACCGCAACAGTTTTTGCCGCCTTACCCGTTCGTGGTGAGGCGGCTTTTTTTGTGGATTTTGGCGGTTCGAACTGAATTTTGTATCTTTGTTGGATAGTCGAAATTAAACGCAGAGAGATGAAAAAATCGTACAACAGATGGATAGCCCTGGGGGTGATGGCACTGATAGTGACGGGAGTGGTGCTGTGGAGATTCGTGTGGCAGCCAACGGTGGCCGACGGCGATGCGCCGCAGCGTGGACGGGGCGCCCAGGGGCCGCTCAGCGTGCAGGGAATGGTGATCGGGCAGCAGCCACTGTCGTTCGCGCTCGACAACATCACCGCCACCGTGACGGCCGACGAGGAGGTCGATCTGGCGTTCGAGGCGTCGGGAAAGATCACCGCCATCCATTTTCGCGAAGACACCGGCGTGCGCAAGGGTCAGTTGCTGGCCAAGATAAACGACGCGCCGTTGCAGGCTCAGCTCAAAAAACTTGAGGCGCAGGTGAAACTCTCCGAGGACAGGCTCTACCGCCAGAGCGAACTGCTGGAGCGCGACGCCGTCAGCCGCGAGGCGTACGAACAGGCAAAGACCGAGCTGGCTATGTTGCAGGCCGATATCGACCTTGTGAAGGCCAATATCGCCCAGACCGAACTGAGGGCGCCGTTCGACGGGGTGATCGGGTTTCGCTACGTGAGCGAGGGAGCCAACGTGTCGCCCACCACCACCGTGGCGAGGCTCTCTAAGATCGTGCCGCTCAAACTCAACTTCGCCGTCTCGGAGCGCTATGTGGACGCCGTGCGGCAGGGAACCAAGGTGCGCTTCACGGTGGACGGATATCTGGACGCGTTCGACGCCGAGGTGTACGCCGTGTCGTCGGAGGTGGATATGGCCACCAGGCAGTTGGATGTGAAGGCGCTCTATCCCAACTACCGCGGGCAGTTGATGCCCGGTCGTTACGCCGCCGTGTCGATAGTGCTCTACGAACAGGACAACGCGATGGTGATCCCGGCCGAGGCCTTAGTCAAGGAGATGGGGGTCGATAAGGTCTATGTGTACCGCGGCGGGAAGGCGGAGGGCACCGCCATCACCGCCGGTCAGCGCACCGATTCGCAGATAGAGGTGGTGATGGGACTTATGCCCGGCGACACCCTCATTACCACCGGCACGCTGCAACTTCGCGAGGGGCTGGCGGTGGAGTTGGAGAATCTTTAACCCGCGGCGAAAAACACGTAACTTGCAGTAGAGATGAACATTTCTGAGTTAAGCATAAAGAGGCCCGTGTTGGCGACGGTGTTCTCGCTGGTGATCCTGCTGTTCGGGTTCATCGGGTTCACATATCTGGGGGTGAGGGAGTATCCGAGCGTCGACAACCCCATCATCACCGTGCAGACGTCGTACCCCGGGGCTAACGCCGACGTGATCGAAAGTCAGATAACCGAGCCGCTGGAACAAAACATCAACGGCATTCCGGGGATCCGGTCGCTCACTTCCGTTTCGTCGCAGGGGTCGAGCCGCATCACGGTAGAGTTCGAGCTGTCGGTCGATTTGGAGACCGCCGCCAACGATGTTCGAGATAAGGTTTCCCGCGCCCAGCGATATCTGCCGCGCGACTGCGACCCGCCCACGGTGACCAAGGCCGATGCCGACGCGAGTCCGATCCTGATGGTGGCGGTGCAGAGCGACGCCCGATCGCTGCTGGAACTGAGCGAGATTGCCGATTTGACCATCAAGGAGCAGTTGCAGACCATTCCCAACGTGAGCGGGGTGGAGATTTGGGGCGAAAAACGATACGCGATGCGTCTGTGGCTCGACCCGGTGAAGATGGCGGCACACGGCGTGACGACGATGGACGTGAAGGCGGCGGTCGATCGCGAGAACGTGGAGCTGCCCAGCGGAAGCATCGAGGGCAACACCATCGAACTTTCGATCCGCACCCTGGGGCTGCTGCACACCGCCGCCGAGTTCGACAATCTGATCGTGCGCACCGACGGGCAGCGGGTGGTGAGGATGCGCGACGTGGGTTGGGCGGAACTCTCGCCGAGGGATATGCGCTCCTATATGAAGATGAACGGCGTGCCGATGGTGGGGGTGGTTGTGATCCCGCAGCCGGGTGCCAACCACATCGAGATTGCCGACGCGGTGTACGCCCGAATGGAGACGATGGCCAAAGACCTGCCCGACGATGTGACCACCGGCTACGGGTTCGACAACACGAGATTCATTCGCGCGTCGATATCGGAGGTGGTGGAGACGGTGTGGGTGGCTTTCCTGTTGGTTATTATCATCATATTTTTGTTCTTGCGCGACTGGCGGGTGACGCTGGTGCCGGTGGTGGTGATTCCGGTGTCGCTCATAGGGACTTTCTTTGTGATGTATGTCGCCGGATTCTCGATCAACACCCTGACGATGTTGGCCGTGGTGCTGGCGATCGGGCTGGTGGTGGACGATGCCATAGTAATGACCGAGAACATATATATAAGGATAGAGCGCGGGATGACGCCGCACGACGCGGGGATAGAGGGGGCGAAGGAGATTTTCTTCGCGGTGGTGTCGACTACGATAACCCTTGTGGCCGTATTCCTGCCGATCGTGTTTATGAGCGGGATGACGGGGCGGCTATTCAGGGAGTTTAGCCTCGTGGTGGCGGGCGCGGTGACCATATCGTCTTTCGCGGCGCTGACGCTCACCCCCATGCTCTCGACTCGGATTTTGAAACGGCGCACGCGCCAGAGTTGGCTCTACCGCTCGACCGAGCCTTTCTTCGTGTGGTTGAACGGAATATATCGCCGCTCTTTGGAGGGCTTTTTGCGTCGGCGGTGGATGGCGCTGCCCATCGTGGCGGCTATGTTGGGGCTGATAGTGTGGCTGTGGGGGGCGATCCCGGGTGAGCTGGCTCCGTTGGAGGACCGTTCGTCGGTGTCGATCCGAACCATGGGGCCCGAGGGTATCACCTACGAATATATGCGCGACTACACCGAGAGTATAAACCTGCTGGCCGATTCGCTGGTGCCCGAGGCGAGGTTCGTAACGGCGCGCGTGGGCGGAATGGGCGGCACGAGTTCGGGCAACATACAGATAGAACTGACCGACATAACCGACCGCAAGCGCACCCAAATGGAGGTGGCCGAGGCTCTGTCGGCGGCGGTGCGTATGCAGACCGACGCGCGGGCGCTCGTGCAGCAACGGTCGACCTTCGGCGGAGGACGGGGTGGCGGAATGCCGGTGCAGTATGTGTTGCAGGCGACCGACATAGAGCGTCTGCGCGAGGTGCTGCCCGAGTTTATGGCCAGGGTGGGCGAGAGCGAGGTGTTTCAGATGGCCGACGTCAACCTGCGCTTCACAAAGCCCGAGGCGCGGATATCCATCAACCGCGACAAGGCCAACCTGCTGGGAGTTTCGACGCAGAATATCGCCCAGACGCTGCAATACGGGCTGAGCGGCCAGAGGATGGGCTACTTCTACATGAATGGCAAGCAGTATGAGATTTTGGGCGAGATAAACCGTTAGCAGCGCAACAAACCGACCGACCTAAGTTCGATGTATGTGCGCAACGTCGACGGGCGGATGATTCAGATGGATAACCTTGTGGCGATAGACGAGAGCATCGCCCCGCCGCAGCTTTATCGTTACAATCGCTTCGTGTCGGCAACCGTGTCGGCGGGTTTGGCGCGCGGATACACCATCGGGCAGGGGCTCGACGAGATGGACAGGATCGCCGCCGAGGTGTTGGACGACAGTTTCCGCACGGCACTTTCGGGCGAGTCGAAGGAGTTCCGCGAGTCGTCGTCGAGCCTGATGTTCGCGCTGGTGCTGGCCGTGGTGCTGATATATCTGGTGCTCGCGGCGCAGTTCGAGAGCTTCAAAGATCCGTTGGTGGTGATGCTCACCGTGCCGCTGGCGGTGGCGGGGGCGTTGGTGTTTATGTTTGCCACGGGCGGAACGATGAATATCTTCAGCCAGATCGGGATCATTATGCTCATCGGGCTGGTGGCCAAGAACGGGATTCTGATTGTGGAGTTCGCCAACCAGAAGCAGGTGGCGGGCGAGGGTAAGGGGCAGGCTATTTTGGACGCGTCGCTGCAGCGGTTGAGGCCGATTTTGATGACGAGTTTTTCGACCATCCTGGGGCTGTTGCCGTTGGCGTTTGCAAGCGGCGAGGGTGCCCGTAGCCGTATCGCGATGGGGGTGGCGGTTACGGGCGGGATGCTTATCTCAACGATCATGACACTTTATATAGTACCTGCGATGTATAGTTACATTTCGACCGATCACACCAAAAAGCGTGGTAGAAAAGGCGGGCGCAAAACGGCGGCCGCGGCGGCGCTCGTGTTGGCCTTGATGCCGTTCGGGGTCGGGGCGCAGCAGCATGCGCCCGTCAAGATATACTCTTTGGAGGAGTGTCTCGCCGTGGGACTTGAAAGGAGCTATTCGGTGCGCATCGCGCGCGGCGAAGAGCGAATGGCGGCAAACAACGCCACCTGGGGCAATGCCGGATTCTTGCCCGAGGTGGGGCTTTCGGCAGGATATGACGCGGCGATCGACGACAGTCGCACCACCCCTCGCGCAGGAGCGGCGGTGGAGGAGGCCGGAGCGCTCACCCAAGGGCTTTCGGCGGGATTGGATGTAACGTGGATGATGTCGAACGGTTTTGGTGTGCAAACCAACTGGAAGAGACTGAGAGAGCTGGAGGCGATGGGCGAATTGGGTGCCCGCATAGCGATTGAGGATTTTGTGGCCGCACTCACGGCCGAGTACTACAACTATATTCAGCAGTCGATCCGCCTGAAGAACTACAACTACGCCGTGGGCTTGTCGCGCGAGAGGCTGCGCATAGTCGAGGCGAGGTACCTATTGGGCAGCGGCTCGCGATTGGACGTGTTGCAGGCCCAGGTGGATTTCAACGCCGACTCGTCGCAACTAATCATCCAACGGGAGCGTATCGCAACATCGCGAATAAGACTCAACGAACTTATGGCTTGCGAGGATGTGGACGAACAGTTCGGAGTGAGGGATTCGGTGATCGCCATTGACCACACGCTCGAATGGAGCGAACTGTACGACGACATGATGGCGACGAGCGCCCCTCTCGCACTCGCCCGAAGCGACGGACGCATCTCGGAGTTGGATCTGCGGACGGTGAAGTCGCGCGCCTACCCGTATCTGAGCCTCGACGCGGGGTATGGATACAACTACAACGTGTACGACCGTGGCGGGACGCGCGACAGGCACCGATGGGGACCTACCGCCGGATTGACGATGGGATTCACCATATTCGACGGACGACGCGGGAGGCAAATTCGCAATGCGCGCATCGAGGTGGAGAATGCCCGGCTGCGGGTGAGCGAAATGGAGACGGCGCTGAGGGCCGATCTGGCCACCTTTTGGCAGGCCTACCGAAACAACCTGCAACTGTTGGCGCTGGAGGGCGAGAATGTGGTGTCGGCGCGGCAGAACTACGAGATCGCGCGCGATCGCTACATGTTGGGCGACCTGTCGGGGATCGAGATGAGGGAGGCTCAAAAGAGCCTTTTGGATGCCGACGAACGAATTCTGGTCGCTCAGTACAACACCAAAATATGCGAAATATCGCTGATGCAGATAAGCGGGCGAGTGTCGAGTTACGTGGAGTAGAGGCTTCGACGGACTTGGCGGGGACTTGCCCATGCGGGTCGGTTGCAGTGCGAGGATTTTTCGGGCGTGTCGGTTTGTGCCGGCGCGCCCATTCTCGTTTAGGCGGTTGATCCAATCTCTTTTAGGCCGCCGCCCCGTTCTTTATTAAATGTTGCTATTCACCGTTTTGGCACAGTGATTGAAGCGATTATGGGTGAAAACGGTGTCGGGTAGGGCGCGTTGTCCGGCCGGTCGCCGCTTTAATCATTAAAATGTCGACGCTATGAATTTTGTGTGGTTTATTCTGATCGGTCTGGTCGCGGGTTGGCTGGGCGGACTTATCGTCAGGGGCTCGGGCTCGGGCTTTTGGATCAATCTGTTGGTCGGGGTGGTCGGTTCTGTATTGGGAGGCTGGATAATGAGCCTATTGGATGTGGGCGGAGGCACCCTGCTGTGGCAGCTGATAGTGGCCGTCGTGGGAGCTGTTGTGCTGCTGCTCATAGTGGGGCTGTTCTCTAAAAAGAGCGTCTCGGGCAGCTGAAAACGCCCTTTAGCCTTTGGAAATGTCGCCGCTTTTGCTGCTGGCGCTGCCCTTTTCGCTACTGCTATCACCATAGCTCTTGCCGCCGCCGGTCGGAACGTTCGTGGAAACATCGGCCGCGGGCGACGTACCTCCCGCTTCTCCCGCCTCGCCCCTGTTTTTCGCGCGAAGATAGCTTCGATAGTTGCTGAATCCGGCGTTGATGACAAGTTGCAGGATGGGAGTGCGCTGCTTGCCTCGCGACTCCTCGTCCTTGAGCCGTTCCAGCTCTTCGAGTCTATAACTGTTCACCAGGCCGTTGAAATTCATGCCGAACTCGCCATTGATGAGGGCCGAAATGTAGGCGCGGTTCGAAAATAGATCTTCCGCCATGTCGGATATGCGAAAAGCCGGATCGAGCCACGGGCGTTTGGTCGACATGTATTGCTCGACCCTCTCGCGGGTGAGCAGGGGTCTGTCGGCTTCGGGAGCGGGACTTTCGCCGCCGTCCGGATCTACGATCATGTAGTTGTCGGAGAGAAGGTTGCTGCAAGACACGACGTATATCGTGACCGTAGGCAGTAGCAACATCAACCACTCCAGTCCCCAATCGACAAAGGGAGACAGACCCAGCAGCAGTCCCGACACGGACAGGGGCAATGCCACGATCTCGGCTATCATGGCGCCGAAAAGCCACGAGAGCGTGTTGCGATGGTCGGCCGCGACCGACTTCGCCTCGCGGCGACGATACCTTGTTATCTCGACGAGTCCGAGAATGGGATATATCAGGGCCGAAACGAGCAAAATGGCGGTGAAGGCGAGTTTTAAGGGGTGGCTGTGGTCGTCGTAAACGATGTAGGTCAGCAAGTCCACAGGAAACACCAACACCAGCGTGAGCAGCGATATGCCCACAATCCCCGGCACGACGAAGTACATGGCGGGCGGCAGGCAATGTTTAGACGAGTGCCCGCCCGTGTCGGTGATGGTGCATATCAGGCGGAAATAGAGAATGTAGCCGATCATCGCCATGAAAAACCATGCGGGCATCGTCCACACGAAGGCCTTAGGAGCGATCGAGAGCAGGATGAGCCCGACCCATACGGACACCACCGTCACATACATGACGATCATCCGGTAGTGCATCTTGCGCCGCACTACGTGGTCGGCGCGCTTTGTGTCCAGCGCCGACAACGCGAGGCAGACGATCGCGCACACCAACGGAAACGAAAAGGCGACGGCGCGCCCAAATTCAAGGTTCATAATGTCTATTGCGGTTGATTATCGGGATCTTGGTTTTGTTGTTTTTTGGGCGTGGCGGGTGTTGCGGGTGTTGAGGGTGTTGAGGGTGTTGAGGATTTCGTTGCGGGTTTTACGGGGGTTGCAGGTTTTGCGGGTTTCGAGGGCTTTGAGGTGGAGGTTTTGGGGCCCGTTGTTCTCGGCTTCAGGTTTGCTGCTTCTGACTTCGGGGCGGAGGTTTGCGGGTCTGCCGTTTTTAGTTTCGGGGCGGACTGGCGAGAATCTCCGACGGTGGAGTTTGGGGATCGGCGAAATGGTTTTTGAGACGAGGTCGTGTTCTTTTGCACACTTTCGGGCGCGTTGTCGTTAAGCGAGCCGTTGCAAGAAGAAAGTGTTTCGTCTCCTGCCGCCTCACGGTTTTCGACCTCCATGTTGATGATATAACGTCCGCTTTGTATGTCGTTTTCGCTCTCAGCCTGCAACGCCCGAAGGTAGTGGCGCGAGTCGGAGAAGCCGGCGAGTTGCTGTATCCGGTACGGATTTTTGCGCTCGTTGGCCGGAAGCGACATCAGCCGTTCGAATTCACCCAACCTCCAGCGGTTTACGAACCGCTTGAAATTCACACCGTAAGAGGCGTTTATGAAGCCCGACATCTCGGATCGGTTCACACCCATCGCGCCGGCCAGATCGGCCAACACAAAACGGGGGTCGGTGTATGGCCGGTTCGCGCGAAAATAGTCATCCAGCATCTCGCGCGTAATGCGACCCTCACCCTCGGAGAGGGCGTCGGAAGCGCTTTTTCGGTCGCGTTTTATTTTCATATCGAGCCTGCCCTGCCTTTCGATGACGTGGTAGACCAGCACTATCTGCCAGATTGCCATCGTTGTGGCGTTGACGACGATCCACAACATCGAACCGCCGACCAAGCTGAGCACGACGCCCGACAGTAGCAATGCCGACGCCATGGAGATGAGGATGGAGAGGCATCGCCGACATTCGAGTTCGGGGTCATAGCCGACGTCGAGGCTGGCGGCCCGTCCGCCTCTTAGTCCGGCGCTACGTCCATCCCCAAAGTTGCGAACGAGCGACAGATATCGCCCCGTGAAGGCGATTATCGGCAGGCCCCACACAAAAAAAGAGAAGATCGTGCGTGAAAACTTTGTGGTGGTCGGGCCGAACGGAGGGGCGAAAAGGAGAAGCAATAGCCAAAAAATGCCCGAAACGAGTAAATATGCCGCCACTAACGTCCGCAGCCTCTTCTCCGCCGCATCGTAGCACCTTCGTGTGTGCAACAAGGTGAACATCATGCATATAGCCGAGCAAAACACCGGCGCCACCAGCAGTATCTCCTGTGTGTAGGCCACGAACGGCGAAATTTTCAAATATAGAATCATCACGTTATACGTTGCGCTAATCTTGTTTTTGCTCCCGAAATCAACATCCTTGCTTCGAGCGGTTCGGGAACGATATTTTTACGTTTTGTCACTATTAACGTACGAAATTGCAATTATAGTATTGTATTCATTACACTTTTGACAAAAAGTATTATACGTTTTGTCGCGACATGATGGCTCTTTGCGCGCTACATTTGCGCGGATTTAAAATGCATGTGGATTTTTGCGCGGCAAAAGCGAGGCAAAGGTAAGAAACCTTTTCAAATGCAATTAATAAATTCTAATAACACGGAATGCCGGAGCAATTATGCGGTTTAACGGCGATGTGAGCGATATTTTTGATAATCGGAAGACCCATTCGAAGCGAGATGACCATCGTGGTCGGAGTGGGCCGGGGTGGGGCGAACATGTTTTGGCAGGCTTTTTGACGTAACACACAAGCGGTTAATTCGAAGGGGAGAAACAATAAAGCAGTCCGAAAAACGTTTGTCTTTTTCCACTTAAGCAAATTGGTAATTTTAGGCCGAACCGACGAACAAAAACAGATATGAAATTCAATTACAAAATTGCATCGTTAGCCATTTTTTCGGTGATGTTTGTCGGAGTTTCCACAGCTCGGACACTCGATTCGTTCGAACAGGCCGCGACCTCCGTGGGTCGGCTCGCGGCAACCGAAATTCGATCGGCGACCGAAGCCGACCGGCTCGCAGTCGTTGAAAGCCAGCCCTTTGCAGATCCGTCCGAAGCGACAGCAAGCCAACCACCTGCCGATCAGCCCGCGACAACCGAGGGTATCTCCTCCGCCGAAAACCAACCTCTCCCCGTTCCGGTCAAAGGAGACTGGCGCGACGAGTGGACGCTGCCGACGTGGAACATCAAAACCAATCTGCTCTACGACGCGACGACGACGATGAACATCGGGGTGGAGTTTCGCACCGGGCCCAAAAACTCGCTCGAAATTCCCATCAGTTGGAACCCCTGGTCGTTCAACGGCGGCCGCACTAAAATAAAGCACCTGCTCATTCAGCCCGAATTCAGGTGGTGGCCCAACGGGGTGTTCAACGGCAACTCGTTCGGCATCCACGCCCACTACACACCCCCCATCGACGGTGCGGGATTCAACGTGGGCGGACTCCCCTCGGGCCCGTTCACCAAATATATGAACGACCATCGCTTTCAGGGGTGGCTCGCCGGTGTGGGCGTGAGCTGGGGTTACCGATGGAATTTCAATCGACACTGGGCACTCGAAGCGGTGTTCGGCATCGGCTACACCTACCTCGACTACGGCAAATATCCCTGCACCGAGTGCGGCGCGCTGATAACCGAGCAGCAGAAACACTACTTCGGCATTACCAAGGCCGGGGTCAATCTCATATACGGTTTGGGAGCGAAGAGAAAGCCCGCCGAGCAGGTGGTGTACGATCCGGTGGTGGTCGTTCCGGCCGTGGTGGCTGCTCCGCCGGCTCCGATAGCCCCGATCATTCCCGCAGTGGCCATGGTCGAGAAACCGATTCTGGCGGCGATGTTCGTAATCCCCGAAGCCGAGGTGGTGAAGGCGCGCAAGGAGTCGGGCAGGGCCTATCTCGAATTCGAAACGGGTCGCTGGGAGATACTTCCCTCGTTCAGTAGCAACGCCGCCGAACTCAGGCGGATCCACGAGCTCGTCCGCCCGGTGAAGACCGATCCCGAGACGACCATAACCGGCATGACGCTGACCGGATACGCCTCCCCCGAGGATGATTTCGGCAGCAACATGACGCTCTCCGAGCGGCGCGCCGAGTCGCTCAGGCAGTACCTGCAAGGCATCTACGGCTTCGGGAATCTGATGACCAGCCGCGGGGCAGGCGAAGATTGGCAGACGCTCGCACAGTTGGTGGACGAGGCGAACATGCTCGACGAACACGTCCTGTTGGATATAATAAATGGCGGCGGCAATCCCGACGCGCGCGAAAACAGGCTGAAGAGAGTCTCCAACGGAGTGCCCTATCGCGCCATCCACGTCGGAATGTACCCCAAACTTCGCCGCACCGACTACGTGGTGGAGTACGAGGTGGCGCCGATCGCCACGCAGCGCGGCAAGGAGATTCTGCACAGCCGTCCGGGCAACCTATCGCTCAACGAGATGTTCGTCATCGCCCAGACATACGACACGGGCTCGGAGGAGTTCAAAGAGGTGTTCGACATCGCGGTGAGGGTCTATCCCGACAGCGACGTGGCCAAACTGAACGCCGCGGCGATCGCTCTGGAAAGGGGAAACTCGGTCGAGGCGAAGAGATACCTCGACAGGGTGGAGGCGCGCGACGCGGTGTGGTGGAACAACGCCGGCGTGTTGGCGTGGCTGGAGGGCAACCTCGAAGAGGCGACCCGCTGTTTCGAGAAGGCCGGCGCCATCTCGAATGAAAACGCGGTTAAGACGGAGGCGTACATTCGCGCCGTCGGAAACGCCGGAACTGCCGCGGGTGCCGTGAGTGCCGGAAACGCCGGAACTGCCAGAAACGCCACTCCCGAAGCGGCCGAGGCGGCTGCTACTACCACCTCCGTTCCCGCCGCCGAGAACGAGAAATAGAAAATAAAACTGTGGGCCGGGCCGGAGGGAGATGCCGATTTCCCTCCGACCGGAACCCCCCAATAAGCTGTAACACAATAAAACCCGGACTAAAAACGTAATAACCCGCGCAATCCGAATAACAAGCAGAGACACCCGAATAACAACCCAAATAACCCCGTCCCGCATAGTCGGGATGACATACATACAACCCAAACCAAGCATTATCATTTACTTTTTTATTAACCAAACTTTTATTTCATGAAAAAACTATTTTTGTTCGCTATGGCGGCTGGACTCGTTATGGGTGCCACCGGCTGTGCAAAAGACGGCGGCGACGGCCCTAACGGCGCAGGCAACGAAGGCCCCGCAAGGATGGGAATCTCTTTCCGTCTGCCCTCCGAAGCGTTTACGCGCGTAGATCAGCCCGCCGACGATGTCGCCAAATTCGAAAGCAAGATCAACACCATTCAGGCCTGGGTATTCCAGGGCGGCGTGGCTGTCGACGACGTCGAAGGCGCCGATACCAATGGCGGCGGTTACTTCACGTTCGACATCACGGACTTCAACCCCGCCGGCGCCGTCTACACTCTGAAGGACGCTGAGGCGGTCGTGACCGCGAGCGGCGACGTGACCATCTTCGTGGCGGCCAACACCCCCGCGGCTCTGAACAAGGCCTACGACACTCCCGCCGAACTTTTGGCCGCTCTGGCGACCGTTGGCGAAATGTCGGGTACGGGCGCGTTCACTATGTGCTCGGCGGCCAAGAACGCCGACCTTACCGCCGATGACGGCACCCCGGGCAGCGTAAACAAAGTGAGCGTAGACCTCGGCCGCGTTGTGTCGAAGGTTCAGGCCACGACGAAACCCGCCGGTGTCGCATTCGAAAACCAGTGGACGGGCGGTCCCAAGCTGACCTACACCGTGAAGGGCTACAACGTTCATCACGACGCGACTTCGAGCTACCTGGTCGGTCAGGCCTCGACCCTGAGCACTCCCATCGACGAGACCATCAAGCCCTCGACGCTGACCGTGCATCCCGACGCAGCCGTGGGCAGCACTCTGGGTAATCTCACCGGCGGCGTGTACATCGGCGAAAACTGGACCGACGGCACCAACCTCAAAGGCACCACCACCTTCGCTATGATCGGTACCACCGTCGCCCTCGACAAGGTCGCCGAGTGGAACGCCGTAGACAACAAAGTGGACTGGGTGGCCGCTCCCGCCATGCCCGCCGCCGAAGACGACGTCGTGATCCTCACCGCTTCCAAGGGCGGAGTGGACTATACGTTCCCCCTTATCGACACCAATAACCTCACCGTAGAGTCGGACGCCCTTTCGGCGGCTCTCACCACGGCAGGCTACACCGTCACCAGGCTTACCTTCTGGGACGGCTGGGTGCACTTCCAGAAGTGGCTCAACAAGGCCGGTTCGAACGACTACAACGTAGGTCGCAACCAGTTCATCCACCTCAACATCACCGGTATCGCACAGGTGGACGGCAAGTTCCCCGGATTTCCCGGCAAGGACGACACCAACCCCGAAACTCCGAGCGACCCGGTTCCCGACACCGAAGAGGACGATCCCGTGGATCCGCTGCCCGCCGAGCTGCTCATCGAGGTGACCGTCAAGGCTTGGGAGTATGTGGCCAACGACGTTGTCCTGGGCGAATAATCACCCGTAAGGACAAAATCACCAAAGCCTCGCGCGGATTGAACCTCGCGCGGGGCACACTACAAGGCCGGGACCCAAACCCCGTGCACTACCACCCGGAAGAAAACCGAATGAGAATGAAGCGTAGTCTTTTAACAACCCTTTTAGCCAGAGCGTCGCTCATGGTTGCTGGCGCATTGTCTCTGGGCTCGTGCATAGCCGAGAACATGGACGACTGTCCGCCCAGGCTTTTCGTCAAGACCAAATACGAGACGCGGGCAGGCGGCTCCACCCGGCTGATATCGACCGCCACCCCCATCGAGGAGTGGTACAACCGCATCGAAAACGTGACGGTATACATATTCGACGAAAACGACCGCTTCGTAACGCTGTGGGAGGGCGGAGCATACACTGTGGGCGAAGAGTACGAGGTGCCGCTGGACAAGCTCGGCCTGAGGGAGGGGATCTACAACGTGGTCGCGTGGACGAACTGCGGAGAGGCGTCGCCCCAATACAACGTCGGCGGACTGGGCGAAGGGGTCACCCTCGAAGATTTGACCATGGCGTTGAACGTCCCCCCTGACGGAACGCTCCGCGACGACATCAACCACATCCACTGGGGACTTCATCCCGAACGGATACACTACTCGTCCAAATCGAAAAAGAGCTCGCACGTGATCGAGATCGCCCCCGTCACCCACAAGGTGAACTTCTCCGTGAGCGGATTGGAAGGAGAGGGCCCGTACGAGGTGACCGTCACCGATCGCAACGCGCGCCACTCGTTCCGCAACGGCTACATATCGGGTGACTACTACCGGCATGTGCGTTCGATGAGCGCCGCCGACGACACCCGCGCCGAAGCGGGGTCGGCGCTTGTCGCCTCGATGATCCTCATGCAGATACAGGACGACTCGGGAACGAGTTTCGAGATCGGCGACACCGCTTCGGGCCAGACGGTCGAACTGCCCGAACTGCCCTCGGTGGGCGGCTTGCCCGACTACCCGGCCGGCGACCTTGTGGGTTTCATAACCAAAATCGCCGCCCTGAACGGAAGCAGCCCCGACTTCGAGAACACGCGCGAATTCGACATCGCGATAGATTACAGGACTGGAGGCGGAGGAGGCGGTGCCGGAGCGGTCATAGTCATAAGCGTCAACCAGTGGGAGTATGTTATTAACGAAACGGTGTTATAACGTAGAAACGAAAAGCGAAAGGATCCAGATGAATATATATAATCGTGTTCTGATATTTGCGGCGACGGGCTTGCTCGCGTCATCGTGTCTGCTCGCCACGTCGTGCCTCAGGGACGACGTCGACGTGGGCAGGATCGGCGGCGGCGACAACGAGGTGACTTTCGTTGTGAGCGTACCCTCGGCCGGCGGCAGATTCGATTCGGCGCAAACACGCACCGGAGCCACCCTCGACGAGAAGGGTGGCAATGGCCATTTTAAGGACGGGGTGCCCGACCACTATCGCGACTACAACGCCGCCGCCGACTTCGAGACGTTCGGAGCCGACTATGGCGGTTACGCCGATCCCGACAGCGAGACCACGGCATTCGAGGGGGCGGTGCGCGCCATGGCCGCCAATTTCGCGGGAAGCCCCGCGGCGAAACAAGACACCCCCGCGACCGATCCGCAAACCCGCGCGATCGTCGAAGGGGTAGGCAACGAAACCGAGGACAACCGCATCGACGAACTGTGTATAGTGCTCTTCGATAGGGTGTCGGGCAAATACGTCGACAGGATATCCGTCGCCGCCGAAGAGATAACCCAGAGCGTCGGAGGCGACAACACGCTCAAAAAATTCACCCTCACCCTTCCCGACAGCCGATACAGGGCGATCTTTGTGGCCAACGCGGGCGGAGACCTGGAGACCTACATGTCGCGGCTCGGCTCGGCAGTGGGCGAATTGACGGCCGATGAGTTCAGGCGCGGGTTCGGCTTTACGCTCCCGTCCGGCGGATGGAACGCCGAGCCGGGCAGCGCGGGATACAGGCCCATGCCGATGTCGTCGCAGGAGACGGACTTCACCGTGCCCTCCTCGCGCGACTACGAGACATATCCCATAGACCTCACGCGCGCCCTGGCCAAGATAAACGTCGAGACGGCGGCCGGAACCGTCATAGGCAGCATACAGATACGCAACTACGAAACGGGATTGAGGACCATGCCCGGCGAGATGTGGAGGCAGGGAATGTCGGCCCACACCGTCGACGCTACCAACTCCTACGGCACACTTGCGGGAGCTAACGCTTTCGTCTCCTATTCCGTGGCGGGCGCGGGGTGCGTCGACCGGATATTCGTGGCCGAACAGACCGCCTTGGCCGACGAGACCCGATGGAAGAACGGAGCGTTTTGCCTGCTGGTCGAGATTGAGTCGACTCCCGGCGTGGTGCGATGGTATCGCATAGACCTAACGAAGACCAACGCCGACGGGGTGAGTGAGCACACTATCGACCTTATCCGCAACTTCCGCTACGACCTGCGTATTCTCTCGGTCGATCCGGGCAAGGGCTTCGCCACCCCCGGCGAGGCCTACGAAAATCTTCCCGCCGGGATAGCGGTGGATATCGAAGCCGCCGACGAGGGAGGAATGAACGACGTCACCTACAACGGGGAGTATCAGTTGGCTGTCGACCGCTCGGTGGTGATTCTCGGCTCGGAACAGCGTTCGGTGGCGCACCAGAGGGTATACACCGACTACAAAAACGGTTGGAGGCAGACCGCCGCACTGCCCTCGTGGCTCGAAATGACTCCCGGGGCGACCGCCCTGGCCAATGCCGAGACGGCCACCGACATCGTATTCGGGTCGGTGCAATCCAACGACGCCACTAATGCATCCATTCGCAAGGCCACGCTGGTCTATGTCGCCGGATCGCTGCGCAAGGAGGTGACGGTGATACAGCTACCCGCGGCCGAAAAGGTGGTGGACAACGTGCCCACAGGCGTCAATAAATACGCCGGAGCGTTCTGGCGCGCCGACCAGACGGGCGAACGTATCATCCGTGTGGAGAGAGCCTCTTCGGGAGGCGTCATGGACGGCAAATGGGAGGCGGTCGTGTTGGGCGGCGCCGACTGGGTGGTGCTGGATGCCAAACCCTCTTCCGACGGGAACCTGGGATGGCTCGACGGCGCTACTCCCGCGCAGGTGGACAACGGAGGCGACGCCGGTTTCGACCGACTTCATCCCGTCACCGGTTCGGCCTCCTACGTGAGCGGCTCGCTGAACGCGGGCACAGGCGAGGTCTATTTTAGAATAGGACTCAAAAACAAGCATATAGTCACCGACCGTGTCCCCGCGCGCTACGCCACCGTGCTGGTGAGCTACGGCGATGGCGTCTACTCGCAGCTGCTCTACCTGCGTCAGGGCGAGGATCCCGACTACCTGATGCGTCGAACCGACCCCGTGTCTTCGGGAGGCGTCACGCGCAGAAAGGCGGCGGTTAAATTCTCTCCCTACAACCTTACGGCCGAAACCGTCGGAGCGCAGGTGAACAGAGCTGACGACCCCGCGGGCGCAAACCCCGCACGTTTCACCGACTACCCCTCGCAGGCGGGGGCGTTCTTCCAGTGGATGTCGGACAACGAGACAGTGCGTACGGCGTGGGATCCCGTGTCGCCCTCGATAACCGGCTGGAAGGAGACCCCCTCCAAGGCCGGCTTCTGGGACACATGGAGCGCCGATAACGAGACCTGTCCGCTGGGATACACCCTTTCGTCGGGCGAGAAGGTCGACTTTTTCCGCCCCACCGACGGGCCCACCGACAAGATGACGGATCCCCACACCGCCGCGGATATGGAGATATCGCAGATGCGCCAGTCGCTCTTCCGCGACCTCGACCTTGCAAGGCCCGAGAAGATGGTGCCGGGATACTACGCCGACGGATTTTTCGATCGCCGACGGATAGTAGCCAGCCCTACCGGAACCGCTAACAGCGCCGTTTCGACGGATGGCCTCGACGTGGCCTACCGCGGAGTGGTGGTGGCTAATCCGGCCTCGGGAGCGAGTATGTTCCTCCCTTCGGCCGGATACAGGATGCGCAACACTCCGGGCGGAGATCTCGTCGGCGCCGGAGAGACGTCGAGATACTGGACGAGCACCAAGGCGCTGCAAAACCCATGGGCCGTGGAGATCACATACTCGGGTCTGTCGGGGATCGACCCCACCTACACCGTCAACATGGGTTACAGCGTGCGCTGCATAGTCGTGCCCGAGCCCGAGCCGGTGCTGACGGCCGACAACATGACTTTCGACTACTGGGGCGGCACAAAGCGGCCGAACGTGGTGAGCCTCGACGTCGACGGAGCGACGCCCGTCGAATGGGAGGTGGTGGGATACGACACCGACGGCGACGGACGGTTCGACGACGCGAACCCATGGTTGTCGGTCGATCCGAGTTACGACGGCGACGAAAACACCAAACCGGGAGTGTCGGTGGAGGCGCGCGCGGACGGAGGTACGCTCAACTCCGACGACCAGAAGCTGCGATCGGCCGCCGTGGTGGGCAGCGGGCAAAATCCGCACGACCTGTCGACGGACTTCGCTCCGGGGCTGCGCAACACCGCCAACAGCTACATAGTCAACGCCCCCGGATATTACATGCTGCCGTTGGTGTACGGCAACGCCATCGAGGAGAGCAAGACCGGAGTCGGCCTGCCCAATAGAAAGGCCTACCATGTGGACGACCTCAAGCCGGGACAGCTTGGGGACTTCCTGGGATACGACGGGGCGATCACCTCGCCCAAAATCACAGGTGCCGTCGACGCCACGCTCGTGTGGATGGACGCCCCGGGTCTGGTGGACGTGGAGGCTAAGATCGTGACCGGGGGTGGATTCGACTTCCTCCATTTCGAGGTGCCCAAAGCCCACATAACCCAGGGTAACGCCCTTGTGGCGGTACGCAACGCCGCCGGGGCGATAATATGGAGTTGGCACATATGGGTTACGCCCGCCGACACGGTGGACGCCGACGACCTCGACGGCAACGTGGACGAGATCACCAGCGCCAACGGCTACAAGTATAACCTGTTGAGAACCAACATCGGCTACATATCGGGTCGTGCGGCGGCCTCGTACGGAACCGCTCCCCGCCAAATGGAGGTCAAGATACGCCAAAAGGTGGCCGACGGCATGACCGCGACGTTTACGGTGAAGCAGAACCACGGCACGGTGTACGAACTCATAGAGGGCAACACCACCTATCAGTGGGGCCGCAAAGACCCTATGCCCGTTACGTATTGGAGTGTGAACGGCGTTCACGGTCAGGAGATTCCGCACTACTACGGCAACCGGCCGGACGGCCAACCCTATGAGTTCGGCAAGACGAGAAACAGCGGCATAACCATCAAGGATGCCATCAGCAACCCCCACCGCATCTACGGTGCCGGAAACTGGTTCGGTGGCGACGGGAGCGACAAGCACAACCTGTGGGACGCCACAAGCGGCGGCTCGAACGGGTTCGACAGCAACGTCGAGAAGACCGTGTACGACCCCAGTCCCGCGGGATATAAGGTACCCCGGGCGGCAGCCTACTCGGGCATGCGTCCTATCGGCAACGGGGATCTCTATCCCGGCCCCGCCCGGACGACCCCGATCATCCGTCTGACCGTAGCGCCCATACGAGCCCCGTTCGACTATTACGACAGCGACAATTTCATAGGGGTTTACGGAAACTCGATGAACTGGACGGCCACCCCGAGCGGAGATTTGTCGAGAGGTACCATGTCTCTTATGGGGGGGGGGCGAAATAACTATGTGTTTCAGGAGCCCAGCCGCTCGTGGGGCGGATCGGTGCGCCCCATTGAGGACAAGGCTCCGGTGGCGCCGGTGCGCAGATTCGTCTATGCCGCTCCGGGAGTGGTGGGTATCAAGGCGAGCGACTACGAAGCCCTCAAGGGCGGAGCGAAACGTCTGGGCGACGGAACCTACACCCTCACCATCAAGGGTTCGAGCACCTATGCCGCGGCCCTGAATTCCGGACACGAGTATATCGAAAACACCATCGCCGCGGAGTTCGGCGGTCTGGAGAAGGAGCCGGTCTACGCCGTCTATTTCAAGTGGGGTTCGATGGTGGCCATGTTGGGCGAACCGGGCGATCCGTGGAGCGCCGACGATGCGGTGTGGGTCAACCCCGAGTATAGGCAGGATTGGAACCCGATCAACAGCACCTACGGCAGCAACAACACCGGCGCCGTCTACTTCTCGTGGTCGGCCACGTCGGGAACCGACAACGACATATATCCCGACCCGACCCACAGAACGCGCGGCATCGGCGACATCTGTCGCGAGTTCGACGGCGGCAAATGGCGCACGCCCGGCGGCAAGTCCGGATGGCACCTTGCGGACGGTTCCAGACCCTTCTCGGGCAACTTGGCCGACTACAAGACTACTGCCGTCGAGACGGGCGAGGGCGGCAACCTTGCTTTCGTTTCGGCCGACAAGAAAATATTCCTGCCCGCCGCCGGATTCCGCAACGTCAACGGCGTTGTAGACGTCGACGGCCATGGCGAATCGGGTCGCTACTGGACCTCCACCAGCTCGGCAGTCAACACGGCCGACGGCGGTGGCGGCATGGGCGCCTATGTGCTGACGTTCGAGTCGAGCGTTAATAACGAACACGCCCTGGCAAACAGCAACTTCGGGTACAATGTTCGCTGCGTATTTGCCGACGAGCCCGATGTCAAGGGAGTCAGAAACGTCGACGGGGTTATAGGATACTACGCCAACGGCAGCCGAAAAGGAGAATTGACGCTCGACGGCGACGACGGCGACGACGCGAATATCATCTACACGGCGATGTTCAAGTGGGGCTCGCTCATCGCGCTGGGCAGTCAGGACTACGGCGACTTTTCGGGTCGACACGTCGTGGCGGCGCCAGAGAACTTCGAATACGGCGCAGAGAGCGGTGTGGAGGCGGTTCGCAAAGACATAGACGCCGCCGGCACCGGTGCCAATGCCTGGAGCAGGGTTGGCGACGCTTCGGGTGCGGGAGTCGCGATCGCCGCCGGAAGCAACATAACCACCCTGTTGGGAAGCGAAACCTATTGGAAGCGGGGTATCGGCGACCCGTGCGCCTACTATTTCGACCATCTCGATCGGATGGGAGACGGCAAAAGTTGGCGCATGCCCACCAGCGCGGAGAATACGGCTTTGATCGCAGATGTGTCGACCGTTAGCCGCGGCGGGAATGACAATCCATCTTACGCCGAGCTTTCGGTCGACAATCCGCTCTATGTCGTCGACAGCGGCTCCAACACACTGGTGGTCGCCCCGGGCTGGAGGGAGAGCTCCACAGGCTCACTAAAACACGTCGGAGGTACGCAGGATAAGCAGGGAACGGTGGCCTACTACTGGTCGTCCACGGCGTTCGGCCTGGTGGGCACTCCCCCCAACCAGACTCTGAGAGGCTATGAAATCTACTTCTCATTTTCCACAAGTCCGCAAATACAGTATAAGGCGTCGAGCTTCGGCGGCTCGGTGCGTTGCGTGGATTCGCCCCCGGCAGAGCCCGAAATTGCGGGCGGACGGAACGATGTGCTCTACTACAAACCCGACGGAACGCTTGAGGTGGGTCGCTGGGGCAGGGATGTGACCGACGTCGCCAAACTCGCCTACTTCAAGTTCGGCGGCGTGGTGGGGATGGCAGGCAAAACGCACGTCGGATGGAGCGAGAGTACGGTGATGTTCGACCCCACCGGAAAGGTCGCCTCGGGCAACGACTACGCCGACTACTACAACATTCCGAAGTTTGAGGGCGGGGATCTGGACAACTCCAACCCCTACTCCGTTACGAGCATCTCCGCCGACGGCTACCACAACGGAGCCAACATACTGGCCGGCAAGGGAGACCCGTGTCGTTTGGCCGGATTCAAGACCGCCGACTTCGCGGGAAAGAGCGCCTCTCAGGTCGAGACCATGCTGGCCGGAGCCAAGTGGTCGTTGCCCTCGCCCGTCGATCAAGCCGTGTTCGCCGGATGGACGGTTGACGACCCCGCCGACCTGAGTTGGAACGGAGCCTCGAAGGACGAGAGTCTGTTCGTGGGTACCGACGCCAACGGAGTGCAGGGGGGCTGGTATCCCAACGGCGATGAGGGCGGATACTTTCTGCCTACGGCGGGTGTAAGGCACTCGTCGGCCACGGGCGGCTTCGAGAACGAGAACGTCGAGGGGTTCTACTGGTCGGGCTACGCCCTGAACAACGGCGGGGCGCAGGCGTGGTACCTGAACCTGACCGTTGGGGGTGGTGGAGCGCACATGGGGCCCGCCGACGGCAGGGCGGATTTCGACACCGCGACCCCTATACGATGCGTGACCAATCCGACGGCTGTGCCGGTATCGTGACGAACGGTGGCGCCCCGACGATATTAGATATTGAAAATTTCCCCGCGACGGATTGAAACCCGCCCGGGGAGCGAAAATCTTCGACGGAGATATATTCCGACAAGAGGAAAAACGATATGAGAAACAGTATTTACAACAGCATGAAATTTGGGGCCGTCGCGGTTATGGCGGCGCTGCTTCTGGGCTCGTGCATCCGCGACAACCTCGACAGTCTAAGGGGCGACGACGAGTTTAGGCCCGGCGAGGCCGCGACCCTGAGGTTCGACCCCGCGTTCGGGGAGCATAAAACCCGCACCGGTTACGAAACCTACGGCCCGGCCGGGGAGACCTTCCCGCGAGGCAGCGCGCAGGACAGCCTCATCGTCAACTTTCGGGTGCTGATCTACGACGGCACCACGGGCGACCTTGTGAAATACGACGGCGAGGCGTGGAACTACCTGTTCAATCCGGGGGAGACTGCGCCCTACACCGTGCGCGTCGCAACGGGCATATACGACTTTGTGTTCATAGCCAACACCGATAAGGCGGCCATATTCGGAACGCCCGGAACGGCTCCGGCGGCCATCGACACCTTCGGCGAGCTGGCGGCCATCGACTTCACCGTCGCGGACGACATCAAGGGGGGCAAAGGCGCGACGCTCGAACACGCCATACCGATGGTGCAGATATTCCGCGGCGTGAAGGTGCTTGGATCCAACCGCGTGTCGCTCGACGGAGGCGCCACCACTCAGACGAGTCCTTGGCCCGTGTCGATGGAGCGCGCGGCGATTCGAATCAGCATGCACCTCAACCTGTCGGGGCCCGAATACGCCGCGTGGGTCGATCACCACGGCGACGCCAGTCCGCCCGCGATAATTATCGACGGCCTCAGAGACCGCACCCACTTCATGCCCGGAACGGTTAACGTGGGAGGCACCTCCATCGCCCTTCCGATGGGAACGAAGTCGATACCCGTCTATCCGGCAGCCCAGACCGACGACCCCGCGTTTCAGGCCCTGTTCCCCGACGGCGAATACGGCCAGGTGAGACTCTACAAGGGCGGGGTGGAAGCTCCTGCCACCACCGAGCCCGACAGCGCGGCTGTGTTCGTCGAGCGGTTGATCTTCCCCGAGTTGCTATTCGCGCCCACCAGCAACGGGGATCTGGCTCTGAGAATGTCGATGAGATTCGACGACGGCGCGGGCGGAACGGAAGAGAAGTCGGCTCTGCTCCACGCGCCCAACGTGGCGGGTTCGATGGGCTACACGCTGCCGCGCAACAGCTGGCTGTGGGTGGACGGCAGCGTGGAGAGCGAGATGGAGATCACCACGCGGGTGCTGCCGTGGAGCGACGGCGACCTCGAAGGCGTCGACATGTCCAACTACCGCTTCACCATCGACCGCGATATCGTGGTGTTCCCCAACGAGGGCGGAACCGAAACGGTGAACATATTCACCGACCATCCGACGGGATGGAGGCTCGATGCGTCCTCCCTTCCCTCGTGGATCGACTCTTTCGAACCTCGCGATGGCGAAAAAGACAAGGAGTCGGCGGTCACGTTGACCGCTTCGGCGGGCGGAGCGGCGCTTCAAAAGGCCGTGGTAGTGGTCAGGGCGGGCAATCTGCACAAAAACATAACCGTCATGCGGCTCCCCCAAGGAGGCGACATAACGGCCGATCCCGCCCCCGCCAATGTGAGAATGTATGTGGGAGCGTTTTGGCGCGCCGACCAGTATGGCGAACGGTTGATACGCATCTCGCGTCCGACCGCCGCGCCCGTGGACGTAATAGACGGCGAATGGATGGCCACCGTGCTGGAGGGTCGCGAATGGATTGTGCTCGACGACGTGATGCCCAAAGACCGCAACGTGGGATGGCGCACGGACGTGGTGCCCGACCAGGCCGCCGTCGCCGACGGAGGAGACAACGGGTTCGACCTCGCCCATCGCGTGAACAGCTCCGAACGCACGGTCCGCGGCGTGGTCGGCGTAGATGATCCGCAGATATACTTCCGCGTAGGACTCGAAGGGACGATCGACCCGGAAGAGCATCGCTATGGCGTGGTGCTGCTCGTCTATACCCACGGAGGAGCGACCAGATTCCATAAGATATACGTCCGTCAGGGCGAGGAGGCCGACTATCTGATGAGGCCGACCGACGTGGCTAATGGAATCACGCCGGTGGAGGGTGACAACCGTCCGCTCGCCAGAAAGTTCTCTCCCTACAACCTCACCGCGCGCGAGTTCGGCGAGATGACGGCGGAGGCGGAAGCCCTGCACGTCGACGTCGGCTATCGGGGCGGCGTGTTCACCCGATATCCCTCGCAGGCCGGAGCCATGTTCCGCTGGGCGCATCCCGAGGGGGTGTTCGCCTACAACCCCGTGGCGTCCGAACCGAGGACCGAGGGGAGTCTCGCAGATTCTTGGAGCGCGCTGAAAGAGAGCCACGAGGGGTGCCCGGCGGGCTATATGCGACCGTCGGACGGCAACACTAACGGCGTTCAGGATGTGGTGAACAACAACAACTCGGAGATGTTCCAATCTCTATTCCGCAACCTCCCGTCGGATCAGATCAGCAGCGTCGAAAACTCGGTGTGGGGATACTACGCCGACGGATATTTCGATCGCAGAGAGATGGTCTCCTCACCGCCACCCACTGCCGATTCCGGTTCCGATTTGGGAGCCGTGGCCGCGAGCGACTACTCGGTGGCCTATGGCGGAAGGTTGTTCTACAACCCCGAGACCAACGGCAGTCTGTTCTTTCCTGCGGCGGGACACTTCAACGACGCCGTCGGACCGGGTAACGCGGGCAGCCACGGCTACTACTGGTCGTCGAGCCTGAAGACGCTGCACTACGGTTGGTATCTCGACTTCAAGAACAACAACTCCTTCCGCAACTTCTACGGACGCAGCCTCTACGGCGGCGCCTCCGTCCGCTGCGTGGTCGAGCCGCCTCAAAAGATGTTGAACCTCGCCCCTCCGGGCGTGATAGGCTACTTCGTCACGGGCCCCGACGTGGGTAAGCTGACCCTCGCCGGTGACTACCGTTTCAAAAACACCCCCGTGGCCGACAAGAACGGCACCGACGAAACCACCCTCTTCGGCAAAATATCCAACTACGAAGTCCACGTGGCCTACTTCAAGTTCGGTTCTCTGGTCGCCGTCAGCAGCAAGCAGACGGTTGTCAACGGCCTGTCTGTTTTCGACCCTGCGAAGGACATCAAGCAGGTTCCGGCAGAGGTAACCACCGGCATCACCAGCTACACCAACAACTACCAACCGCAATTCGCCAACGTTCTGCCCAGCGTTCCCGCGTACGATCAGGATTATGCCGCTGTGAAAAACATTTCGGCCGCCGCCTACAACAACCCGACCAACTGGGCGAAGGGCAAGGGCGATCCGTGCGACTACTACTTCGGCCGCGATGGCGCCACTTACCCCGAATTCGGTAAGGGATGGAAACTTCCCGTCGGCAGTCACGCCAACGGCGGTTGGAACGGCGGCTCGTTCGGCACAAGCCCCACAAGCACACCGACCGGCATACAGTGGTCTGCGACCGGGGGAGCTGCCTGGAATACGCTGACGAACACGACCGTTAAACCCAACGTCATTATAGACGGTGCGGTGGCCGGAGACGGAAGCGGCCAGCCCGACTGGTCCATGTACCTGTCCGCCTCGGGGTATCGTCGCTCCAACGACGGTGTGATATCCGTTCAGGGTGATGTTGCAGAATACTGGTCGTCCACGGCCTTTGGTAACGCTAATGGCTACTCTATGAGCCTTTATAGAGAACGCTTAGGTCCGGTATGGCCCGACGGTTCAAGCCAGGGCGCCCGTGCCGCCACCGGCAGTGCCGTGCGCTGTGTGCGGCCGTCTCCTTAAAGGTCGCATTCACCTCGGCTTCGGGCGTTATCCGCATCGTCTTCGAGACCACAAATGAGGCGCCCGTCGCCCGATAAATAGAACTTCGAAAGAAAAAGAAAGATATGATACGACATATTTTAGTTATACTGACTGTGGCTTCGGCGGCCGTTTTGTCTTCGTGCATGAGAGACGGGGCGGACGGGCGCGATGCGGAGGGAGGCCGTCGGGTCACTTTGTCATTTAGCCCGCTGGTCGACCGGATGGCGGGCGGTGCGACGCGTGCCGTCGATCCCGATGAGTTGGAACCCGGCGACGGGGCTCCAGGCTCACCCGCCGTCGGCAAGGCGCAGGACAGTCGCGTCTCCCATTTGAGGATACTCGTCTATTCGAGCTCTACGGGGCGGCTCGTGAAAAACTTGGAGTTCACCGATGTTACTCCCGCCAAAATGCCTCTCCGGGCCGACGTCCTGACCGGGCTTTACGACTTTGTGTTCGTGGTCAACTCTGTCGGACGACCCGCGGCTTCGGGTCTGAACGCCGCGATGGCGGTGGACGCTAACGTCGACCACATATCAAAACTGCGGAGGCTGACGTTCGACGCCCAGGCTCATCATCTGGTTCAGGACGGCGACATTCCTATGGTAGAGTGGGTCTCCGGGGTGGAGGTCAAGGACGACAACCTCGTTCGCCTGCCCGGTGCCGCGGCCGATCTTTCGGGGGCGTGGCCCGTTACGGTGACGCGTGCGGCTGTGCGACTGTCGATGGAGATAACGCTCACCAAAACGCAGTACAGCGATTGGAAGAGCGGCGGCGGTAAGGTGACCATAGGCGACGTTCCCGGGTCGGTGGGCGTGATGCCGGGATACGAGAACGGCACGGGCAGGCTCTCGGGCGACTACGTCTGCGACGTGACCGATCCGCTGCTGTTCGCCGACGCCGACGAGAGTGCGAGCGAGACGACCACGGTGTACTACGACAGGATAATCCTTCCCGAGCTGCTCTTTTCCGACATCGACGACGAGGACATGGCGATGGAACTCGGCATGACGATAGCCGGCAACACCAAAAAAGGGAAGATATCGGCTCCGGCGTCGACGGGATACGGCTACACCCTGCCGCGCAACACGTGGCTCCATCTGAGCGTTACGATAAAGGCCGACGAGTTGCAGATAACGCCTCGGGTGCGTGTGTGGAACGGCATCGAGATGGAGGATGTGACGGTCGACGGAGACTACGAACTGGAGGTGGATCGCTCTGTGCTGGCCTATCTGCAAGGCGGCGGCACGCAGCAGTTGGGCATCCGCACCAACCACCCCGACGGATGGGCGATACCCCCCCTGTCGGCACCATTCGCCGCCAACTTCAGCCCCGCGTCGGAAGATGACGGAGACGAGACACAGAGCGCGGTCACGGCGACCGTCCCTACCGCCAATCCGGACGCCGCCCCGCGCTACGCCTACTATTTGGTCTCGGCGGGTCCGGTGTTGCGAAAGAGGATAAGCGTCGTGCAGGCGGGATCTTCGGCGGGCAACGTGCCTGCCAACGTGACGCCCTACGTCGGCGCGTTTTGGAAGGCCGACCAGACAGGCGAACGACTCATTCGCGTTGCCCGTCCCACCGCGGGAGACCTCGGCGCGATCGACGGAGGGTGGTCGGCCACGGTTCTCAAGGGCGGCGAGTGGATCCGTCTGAGCAACACCATGACGCTCGACTCCAACGTCGGCTGGCGTACGGACGACGTGACTCCCGACGAGTCGGCGGTGGCCAACGGAGGCGACCCGGGATTCGACAACAAATATCCCGTGTTCGGCGAGGCGACCCACGTCGAGGGACGGATGGACGCCGCCGCTCCCGACGGTCTGTTTTTCCGCATAGGCCTTGCCGACGAATACCTGCCCACCGAGGCGGTTCCGGCGCGATACGGCATCGTGCTGGTGTCGTACGCCGACGGGGCCTATTCGCAACTGCTGTTCGTCCGTCAGGGCGAAGGCGCGGATTACCTGTTCCACCGCAACGAGGGGCGCGCCGCCGCCGTGCCGTTCAGCCCCTACAACCTCACCGTTAAGACCGACGCCGAAAAACGTGCGTTCGAGTCGGACGGGTATGTGCAGTTGCAGGCCAAGGGCGGCGCGTTCACCGACTATCCGACCCAGGCGGGGGCGTTCTTTCAGTTCGGTTCGACGGCAAACCCGCGCTACGCCTTCGATCCGACGACACAATCGCTCACGGGCGTCAGTTGGGATGCCGCCGGCGCCATCTACATCGCCTCTTCGATGGATGCGTGCCCTCCGGGTTATCGCCGTCCCACCGCGGGTGAGGATTCGACCAACGAAACGGGGCAATCTCTGTGGGAGGTTATTCCGGACGACAACGCCTCCGATCCGACCAACTCGATTTGGGGCTACTACGCCGACGGATTCTTCGACCGCAGAAAGATAGACGGGCAACCCGCCGCGGGGGGCGGTGTGTACGATGCCGCCGTGGCCATCCAGTCGCCCCGGGTCGCCTACGTAGGACGATTGATGTTCAACGACATCCAGAGCAGCGCCCGTTACGGCGCATCCACGTTTTTCCCCGCCTCGGGATACAGAAGCAACACGAACGGCTCGTTCCGCAATTCGGGCAGCACGGCCAATTACTGGTCTATGTCTCCGTTCGGTGTCGGTTACGGTATGGACATGGGCTTCGACGCGGGCAACGCAAGCCCCGCCACCGCTCGCAACGTCCAGAGTTTCGGCTTTCCGATCCGATGTGTGTTCGCTCCGCCTCCGCCGCTTCCCAAGGGCGTTCCGGCGGCTCCGGGTGTGTTGGGATACGTTTACAGCGGTACTGATCAGGGTCGGATCACGCTGCGCGGTTCGGTTGAGTTCGAGGGCACTCCGCTCGAACAGGTCGCCGAAGACCTCTTCCCCGGCGAAGGGCTGTACAACGTTCCGGTATACATGGCGCGGTTCAAGTTCGGTTCGCTGGTGGCCTACACCAGCCGCGGTTGGGAATTTCCGACGGCGGCCAACGACGGAGTCTTGGTCACCCCCAACGACCTCGTCGCCGCTCCCTCGGTGGGGGAAGGCTACCCGCTGGGCCTCGACGGGCTGAAGGCTGAGACATCGACATTTTTGAACGGCGGCGGAGGCCAAGTCCCCACCGATAAGCCACCTTATGCCAACCGCCCTCCTTCCACTCATTATTATGTGAGTGGCTATCCGACCTGGTGGGACGATATGTCCAACGCGTGGGGCGACCCGTGTAAGTTCTACAGCGACAAAGCCGGCGAGGGTGCATGGAGGATGCCCACGCCTGCGGATTGGTACGACGGTTATCCGTCGTCGACATACAATGTCAGTCCGGCGGACGACTACACCGACTCCCGCTGGATCGACAACAACAGAGAGGAGTACAAAGACTTCCCCGTGAGCGGTGCGGTCGTGGTGGACAACGCCGGCAATCCGATGTGGCCGCTGTTCGTGCCCATGTGGTATGAATTAAAAGATGGAAATATGGGCGGGCAGTTAGTCGGAGGCTACTGGGTTAAAGAAAGTTTAAGCAGCAGCGTGGCGGTGTATGGTGGCAATTCCCTTAAGGGGCCCGATGCCGGGCTCTATGGGGACGCGAGCAGCTACCTCAAACAGATCCGTCCCGTGCGGTGCATCTCGCCTTTCTTCGTCAATCCCACTTCGCTCGCATTCGAAGGTACGGACAACACTTTGGCCGAGGCGAAGAGCGTGACCGTCACCGCCGAAGACACCTGGAGCGTGACGGCCAAGTCGAGCTGGCTGGCGGTAGAGGTGGCGAGCGGCACCGGCAACGCCACGGTCGGGATATATCCCAACGAGGCCTATCAATTCGACCCCACCGATCCCAACACGCCGCGCGCAGGTTTCGTTACCTTCACCTCGGCGACGGGCATGAATAGAACCGTAGCCGTGACTCAGAAGCAGGTGCCGCCGCCCAACCCACGGTTCATGCTGGCGTCTCCGGGAGTGATCGGCATCAAGGACAGCGACTACCGTCGCCTCACCGAGGCACGCACCGCGGCCGGCAACCCCGCGCTGCTGCTGAGCGACATCAAACTCACCATCCAAGGATCGAGCACCTTTAAGGGCTACGCTCAATTCACCAACGCCACGACCGACGCCAAGTACGGCCCGCTCGAAGACGAACCTGTCTACATGGTCAATTTCTTGTGGGGCTCGCTGTTTGGCAGACTCTTGTCGCAGGAGCTGGGCAGTAACGGTAATAGTTACGGTGACGCTTGGAGCACAGACGGCAGCGACATCGTGTGGAAAAACTCCCAGTACACGGGTAGCACGGCGCTGCCTTGGGATACGGTAAAGGCAAATTGGGGGTCGAAAACCAATGGCGTCACAAATACCGCAAATGAGGGTAAACTCACCATCCAGAATCTCCCTGCCGGACATGGCGATCCGTGTAACTATGTGGGCGACGGCGCATGGCATACACCCACGCGCCGGGAGTGGCTCGATTTGCTGGGGGGGCCCGGAACTGCTGCTGGCACAAGATTTAATACGACGAACGGAGATTACAAATGGACGCCCCGAAATTTGGTGACAGGATCTCCTACCTACGCCACCTTCCCGCAGTGTCTCGAATGGCCCGATTTCAGCCTGCCCAAAGCTATGTGGAATGACAGTAATGGTAAGACGAGAGATTATGACGACAATGAATTCTTCATGTACCAAACGACGACACAGTTAGTTGCGAACACCCTTCCGACTATTGATGTGTCCGCGGCACTGTACTTGGAGCCCACAGAGGCGTCCACTCGCTATGGTCGTCACTCATTCCCCGGCTATTTCCTGCCGGTGCGCTGCTTCCGAAATTAGTTGCGCTGTGGCGCATGAAAATTGGCTATGCAACAAAAAACGTTATCTTTGCGTTTGAATAGAAATAAGAAACGAGAAATGAAAAGAGTTAAAAAACAGTTGCTGATGGTGTTGCCGGTGTTCGCCGTGTTGATCGGTGTCGGCGTATCGAGTGCGCTGACGGGATGCGAAACGACCACCACCACCCCCGAAATTTCGTTCTCGTGGGCGAGTTCGCCCGTTGTGGCCGCAACCACCTCGTCGGTGTCGGTCGAGGGGATCTACTTTGTGGACAACATGCCCGAAGACGTAGTCACCGAGGCGGGCGTGGTGCTGTTCGAAAAGGACGGCGACCAGGAGTTGGGCAGGTTCATCGCCCGCAGCTACCTGCCGCTGGAAGATGTGGTGGGCGCGCGGTTCGAAACCAGAATAACGGGTCTTGAGCCCGAGACGGAATACGACGTGGAGCTATACGCCATAGCCGGAGGTGAAGTCTACTCCGACCCAGACGTGCGCAGAACCGTCTCCACACTGAAGGAGGACGGCGGCGAGGGGTACACTATCGCGGTCTCGCAGCCCTCGGTGTCGGACTTGAAATACAACTCGGCAAGCCTGTCGGGCGCGTGGAACTTCACCACCGGCTCGGCTGTCGTTTCGGAGGCCGGATTTATGTACCGCGCGGCCGGAGCCTCGGCATGGGCGGGAACGCTCAAGGCTGCGGGCACTTCGAGCCCCGTTACATACTCTTGGACTTCGGCGCAGGGTCTGGCGTCGTCCGCCGCGTACGAGGTGGCCACCTATGTCAAGATAGCCGGCGCGACGCACACCTCTGCCGTCGCCGACTTCACCACTCCGCAGTACACGGGCGGCGGCGATCCGGATCCCCTCGACCAGTTCGCCTGGCCGGAGTTGCCGCGCATGAAAGAGATCGACGGCGTGGAGTACGCAACGCACTACGTGTCGGAGAACGGCGGTTCCAGTGCCACTAAAACCACTCCGGGACGTAAGCGCAGCATGACCATCGCCCTCGATACAAAAAAACTGCAGCCCCTGTGGGTGGCCTATCCTATGCACAGCTGGTATGACGGCGATGCGGGGCGCAACGATTCGTGGGCGTACGACCCCAATTTCGACAAAGAAGACCAGTCCAACCTGGGCGACGGAGCCTATACGGGTCCCTATTCGAGAGGGCACATGTTGGCCTCGGGTAGCCGCCAGAAGTCGGTGGCGATGAATAAACAGACGTTCTACTACACCAACATGGCTCCCCAGACCCAAAACTCGTTCAACGGCGGGATATGGAATCAGCTCGAACAGAAGGTGGAGCAAGCCTATGGATACCGCTCCGATACGTTGTACGTAGTGACGGGCAGCGTATTCAACGGTTCCGTCACCACCCAGGACGGCTCGGGCAAGACGATGCCGGTGCCCTCGAATTTCTACAAGGCATTTTTGAAGAAAAAGAGCGGAGTTTCCGCCTCGAAAACCATTAGTCAGTGCTCCGCATCCGAACTGCAGTGTGCGGCGTTCTACTTCGTGCATCAGGAGGGCTACTATGAAAACGGTGACGATCCTACCGAAGACCATATGGTGAGCGTCTCCGACATAGAGGAGATCACCGGATTCGAGTTCTTCCCCATGCTCTCGCCCGAAGCCCGAGTTGTCAAGGAGAGCTTCAACGCCTCCGACTGGGGAATGTAACTGCGGTGGTCGAGCGCTATTGCGCGGTGGAGGCATCGTGTGAGGAAGATAACTGACTGATGATTAGTATCTCGATCATAATTGCGACCTACAACCGGGGCGAGCGACTTTTGCGCACGCTCCGGTCTGTCGTTTCGCAAACCCTGCCCGCCGAAGAGTGGGAGGTGGTGGCGGTGAACAACAATTCGACCGACGACACGGCGGAGGTGTTCGCCCGTTTTGCGACCGAGCACCCGGGGTTCAATTTGCGGATGGTTTTCGAGCCCAAGCAGGGCTTGTCGCACGCCCGAAATTGCGGAATCGCGGCGGCACGAGGCGAAATAATAGCCATTATAGACGACGACGAGGAGGTGAACGCGGAGTTCGCCGCCTCGTACGTCGATTTTTTTGCCCGCCACCCCGAGGTGCCGATGGCCGGAGGGGGAGTGGTGCCGGTGTATGAGACGGATCGCCCGCGCTGGATGTCGCGCTTTACCGAGCGCCCCATCGCCGGAACGTTGGATCTCGGCCCGCGGGAAAAACCGTTCGCAAAGGGTTATCCGGCAGGTGGAAATATGGCCGTTCGGCGTGCGGCGTTCGAGCGTTTAGGCGTTTTCGACACCTCGCTCGGGCGGACTGGAGCGGCGCTAATCGGCGGAGAGGAGAAGGAGCTGTTTATGAGGGTTGTGGCCGACGGAGGGTCGGCGTGGTGGGTGCCGGGCGCGGTGATCAATCACATAATCCCGCCGTCGAAACTTACAAGCGACTATTTTCGCCGCCTTTCGCGCGGGGTGGGGGCGAGCGAACGGGTTAGAACGCGCGCCATATCGCGGGCGGCCTACGTGGGCGCCGTAGTCAAAGAGGTAGCAAAATGGGGCGCGACCATAGCCATCGCTTTGTGGTTCGCCCTGTCGCTGTGTCCATCCAAAGCCCTATACCTTATAATAATGAGGGTAGGGATTACCGCGGGACTTTTGAGATGACGCTAAATGCATAATTTAGCTACGCGGCGCAAAATAATTTAGCATTCAACATTTTATAGTCCCTTTCGGGCGAGGCGCCAGGCCAGGTCGGTGTAGAGGGCGTGTAGGCGTGGTCGCCATGCACGAGGCAGGCGGTTCAAGATCCACAGCCGCCACCAAAGTCGCCTGCTGCCGCGGTTGTAGGCGAAGAAACGCTCCGCCCGCAGGCCGTCGGCCGTGCCTCCCTTTGCGCTCAGAACCAGCGCTTTGCCCAGCGCCACACGCGCTATGTACTCGTTGAGACGATGATCGACAAGGAGGCACTCTCCAAGCGTTCCGCCGCGGCAGGCCGATTCGGGTTGCTTGTCGGTCTCGGGCTGCTTGCCTGTCTCGGGTTGCTTGTCCGCTTCTGGGCGACCGTTCGCCCCGCGTCCCGCAATCACATCCGCGGCGCATCCGGTGCCCATCGGAACGTAGAAATCCTCGAACGAAAAGTCGGTCACCTCGGGCTTGTAAATCGCCGCCGAACGGTTCGAGGCCGCCATATAGTAGCGCACCAACCGCTCGGGCGAGAAGCAAACCTTGAACCGGCGTGCGATCTTGGTCCACATATACTGGTCGCCGCCCATGCGCATCCCCTCGGGGAAGCCACCCACCGCCTCGACCGTGTAGCGCGGAATCACGCTCGCCGACGGAATGCTGACGTAGGCCGTCATCGAGGCGCGAAAAAAATCGTCCACCACGCCGCGCTCGCGAATAGTGTTTGCGGGGTGCGTGCCGTCGGTGTTCACAATGTCGAAACCGGTGGAGTAGAGCCCGCAGTCGGGGTGCTCGGCGATGAGTGAGGCGATCTCGGCCAAAAATCCGTCTCGCCATTCGTCGTCGGCGTCCACCAGTGCGAAATAGTCGCCCGACGCCTCGGCCATCGCGCGGTTGCGGGCAGCCGTCTCGCCTGCGTTTTTTTGGCGGATCAGTTTTATTTGCGGAGTTTTTTCGGGTGCGTTTTCTCCCCTTTCGCAGGCGGCAGCCTCTATGCTCTCGGCTCCGCCTTCGCCCTTTTCGCGAACGGTTTCGGCCGCCGCCGTCTCCTTTCCGGAAATCTCCGCCATCACGGCCTCGACTATGGCGGCGCTTCGGTCGGTCGAGCCGTCGTCCACGACGACTATCTCCAACGGCGGCAGGGTTTGCGCCAACGCCGACCGCAGAGTCCGCTCGATCTCCGCCTCCTTATTATATAAAGGTATGATCACGCTAAATTTCATAAGACGATTTTTGAGGTAAGATATGGTCGAGCGCCTTTGCGAGCCTGTCGCGCACGGCGACGAAATCGCCGAGCATAGGGCTGTCGTTGAGGCATATCATGGCATATTTTCGGGCACGGATGTAGCGTTCTACCTCGCCGATGCGATCTTCGGCGAGGTGGTCGAGCCGCGCGTCGCGAAAACCGACCGGACTGAATTCGCCCCGCGCCAGCTGCTCGTAGCGCATCAGCCAGTGGTTGACTCCGAAGGGCGAACGAAACCGCTCGCGGCAGGTGGCATCCAAAATCGCAAACTCCTCGACCCACATCCGCTCGAAGGTCGACCGTAGATAGGGTTGTGGCATGTGGGTGTCGGCCAAGCCGGCAAACTGCCGCCACACCGAAAGATCCAAAGTTTTCAACAGGTTGCCGGCTCCGTAGCGCGGCGAGTACCATTTCGCCGCGTGAGAGCGCATAACCTCGGCGCGCGAATGGCGGCGGTTGAGCACTTCGGTCATGTTGAGCACCGTGTGGCTGATGGTCGAGCGGGCGATGAGCGACAGCCGAGCCATGTCACGCGGCAAACCGCTCTTGGCGCAAAAAAACCGCCCTTCCGCCACCGGTCGCGTAAAAAACATATCGTCGTTGAAAAGGATGAACCGCTCTGCAAGTCCGGGAATAAGGTGGGCGCACAGTTCGATGGGGCGCGAGGCGAACGTGGGCAGATATTCGGCGGGAATGTAGTCGCCGTGCCTCACCACGCGAAGGCGCGGATTTTGCAGGTCGAGCCACTCGGGAACGTGCCCCCACGTTACGAAATGAATCCGCCGCACCCACGGCGCGAACCGCTCCACGCCGCGAAACCACCAGCGTAGCGTGTCCCAATCGCGGTAGCGGATATCGGAGGAGTTCTCGTCCGCGCCCGTAACTACAACCGGAACGTTCGCCGTGCCGTCGCGTGCCGCGCGAAACGCCGCCCGCCACTCCGGGTCGGCGCCGTCCACCCACGGGATAACTATGTCTATGTCGTAGCTCATCGTTCGGTTGTGTCGGTCTAAGAAGTTGTTAAAAAATTTCCACTCTCGCTCTTTCGCGCTCTTTTTGTCTCGGTTTTTCGCCCGAAACTCGTTACATATTCCCGATATGCGCCTCGCTTCGGGCGAAAAACGGAACAAAAACATCTGCGAAATAGTTTCGGTAGAAAAAATCAAACAACTTCTAAGGTTTCGTCGGTTTCGGGGTCGCGCCGTTTATTGCACCAACAGATTGCACCCCCTTATGTCGCTGCCGGCTATGCGGCCGTCGATAGTGAAATTGCCTCCGGGCAGCAGCGTGCCCTTGTCTTGCGTCTGAATGAACGCGCAACTGTTCCGGTTTCCGAGATCTATAATGTTGACGCCTCCTCTTATGCCGCGCTCGGGAATCGAGGCATCCTCCGCCCCTCGCACGTCGAACGGATCGGCCGGGTCGCGCACCAACACCCTCATCCATGGCGGGGTGCGAAAAACGCCGCCACCCGCCGAGTAGGCCTGCGACATGAGTTCGGCCATCCCATATTCGGAGTGGATTTCAGTCACCCCGAAAGCGTTCGCCAGCACGCCGTGCATCGCCGCCTTGGTCATCTCGGCGCGCCGACCCTTCATGCCGCCCGTCTCCATCACTATGGTGTCGGCAGGAAATCGCCAGCCGCGCGCGGTTAGCTCTTCGGCCAGATCCAACAGCGCGTAGCTCACGCCCAACAAGATTTTCGGCCCTCGGTCGGCCGCCATATCGGCCATCAACCGCGCGTGGTCGCGCAGATAGAACCCGCCGCCGCGCCCACGCCGCATGAGCGAATCGACCATATATACAAGCGACGAGCCCTCTCGTTCGAGGTACGACGGCAACAGGGCGTAGATGCTCCATCGGGCCGCGTCGCCGTAAAACAGCTCGAACCCGCGGGTGAAAATCCGCTCGTAGTCGCTTAGCCGCGCCACATAATGACGCGCCACGCCCTCGCCTGTCGTGCTGCTGCTGGTGAAAACCGCCTCGGGCTCGGGCTTCGGGGCGCCGGAGCCGCCGCCAAAACCGAAACCGGAGTCGGAGCCGCCGCCAAAACCGGAACCACCGTCCGCACCGTCGCTCCCCCCGCCGCAGTAAACGCGGTGGGTCTTAAACAACTCGATCGGCAGGAACGGGATATCCTCTATCTGTCCGCTCCCGGCGATGCGCTCGATGTCCCGAAGATCGAAACCGATGGCTTCGAGGTATTCCTTATAAGGTGGACACGCGGTAGCTTGATGCAGAAAAATCTGCATAGCCGCCCGCCGGAACCGCTCGTCCGAGTCTATGGCCAAAATATCGTCCACCCTGAACACCCGCTAAAAGGCCTACTGTTCGCTCAAAAACCTCTCGCAGTCGAAGGCGGCGCGGCAACCAGCTCCGGCGGCGGTGATGGCCTGCTGATATACCCGGTCGGCCACGTCGCCCGCCGCGAAGATCCCCTCGACGCTCGTGGCGGTCGAACCGGCGGCGAAACTGCCCGCGTCCTTGCCCGTGCCTCCGCGGGTGATGATGTAGCCCTCGTCGTCGAGTCGCAGCTGCCCCTTGAAAATTTCGGTACGCGGCTCGTGGCCGATGCCCAGGAAGAATCCGTCGATAGCCAAAATCCGCTCCACACCCGCCGTGCTACGAACCCGCGCGCCCGTCACGCCGCCGTCGTCGCCCAAAATCTCCTCCGTTACGTGTTCGAACAGCACCTCGATGCGCTCGTTCTCCATAACGCGGGCCTGCATAACCTTGGAGGCGCGCAGAAACGATTTGCGTACGATGAGATACACGCGACGGCAAAGCGTAGCCAGATACAGAGCCTCCTCGCACGCCGAGTCGCCGCCGCCCACCACGGCCACGTCCCTGTCGCGATAGAAAAATCCGTCGCACACCGCGCACGCGCTGACGCCCATACCTATATATTTCTTCTCCGAAGGAAGGCCCAGATAGCGCGCCGAAGCTCCTGTGGCCACTATCACGCTCTCGGCCGAAATCTCGTGCGATCCGTCGACCACCACGTGGAACGGCCTGCACGAGGTGTCGATGTAGGTCACCTCGCCCGTGTGCACCTGAGTGCCGAACCTCTCGGCTTGGCGCCTGAGGTCGTCCATCATAACCGAGCCGCTAACACCCTCGGGGTAGCCCGGAAAGTTGTCGATCTCGCTGGTGGTGGTGAGTTGGCCGCCCGGAACGAGCCCCGTGTAGACCACCGGCGAGAGGCCGGCGCGGGCGGTGTAGATTGCGGCGGTGTAACCCGCCGGGCCACTGCCTATGATAAGACATTTTACGTTTTCCATTTTTCTTTGTTGTATTTCGCACAAAGATAGTGCAAGCCGAGGGGCAACGCAAATTTATTTGCGGTTGCCCGAGGCACAGCCTATCTTGGACGAAGTCAAAGATAATGTAAACCGCAAACTCTTACAAATCCCAAGCGACGGCTACACGAAATCGCTGACGTAGGCGTGGATATCTTCGACCGTGATGCGGTCGCCGCCCAAAACGATGAGTCGTTCGATCACGTTGCGCAGTTCGCGGATGTTGCCCGTCCACGGCATCGTTTCCAGAATTTCGATGCACTCCGCGCCGAGGGTTTTGTTGGCGATGCCGTACTCGCGGCAGATGCGTTCGGCGAAGTGGCTTGCCAGGATCGGTATGTCGCCAGCCCGCTCGCACAGGGGCGGGACGTGGATGATGATCACGCTGAGGCGGTGGTAGAGGTCTTCGCGGAAACGCCCCTCGCGGATCTCCTCCTTGAGGTTTTTGTTGGTCGCCGCCACGACCCTCACGTCCACCTCTATGTCGCGGTCGCTGCCCACGCGGCTGATGCGGTTCTCTTGCAGCGCGCGCAGCACCTTGGCCTGCGCCGAGAGGCTCATGTCGCCGATCTCGTCCATAAACAGGGTGCCGCCCGAGGCCTGCTCGAACTTGCCCTTGCGCTGCTTGATGGCCGAGGTGAAGGCTCCCTTCTCGTGGCCGAACAGTTCGCTCTCGATGAGTTCCGAAGGGATGGCGGCGCAGTTGATCTCGACAAACTGAGAGGCCGCACGTTTGCTCTTGGCGTGGATCCAGTGGGCGACCAGCTCCTTGCCCGTGCCGTTCTCGCCCGTCACTAAGACCCGCGCGTCCGACGGGGCGATGCGGTCGATGAGCTCCTTGACCCGCTTTATCTTATTCGAGTTGCCCACTATCTCCTGGGGGCCGGGGTCTGTTTTTCTCGTTGTGGTGCGTGGTTGCAGCAGGTCGTGCTCCTCGGTCTGGTGGGTGTTGCCGGTCGCCTTTTTTATCGAGGCGAGCAGGTGGTTCATGTCGATGGGCTTGGGAATGAAATCCATAGCCCCCGAGCGCACCGCCTCCACCGCCAACTCGACCGACGTGTCGTTGGAAATTATGATGAAGGGACACTTCAGGCCAAGGTTCGGGCAGTGGTCGCAGATGAACAGGTCGGGTTCGAACCTCTGCACGACCGCAGTGGCCTCTTCGCGGTCGGCGACGGCCTCGACTGTGTATTTTTCATATTCGAGCCTTTCGCGAAGGGTATTGCGAATACCGCGCTGGGCTTCCATAATCAAAATGTTCGGCATTAAGCAGATGGTTTTTGTTTTTATCGGAAAACCGACTAACTTTGTACGAAGTTATAAAAACTTTCGCTAAAAAAAGCGAGATATAGCAATAAAAAATTGCATCGACCTCCCTTTCTCAAAAGATTGATACTTAATAGCGCAATCGGTTGCGAACGGGGCAAAAACAGTGCCTGAAATCATCATTTTGACCGATCATGGAGAAAAATTATAATTACACGCGGCGCAAGATGTTCCTGCCCGAATACGGTCGCCACATTCACGAGATGATCGACTATCTGAACACGATAGAGGATCGCGACGAACGTACGCGGCAGGCCTACATAGTGATAGACGTGATGGGCAACCTCAACCCGCTGCTGCGCGACACCTCCGACATAGCCCACAAGCTGTGGGATCACCTGTTCATCATGTCGGACTTCTCGCTCGACGTCGATTCGCCATATCCCATCCCCACCGAAAAATCGCTGCGTCCCGAACCCGAAAGGCTCGAATATCCCCGCAAACGAATGACGTTCAAACACTACGGCGAGAACGTGGAGCGCATGATCGGGTCGTTGAAGGGAAATCCCGACCGCGCCGCCGTGGAGGAGACGCTGGAGAATATCGCCCGCTACATGCGCACCAAAAGTTACGAATATAATCAGGAGCACCCCAACAACGAGATCATAATCAACGACATAAAGCGCATGTCGCACGGCGGGGTGGAGGTCGACGAGGCCGCCTTGGGCTCTCTCAAGAGCGAATACAGGATGCCCGTCGCGGCCAACAACGGCCACCAAAAGAAAGGGCACAACGGCGGTGGAAAGGGCCCTAAGAACGGCCGCCAAAATCAGGGACAACAGAGAAGAAGGGGATAATGAAGTTGTTTAAAAATTTCCACTCTCGCTCTTTCGCGCTCTTTTTGCCCTGTTTTTTCGTCCAAAGCTTGTTACATATTCCCGATATGCGCCTCGCTTCGGACGAAAAAACCGAGACAAAAATATCTGCAAAATAGCTTCGGCAGAAAAATTTAAACAACTTCTAAGATTTCGAATGAAAAGACATTTGTATTTCACGCTCGCCGCCGCGCTGGTTGTCGCGTTGCTTGCGGGCGTCGCCTCGTGCGGTCGCGACGCGGCGAAGCTCACGGGCCGGTTGATCGGCGCCGGCGGAAAGACGATCTATCTCGATCGCGTGATCCCGGGCGGGGGTTCGACGGTCGATTCGGTGGTGAGCGATGCGAACGGAAAGTTTCGCTTCCGGGTCGAACTCGCCGACCGCCAGCCCACGATTTTCAATCTGAGGTACGACGGCGGTATGGTGCCGCTGCTGATCTCGCCCGGCGAAAAGGTGAGCGTGATGTCGTTCGGCGACACGTCCAAGGGTTACAGCATATCGGGCTCCGAGGAGAGCGAACTGGTGGCGCGGGTGCACAAAATCCTTTCGGGCGGAGGAGCGTCGCTCGACTCCATCTCGGGACTCTACGCCATGAGATCGGCTCGCGGCCGGAGCGACGTCGTCCGCATGGACCTGTCGAAGGCGTGGTCGGCGGAGTATTACAGGATCAAACGCGAGCAGATACGGTTCATAGTCGAACACTCGTCGTCGCTGGCGGCCATCTACGCGCTCTATCAGCGCCTGCCCGGCGACGAGGTGCTGTTCAACGGCGACACCGATTACGTATACTATCAGATGGTGGCCGATTCGGTGCACAGACGCTATCCCGATTCGCGCTATCTCGCCGCGCTCGAACGGGAGATCGAGGCCAACCGTGCCCGCCGCGACCTTGCGGGGCGGCTCGCCGTCGAGGGCATATCCGAGAGCGACTACCCCGACCTGGAGTTGCCCAACATGTATGGCCAAAGGGTGCGGCTGTCGGAGACGGCGGGGAAGTTGACGGTTTTGGATTTTTGGAGCGCTGCGCTGCCCGCGTCGAATCTCAACAACGCCGACCTCAAGGAGTTGTGGGGCGAGTATGCCGATCGCGGCCTGACGGTATATCAGGTGTCGCTCGACACGTCGAAGCCGCTGTGGGTGAACGCCGTGCAGGAGCAGAAGCTGCCGTGGACGACGGTATGCGACTTCAGGGGCGAAGGGACTATGGCCGTCAAGTTGTATAACGTGAGCTCGATCCCGGCCAACTTCATAATCGACGGCGAGGGTAACATAGTCGCCCGCGACCTCTACGGCGATGCTCTGGTCGCTAAAATCGAAGAGTTGCTGTGAAACAGTATCTGGAACTGCTGCAAAAAATCCGCGACGAAGGAGTCGTGAAGAGCGACCGCACCGGAGTGGGGACGAAGAGTGTCTTCGGCCATCAGATGCGATTCGACCTGTTGCAGGGCTTTCCGCTGTTGACGACCAAGCGACTGCACCTGCGTTCTATAATCTACGAACTGCTGTGGTTCCTACGCGGCGACACCAACGTCAAATATCTGAACGACAACGGAGTGACTATTTGGGACGAGTGGGCGGCTCCCGACGGTGAACTTGGCCACATATACGGCTACCAGTGGCGCAGCTGGCCCGCGCCCGACGCCTCCTCTCCGGGCGGGTTGCGGCACATCGACCAGATCGCGGCCGTGGTCGAAAGCCTGAAGCGAAATCCCGACTCGCGCCGCCACATAGTCAGCGCGTGGAACGTGGGCGAGATCGAGAACATGGCCCTGCCGCCGTGCCACGCGCTGTTCCAGTTCTACGTTGCGGACGGGCGGCTCTCGTGTCAGCTCTATCAACGAAGCGCCGACGTATTTTTGGGCGTACCTTTCAATATAGCGTCGTATGCGCTGCTGACCATGATGATGGCGCAGGCGGTGGGGTTGCAGCCGGGCGAATTCGTCCATACCACGGGCGACACCCATCTATACCTCAACCACATGGAACAGGTGGCAGAGCAACTCGAACGCACGCCGCGGCCACTTCCGACGATGCGCATCAATCCGGCCGTGCGGGATATTTTCGGTTTCCGGTACGAGGATTTTACATTGGAAGGCTACGATCCGTGGCCGGGAATAAAGGCGCCGATAGCGGTGTAGCTCCTTAAAAGATTTTTTTGATGATAAGCGTGATAGTTGCGGTCGCCCGGGGCGGCGTGATAGGTGCGGGCGGGGTGATGCCGTGGCACATTTCGGAGGATTTGCAGATGTTCAAGCGGGTGACGAGCGGCCATCCGGTGGTGATGGGCCGGCGCACCTTCGAGTCGCTGGGTCGTCCGCTGCCCAAGCGAACAAATGTGGTGATCACAAGACAGACGGATTACAGGGCGGAGGGGTGTACGGTGGTCCATTCGCTCGACCGGGCGATCGGTCTGTTCCCGCCCGAAGAGGAGATATTCGTGATCGGCGGTGGCGAGATCTACGCCGGGGCGATGCCGCTGGCCGATCGCTTCTACCTGACCCACATCGAGGCGGAGTATGAGGGCGACACGTTTTTCCCGGAGTGGATGGAGGTCGACTGGGCGCTCGTTTCGACGGAAAGGCACGAACGCGGCGCGAATTTTCCCCATCCGTTCGAATTCAGGGTCTACGAAAGGCGGCGGTAAAGATTTCGCTCTTGTTGCCGCACTCCGCTGCCGCTCCCGTTCTCGTTTCTGCTGCCGTTTCCGCTGCGGTTCCAGCTCCCTCTCGTTTCCGTTCCCGCTTCTGCTCCCTCGTTTTAACCGATTACCCGCGTGTGGGGCGTTCGGTTTCGAACAGCGGGTCGTCCGTCCGCCAATCCTCCTTCATGTAGTTTTCGTGCAGAAGCAACTCCCTGAACGGAGAGATCGACTTGGGCGCGAAGTCGGGTATGACAAGTCGCGAATTTATGTTGTGAACCATACGATAGTCGGTGAAAAAGTGGTTGGACCCATCCTCCCATTTCCGCCCGTCGCCGGCCAGCCAATTGTAATATAGCAGCACCTGTTCGTGCACCGACAGCGAAGCCCTCACGATGCGCAGGTAGCTTCGTTTCTGTTCGTAGCTCAGAAAATCGCGCGACACCACGAACCGCACCAGCAGGAATAGATGGCGGTAGTACTGGTCGAAATTTTCGTCCTGATTGGCACCCCACACCCGGCCCAAAATCTCCATGTCGGTCTCCGCCATATACTCCGGCAGAGCCCTTTGGTTGGTGTATTCGAGGTTTATGTGGCTGACGAAATATTCGAACTCCTTTCTCCTTTTGATGCCCTGGGTGGTATGTTGATAGGTGGAGGCGCGCGAATTGGAGAATGAGTTGACCACATCGTTGGAGTTCTCTTTGTGTATCCTGAACAGCTCGAAGAAGCGATGCTCGAACTGGTTGTAATCGAACTGTTTGACGACAAGTTTATTGGCCCTGTACTGTATGTAGAACGCCAAAAACATCATCGACACGCTCGCGATGCTTATCAGTGGGCCGACTATGTCGCTGATGGTATCGGCGATGGGGCCCGTCTGCACAAAGTCTACTATCCGGTAGCGATCCCACGACAGCAACGCGAGCGACATCACGATCAACGTGATTATGATCGCTATCATGCCCCATGACAACCCGTTCAGTCTGTCTATTTTTTTATGTTTTCCGTCAATATCCATGGCCGGACTCCATTGCAAATTTGTTGCCAATCTTTCGCCGCGCTAATTTGGGTATTTATACCACCGCGATTGTGGGCGGGTTTCCGTAACTTTGCTTCATGGGACGATATTTCGACATGCTGATGGAGGACGTCAGGCTCCGCGAGGGGCTCAGGGCGTGCATGAACTGCGGCGTCTGCACGGGCGTGTGTCCGTCGGCCGAGTTCTACGACTACGATCCGCGCAGGATAGTGAACATAATCCAGGGTCGCGACGACGACCAGATAGAGGCTCTGCTGCGGAGCGAGACCATATGGTACTGCGGCGAGTGCATGTCGTGTCGCCCGAGGTGTCCGCGCGGCAACACACCGGGATACATCATTCAGGCTCTGAGAACCTTGTCGCAGCGACTGGGGCTGTTCGTCGAGTCTGAGAAAGGGCGCCAGCAGCTGGCTCTCAAGCGCACCATCGGCCAGCATATTCTCGATAAGGGCTACTGCATCACCCCGCGTCTGGTCGCTCCCTCGCAGCACCCCGAACAGGGGCCGGTGTGGAAGTGGGCGGTGGAGAACGACACCGACTTTTTCGCCCGCCTCACTCCCAATTATATGGGTGCTGGTTCGGGCGCGGTGCGCGAGATCGACCGCGAGACGATCTCTGAAATCCAAAAGATTTTCGAGGTGACGGGCGGATCTGCCTTTTTCGAAAACATCGAAGCCGCCAGCGACGCCAAAGCGCGCGAAATGGGGTTCGACGGCGCCTCCGACCGCTATATGATGCACACTTTTTCCCACAACTCAAATAGGCACTAATGAAAAGAAGCAGCTGGAAAGAGTACCAAAAAGAGATAGCGGACGACCGTTACTACTACGCGCGGAGCTGCATCAGGCAGAATTTCTTCCCCGGTAGCGAGACGACTTTTTTGCGCATTATGCGCGAGGCGCTGGGCAAAGACATTTTCGACGACCCGCGCCACACCTCGTGCACCGGCATCGGCTACCACTCCGATATCGTGCCTCTCGACACGACGATGGCGGTGGTGGCGCGGCAGTTCGCCCTGGCGACCGAGGCGGGATACGAGAACATCGCCGTGTCGTGCATCACCTCGTTCGGGCTCTACACCGAGATTCTGGAGACGTGGCACGAGTTTCCGGAGACCGAGGCTCGGGCGCGCGAAAATCTGTTCAAAGCTACCGGCAGGGAGTTCGTAATTCCGAAAAACATAGCCCACACATCCGATCTGGTGTTCCACAACCGCGAGAAGATCGAAGAGCTGGCGGTGCGGCGGCTGGTGGACGCGCGAACGGGCGAGCCGCTGCGGATAGTGGAGCACATAGGTTGCCACTACGCCAAGATTTTCCCGAAGAGCGGCATCGGCGGCAGCGAGTTTCCATATGTTCTGGCCGGAATGGTCGAGCAGTGGGGCGGATCGGTGGTCGACTACCCCGAGCGGAGGCACTGCTGCGGATTCGGGTTTCGCAACTACCTTGTGCAGGCCAACCGCGGCTTCTCGATAGCCAACTCGCGCAAAAAACTCGAATCCATGGCGCCCTACAAGCCCGACATGATAGTTGCCAACTGCCCGGGGTGCGCGATGTTTCTCGACAAGTGGCAGTACGCCCTCGCCGAGATGGAGAACTCCACCTACGGAGCCGACGGTCGCGGAATACCGGTGCTGACCTACGAGGAGATGGCGGGGCTGGTGTTGGGCTACGACCCGTGGGAGATGGGCATGCAGATGCACCAGGTGGATGTGGAGCCGGTGTTGGAGCGACTGGGCGTTAAGTACGACCCCGCCGCGAAGTTTCTCGGCCGCGCGGGTAAATATATAGGTGCGCCGGGCGAGGCGGCGGTCAACAGCTTCTCGGGCGACAGGATATACAGAATAAGACAATGAAAAGAGTGATAGTTATAGGCGGTGGCCCGGCGGGAATGCAGGCGGCGGTGGCGCTCAAGGCGGCGGGTCTTGAGCCCGTGATAGTCGAACGGTCGGACGCGCTGGGCGGAAAGTTGCGCGATTGGCACAATCTGTTTCCCTCGGCCACTCCGGCGCGCGAGGTGCTGGACGGGCTGCGAAAGGCGGTCGAAATGGCGAGGGTGGAGGTGCTGCTCCACACCGAGGTCGAGGGTCTGACGCCCGACGGCTCTAAACCCTCGGTGGAGGTCGCGCTCGCAGGCGGCCATGCGGTGCAACTCTCGGGCGGCCGCAAGTTGGAGGCCGCGGCAGTTGTGGTCGCCTCGGGGTTCGACGTTTTCGACGCGAGCCTCAAAGAGGAGTACGGCTACCGGATTTACGACAACGTTTTTACCACGGTCGATGTGGAGCGGATGCTGAACGAGGGTGGGGTGGCGCTTGCCGACGGGTCTGCGCCGCGCCGGGTGGCGTTCGTCCACTGCGTGGGCTCGCGCGACGAGAAGGTCAACCAAAAGCACTGTTCTAAGGTGTGCTGCGTGACGGCGGTCAAACAGGCGATGGAGATGCGGGCGCTCTTCCCCGAGGCCGACATATACAACTTCTATATGGACATCCGGATGTTCGGCCCGGGTTATGAGGAGCTTTACCAGCGGGCGCAACAGGAGAGCCGCGTCAACTTCATTCGCGGCCGCGTGTCGGAGGCGTCGCCCACCATCGACGGACGCATTCAGATCAAGGCCGAGGATACGCTGGTCGGCCGGCCGATGAAGATGTCGGTCGACATGTTGGTGTTGGCGGTGGGGATGAAGGCGGGCTCTTCTTGCGAAAAATTTGCGAGAACCGCCGACGCGGCACTCTCGCCGAATGGATTTTTAGCACCTGCCGACCTTTTTTCGGGCTGTGTCGCCTCGGGCGTGCCGGGAGTGTTCTACGCCGGCGCCGCGACCGCTCCCAAGACAATAGGCGAAAGTTTGGCCGAGGGGTCTATGGCCGCCTGCTGGGTGGTCGAGTATCTGGATACTTTGGCGAAGTGATGGGTGCGATAAATTTCGGTTACACGGTGTCGGCGGCGCGGGCGATAGACCTCGACCGCAACGACCTGGGGCCGGCGCGCCAGATTGCCGCCGAGATGCCCGAGTTCGCCGCCTGCATCGCCTGCGGGGGCTGCACCGCCACCTGCACCGCCGGCGCTTTGACGAACTTCAACTTCCGAATGGTGCAGACCCTGGTGCGGCGGGGCGAGTACGCGGGAGCGTGGCGCGAGATGAACAAGTGCATGCTGTGCGGCAAGTGCCGGTTGGTGTGTCCGCGCGGCATCAACACCCGCGGCGTCGTTAGATTGATAAAACGGAAATTGGGGGATTACTGATGGCGGAGATGACTTTTTACAGCGGATTCGTGATCCCGTTCATCGTGGGCACCTCGGTGCTGTTCGCGGTGATACTATATAAATATATGCGCTGGATGGTGCGCCTGCCGCGTGAGGACAAACGGCTGGTGAGGCGGGGGGTGTTCTCGCGGGCGACGGCCGAAGCGATTTGGGAGAGCGTGGCGGAGTGTCTGCTGCACCGACGAATCTGGAAGGTCAACCCACTGTTGGGCTATATGCACACGGCGTTCGCGCTGGGGTGGTTTTTGCTGATAGTTGTGGGGTGGGCGGAGACCGCGGCCTATCTTGGCGGGCGGTTGGTGCCGTTGCAGGGGCATATATTTTTCAAATACTTCACCACTTCGCTCGACCACGCACCTCGTTGGGGTGTCGACTTCGAGGCGGTGATGGATTTGCTGCTACTCTACGTGCTGTCGGGGTTGGCGCTGGCGCTGTTCAAAAGGATTCGGTCGCGGGCGCTGGGAATGCGACGCACCACGCGACTGACCTTCGGCGACAGGGTGGCCCTGACCTCTCTGTGGTTCGTGTTCCCGATGCGGTTGCTGGCCGAGAGCGCCACGAGTGGAATCTACGGCTCGGGCGGATTTTTGACAGGCTCGTTGGGGGGCGCCCTTGTTTCGACGATGCCGGCGGCTTCGATGGCGAGTTTCGAGACGGCGGCGTGGTGGGGCTACTCTGTGGCGCTGGGGGTGTTCTTCGTGTCGATGCCCTTTTCGCGATACATGCACATATTCACCGAGGTGCCGCTGATTTTTTTGCGCCGATGGGGGCTTCGCAGCGGCGAGACGGAGAAGAGTTTCGACCATTTTCAGATCGAGGCGTGCTCGCGGTGCGGTGTGTGCATCGACCCGTGCCAGATGCAGCGCGATGCCGGCGTGACCAACGTGCAGGCGGCCTATTTTATTCGCGACAGGCGCTATGGGAAGCTGACGAGGGAGGTGGCCGACAACTGCCTTATGTGCGGCCGGTGCGAGGGTCGTTGTCCGGTGGGCATAGGGGTCAACGCGTTGAGGCTCAACAGTCGCCACTCGCTTAACGGAACTCCGGCCGACGGGCGGTACGACTACGTTAAGGGGCTCGACACCTCGACCGGGAGTAGGGTTTTCGAAGGAGCGGGATGCGAGATAGGATATTCCATGAAACAGGGGCGCGTCGGCTTCTACGCCGGGTGTATGACGCTGCTGTCGCCCCGGATTTTGAAGGCCATGGAGGTAATTTTCGCGGCGGCGGGCGAGGATGTCTGGTGGGCCGACCGCAACGGCGGAGTGTGCTGCGGTCGTCCGCTCAAACTGTCGGGCGACGTCGAGGCCGCGCGCGACATGATGCGCTTCAACGAGGGTCTTTTCCGGCGCCACGGCATCACCGTTTTGGTCACCTCGTGCCCGATCTGTCTGCGTGTTTTTCGTGAGGACTACGCGCTGGAGGGGATCGAGGTGCTCCACCATTCGGAGTATTTCGAGCGGCTGTTATCCGAGGGGCGGATCGCGTTGAGCGCCTCCGACGACGGAGGGCTTTTGGCGTATCACGACCCGTGCGAGTTGGGACGCGGATGCGGCATTTACAACGCTCCGCGAAACCTGTTGCACGCCGTGGCCGATCTGGTCGAACCGACCGAAACGCGCGAAAACGCCCTCTGTTGCGGGTCGAGCATCGCCAACATCCATCTTCCGGGCGCGGGGCAGTTGGCCATCGGGCGTGCGGTCGGGTCGGCGTTCGAGGCGACCGGCGCTACGGAGATCGTGACGGCTTGTCCGCTCTGCAAAAAGGCCCTCACCCGCGGAACCGACCTGCCGGTTTCGGATCTCGCCGAGGTGGTGGAGCGGCATCTGAAGGTCGCTCGGTGATTCCTCTCCCTCCGCCAACAAAAAAAGAGGATACCCGAAAAGGCGTCCTCTTTTTTTGTTGGCGGAGGGAGAGGGATTCGAACCCCCGGAAGCTCTCACTTCAACGGTTTTCAAGACCGCCGCAATCGACCACTCTGCCATCCCTCCGGGCACAAAGGTAATATTTTTAAGCGGTCGCGCCGATAAAAATCGAAAAATATTTGTCGAAACGAATAATGTGGAGCGAAGATTGCATATGAAACGGGTATCAAAAAACCGTCATTATGAATAAGATTCAACTTGTCGACGCCATTGTCCACAGCACCGGATGCCCCAAAGCGAACGTGAAAAAATGTATCGACGCCTTTCTGGCCGTCGCCTCCGAGACTCTGCGCGAGGGCGACAAAATCACCCTGTCGGGATTCGGCACATTCCAGGTCGTTAAATCGCCTACAAGGATGGGGCGCAACTTTCTGACCGGCACTCCGGTCGAGATCCCCGCCCGCTCGGTGGTGAAATTCCGCCAGAGCTTCGATATGGACGCGTTGTAGTCGACCGTCGCGGCGGGGCGTGTTCCGTCGCCGGCCGGCAATCTTCGACCGTAACCAAATTTCGCCCGGAATATCCACGATATTCCGGGCGAAACGGTCAGCGCGTTGCCGGAGCCGGCCTCAGTTGCTCTCCTCGGTTCGGCTTCAGCCTCAGTTGCTCTCCTCGGTGTTGAGGATGCGCATGGCGGCGTCGAGTATCGCCGTGTCGTCGAGGGTTACGATCCCTCCGTCGGGGCCTTTTTCGAGGTGGAAGCCGACGCTTCCCGTAGCGTCGAGATGTTTTCCTCCGAAATAGTTGCGCACCGCCGTTACGTCGACGCCGAGTTCGTCGGCAATGCGCTGCGAGCTGCCGCTGGGTAGGCGATCCTTGATGCGGCGCAGTTCGTTGAATGTAATGACCATATTCACAAAGGTTTTAAATTATAGATTTCTCGTTTTCCTGTGGATAAAGTTAAGCAATGTTTTAATTCCATGCAAATATTTTGCCCCAACATCTCAAATTTATTTTCAAGCGGCCTGCCATCATGACATAATGTCATGTGGATTTGGCGGGAATTTGTCACCCGAGGTCTGTTTTGGCAGGTTTTCGGGGGTTTTCGGCCAAAAATACCGGCTGGCACACGGTTTGTGAACATGGGGCGAACGAGGCGCGAAAAGCGCGCATGACGAACATTCAAAAAACTAAAAAAATAAAAACCATGGGAAAAATTATTGGAATCGACTTAGGAACGACAAACAGCTGCGTGTCGGTGATGGAGGGCTCGGAGCCCGTCGTTATCCCCAACAGCGAGGGACACCGCACCACCCC
>JAITWI010000078.1 GCA_031285345.1 Alistipes sp.
CCCCTCAAGTTCGCCTACGGAATGGGCATGCTGTTGCCCAAATTCGAGGAGGCGATTGCCAACCTCGAACCCGGCGCGGAGTTCGCCTTCACCCTCACCCCGACCGAAGGCTACGGCGAAGTTATCAGCGAGGCACTCGTGGAGCTTCCCAAGAACGTCTTCGAAGTTAACGGCGAGGTAGAGGCAGGCCTGCTCGAAGTGGGCAACATGATCCCGATGGCCGACCAGCAGGGCAATCGCCTTATGGGTCGCGTTGTAGCTGTCTCCGAAGTGGTTACGATGGACTTCAACCACCCGATGGCAGGCAAAACCCTCAACTTCACAGGTAAGGTAGTCGACGTTCGCGAACTCTCTCCCGAAGACCTGCAAGGTTTCGCAGGCGGCGGCGGATGCGATTGCGGCGAAGGCGGCTGTGGCGAAGATGGCTGCGACGGCGGCAACAAGGGCGGTTGCTCTTGCGGTTGCTAAGAAATTCCCGTGTAGCAACTAAGCCCACCTACGGCTCAAAACAGAAAGGCAATCCCCAATCGGATTGCCTTTTGTTTTCGGCACTAAATTTGCAAATTTAACAACAATCACTATCTTTGTCAAAATTTAAACAAGAGCACAAGCGCAAACAAAAACACAAGCAAAAAACAAAAATAATGAAAATGAATCCCAAACATCTATATCTGAGAGTGAAAGACGACCTGCACTCATGGAAATGGTGGTCATCGTGGTTCGTCATTCTGTTGGGGTGCACCGTCATGTCGCTGGGATTCATCCTCTTCATGTACCCCTACAAAATCACCCCGGGCGGAATCTGGGGTATGAGCACCATCCTTCACGAAGTCCTTCCCGCCATCCCGCAAGGATGGTTCGGCTACATGATGGACATCCCGCTCCTGCTGATAGGCTTCGCAGTCTTCGGCCCCGTCTTCGGCACGAAAACCGTCTTCGCCTCGCTGATAACTCCGCTGCTGATGCTCCTGTTGCCCTACGCCGTCTACCCCGACATCGCGACGCAAACCGCCGAAACGCTCCTGTGGGGCAGGCTCAACCTCGCCGACGACCTGATCTTAGCCTCCGTCTTCGGCGGCCTGTTCATCGGCATAGGCGTTGGCCTCGTCGTAAAGGCGCAGGCAACCACCGGCGGAACCGACATCATCGCCATGTTGTTGCAGAAATGGAGCCACATCAAATTCTCCAACGGCCTACTCATCGCCGACGCATTTGTCGTCGTGTGTAGCCTCGTGGTATTGGTCGGCATCGGAGGCGAGAGCCCGACCCTGCCGCTCTACTCTCTACTCACAATCTGGATCGCCGCGCAGATCATCGACTTCGTTGTCGAGGGGCGCAACTACGACAAAATGCTCCTCATAGTCACCGAAAAACGGGAGGAGGTACGCCGCTTCATCCTCGACGATCTCGACCGTAGCGGAACGGTGATCCACGCCTCGGGCATGTACACGGGCGACGAAAAAAACATGATCTTTCTGGTGGTCAGTCGCCGCGAGATCGTGCCGGTCAAACAACGCCTCCGCGACATCGACCCCTCGATGTTCGTAGTGGTAGTCGATGCCGACGAAACCCTCGGCGAGGGCTTCCGCTCCTTCGAGCAGATGAAACACTCTTAATTGAAATGTACAAGTTTTGGCGATTTAACAAATACAAACATCTCAGAATCGGTGTCATACGTTCGCGTTATTGTCAGTTTTTCACCATTAAAAGTGTATTCATACTCTCCATCGAGGTCCCACCACAGATATAATGCCAGTTTGACCACGGGACCTGACGTTTGGTTAAACCGGATTTCACCTCTTTTCGTCGAGAACGTTCCGTTGCCATAGTTGCACGGTATTCCATCGTCGTAAGTATATTTGCCTTGATTTAACGTCAGGGTGATCGGGTAATCACTCGGTTCACTGATAACGGGCGTGTCTGCAACAACAGACGTAAGATATCCCGAATAAGTGCCATCAAGTAGTGATACTGGCTCTTTGTTGCAGGAGGAGAACGCGACAGCACAGATAACTGTAACCGCAAGGAGCGAGATAAAATTCATTTTTTTCATTATGAGTAATTTTTTAACATATAAATCCCCAAAACAGTAAAACCTTGCATCCCCAGCCTCCCCAAAAAATCACCACATCACTCCGACAACAAAATATCGTATCTTTGCACTACAAAAATAGCAAAAAACGTGCGCAGAGCAAAATTTATTTGATATGCCGAGACGTACATATTTAAGACGCAGTCAAAAGTACAAAAAATGGATTTTAAAGAAATTCGACCTGCCGCAGGAGTAGGACGCAAAGTATATATCGAAACCTACGGCTGTCAGATGAATGTGGTCGACAGCGAAACCGTCATGGCATTGATGGCCGCCGAGGGCTTCGGCCGCGCCGAAGGGGTGAATGACGCAGACGTGGTGTTGGTCAACACCTGCTCCATCCGCGACGGAGCCGAGCAACGAATCTGGCATCGCTTGGACGAACTCGCCGCCCTCAAAAAACGCCGCCGACAAGGAGGCATGGTGCTCGGTCTGATAGGCTGCATGGCCGAACGCCTTGCAGAGAAAATCACCACCGAACGCCCTGCGGTCGACATCGTCGCCGGCCCCGACTCCTACCGCTCGCTCCCGACGCTGGTGGGCAATGCGGCAGGAGGCGCACGCGGAGTAAACGTCGAACTCTCGAAAGAAGAAACCTACGCTGAAATCTCGCCCGTGCGCTTAGACACTGCGGGAGTGAGCGCGTTCGTGGCCATCATGCGCGGCTGCAACAACTTCTGCTCCTACTGCGTCGTGCCCTACACCCGAGGCCGCGAACGTAGCCGCGACCCCGAAACCATCCTGCGCGAGGTGCACGAACTGTTCGACGCCGGCTACCGCGAGGTGACCCTCCTCGGACAAAACGTTAACTCCTACTCTCACGAAGATGTAAGCTTCCCCGAACTTCTGCGCCGCGTAGCCGCCATCGACCCGCAACTCCGAGTCCGTTTCGCCACCTCCCACCCGAAAGACATCTCCGACGAACTAATAGAGGTAATAGCCCAAACCCCCAACATCTGCCGAGCTATCCACCTACCCGCCCAGTCGGGAAGTAGCCGAGTGCTCGCCGCCATGAACCGCCGCTACACCCGCGAGTGGTATCTCGATCGCATCGCCGCCATCCGCCGCGCGATGCCCGACTGCGCCATCTCGACCGACCTGATCGCCGGATTCAGCGGCGAAACCCCCGAAGACCACGCCGAAACCCTCTCCCTGATGCGCACAGTCGGCTACGAATTCGCCTTCATGTTCAAATACTCCGAGCGCGAGGGAACCAAGGCCGCCCACGAAATGCCCGACGACGTACCCGACGAGGTGAAAACCGCCCGCTTAGCCGAAATAATCGCCCTCCAAAACGAACTCTCGCTCGCCAGCAACCGCCGCGACATCGGCCGCGAATTCGAAATCTTGGTCGAGGGCCTAAGCAAACGCTCCGCCGA
>JAITWI010000079.1 GCA_031285345.1 Alistipes sp.
CTCCAACGCATACCCGTCAGGCACGAAAAAATAAACGCATCTTTTAGGATCGGGTATTTGCAACGCGCTTTCAAAAGGCGTTGCAACTCCTCGAAGGTGAGATATTCGCGGTGCGCCTCCTCAATTTTTGCAGGCTTGACCGCCGATGCGGGAGAGTGCGGAATAATACCGTCATCCACAGCTTGATTGAGCGCGGCTTTGAGTTTCAAAAAATAACTACTCTGACTGCTCGCCGAAAGAGGAGTATTGCTCTTTGTCTTAGCCTCTTTCGCCAGATGTTTTTTGAAACCCTCCACGAATGGCTTATCGACCATCTCGAAAGTAGTTTCGGTTCCGGCATAGGTGACAAAATGTTTGAGCGCACTGTCCCAGTTACCCCAATTCCCGGGCGACGCTTTGCGCTCGTCGATGAGGCGTTCGATATATTCAACAAGGTTTGTGCGGATTTTGTACTCGACCGAAAACCCGTACTGCGTGTTCTGATGGGCGAGCAGACGTTTGGCTTTCACTTTTCCCGCCATTTCGAGATTCACCTTGTTGTGATCCCGCTCGGCCTTGTCTTTGGGGTTGGTGTGAAGAAAGTATTCGAGAGTCTCGAACTTGCGCTTGGCCTTTGTCGTGCCATTCTCGCCCAGCGAATAGCCGGAATAATACTCAAGCACCAAGGAGGTGCGCCCCGTCTTCAATTTTCGTTTAATCAGCTTGATTTCCATAGTCGCCTGCCTTTATTGTCGTGTTGCAAATATAGGGGCTATTTTTGCAACACGCAAGTCCAGATGTTGCAAATCTGCGGCAAAAATTACGACATAAACGGAAAGTCAAAGATTAATCATTCGCGGAAACAGCGCACTTAAAACACTGATAAACAGTAGATTTATTAACTTTTTGTTTGACGTTGATTTATCGGGTTACTTTCCGATGCAGAACTTCGAGAAGATAGTGCCGAGGATCTCGTCCGTAGTCACTTCGCCGGTTATGGTGCCCAGGTGGTACAGCACCTCGCGGATATCTTCGGCCAAAATATCCGACGACAAGCCCGACTTTATGTTCGCCAAAAGGCGGTCGACAGCCTCTCGGGCACGCACCAAAGCCTCGTAGTGGCGGACGTTGGAGACCATCGCCGAACTCGCCTCCAAACCCTCGACGTCGACCGCGCTCGACAGCCATTCGCGCAACTCCACCAAACCGACTCCGGTTTTGGCCGAAATAGCTAAACATCCACCCTTGTCGGAGGCGAAACACCCCTCTTTGTCGGAGACAGAACACCCCTCTTTATCGGAGGCTGTACCTCCCAGGTCGGATTTATTCAACAATATTAACAACCGTTGGTGGGAGCGCAAATCTAGTTCGGCGACCTGCACCGAAATATCGTTCGCGTCATCGGAGCCATCCACCACCAACAGCACAACACGGGCCCCGCGAATAGCGTCGAGCGCGCGGTCTATGCCCATCCGTTCGAGCACGTCGTCGGTGGCGCGCAGGCCAGCCGTATCGACGAATCGAAAGCCCACGCCGCCGATATTGACCCGTTCCTCTATGCGGTCGCGGGTCGTGCCGGCGATCTCCGACACCATCGCGCGGTCGTCGCCCACAAGGGCGTTCAGCAGCGTCGATTTGCCGGCGTTGGGTCGGCCGACTATCGCCACCGGAATCCCCTCGCGAATGGCGTTGCCGAGAGAAAAAGAGCCGGCCAACCGGTCTGTCTCCGCCGCGATTCCGCTCGCGAGCTCCGCCAATCGCGGGCGCGAGGCGAACTCGACGTCCTCCTCGCCGAAATCTAACTCCAACTCCAACAGCGCCGCCAACTCCACAAGTTCGCCGCGCAATCCGGCCAGAGCCGACGACACTCCGCCCCTCATCTGGTCGATGGCTATCCTGTGCTGTGCCCGGTCGGTGGACGCGATGAGGTCGGCCACGGCTTCGGCCTCGGCCAAATCCATCTTTCCGGCAAGGAACGCGCGGGTCGTGAATTCGCCCGCCGTGGCGGCACGCGCACCCGCCTCCAACAGCAGTTGCATGATGCGGCCGACGATATAGGGCGACGCGTGGCACGATATCTCCACCGAATCCTCACCCGTATATGAGTGCGGTGCGCGGAATACCGTAGCCAAAACTTCGTCGACAACAATTTGCCGTGATAACGGGAGTTCTGCCGACAAATTTTCAGACACGTATGGTTCTAATATTTCTCCGAAGTGCACGGTGTATCCCGCCGCTTCGGCCAAGGGATGGCCGCTTCGAGCCGCAAAAACGCGATCAGCCACGGTAACGGCGTCCGGCCCGCTGACGCGAATCACGGCGATGGCGCCGCCCTGCCCCGTCGCCAAAGCGGCTATGGTGTCGTTGCCGAGCGACAGTTTCGAACTTCCCATTCCCGCTCCCGGCTATTTATTTCAGGATTTCGAGCCTCTGTCCGATCGACAGGCGGTCGCTTTTGAGGTTGTTCCAGCGTTTGATCTGCGACACGCCCACCCCATATTTTAGACCGATATGGCCGAGGGTCTCGTCTTTTTGCACGCGGTGGATTGTGGCCGAATTGGTCAGCACGGCCTTCGTCTCGTCGATGTTGGCGGGGTTGAGATACTCGGCCAGATAGAGCGAGTCCTTGGCGTGGATCTCCTCCTCGCGGCCAACGAAGTGGGTGGTTCGGTCGAGCGGCAGCACGATGGGATAGGTTTTGTCCAGCGCCGGGACTATATCTTTGATGTACTGCGGATTGAGTGTCCGGAGCATTTCGATCGGAATATCGAGCGTTGTGGCGATTTGGTCGAGATGCACCAACCTGCTCACCGCCACCGTGTCCACCGCCAGCGGCAGGGTGCTCGACGTGAGCGAAATTCCGTGCAGCTGATGGTAGTTGTAGGCGTAGGTCGAGGCGATGAACAGAGGCACGTAGTTGCGCGTCTCGGTGGGCAGAAACTCATAGATGTCCCAATATGTTTTCGCCCCCTCGCCCGCGCGCTTGAAGGCCCTGTTCACGTTGCCCGGGCCGCAGTTGTAGGCCGCCAGCACCAGCGTCCAGTCGCCGTAGATGCGATACAGCCGCGCCAGATATTTGCACGCCGCGCGGGTCGAGGCCACCGGATCGCACCGCTCGTCGACGAACGTGGTCACCTCCAGGCCATACTCCCGTCCCGTGGGCAGCATGAACTGCCACAGCCCCATCGCCCCCATGTGGGAGCGCGCCGAGGGCACCAGCGCCGACTCTATCACCGGCAGCATGCGAAACTCCAGCGGAAGTCCCGCGGCGGCCAATTCGTTTTCGATAATCGGAAAGTAGAACCGCGAGCGCGCCAACACGTTGCCCATCGTGGTGCGCCGATTGGTGGTGTAGGATATCACGAACGGCTTCACGATCTCGTTCCACGGCATGCCGATCGGGCTGAGGATCGCCGCCAGCCGACTTTTATACACCGAGTCGGGGGTGTCGCTCGTCAGATTCTCCGTCGAGGGGTCGATGCGCCTGAAGTCGTCGAAAAAGCGATCGAACGCCCGCCGCGAGTTGTCGCCCCTCATCAGCATCACCAGCGAGTCGAGCTCCTCTGGCGAGGGCATGGCCAACTCCGAAGCCGTACGCGAGTGCAGCGCGTCGGGACTCCTGTCTGGAAAAATCGGAGCGACGCTCCGGGTCGAGGTCGCGAAAGCCGCCCCCGCGAAAGCCGGCGCGCAAAACAGCGCGGCCGAAACAATATATAGATATCTTTTCATAGTTATCAAGTATGTCGACAGGGCGCTTCGAGTCCCCGTGCGACAACGCGTTAAAAAATCCCGCGTCGCGTAAAAGTCCCGCGTCATCGCGTCAAAACCTCACCCCGAGCGAAAATCCGAACGTGGAGACGTTCTGCCCCATGCCGTGGGAGTAGAAGTTGTCCATCGCCGGCTCGAACGTGACGTTGGTTCGCGCCAGGTCGTCCGAAATGTCGTACGTCTGCATGTGCGCCGTGGCGTGGGCATCCACCATTTGGATGATGTAGAACAGCCCCGTCAGGATTATACAAAGATCTCGGTTGCGGCGGAAGCTGTTCTTTTGGTTGGCCAACTGGCTGTCGGTCATGTATACCAACGCCTCATCGACCACCGTCTCGTCGCTGTCGTCCGTCCGCGCGTTGTACGCCCGCAGGTATCGCTGATAGCCGCGGTTGTTCCAGTCGATGCAGTAAATAAGCGTCGCCGCCCCGCCCATAACGACGGGCAGTTTCCAATAATTTTTGTTGTACACCTGCCCCGCGCCCGGACACACCGTCGCAAGCGTCGTGGCCTTTTTGACGTGATCCACCGCCCCCGAGTAGTTGAGCGTCCCGTCGACCAGCGAGTAGACGTACGAGGCCACCGCCGCCCCCATTGCTATGCTGCGGTAGGTGTTGTGGCGCATCATGTTGCCCTGCAACTCGGTCATGGTCGACTTGTAGCGCCCGTAGCCCGGCTCCGTGTCTTTCACCGGACGGTCGACGTAGTAGTCGTACAGTTTTTTATACGGCTTGTACTTGTTGTTTTGCCACGCCCACAGCCCTATTCCGGCGGCCATGGTGCCGTACACGACGGGGATCTTCCAGTAATCCTCGTTGTAGAACTGCGAAAAGCCGGGCAGCGCCATGGATATGGCCACCATCGGCGAGAGTTTTATCGAGTCCCTGAAAATATCGTTGTATCGGTACCGCGTCGTGTCGAGCCTCGCCAACTGCCGCCTCTCGCGCCGGGAGAGGGTGTCGGGCACGGCGAACTTGCCCACCAGAGTGTCGGCCCCGCCGTCTATGTAGCGCGAGGTGAAGCGGCGGTCTTCGAGAAATTGCCGGACCGTCGCCGGGTTGATGGGCATGGCCTTGCGTTCGGCCACAAGTTCGGCCACCTGCTGCTCGTCCAGCGAGTCGCCCGTGGGCGAGGTGCGGTCTATCAGCAGGGTGATCAGCGAGTCGGTGCGCGCCCTGTCGAACAGCACTCCGTCGCCCCGCAGCGAGTCGATGGCCGACATGAATTTATAGAGCGAGTCAGGGGTCATCTCCGAAAGGTCGATCCCCGCCGCGTTGCGCACCGAGGTGGCGGCCACACCGCCCCGCACGGCGATCCTTTCGCCCGGATTGGGGCGCACGTTCTGAGCCCAAGCAAGCGAAAAATGAAAAGCGAAAAGCGAAAGTGCGATAAACGCGACACAGAGGCGCGCCGCTTTAGGCACGACCCTACGACCGTTCACTATCTCTTTCGCCCTCATCGTCAAGCGCCCTTTATCCGATCTATGAAACTATCTATGATCCCTTCGTCGGGAAACTCCAATACGAGGCGCCCTCGCGACGAGGTTTTTATGTTCACCCCCTCGGGCAGCAGCTTTTCGAGCCGCTCGACCAAACGCGAATAGGACTCGGGAAGTTCCCGCTCGTTTTGCGGTTCGCGCTTGGGGCCGGCCATACCCGCCACCAACTCCTCGGTCTGGCGCACCGACAGGTTCTTGCCTATCACTTTTTTCAGCAGCCCCAACTGCTTGCCCTCCGGAGCCGAGGCCACCGCCTTGGCATGACCCATAGAGAAGTAGCCCTCCTTGACGGCCAACTGCACCTCGTCCGGAAGTTTCAGCAGCCTCAGGTAGTTGGCTATGGTGGGGCGCTTCATGCCCACCCGCTCGGCCAGCTTCTCCTGCGTGAGGCCGCACTCGTCCATCAGTCGTTTCAAAGATAGTGCCACCTCCATCGCGTTGAGATCCTGCCGCTGGATGTTCTCCACCAGCGCCATCTCGTGCAGGGTCTGGTTGTCGGCCTGGCGCACATAGACGGGGATCGTCTCAAGCCCCGCCATCTGCGATGCCCTCCAACGGCGCTCGCCGCTTATTATTATGTAGGTGCCGTCCTCCCCGGCTTTCACCGTAACGGGCTGAATCACCCCCAACACACGGATCGAGTCGGCCAACTCCGCCAACGCGCCGTCGTCGAAGTGTCTGCGCGGCTGGTTGGGGTTGGGATGGATGTCGGAGACGGCTATCTCGCCCGGGGTCTCCATAGCCCTGGCCGCCTTGGGCACCGACAGGGTGTCGGCTCCGAAGATGGCGTCCAATCCGCGCCCCAATCCTTTTTGCTGTTTCAGTGCCATTTTTACTTCTTATTTCTCTTTATAAATTCTTTCGCTAGGTTGAGGTAGTTGACGCTTCCGGTGGCGGCGGCGTCGTAGAGTATCACCGGCATTCCGTAGCCCGGCGCCTCGCTCAGGCGGATGTTGCGCGTAACTATCGTGTCGAACACCAGCCCCTCGAAATGTTTGGTCACCTCATCCTTCACCTGATTCGACAGCTTGTTGTGGCCGTACATGGTGAGCACGAAGCCCTCTATCTCCAGCTCGGGGTTGAGCTTTTCGCGCGTCTTTTTGATCGTAGAGAGCAGCTTGCCCAGCCCTTCGAGGGCGAAATATTCGCACTGCACCGGCACCAACACGCTGTCGGCCGCCACCAACACGTTCACCGTGGTGAAACCCAGCGAAGGCGAGCAGTCGACGAATATGTAGTCGTATTTCTCCCTCACCGGCTCCAAAATCTCCTTTATAACCCTGTGTCCGCCCTCCATTTGGGGCAGTTCGGTGTCGGCCGCGACGAGGTCGATGCTCGACGGCAGCAACGACAGGTTTTTCACCGCGTCGCTTTTGACGATCACCTCGGCGGCGGTTTTGCGCCCCGCGATGCAGTCATACAGCCCCGGCCCGTCGACCTCGAAACCGAGTCCCGACGTGGCGTTGGCCTGCGGGTCGGCGTCCACTATCAGCACTTTTTTGCCTAAAACGGCGCACGACGCGGCCAGATTGATTGCGGTGGTGGTCTTACCCACACCTCCTTTTTGATTCGCCAGAGCGATGATTTTCCCCATATCGGACAGAGCCCCTATTTTACATACGACCCACAAAAATAGGGGTTTTTTTCGGATTTTTACTACTTTTGCAGAATATAAGCTGCGCCTCGGCAATTTACAAGCCCCGCTTGCATTGCGCTCGGCTTGTATTACGTTTGCAGAATATGCTTCTAAAAGAGATGCCATTGGAAAGTGCGAAAAACCTCCGGAAAACCTCCGCGACGGGCGACCTGTTAGCTCTGGCGATTATATTCGTTGGGGCGACGCTTTTCGGTGCGCTGTGTTTGTTGGCGCTCAAACCGTTCTTCCCCGAGGCCGCCAGCGCGGAGGTCGAAAACGGCATGGGCGGCGGTGCGGGCGATTGGTTGACCCTTGTCGCATACTGCGCGCAGTTCGCCGCCGCCATCGTAGCCGCCCACATATATTTAAGGCGAAAATCGACGACCCTCCAGGCCGGGGGGCCTGCCGAAAAACCCGTCGAAAGTTCCGCTCCGGCGGGCGCCCTGTTGCGCAACGCTCCCCTCACCCTGTGGGGACTGATTACGGTGGCGGCGGCGAGCGTGACGATAGAGCCGCTGATGGGACTCTTCCCCGAAAAATATCTGGAGCGGTTGGGCGAGGCGATAGGAAGCGGCGGGGTGACGATATTTCTGCTGGTGGTCATAGCTCCCGTCGCCGAGGAGCTGTTCTTCCGCGGAATTGTGCTCAAGCGGCTCGGGCTGAGCTGGAGCCCGTGGCGGGCGGTGGTGGCGTCGGCGCTGTTTTTCGGACTGGTGCACCTGCCCGTCTGGCCCCAGATGGTCAACGCCGCCGTGATGGGGGTCGTGTTGGGATATGTGTACGTGTTGACCCGCTCGCTCGCGCCGGTCGTTGTGATTCACGCCATAAACAACGGCTTGGCGTATCTGTCGCTCGAAATCGCCGGCACGCAGAGCGACGGCCTGATGGAGATGACCGGCGGCGGAACCACATATTGGATCGTCTACTCGGCTTGCGCGGCGGTGGCGGCGGTTTCGCTTCCTGCTATGATAATCATGGCCGGCAAAAAACATAAAGTAAAGAAGAGATGAGTAAGATCATAAAAACGGCGGCGCTTCTCGTTCTGCTGGCGGCAGCCGGATGTAAGGAGTTTCCCAATCCGTTCGACGGCGACAGGGTGCTGGCCAAGGCCGGCAAGGAGAGCCTCAGCGTGACCGACGTGGAAAAGGTGTTCCCGACGGGCATCGCCGGCGCGGACAGCGTGGCGTGGGTCGAGAGCTACGTCGACCGCTGGGTGAGGGACAACCTCAAATTGCAGGAGGCCGAGCGCCTTTTCGGCGACGACGCGGCCGACGAAGAGTTGGTGCAGCGCTACCGCAACAGCCTGGCTACACGTAAGTTGGAGCAATATTTCATCAACTCTATGGCCGGCGACTCTCTATGCACCGAGGACGAACTGCGCAAGTACTACGACGAGCACCGGAGCGATTTTGTGCTCGACCGCTCGATCGTCAAGGGACGCGTGGTGGCTTTCCCGACGTCGTTCCGCCAAAAGGCGCGGCTCAGGGAGCTGTTGGAATCGCAGCCGGGCAGCGACTCGCGTCTGGAGTTGGAGGCGATGCTCTCCAAAAACGGATTCGCGTTCCGCGAGACGGGCGGGTGGATGGAGTATTCCGAATTTTTGGCGCTGCTTCCCACGCGCCGCAACGAAAAGTACGACGACCTGCTCACGCGCAGGGGAATTCAGGAGATGACCGACGGCGGCACCACATATCTGTTTTCGATCCCCGAAGCGCGCACCCCGGGAATGACCTCGCCCTACGAGATGGTGAGCGACGTGGTGCGCTGGACGGTGACCTCGCGGCGCAGGGCGGAAATAATCCGCGCGGCCGAGGACAGCCTCTACCGGCGGGCGCTGGCCGAGGAGGAGGCTTCGGTAAATCTCTGATTTTTTAGAGGTTGTTTAAATTTTCTACCGAAGCTATTTTGCAGCTATTTTTGTTCCGGTTTTCGTCCGAAGCGAGGCGCATATCGGGAATACGTAACGAGTTTCGGACGAAAACCGGGATAAAAAAAGCGCGAAAGAGCGAGAGTGGAAATTTTTAATCAACTTCTTATTACCTTTGCGGTTCACTTCCATACCGATTATGACAAGAAAAATCATTATACTTTTTGCGGCGGCGTTCGCAACGGCGTTCGCGGCGCAAACGGCTTCCGGACAACAAAAATTCGTCGCCGACAAGGTGGTGGCCGTGGTGGGCAACTTCCCCATCCTCTACTCAGAGGTGGTGGAGCAGTCGCGAGCCATAACCGAACAGTACCGCCAGCAGAACTACACCTCGCCCCGTCCCGCGATGTCGGAGGCTCTGGAGGCTCTGTTGGAGCAGAAGATGCTCTACAACCGCGCGCAGATCGACTCGGTGGGCATCATAGGTCATGAGGCGCAGGTCGTTTCGATGGCCGACGGGAGCGTCGAGGATATGATTGCCGAGGCGGGTTCGATCACAGCTCTGGAGGCGCTCGAACACAACCCGCTATACACCATAAAGGAGAACATGAGGCGCGACTACGAGGAGTATGTGGCGGCCAACGCCATGCGCGACCACATCAACGGGCAGGTGAAGGTCACCCCCGGCGAGGTGGAGCGGTTCTACCGTCGCGTCGACAAGGACAGCCTGCCCACCATCCCCGAACAGTATGTGTACGCCCAAATCACCAGACTGCCCAAGTCGTCGGAACTCGCCAAGCAGAGGGCGCGCGAAAGGCTGCTCGGCCTGCGCCAAAGGGTGATCGACGGCGAGAGGTTCGACCGCCTGGCGGTGATGTACTCGATAGATCCGGGGTCGGCGATGAGGGGAGGCGAGATGGGCCCCGCGCCTAAGGAGACGTTCGTGGAGCCGTTCGCCAACGCCCTCGCCAAGTTGCAACCCGGGCAGGTGTCGGGAGTGGTGGAGACCGAATACGGTTTTCACATCATCCAGCTGTTGGACAAGCCCGCCGAAAACTCATACCATCTGCGCCACATTCTCATCAAGCCCACATATACCGTCGAGGAGCAGGCCGAGACGCTCGACTTTCTCGACTCGCTGGCCGGAGTTGTCCGCGCGGGCGGCATAACGTTCGAAGAGGCGGCCGCCCGGCACTCCGACGACAAGGCCACCAGGATGAACGGCGGCGTAGTCACCAATCAGGACATACTGTATCGCGGATATCAGATCACCGACCCGAGCCAGACCCGCTACCGCCATGTGCGCGACAACATCGAGCAGAACGACGCCCAGCAGCTCATCCGACTCAAGGAGGGCGAGATGACTAAGCCGTTCATCGGCCGCGACTTTCAGATGAACGAGATGGGCAAGATGCTGCGATTGGTGGAGATAGTGCCAGCGCACAAGGCCGACCTCAACGAGGACTATCTCGACATCGAGAACATGGCCCTGACCCGCAAACAGCGCGCGCACTACATGGGGTGGCTCAACTCGAAGATCGACGAGACCTACATTCGTATCGACCCGATGTTCCGGCCCGACGATTTTGTGAACAAACGCTGGTTTAAATAGGCCGCGGCGCCCCCTGTTATGTCGTTTCGCGGTTGGATGCTTTTGGGAGCGGGTCTCGTTTTCGGCGGGGCTCTCTTTTCGCAGGCCGTTAAGGAGAGCCGTTTCGGCGATCGGGACAACAACCGAACCGAGGCTCAAGGCGACGGCAAAAAACCCGTCGACATCAAGGCCGAAAGGTCGAACTACGACAGCGAAGTCAACAAACGCCACGGCATCGAGGAGAACGCCGTCATACTGGTGGGCGACGTGGCGTTCCACCACAATGGCGCCGTGATCACCTGCGACAGCGCCATCCGATACTCCGACCGCCGGATCGACTGCTTCAAAAACGTCATCATCAATCAGGACTCCACCTACGTCTACGGCGACCGGGCGGAGTACAACGGCGACCTTAACCTCGCGCGGGTCTACTCACCGGTGGTGAAGGTGATCGACGGCGACGCCACCCTGTATACCTATAACTTCAGCTTCAACACCGCCACCAAGGTGGGAACGTGGTTCGGCGGCGGGGTGATGTATCAGCAGGACAACACGATGGAGTCGGAGAAGGGCTACTTCTACTCCGACGACCACGAGTTAGTGGCTGTGCGCAACGTTGAGATGCGCAACGACAGCCACTGGATCGCCACCGACTCGGTGCGCTACAACACCGAGACCGAAATCGCCACCTTCTACACCCGCACCTATATCTGGACTAACGACGGCGAGATGATTCGCGCCGACAAGGGTCGTTACCACACCCGGGACAGCACCTATTTCTTTTGGGACAACGCCTACGTGATGGACGAGTTCCGCGAGACGTGGGCCGACACGATCGACTTTCGGGCGCGCACGGAGGATATATTCATGTACGGCAACATCCAGATCGACGACAACGAGCACGAGAGTTCGGCCTTCGGCGACTTTGGCCGCTACTGGGGCGAGCGTGGCGAGACTATGCTCACCAAAACTCCCTCGCTGCTAAACTACAACGCCGAGGAGGGCAACAGCGACACCTTATATATGAGGGCCGACACGGTGTTTATGTTCGTGGTCTATCCGTCGGACGGGCGCACTCGCGATTCGGTCGTGGCTCCGGCCCTCGATCCCCACGCCCATCTGAGGTGGGTCGATTCGCTGCCCGACTCCGTGCGCCTTGTGATGGCCGACAGCCTCGCGCCGGTGATCGCCCGGTTGAGGGCTTCGCAGGACAGCCTGAAGCGTCGTGCCGACTCGATAATGGACGCACTCTATCCGCCGCTCTTCTCGGAGGGATTCGAGGGTACCGGGGATTCGCCCGGAGCGGCTGATTCGTTGGGGATGGCAGATTCGCTTGCGGCGGGGCACGGGGTGTTGATCGACTCGCTGGCAGCCGACGCTCTCGCGGGGGCGGGTTTGCGCGATTCGTTGGCGGGAGCCGATTCTCTCGCACTGAATGCTGCCGACACGGCGGACTCTTTGGGAGGCGCGGACTCTTTAAGGGCGGCCGACACCAAAGAATCCAAACGGGCGGCGCGGCGATCTCGCCGAGGCAATCGCGACAGCGGCCCCAATCAAGGTGCGTGGCACTATCCCGACGCGCTGTCCTATTTCGGCCACGCAGCGGACTTTGCCGGGGCGGGCGGATTCGACAACTATTCGCACCACGCCGCCTATTCATATTTCAGCAATTCAACCACCGCCGACTCCCTTTCGGGATCGGCTCTTCGGTCGGATAGGTTGAGGGACAGCTTGGCCGATCCCGTCGCCGACAGCCTTACCCGCACCGCTATCGACAGCCTTATGGACGCGCAGTTGCTGTTGGACACGCTGCTCGTCGACGAGCCCGCGCCCTTGGTGCCCGACACGCTGATAGTCGCCGCACCGGAGCCGATTGTTTCCGACCCCGCCGCACCCGAACAGATAACTACCCCGGGACCCGCACCCGAAGCGGAATCCGCCGTGGAGTCGGAACCCACGCCCGAGCCCGAACGCCCCGAACCACCCGAGGTGGTGGAACTCAGGGCACGCATGGAGGCGATAAAAGCCGAGGCGGACAGCCTGCAAACCGCCGAAACCTACATCCGCCCGCGACCCGCGGCCTCTTCCGACGCAGGAACAAACGCCGCAGACTCCCTTGCCCGAATGCGCACCGACAGCCTCGCGCGGGTCGACTCGTTGGCACGGATGGACAGCCTTTCCGTCGCCGACCCCGTCGCGTTCGGAAAGCTGCAAAAGGCCGAGGCCAAGCGCCTGAAAACCGAAGCCAAAGCCGCCCGACGAGCCGAAAAACAGCGCCTGCGTGAGGAGAAATATGCGAAGAGAGACTCTCTCGCGACGGCAAAAGCGATAGCGCGCCGCCTTCGTGCCGCCACCAAACGTGGCATCGCGGTCGACAGCCTGGGCTATCCGATAGACTCCGTCGCCCTCGCCCGTGCGGACAGCCTTGCCCGCCGCGACTCGATGCTACTAAGGGATTCGCTCCACCTGCGCGACTCGCTAAAAATTCGCGACTCTCTTGCCCTGCACGACACTCTGCCCGCCGCCGAAGCCGATACCACTATGCGCATCTTCCGCGGCTGGCACAACGTGAAGATATGGCGCAAGGATATGCAGGCCGTGTGCGACTCGATGGTGGGATTCTCGGCCGACTCGACGGTGCGCATGTACGTCGACCCGATCCTGTGGTACGGCGACAGCCAGATAACCGCCGACTCGATAACCCTGATCACCGCCAACGAGCAGATCGAGCGCGCGGAGTTCTACGGAGAGCCCATCATGGGTTCGCAGGTCGCGGGGCGGCAGTTCAACCAGATAAAGGGGCAGACGATGACCTCGTTCTTTCGCGACAGCGAGATCTACCGCCACGACACCGACGGAGCCGCCCAAACGCTCTACTACATACAGGAGGAGGAGAAAGGTCCTGACGGTGAGGTGACCTACACCGAGCCGGTGGGTTTTCTGATCATGACCTCGACCAACATAAGTTTCCTCATCTCCGACCAGTATGTCGACTATATAATTCCGCGCGAAGGGGTCGATTGGACCATCTATCCCATGGATCAGATACCGCCCACCCAGCAGACCCGCCTTCAGGGTTTCGAGTGGCGGATAGAGCTTAAACCCGCGCTGATAGACGTGTTCTCGCGCACGGTGCGACCTGCCGAACGAACCGCCCACGAGGCGATGTCCCTGCCCGCCTTCCCCATCGCCGCGCGCATCGACCGCCGCCGCGAGTATCTGATCAAAAACCGGATGTGGGGCGACCGGGTGGATCCTCTGCCCGCCCACGCCGTCGAGTGGGCAAGGACATTACAGAATTAACTACAAGCAGGCTAAGCGGAATGAGTGAGAGCCCCTTGTCTTTGCGCACCGCATTGACCATATAATTTATGGTCAAAAGTGCGGCTATGCAACGCTGTCGAGGGAAATTGCGAAGGAGTTTACTCTATCGTAAATGACTGAGCTATTTTCGAGACGAAGGAAGCATAGGCGTGCTTTTCACCGCAAATTAGTATTCGGGCAGCAGCCCTGCATTATACATCATCAGGCACTGCTCGATCATGCGGTCGCGGTCGGCGGCGTCGTATTCGTCCTTTAGGTTGTGGCCGAAGATGCGGGCTATACCCTGCCAAAATCCTGCCGTGAAGCCGCCGCGAAACTCCCTCACTATGTCGTAGGTGGTCATGTCGGTCTCGCGGTCGATCAGGCGCACCAGAATCTTGCCCTGCGAGACGGTCATGCGGCGCATGGTGGGTTCGTATTCGGCCACCAGCGATTTTTCGATACTTCGGGCGTATTGCCGCTGAGCCTTGCGGGTGGGCTGGGCAAGGATCTGCTCCTCGAATCCCGCCATCTTCTCCTTAGCCACCGCCGCCAAAGGGTACACTATCCGAAAATCGCGCACGAGTTTCCGGTGCTTAGACATATCCATCGGCTTGTCGAAGCAGAACACGCGATTGATGTAGACCACGGTGGTGGTGTCGCCGTTGGGTTCGAGCACGAAGTCGTAGTGCGACACGTCGCGACTGCTGTACTGCATCTTCTCTCCCGTGGTCGAACGGCGTTCGGTACGGAACTCGCGCTGCTGCTCGCTTTCGTTGCGCTCCCGGCTACCGGCCTGCTCCCGGCGCGACGCACGCTGCCCGACGGCGGTGTGCACCGAGGCCGCGACAAGCAAAAGTATGACCGAAAGCCTTTTCATAATTTTCCGCCGTAAATATAAAGAATTTTGTCTAAAACCCAATACCTGTCGGAATTATTAAAAAATATTAATATCTTTGCGGCGTGTTCGAGTCTCCGAATGGGCGCGGTGTGAGGTCGGAGTGGCCCCGTATTTGTGGATTTCAAAAATTAATTAACGCATACAACACTATGAAAGAAGCTATTGCAATCCTCACGGGCGGCGGCCCCGCTCCGGGCATGAACGCGGTGGTGGGCACCGTCGCCAAGACGTTCATCCGAAAAGGCTATCGCGTGATCGGCCTCCACGGAGGCTACAGCGGGCTGTTCGATCCCTCGCCCCGGATGGTGGAGATCGACTTCGAGCTGGCCGACGACATCTTCAGCCGCGGGGGTTCGTACCTTCAGATGAGCCGCTTCAAGCCGTCGCAGAAGGATTTCGACGACAACTTCAACCTGCACTTCTTCAAGGAGAACAAAGTGCGGCTGTTGGTGACCGTGGGTGGCGACGACACCGCCTCGACCGCCAATCGCATAGCCTCGTTCCTCGAAGAGAAAAAACACCCCGTAGCCAACATCCACGTTCCCAAGACGATCGACAACGACCTGCCGCTTCCGATGGGTATGCCCACCTTCGGCTACCAGTCGGCCAAGGACAAGGGGGCGGTGTTGGCCCGCACGGTGTACAACGACGCGCGCACGAGCGGCAACTGGTTCGTGCTCTCGGCCATGGGTCGTTCGGCGGGCCACCTTGCGTTCGGCATCGGCGCGGCGAGCCACTACCCGATGATCGTCATCCCCGAGATGTTCAACCGCACCACCATCACCGTCCGCAAGATCGTCGACCTGGTGGTGTCGGCCATCGTCAAGCGCAAGATCATGGGCATGGACTACGGCGCGGCCATAATTTCGGAGGGCGTGTTCCATGAGCTGAGCAACGAGGAGATAAAAAACAGCGGCATAGTGTTTTCGTACGACGAGCACGGCCACCCCGAACTGGGCAAGGTATCGAAGGCTCACATCTTCAGCGAAATGTTGGACAACCGCCTGCGCGAACTCGGCCTCAAGGTCAAGAGCCGCCCGGTGGAGGTGGGCTACGAGGTGAGGTGTCAGACCCCGGTGGCCTACGACTTGGTATACTGCACCCAGTTAGGCATGGGGGTACACAAGCTGTTCGCGCAGGGCAACAGCCGCTGCATGGTCTACGTCGATCCCGAGGGATCGGTGTTGCCGCTGTATCTGAAGGACATAGAGGATCCTGCGACCCACAAGATTCCGCCGCGGATGGTCGACATGGCCGGCGACAAGGTGCAGGGCGTAGTGGACAACATTCTCAACTACATCACCCCCGCGGACTACGAGGCCGCCCGCGCCTACTTGGCGAACCCTGAGGAGTTCGATTTCCGAAAAATTCTGAACTGGTAGGCTTTTTTTTGATGTTTGGCAGATAAATTTTAGTGTTTTATATATAAAGTTCGGCAAGTTTTCATATCTTTGCCGAACTTTTTGTTAACACTAACAACTTAATCAATTATGAAAAAACTGTTTCTTTCGGCGGCCGCAGTGCTGCTTGTCGCAGTGGGCGCAAACGCCCAGAACTTCAGCAAGGGTGACTGGTTCCTCGGCGCCAGCGTATCCAACCTTCAACTCGACCACGCTTTTGTCGACGGAGATTCGGCAACGAGCTTCGAACTTCAGGCTCAGGGCGGTTACTTCGTCGGAAACAAATTCGCCGTCGATTTGGGCGTGGGTGCCGGCATCGTAGAGGACATCTCTGCCTTCACTTTCGGGGTGGGCGTGCGCTACTATCCCGTGGGCAACTTCTTCGCACGCGTAGGTTTCGACGGCGCCAAAATTGAAGATCTCGATCTGCTGTCCCAGTTGGGCGTGTCGCTCGGCTACGACCTGTTCGTCTCTGACAATGTGTTCTTTGAGCCGTCCGTCTACTATCGCAAAATATTGAACGACGGCGGCGCCAACTCCATCGGCCTGTCGCTCGGCGTGGGTGCAAGGTTCTAATCCGAGCAATATCAGGGAGGATTACCTTATATAAATGAAAGGGGGCGGATGTTATTCCGTCCCCTTTTTTTGTACGAGCCCGCAAATACGGATTCGCCCCTACCGATACTCCTTGAACGAGGGTTTGATGGAGTCGTCTTTCAGTAGGCGGTCGTGGTATTTGAGGCTCAACGGATGGAAAATGTCGCCCTGCATTCCCGTCCACGGAATCGGATAGCCCTCGTTTTTGCCCCACATATCGCCCGGATTGCGCCTCAATTCGTCGAGGTAGCCATCCATGCGGCGCGTCACCTCGCCATACCACTCGGCTGTCATGGGAGTGCGCGGACGAAAGATGAACGAACCGTTGCCCACAAGCAGCCGCCAGTGCTTTCTCATGTCCTGGCCGATCGCGCCTCCCACACGGGCGACGCCGCGTTTGCTCTCCTCGCCATAGCCCAGTCCCCACTTGTCGGAGCCGTTCAGACGGTCGAACGCCCCTTTCCAGGGGTGCGAATAGCGTTTCACATCGCCGTAACCGCCGCCGTGATGGTGCATGAAGTAGCAGCGGAGGTAGTCCGAACGGTGGTTGAGCGACAAAAACTCATAACCGGGGTGGAGCGGATGGTCGGGCAGGATATAGTCGCCCAAATTGGCGGGAGTGATGAGCTTCACCTCCACGCCGAGATGCTCGCGCATCGTTTCGAGCGAGGCCACTCTGTTAGGGGTCAGGGGGTTATCGCCCGTCCAAAAGCAGTACACCATCTCCGCGGCCGGCCCAGGCGCAAAGGTGGTCTCGGCATCCGCTGGCGCCACACGGTTTGTTTCGGCGGCCGGCGCACCGAGAAAAGTTCCGGCATAACGCTCGGGTGAAAATTTGTATTTACGGCAAAACAGTCCCATTCACGATATTTTATTGTTGTCGTTTCCGACGGTTTGCAACTCCACAAGGCGGGCGGCGGCAACGGCCGCGGCGGTCTCTGCGACCTCTGCGGAAGCACGGGCAGGCTATCGACTGCGGAATCACTTTTCAGCCACCCCGACGGTTTGCAACTCCACAAGGCGGGCGGCGGCAACGGCCGCGGCGGAAGCACGGGCAGGCAATCGACGGCGGAATCACTTCTCAGCCACCCCGACCGTTTGCAACTCCACAAGGCGGGCGTAGAGTCCCTTTCGGGCGATAAGTTGGTCGTGGGTGCCCTGTTCGACTATCCGCCCCGCCTCGACGACCACTATCCTGTCGGCGTTCTGCACCGTGCTCAGGCGGTGGGCGATCACAATCGACGTACGCCCCCGCAAAAGCGAGTCTAAAGCACTCTGCACAAGTTTTTCGCTCTCGGTATCCAAGGCCGAAGTCGCCTCGTCCAGAATAAGTATGTCGGGATTTTTCAGCACGGCGCGGGCGATCGAAAGCCGCTGGCGTTGGCCACCCGAAAGTTTCACCCCCCGGTCGCCGATGCCCGTGTCGTAGCCCGCCTCGGTCTCCATTATAAAGTCGTGGGCGTTGGCTATTTTGGCCGCACGGATAACGTCCTCGCGCGAGGCGTCGGGCGCCCCCAGGCGGATGTTGTTCTCGATGGTGTCGTTGAACAGCACCGTCTCCTGCGCCACCATCCCCAAATGCGCACGCACGCTCTCCATCGTGTAGTCGCGAACGTCGCGGCCGTCGATCAAAACAGCCCCCGCCTGCGGATCGTAGAATCGCGGCACCAGATCGCTCAAAGTGGATTTCCCACCGCCCGAGGGTCCGACAAGCGCCACCGTCTCGCCTTTGCGAACGCCGAAACTCACGCCGCGAATTATCTCGCGGTCTTCGTAGCGGAACTTCACGTCGCGAAACTCTATCCCCTCGCGAAACTCGCCCAAAGCCACCGCGCCCGGACGGTCGACCACACCGGCGGGAGTGTCCAACAGACCGAACACCCTCTCGCCCGCCGCGATGCCCTGGTTGATCACCCCGAACGCGTCGGCGAACAGCCTCACCGGGCGCGATATCTGAGAGAAGATGCCCAGGTAGCCTATGAATTCGGCGGGCCCCAACTCTCCGGCCGACACGAGCGTGTATCCGAAAACGAGCAGCACCGCGACGGCCGTGATCCCCAAAAATTCGCTGATGGGCGAGGCCAACTGCTGGCGGCGCGCCATCGAGCGCATTATGCGGGAGTAGAGGTCGTTCATGCCGCCGTATTTGTTCTTGGAGTAGCCCTCGGCGTTGTAGCTTTTGATGATTTTTATACCCGAGAGCGATTCGTCCAACTGGCTCACCATCTGCCCCAATTCGTCCTGCGCGGCCTTTGCCGGACGGCGCAGTTTTTTCACTATGATGCCGATGGCAAAGGCCACAAGAGGCAGAAACACACCCGCGAACAGGGTTAGTTTCCACGATATGCCTATCATCACCACCAAAAACGAGATTATGGTGAACGGCTCGCGAAAGATGACGTGCAGGGTGCTCGAAATGGTCGATTGCACCATCTGGACGTCGGCCGAGAATTTCGAGATTATGTCGCCCTTCTTCTCGTTGGAGAAGTAGCCGACGTTGAGCGACATCACCTTGTCGTACATCTCGCTTCGCATCCGGCGCACCGAGTTGATGCGCAGCTTTTCCACCGTGTATTGCCCCAGGTAGCGGAACAGGTTGCTCACCATCGCGCTGACCATAAGCAGTGCGGCTATCACCATAAGCACCGATTTGGTGTCGGGCACCGTGCCGAAATAGCGGTAGATGATGTAGCTCAGCAGATCTTGCAGATATTGCGCCTCGAAGGCGAACTCCGGCATCCGGGTTACGAGTGCGGTGTCGGACAGGCCGAAAAGGATGTAGAGTATGGGGATGACCAGTGTGAAGTTCATCGCGTTGAACACGACGTATATCAACGTGAAGAAGAAGTACGGAATGGCGTATTTTTCGAGCGGTCGACCGAACCGCAGCAGTTTCCAGTAGGTATTCATATTGTGCAAATATAATGCAAGCCGAGCGCCATCGAGCCATCGCTCGGATGGCCGAGGCGCGGCCTATATTCTGCAAAGTTACGAAAAAAGTAACTACCTTTGCGCCTTAACTCATTAATTTATGGACACGGTAGTAAGCGGCATACGCTCGACGGGGCAGTTGCACCTCGGGAACTATTTCGGGGCGCTGCGCAACTTTATAAAGATGCAGCACGACGCGCGGTGCTTCTTTTTCATTGCGGATTACCATTCGCTGACGACGCATCCCGACCCGCGGATTCTGCACGACAACGTGCGCAACGTGCTGGCCGAGTATCTGGCGGCGGGGCTCGACCCTTCCGTCGCGACCATCTACGTTCAGAGCGACGTGCCGCAGGTGGCCGAACTGTCGATGCTGCTGAGTATGCACGCCCCCGTCGGGGAGTTGGAGCGCACGGCCTCGTTCAAGGACAAGATTCGCAAGCACGCCGACAACGTCAACGCGGGGCTGCTCACCTACCCCGTGCTGATGGCGGCCGATATTTTGCAACACAAGGCGGACAAAGTTCCCGTCGGCAAGGATCAGGAGCAGCACCTGGAGATGACTCGCGTCTACGCCCGCCGATTCAACTCGTTCTACGGAGTGGAGTACTTCTCCGAGCCGGCCGCCTATAACTTCGGCACCGAACTTGTGAAGGTTCCGGGTCTGGACGGCAGCGGCAAGATGGGCAAGAGTGAGGGTAACGGCTTGTATCTTTCGGACAGCGACGCCGACATTCGCAAAAAGGTTATGCGGGCGGTTTCGGACTCCGGGCCCACCGCGCCGGGGGAACCCATGTCAGAGCCCGTTGCCAATTTGTTTACTTTGTTGAAGTTGGTCTCCGCGCCTTCGACCGTGGAACATTTTGCCGCCTCCTACAACGCCTGCGAGATTCGCTACGGCGACCTCAAAAAGCAGCTGGCCGAAGATATCGTCGCCGTTGTCGCACCCATTCGCGAGCGCATCGAGGCGGTGAAGGCCGACGAAGCGTTTTTGCGCCGAGTGACCGCCGATGGTGCCGAAAAGGCGCGCGAAAGTTCGGCTAAAACCCTCGCCCAGGTGCGCGAGATTATGGGAATACGTCGTTTTTAAGTTTTACCGCAAATGTCGCCCGCACTAAAATGAAACGCCACGAGATAATATACCGCCGATTTTTGCGCCTGACGCGCCGGCTGACCGACCGTCAGGTGATGATGGTGTTGGCCGTGGTGGTGGGTCTGTTGGCGGGATTGGGTACGTGGCTGTTCGAGCTCGCGCTCCACGCCGTGCGCACCGCGCTGACCGGCTGGATGGAGGCGGGGCAGGTGGGATGGCTCTATCTCGCCTATCCGGTTGTCGGCATCATCATCGTCTCGCTGTTCGTGCGTTACGTGGTCAAGGACGAGATTTCGGAGGGCGTCACGCGGGTGCTCTACGCGATGAGCAAAAAGAGTTCGCGCATAAAGCCCCACAACATGTGGACCTCGCTTGTGGGTGGCGCCACCACTATCGGCTTCGGGGGATCGGTGGGTCCCGAGGCTCCGAGAGTGCTGACCGGAGCGGCGATAGGCTCCAACGTGGGTCGATTCGCGCGACTCAACTACAAGCAGACCACGCTTCTGTTGGGCTGCGGCGCGGGTGCGGCGGTGGCGGCTATATTCAAGGCTCCGATCGCGGGTCTGGTGTTCGTGCTGGAGATACTGATGTTCGAAATGACCTCGGTGTCGATCGTGCCGCTGTTGTTAGCCACCATTTCGGGGACGACACTGGCCTTCGCACTGCGCGGCTTCGACCCCATCATCGCGGTCAACGTACCCGAAACTTTTCGAATCGCAAATATTCCGATGTACGCGGTGTTGGGGTTGGCGTGCGGGCTTGTGGCCTACTACTTCACGTCGGTCAACTCGGCCGTCGCGCGCGGATTCCGCCGGTTGGACAAGATGTGGTACCGATGGATCGCCGGAGGTGCGATATTGGGGATATTAGTGTTCGTCTTTCCTCCGCTCTACGGCGAGGGCTACGAGGCGTTCGGCGCGCTGATGCACGGACGGATGGAGACGCTGTTCGAGAATTCGCTGTTCTATGAGTACCGCGCCGTGCCGTGGGTGGTGATACTGTTTTTGGTAGCGGCGCTGTTCCTCAAGGTGGTGGCCACGGCGACCACCAACGCGGCCGGAGGTGTGGGTGGAACGTTCGCTCCGTCACTATTCGTGGGGGCGTTCACCGGAGCGGCCATAGCGCTGATATGCAACACTTTTTTCGGGATGTCGCTGCCGCTGATCTCGTTCACTCTCGTCGGCATGGCGGGGGTGATGGCGGGGGTGATGAAGGCGCCGCTGACGTCGATATTTTTGATCGCCGAACTATCCAACGGCTACGGGCTGTTCATTCCGCTGATGATCACCACCGCCATTTCGTTCGTGATCGACTACTGGCTCGACCCCGACTCGATATACACCAAGCAGCTGCGGCAGCGAGGGGAACTGCTGACCCACAACAAGGACGAGTCGGTATTCGTGTTCCTCAACCTCGAAAAGCTGATGGAGACCGACTTTCTGCCCATCGACCACGCGGCCACTCTGGGCGATGCGGTGAGGGTGATCTCACGGGCGCGACGCAACGTCTTTCCGGTGGTCGATCCCGACGGTACGCTGGCTGGCATAGTGCAGTTGGACGACGTGAGGGTCGATATGTTCGAACCCGAAAAATACTGCACCCCCATCACGCACTATATGGTGCAGCCGCCGGAGCGCATCTTTCCTAACGAGCAGGTGGCGGAGGTGCTCAAGCGCTTCGACGAGACGGCCACGTGGACTCTGCCTGTGGTCGACCGCGACGGGCGTTATTTGGGCTTCCTGTCCAAGTCGCGCATCCTGACCGCCTACCGCGAGCAGTTGGTGGAGATTTCGCAGTAATTTAGAGGAAGTTGGGGAGTATGTATAATAACGCGGGAGGACTCTTTCAAAAGAGTCCTCCCGCGCCTGTTTTCCGCTTGCCCGATTTACACCGTCCGGGGTCGCACTATCCGGAGTATTCGTCGGGTGCGCTGGGCGAGGTATACCTCCGGGCCGCGGCCGTAGCGCTGGAGACACTCGGGGGTGTAGCCGCGAACGGTGAGCAGCTCCATATCCTCGTTGTAGCGCACGGCGAATCCGCCCGCCTCCAACGCCCCTGCCAACTCGTCCAGATGACGCGTCCGGTCGATCGACACGCTCATGCTCACGGCGGAGGTCTGCACCAGATTTGCCTTGATGCCGAACCGCTCGAAAACGGCGAAAATGTCGCCCATCTTCTCTTCGAGCACGAACGAGTAGTCGCGCGGACGGATGGTCATCAATACCTGCTCGCGCTTGAGTATCAAAATCGGCACCTCGACCGGCGCGGCGATCTTTTCGCGAATCACGCTGCCGACGGCGTGCTTGTCGCCGAACGGCCTCACGTAGAGCGGGATGTTTTTGTTTTGCAGCGGTTTGATGGTCTTGGGGTGGATTATCTGCGCGCCGCTGAACGCAAGTTCGATGGCGTCGAGATAGGTGAGTTCGGGAATGAAGGTGCTCTCCGGAAATATCTTCGGGTCGGCGTTCAACACCCCCGGCACATCCTTCCATATCGACACGCTCTCGGCGTCCAAAGCCGACGCGACCACCGCCGCCGAGTAGTCCGACCCTTCGCGGCCGAGGGTGGTGGTCTCTCCTGCCGGGCTCGCACCGATAAAACCCTGACCCACAAAAACATTCACGCCGCCCGCATCGCCAGCACCGCCTGTATCGCTTGCACTGCCCTCGCCGCGAAGAGCCTCCGACAGCACGATCGCCTTCAGCCGTATCTCCGTGGCCTCCATGTCGACCGAGGCGTATTTGAACCTGTCGTCGGTGGCGAAACACTCGCGCATATCGACCCAGCGGTTGGCCACGCCCGAGGCGTTCAGATACTCCGAGACGATGGTCGTCGAGAGCAGTTCGCCGTAGCTCACAATGCGGTCGTACCACCGCTCGAAATCGCTCCCCGCCGGCGTCGGGCTCGCCAAAACGGCGCGCGCCTCGTCGTACAGCGCAGTCACTGAAGCGGGCACGGAAACAGGCGCGGAAGAAGACACGGAAGCAGGCACGTCAGCCCCTCCGAACAACTCTTCGACTATGCCGTTGTGATAGGCCACGCTCACCTCGAAGGCGGCCAGAGCCTCCTCGCGCCGACCCGCCATAAAGTGATCGACCACGGTTTCCAAAGCGTTGGTGGTTTTGCCCATCGCCGAAACGATGACGAACAGACCGCCTCGCTCGTCCTCCACAATGTGGCGCAGGTTGCGCACTCCCTCCGCCGAACGCACCGACGCGCCACCGAACTTGTATACCTTCATATTACTGTTTTATAAAACCTGTTTGAGGCCACGAATTGTGACCTCAAACAAAATTTCCGCAATCCCGAAATTAGAACTTAACCTCGGTTACCGTGTTCTGGAACACGAACGAGAAGCAGTCGGCCGCCTCGTCGATGCGCTTCGAGGTGGGTTTGCCCGCTCCGTGGCCGGCGTTGGTCTCGATGCGGATCAGAGCCGGATTTTCGCAACCCTGAACGTGCTGAAGCTCGGCCGCGAACTTGAACGAGTGGGCCGGAACCACGCGGTCGTCGTGATCGGCGGTGGTCACCATCGTCGCCGGATAGCATACGCCCTCGCGCAGGTTGTGAAGCGGCGAGTATTTATATATGTATTCGAATTGTTCGGCGTTGTCGCTGCTGCCATACTCCACGGCCCAGCCCCAACCTACGGTGAAGGTGTGGTAGCGCAACATATCCATCACGCCCACGGCCGGAAGGGCCACCGCGAAGAGATCGGGGCGCTGGGTCATAGCCGCACCCACCAACAGGCCGCCGTTCGATCCTCCCGCTATGGCCAACTTTTCGGGCGAGGTGTATTTGTTGTCCACCAGCCACTCGGCCGCGCCTATGAAGTCGTCGAACACGTTCTGCTTGTTGGCCAACATGCCGCCCTTGTGCCACGCCTCGCCATACTCGCCGCCACCCCTCAGGCTGACGTCGACCCACACTCCGCCCTGCTCCATGAACATGATGCGCGTGGGGGAGAATGCGGGGGTGAGGCTGATGTTGAAGCCGCCGTAACCGTAGAGATAGGTCGGATTTTTGCCGTCCAACTTCAGGCCTTTTTTATGCACGACGAACATCGGAACCTGCGTGCCGTCCTTGCTGGTGAAGAATATCTGTTTGGCCTCGAAGTCGTCGGGATTGAACGCCGCCTCGGGACGGTCGAACAGCACGGCCTGGCCGCTCGCAAGGTCGTAGCGATAGATGGCTGTCGGGGCGGTGTAGGTGGCAAGGGCGTAGAAGGTTTCGGTATCCTCTTTGCCGCCGCCGAAGCCGCCCGCCGTACCGAGGGCACCGAAGTCGATGTCGCGAACCTTAGCTCCCGCCATGTCGAACTGCACCACCTTGCTCGTGGCGTTTTCGAGATACGAGGCGATGAAATATCCGCCCGTCATGGTCACTCCCTCTAACTTCAGGGCGGGATCTTCGGCCACAACGTTTTGCAGGCCGTCGGTCGGGTCGGCCAGGTCGATGCTGGCGAGGCGGAAGTTGGGCGCTCCGTCGTTGGTCAAAAACCAGGCCGTGTCGCCCTCGGCGTGCACCAAAATATAGTCGTACTCGAAGCCCGGGAAGAGCACGCGGAACTCTTTCTGGTCGGCGGCGCGGTAGAGCATTTCGGTGCCGCTGGTGCCCTCCGACCCGTCGACGAAGATGTAGCGGCCGTCGTGGCTGGTTGCGGCGTGGAAGTAGCGCAGCGGGTTTTTGTCGTCGCGATAGATGCGCACGTCCTCGCTCTGGGGCGTTCCCAGCGCATGGTAGTAGACCATCTGATGGCGGTTCTGCGCCGAGAATATGTTGCCGTCCTTGGGCGCCTCGTAACAGCTGTAATAGAATCCCTTGGAGTCGGGAGCCCACACCGCGCCGGAGAATTTCACCCATTCGACCACATCCTCGGTGTCGAGGCCGGTGTTCACGTCGCGAACGTGGATCTTGACCCAGTCCGATCCGGCCGCGGCCACGGCGTATGCCATGTAGCGGTCGTCGCGAGAGAACGACACCTCGCCCAGCGCCACCGTGCCGTCGGCCGACAAGGTGTTGGGATCGAGAAACAGCTCGGGCGCGCCGTCCAGACCCTTTTGGCGATAGATGACGCTCTGATTTTGCAGGCCGTCGTTGCGCGACACGAAGTACCACTCGCCCACCTTCTCGGGAATGCCGGTTTTGGGATAGTTCCAAAGTTGTGTCAGGCGGTCGCGCACCGCGTCGCGGAACGGGATCTGCGACAGGTAGTCGAACGTCACTTCGTTTTGTGCGGCGACCCAGGCGGCGGTTTCGGCGCTGTCGGCGTCTTCCAACCAGCGGTAGGGGTCGGCCACTTCGGTGCCGTGGTAGTTCTCCACCACGTCGCCCCTCTGCGTATCGGGATATGGCAACATCGTGATCTTGTTTTTAGCGTTCTGTCCGCATCCGGCGGCTATCGTGCCGACCAACGCGAGGGTGAAAAGTCTGTTCATATTTCGTTAGTTTTTTATGGTGTGCGGGTTGATTGTACAAAGGTAGTGAAAGCCGAGCGCAATGCAAATAAATTTGCATTGCCGAGGCGCATCCTAACCTAAGACGTAGTCAAAGGTAGTGAATTTTTGCTACCTTTGTTTTATGTTCTATTTTTTCGACGAATTGACCTCGACCATAGACGAGGCGCGCGACCCGAAATATGTTCACGGCGACGTGGTGGCGGCGGACTTCCAGACCGCCGGGCGCGGTCAGAGGGGCAACCGGTGGAGCTCGACGGCGGGCGAAAACCTGATGTTCAGCGTGGTGTTGGACAGCTCGTTTTTGCGCGTCACGGAGCAGTTTTTGCTGCTTCAGACGGTGGCGTTGGCTCTGACCGACACTTTTTCGGACTACGGCATCGACGCCCGCATCAAATGGACGAACGACATCTACGTGGGCGACCGCAAGATCACGGGGGTGTTGATCGACCACTCGCTCGGCCTCGGAGGGATGCTCTCCCGCAGCGGCGTCGGAGTGGGCATCAACGTCAATCAGAGGGAGTTCGAACCATGGCTGCCCAACCCCACCTCGATGGCGTTGGAACTGGAGCGGTCGATGGCGCGCGAACCGGAGTGCGCGTTGGACAGGCGCGAAGTGCTGGAGCGTCGCGAGGTGCTGGATCGTCGCGAAGTGCTGGAGCGGTTTTACGGGCGGCTGATGGAGCGTGTGGAATGCTTGAAGGGCGGCGGACGCGCAACCATCCTCGCCGACTATCACGCGAAAATTTACCGTCTCGACACCCCGGCGCGTTTTGCGTTGCCCGATGGCGGAGAGTTTGTCGGCACCATCCGCGGCGTGGGCCCCGGCGGCGAGCTGACGATAGACCACCCCGACGGCACGGCGAAAAGCTTCCTCTTCCGCGAGGTGTCGTTCATCATATGACCCGACTATGCTGCGACCCTCCGTCACAGATTATATAAACGCGCTGGAGAACCCCGAAGGTATCTTACGCACCCTCATGGGCGTGGCCGTCGAACGCGACATCTACGGCGAGCCGATCCTGCGCGTCGGCAACAGCGCGGTCGTCTTCACATATAGGGCGGCGGACGAGGGGCGTTTCGACGGCGAAGCGAAACTGCGGCTACTGAAGTGTTACGTCCGTCCCAATCCCCATTTGCGCACCATCTACGACTATGTCGAGCGTTCGCCCTCGCCGCTTCTGCCCCGGGTGAGACTGCTGCCGGACGAACTCTATGTCCATACCCTGTCCGGCGAGGCGGGATGGATCGACGTAGTGGAGGGCGAGTGGGCCCGGGGGACGACGCTCGACGGAGCCGTGGCGACGGCCGCACGAACCAAAGACCGGCCGCGCCTGCTAATACTTGCCGACGCGTTCGACGACCTTTGCGGACGGCTTCGAACGGAGGAGTGGGCCCACGGCGACCTTAAGCCGGAGAACATCGTGGTGGGGCTCGACGACCGGCTTGTGTTGATAGACTGCGACGCGATGTGGATCCCGGCGCTCGACGGAGCCAAAGCCGTCGAATTTGGCACTCCCGGATGGTGCGACCCGCGGCGCGCGACACGGCGTCCCGAAGAGGCTCTTTTCGACAAGGGGCATCACGGCGGGGCTCATTCCGGCGATGTGCGTTTCGACAAAACGATAGACGACTATCCGATGGCGCTGTTGTCGGCCAACCTCCACGCGATAGCCGCCGAGCCGGGACTGTGCGCCCGTCGACGCCTCTCCGACGGGCCGATAGTCTCCATTTGAGCGGCGGCGGCGCCTACGGCGGGTTAGCATAAGCGGTTATTTTTGATTTTGTAGCTATTTTTGTCTCCTGCAAGCCGCTTTTTTGCAGTAATATTGGACATATTGCAAGAAAAATCGGCGAAGCAGGTGGCAAAAAGAGCAAAAAAGCGGAAGTGAACGCTTGTGCTGACACGCCGTAATAATCGCGTAATCGAAAATATCGCCACGCTTTGGAAAGAACGGCTCCGGAAAATTTGCTTTATTTCGCGCCGTTTCGTACTTTTGACAGCGCTTAGCTCGCGCCCGAGGTTTGGGCGCCGTTTGCAACGAAACATCGTCCCCTTTGCCGACCGCCAACCCCTCGACCCGAAGCGACAAAAGACCGACCCCCAAAGCAGCCACCGACCCGACACTCGACCCAAAAATGTATAACGCACCGATAACCCGACTTCACCCGACGGCTTTCGTCGTGCTCATCGACCGTTCGTGCTCGATGAGGGAGAGGATCGCCTGGGGCGGCGCCGAAATGACCAAAGCCCGCGCCGTGACCCTCGTGGCAAACACCTTTATCGACGAACTCGTTTTCCGCGCCCGCCGCGAGGGCGGCACCCTGGACTACTACGACATCGCCATGCTGGGCTACTCGGGCGACGGGATCAACTACCTCGTGTCGCCCTACGGCGAATTCACCACTCCGTCGCGATTGGTGGCTTCGGGCGTGCGGCGCGAAAAGATCGCCCGCGAAAGGGTGCTCCCCTCGGGACGGAGCGTGGTGGCGGTGACGGAGCAAAACATGTGGATCCGCGAAAAGGCCGCCGGAGTGACCCCCATGTGCGCCGCCCTTCGCGAAGGGGCGTCGCTGGTCGAGTGGTGGTGCCGCCGCCGCAAGAACGCCAACAGCTATCCCCCCACCGTGATAAACATAACCGACGGCGAGGCCTCCGACGGTTCCGACGACGAGATCCGCGCCATAGCCGAGCGCATCCGCCGCGCCGGCACCAAAAACGGAGCCGCCCTGTTGATCAACATCCACCTCGCCCGCGGCGGCGACGGGACGCCCGTGATCTTCCCCTCCCGCTTGGACGAACTTCCCGATCACCGATACTCGCGCCTGCTGTGGGACATGTCGAGCGAGATGCCCGAAAGTTACCACGACGCCATTCTCTCCGCCCGCCCCGGAGCCGCCGCCCCGTTCCGCGCAATGGCCTGGGGCAGCCACATCGGCCAGTTGGCCGCCATGATGAACATAGGATCCGTAAATTCCATAATGCTATGACCCTAACCATCTCGCAGTATATCGAAGCCTTCGGTAGCGACGACGGGCGTTTTCGCACATTCGAGCGACTGAGAGCCGTTCCGGACGAGACCGGCATGCCCGTCTTCACCATGCCGGGCCATGGCTTGGTCGATTTTCAGGTGACGGCCGACAACGTGCGCCACACTCTGCGCTGCCCTTTGCACCGCGACGAGGAGGCTCTGCTTCGTCTTTGGACTATCGGAGACAGGGATCGCGGACTGGGCAGCAGATTTTTTACGGAGTGGCGTCTGCTGCGGGGCGAAGTGGTGCTGTTCGACGAGGCCGGCGAGGCTTTCGAGATGGATGTTCTCGCGCGCGCCACCCCCGTCGGAGTGCCGTTGGCCGAATTTCTGGAAAAGGCCGCCGCAAGGCGCGACGGCGAGGCTTTGGCCGCCGCCCTGCGCTCGTTCGAGGATCTGACGGAGTGGGCGCGCGAGGCGGGAAGGGGCGGCGTCACCGTTGGGCGGCTTTTGGTTTCGCCCGGAGGGGAGATGTCTTTGACCGGATTTTCGGCGAGCGACCAGACCGACCGCGTGTTCCGAATGTTGCACGACGCGGCGGAGAAGGCGGGCGAAAAGGCGGGATACGATTTCGGCGGAGATAAGGTGCGTCTCGTTAGGGACGGCGGCGGATGGATGTATGTGGACGGTAGGGGGCAAGCCGTGATCGACGCGGTGTACAGGGCCGCCTCGCCTTTCCGGGGCGAGAGGGCCGAGGTGGAGACGCGCCTGGGCAAAGGGCTGATCGACCCTTCCGGTCGCACCGTCCTTGAGCCTGTGTACGAGGAGCTTGTGTGGGACGACTACTGGGGCGTGGCGGCGGCTATGAGGGAGGGGATGTGGTTTTTGCACGACCGCGGCGGCGTCAGGTTGACGGAGGAGGGTTACGACTGGCTGGGCGAGTGCTCGGAGGGGATGCTGCTGGCCGAACGGGGCGGCCGATGCGGATTCGTCGACGTGACCGGCCGCCTGGCCATTCCGTGCGCCTACGACGAAGCCTCGTCGTTCGCTGAGGGGCTGGCTCTGGTGTCGGTCGGCGGCGAAAGTTTCTTTATCGACGCGCGGGGGAGTCGCATCTGACAGTAGACGCCGCCAAATCGCCCGAAAAGAGCCGTAAAAGCGAAAAAACGACCGGGTTTTATTTCGAACTATGTTATTTTCGACCCTCTTTTTGCTTAAATGAGCAAAAATGCCTATTTTTGGAGGTTATTTCAACTCGAAAATATGGCAGACGAAAGAATAGACGGCACTCCCGAAAAAGAGGGCGACGTCCTCGAAACGAACGAAAACGGCGGCGTGAGCGCGGGCGACCAGCTTGCCGGCGGCGGCAAAATAGTGGAGGTCAACATCACCGACCAGATGAAGAGCGCCTACATCGACTACTCGATGTCGGTGATAGTGTCGCGCGCCCTGCCCGACGTTCGCGACGGGCTCAAGCCGGTGCACAGGCGCATACTCTACGATATGTCGAACGAGTTGGGGTTGTACTCCGACAAGCCGCACCGCAAATCGGCGCGTATCGTGGGGGACGTGTTGGGTAAATTCCACCCCCACGGCGACGGCTCGGTGTACGACGCCATGGTGCGCATGGCCCAGGATTGGAGCCTCCGCTACCCGCTGGTCGACGGTCAGGGTAACTTCGGTTCGCTCGACAACGACCCTCCCGCGGCTATGCGTTACACCGAGGCGAGGATGCGAAAAATCGCCGACGAGGTGATGTCGGACATCGACAAGGACACTATCGACTTCACCCTCAACTTCGACGACACGCTCAACGAGCCGACGGTGCTGCCCACTCGCGTACCGCTGCTGCTTGTCAACGGCGCTTCGGGTATCGCTGTCGGTATGGCCACCAACATGGCTCCCCACAACCTGGGCGAGGTGGTTGACGCCTGCGTGGCATATATCGAAAATCCCGAGATCGAGACCAGCGGCCTGTTGGAGCACGTCAAGGGACCCGACTTCCCCACCGGCGGCATAATATACGGTTACGAAGGGGTGCGCGAAGCTTTGGAAACGGGTCGCGGCAGGGTGATGATGCGAGCCAAGACCGACATAGAGCACACCGCCAGCGGTCGCGAGATGATCGTCATCACCGAGATCCCCTATCAAGTCAACAAGGCCGAGATGATCAAAAAGATCGCCGACCTGATCAACGAAAAGAAGATCGAGGGCATATCCTACGTCAACGACGAGAGCGACCGCAAGGGTATGCGCATCGTGATTATCTTGAAAAACGACGCGGTTGCGAGCGTGGTGCTCAACACGCTATACAAGATGACCGAGATGCAGAAGTCGTTCGCGGTCAACAACATCGCGCTGGTGAACGGCCGTCCTGAACTGCTCAACCTTCGCGACATGATCCGCGAGTTCGTCCGTCACCGCCACGAGGTGGTGGTTCGCCGCACGCGGTTCGACCTGCGAAAGGCCGAGGAGCGCCTGCACATAGTCAACGGGTTGCTGATCGCTCAGGACAACATCGACGAGGTAATCTCCATCATTCGCGGCTCGGAGAACACCGAAATGGCCAAGACGCGCTTGCAGGAACGGTTCGGCCTGAGCGAGATTCAGTCCACCGAGATCGTCAATATGCGCCTGCGCGCCTTGACAGGCCTTGAGCGCGGCAAGTTGCAGGACGAACACGACGAACTGGTGCGCCGCATAGCCCGCTTCAACGAAATTTTGGGCAGCGAGGCCGAACAGTACGGCGTCATTAAAGATGAGTTGCTGGAGATAAAACAAAAATATGGCGACCCGCGCCGGACGGAGATAATCTACTCTTCGGAGGAGTTCAACCCCGAGGATTTCTTCGCCGACGAGGAGATGGTGATCACCATCTCGCGCATGGGCTACATCAAGCGTACCCCGCTCACCGAATACCGCACCCAGGCTCGCGGCGGCATCGGGGCGAAGGGCAGCGCCACCCGCGACGAAGATTTCATCGAGCACCTCTACGTCGCCACAATGCACAACACGATGATGCTCTTCACCGAAAAGGGCAGGTGCTATTGGCTGAAGGTATACAACATTCCCGAAGGAGCCCGCGCCTCGAAGGGTCGCGCGATCCAAAACCTTATCCAGATAGATCCGGACGACAAAGTCCGCGCCTATATCAACGTCAAACGCCTCGACGACGCGGAGTACATAGAGAACAACTACATCGTGATGGCCACGCGCGAAGGGGTCATCAAAAAGACGCTGTTGAAGGCCTACTCCAACGTCCGCCAAAACGGGGTCAACGCCATCGTCATCCGCGAGAGCGACCAGCTGTTGGAGGTGAAGCTCACCAGCGGCAAGGCCGAGGTGATGATAGCCTCCAACGCCGGCAAGGCCATCCGATTCAACGAGAGCACCGTGCGCCCCATCGGCCGCGTTGGCGCCGGGGTTCGCGGCATTTCGCTCGAAAAAGGCGAAGAGGTGGTGGGCATGATCTGCATCGAGCCCTACAGCAACCAGAGCGTGATGGTGTTGAGCGAAAACGGCTACGGCAAGCGCACCCTGTTGAACGACGAGGACGGCGAGGCGGTCTACCGCGTCACCAACCGCGGCGGCAAGGGGGTGAAGACTATCAACATCACCGAAAAGACCGGCAAACTGATCTCCGTGCAGGCGGTGAGCGAGGAAGACGACCTGATGATCATCAACCGCAGCGGCATAGTCATCCGCACGGCGATAAGCGGCATCCGTCTGGCCGGCCGCGCCACGCAGGGGGTTCGCATCATCAACCTGCGCGAGGGCGACTCCATCGCGTCGGTGGTGGCCGTTCCGCGCACCGAAGACGAGGAGGCTGCAATCTCCGAAGAGGGCTCGACAATCTCCGAGGGGGGCAATTCGTCCGCGGTAAATGGTGTTTCACCTGTCGTGGAGCAATAAATGAAGTTGTTTTGAGCTTTATATATATAAATATCGAAACACATTAAACATAACAATAAACCAGATATCTTTATGAAAAAACTATTTTTCGCACTCTTGGGAGCCGCCCTTGTCGCCGCTCCGGCACTCCGTGCACAGGACATGGGGGCCCTTCCGCTCTCCGTCAAGGCCGTCAACGCCGAAAAGCTGAAAGCCGCCATCGAAAAGTCGAAGGCGGAGACCGCCGACGCGAAGAAGGGCGCCAAATCGGCCACATGGATCAAGTTGGGCGACGCCTTTCTGGAGGCCGAAAGGATGCCGGTGAACGGCCTCTACTCGACCTTGAGCGAAGAGACGCTCAAGGCCACCTTCGGCCAGACCACCACCCGGCAGGAGGAGATGGGCGGCGCAACGGTCACCGTCTACCCCTATGAGCACTTCACCGCCTGGGTCTCCGGGGGTCAGGTGCAGTTCTTTTTGCCCACCACGGTAGTCGACCCGGCCGCTCTGGACAACGCCTACGACGCCTACGACCACGCCTACACGATGGATGCCAAAAGCGCCCGCAAGGTCGCCGACGGAATGGAGAACATCCGCATCAGAGGTATGGAGAACGGCGGAGCGCACTTCTCGCTGAGTAAACACCTCGAAGCCTCCGCCGATTTCCGCAGGGCATACCGCGCGAGCGTGCATCCGGCGGTGAATAGGCTCGACACCATAGCCCTGTTCTACGCCGGGATGACGGGCGTGTTCGGCGGCGATTACGAGAACGCCATCGCCGACCTCGACCGCGCCATCGAAACGGGTTACGAGGCGGACGGCGAAACCTACCGCCTCAAATTCCTTGCGCTCTACAACCTGGACCGCAAAGAGGAGTCGCTGGAGGTGTTGAAAAAGGCCGTGGCCATCTATCCCGCCAACGAGGACATCATCGACATGCTGTTGCGCTACTACGCCGAGAACGAGGGCGACCCCACCGGCATGATCCCGATGGTGGAGGAGGCTATCGCCCAAAACCCCGACAACGCGAATCTCTATCAGGGTCTGGCGCGCATCTACGACAAGCTCAACCAGGTGGATAACGCCATAGCGTCTATCCGCAAGGCTGTGGCGATCGTTCCCGAAGACTTCCTGTCGAACTACTTGGAGGGTCTCTACATCGTCCGCAAGGGAGACGCCATGAACGCCGAACTCGGCAACATGGCCATAACCAGCCGCGACCAGTACCAGAGCGCCCTGGCGGAGGTGAACGCAGTCTTTGCAAGCGCGCTTCCCGCGCTCGAAAAGGCATACTCCATAACCCCGTCGGAGATCGCCACCGTGGAACTCATCAAGAACCTCACCTTCCGCCTGAGGGACGACGAGGCGATGAACCAAAAATACGAGAAGTACAACGCCCTGTTCGAGTCGATGAGCGCGGCCGAGTAACTTTTCGGGGCATATCTACGAACGAGAGGCGACCCCTAAAAAGGTCGCCTCTCGTTCGTTTTACCGTGTTGTCATATATCAGCGCTCCATCTCGGCAATGCGCTCGCCCAGAGCCGCTATTCGAGCCTCGGCGTCGGTGCGCTTGGCCTGCTCCGTCGCGACCACGGCGGCGGGAGCCGAAGCCACGAACCGTTCGTTGGAGAGTTTTTTCATCACCATGGCAAGGAACTGCTGCTGGTAGGTGAGCTCCTCGCGCAGTTTGGCAAGTTCGGCCTCGCGGTCGATGCGCTCGCCCACGGGCACGAAGTAGCGGGTGGTTTTGACCATAAACGCCTCCCAGTCGGAGTTCTTCTCCGCAACCGCGTCGATCGACCCGAGTCCCGCCATTTTCGCCAACACGGGCGCGAACTCGGTCGGATAGTTTTCGTCGGCCACCACCTTGAGCTCCAGCGCGTCGCGCATGGGTATATTTCGCGCGCGCCTCACCGCCCGAATCGCCGTCACCGCCTCGCGCATAAGGTCGAACCGCGCCAAAAGTTCAGGCTGCGACGCGGAGACCGCAGGCATCCGGCTTACGGTCACGCAATCATTTTCGCCTCGTTCGCGCGTGCAGTGCCACAACTCCTCGGTGACGAACGGAATGAACGGATGGAGCAACTGCAACAGTCGCTCGAAAAACCCGACGGCTTCGGTCAGGGTGGCGTTGTCGATCGCAGCTCCGTACGCCGGCTTCACTATTTCGAGATACCAGCCCGAAAAGTCGTCCCAAAACAGCTTGTAGGCCTTCATCAGCGCGTCCGAAATGCGGTACTCGGCGAAGTCTGCCTCGATGTCGGTCAACGTGCGCGACAAAGCCGCCTCGAACCACTCTCCCGCCAGGCGCGAGTGTTCGGGTTGCGGCGCCGATCGCCCGTCGCTATCCGAAGTTGCGGCCGCCTCACATTTTTCATTTGCCGCATCGCGCCACATCTCCACCAACCGCCACGCGTTCCAAATCTTGTTGCCGAAGTTCCGCCCCTGTTCGCACATCGCCTCGTCGAACATCACGTCGTTGCCCGCCGAAGTGGAAAGCATCATGCCCATCCGCACCCCGTCGGCACCGTACTTTTCTATCAGTTCCAGCGCATCGGGCGAGTTGCCCAGCTGCTTGGACATCTTGCGCCCCTGCTTGTCGCGCACCAGACCCGTGAAATAGACCGCTCCGAAGGGCACCCGGCCACGCAGGTCGAGTCCGGCCATGATCATGCGCGCCACCCAAAAGAAGATGATGTCGGGCCCAGTCACGAGATCGGCCGTGGGATAGTAGTAGTTTATGTCGGCGTTGTCGGGATTGCGCACGCCGTCGAACACCGAAATAGGCCAGAGCCACGAGCTGAACCAGGTGTCGAGAACGTCTTCGTCCTGACGCAGGTCGGAGAGTTGCAAAGCGTCGTTTTTCGCTTGCACGCGCGCCAACTCAAGCGCGCGCGAAGCGGTTTCGGCCACCACAAAACCTCCGCCCGGCAGAAAATATGCGGGTATGCGCTGCCCCCACCACAGTTGGCGAGAGATACACCAATCCTTGATGCCGCTCATCCAGTGGTTGTAGGTGTTCTTATATTTCGCGGGCACGAAACGCACCGTGTCGTCCATCACCACCTTAAGGGCGGGCTCGGCCAAAGACTCCATGCGCACGAACCACTGCATCGACAGTTTGGGCTCGATGGCAGCCCCCGTGCGCTCCGAAAATCCCACCTTGTTGGTGTAGTCCTCCGCCTTATGCATCAGCCCGGCGGCGGCCAACTCCCCGGCGATCTTTTCGCGCACCGCAAACCTGTCTTCTCCCACATACATCCCCACGCGGTCGTTGATCGTGCCGTCGGGGTTGAAGATGTCTATCGCTTCGAGGCCGAACTTTTCGCCGATGGCGAAGTCGTTCACGTCGTGCGCCGGGGTAATCTTGAGCGCCCCCGTGCCGAACTCCACGTCCACGTAGTCGTCCTCGATGACGGGCACGCTGCGACCCACCAACGGCACCGTCACCCGGCGGCCCCTCAAAGCGGCATAGCGGGGGTCGGCCGGATTGACGCACACCGCCACGTCGCCCAAAATAGTCTCGGGGCGGGTGGTGGCCACTATCACGGCCTCGCCGTCGGAGGAGCCTTCCACCACGTAGCGCAGATAGTACAGCTTGCCCTGCTGTTCGCGGTGCACAACCTCCTCGTCGCTCAGAGCCGTTTGGGCGGCGGGATCCCAGTTGACCATGCGAACGCCGCGATAGATGAGCCCCTTTTCGTGCAGCCGTACGAACGTCTTGACAACACTTTCGCTCATGTCGGCGTCCATCGTGAACTTGGTCCGCCGCCAGTCGCACGATGCGCCCAACTTGCGCAGCTGACGGAGTATCATCCCGCCATGCTCCTCCTTCCACTCCCAGGCGTGCTTCAGAAACTCCTCGCGGGTCAGGTCGTTCTTCGAAATGCCCGCGGCGGCCAACTTCGCCACCACTTTCGCTTCGGTGGCGATGGATGCGTGGTCGGTTCCGGGCACCCAACAGGCGTTTTTGCCCATCATACGCGCTCGACGGACCAGCACGTCCTGAAGCGTGTTGTTCAGAATGTGGCCCATGTGGAGGATGCCCGTCACGTTGGGCGGCGGGATGACCATCGTGTAGGGCTGGCGGGCATTGGGCCCCGACTCGGGTTCGGAGTGGAAAAATCCTTTCGAATCCCAGTGCTCATACCATTTGCCCTCGATCTCACCGGGGAGATATTTCTCTGCGCTCTTCATAATGCGTGTCCGTTATTGTGCGTGCTTGTTGTTTTGCGTGTCCGTTTTGCGTGTCCGTTTTGAGAGGCAAAGATACAACATAATCGGCGGGTTGTCGCACCGTCGTGTGCGAAAAAAGCCGGAGATTCTCCCCGGCTTTTCCCAATATAACGCTAAGCGCGTCCGAAACGATTACCTCCGGTTGCGGTCGTTTTTGTCATTCTTGTCGTTGCGACCGTTGTTCTTGCCGTTGTCGTTCCGGTCGTTGTCGTTCCGATCATTGTCGCCCCGACCATCGTTGCGGTCGTTGTCGTTGCGATCATTACGGTTGTCATCGCGGTCGTTGTCGTTCTTGCCGTTGTCTTTCTTGTCGTCATTGTCGCCCCGACCATCGTTGCGGTCGTTGTAGCGGCCGTTGTTGTCGTCGCGATCGTAGCGGTCGCAGTTGTTGCGGGAGTCGTTGCAGCCGTAGCGGTCGTGTCCGTTGCAGTTGTGGCGGTCGTCGCGGCCGCAGTCCTTATCGCGGTCGTTATCGTGGCGATCGCGGTCATGGTGACGGTCGCAGTCGCGGCGATCACAGTCGCGATCCCTGTCGCAGCCGTTCCGGTCGCGGTCGCAGCGGTCACAGTCACGGCGATCGCAGTCACGATCGCGGTCACAATCGTTGCGGTCGTTGTCGCAGTCGGGCCTGCCGGGCTTGTCGCAACCCGGTTTTTCGGGCTGCACGGCGCCTTCGGTCACGGTTTCAGAGTCTACCGCGAGGGCGAACAGCACGCCGCCTGCGTTGTTGGTGTCGCTGTATAAAAGCCTGCCTTCGTCAATATTTTCAAGATCGAGATCCGGATAAGCCTTAGCATTTGCAGCATTCCTTGCCAAAACGCGAAGGGTGTTCTCTCCGGTAACGATCGCCGTTCCGAGAGTGGTCGCGTCAGCCACATAGACATCGCCCCAGCCGAAACCGCCCTGATTCATAGAGCCGTTGAGAACGAAAATGTCGCCCTTGTCATTCAGTCCGGTGGCGGGAGTGAACCCGACCAGCACGTCGTTGATCCATACGGCGACGGCGTTGTCGGCGGCGAAGAGCACCTCGGAACCGGTGATGGTCTCTCCCTCTACGTTGAACGTGGCGCTAAATTCCACCGTTTCGCCCGTGAAGCCTCCGTCCAGCGGATGCTCGTCGTTCCACGCCCACGAGGGGTTGTTCTTTCCTGCGGCCTCGGCTATGGCGTCGAACGAGTAGTCCGTTCTTGTTATGCCGCTGTTCCAATGCTCCTGAAAAGAGATCCCCGACTCGGTGACGTCGGTCACGGGCACCCCGAAGTCGACGCCGCTGAGCACGGTGGCGGTGTATTCGACCAATGCGGGCTCGGTCTCGACGGGCTGCTTTTTGCAGAAGTCGCCGACGAACACCATGTTAATCTTCTTGTTGCCGCAAACTTTGGGGATAAAATAGACGTAGTAGCCCTCTTTGGTCGGCTTCTGACCCGGTTTGATTTCGATCTTGAAGTCCCAGTAGTTGTTGGACTCCTTAGAGGTGAGGGTGAAGTTCTCGAACTTTTCGAACACCCACGACTCTACCTTCAGATAGCCGTTGTCCTTATGTTTGCTGTCCCAAATGAACAGCATGCCCGGAAACTCGTCGCTCTGACAGTTGGATGTGATTTTGGGGCCCGAGGCGTTTTTGCGGTCCGAGCGGGTCTCGCGCACCTCTACCGCGGCCTTGCGGTCGGCGGTGGTGATGGAGCTGTCGGAGGATTTGCCGCCCCTCGTTTCGAGATCGGGAGCTTCCGGCGCGCTGTAATCGGCAACGCATCCGCTCACGGCGGCCACGGCGAATATCATCGCCGCGAAATGTAATACCTTTTTCATTTTACTTTAAGTTAAGTAAGTTAAACAAAATTCTTAAAGTCGCCGGGAAACTCGCCGCGAAAGTACGAATTTTTTCTGCAAAACCCCCGCGCCCCGCGCGAAATTTTTTTGTACGGCTAAATTTTCGTAGCTTTGCCTTTCCCAATTTGATCCGATTCAAAATGAGCAGAAGACATAAAATAGTGGTTGAGGAGCTCTCCGGAGCGGAAGACCTGTTCGACGGTCGCCATCAGGTGATTCCCATCGTGTCGGGCGACGACGACACGCTGGCGGACGTGAAGATCCCCGGCACGCTGCCGATCCTCACCCTCCGTTCGTCGGTGCTTTTTCCCGGCTCGATCACCCCCATCACGGTGGGCCGCGAGAAGTCGATGAGGCTGGTGCACGACGTGGGTCAATCCAACGGATTCTTAGGGGCGGTGCTTCAGAAGGAGCACGGCCACGACGACCCCTCGCCCAAGGATCTGCACGGCGTGGGCACGGCGGCCAAGATTCTCAAAATACTCGAAATGCCGGGCGGCAACCTGACGGTCATCCTCCACGGCGTGCAGAAGATCGAGATAGTGGACTACGTCACCTCGGAGCCCTACCTGAGAGCCACGGTGCTGCCCATCCGCGACTCGGTGCCCGACAAGAACAACGCCGAATTCAACGCCCTGGTCGACTCGATCCGCGACATAGCCCTGGAGATAATCAACATCTCGCCCGGCATGCCCAAGGAGGCGGCCTTCGCCATCAAGAACATCGACTCGCGAAGGGGCATCATCAACTTCGTGTGCACCAACTTCGACATAAAGGACGCCGACAAACAGACCCTTTTGGAGGCTCCGGGGCTTTTGGCGCGCGCGCGTCGGCTGCTCGAAATCCTACTCAGCGAGCAGCAGCTGGTGGAGCTCAAAAACAACATCCAGGGCAAGGTGCGCCAAGAGTTGGACAAACAGCAGAAGGAGTACTTTCTGCGTCAGCAGATATCCACCATTCAGGACGAGTTGGGCGAAGGCGCGTCGGACGAGATAGAGAAGATGCGAGAGCGTGCCAAAACCAAAAAGTGGAGCCGCGAGATGGCCGAGATGTTCGAAAAGGAGCTCACGCGCCTCGACCGCCTCAACCCCGCCGTGGGCGAATACTCGGTGCAGACCACATACTTGCAGGTGCTGCTCGATCTGCCGTGGGGCGAGACCACCGAGGACAACCTCGACCTGGGCCGCGCGCGCGAACAGTTGGACAAAGACCACTTCGGCCTCGAAGAGGTAAAAGACAGGATTCTGGAGCACCTCGCCGTGATAAAACTCAAGGGCGACCTCAAATCGCCGATACTGTGTCTTTACGGCCCTCCGGGAGTGGGCAAGACCTCGCTCGGCAAGAGTGTGGCCGAGGCTCTGGGGCGCAAGTTCGGGCGCATTTCGCTCGGCGGTCTGCACGACGAGGCCGAAATTCGCGGTCACCGTCGCACCTACATCGGCGCCATGCCCGGGCGGGTTATCCAAACCATCAAGCGGGCGGGCTCGTCCAACCCCGTCATTATTTTGGACGAGGTGGACAAGGTGGGGCGCGGCAACCACGGCGACCCTTCGTCGGCTCTGTTGGAGGTGCTCGATCCGGAGCAGAACACCACCTTCCACGACAACTACCTGGATGTGGAGTACGACCTGTCGAAGGTGCTCTTCATCGCCACGGCCAACGACGTGTCGGCCATCAACTCCGCCCTGAGGGATCGCATGGAGATGATCGACATTCCGGGCTATCTTCTCGAAGAGAAAGTGCGCATCGCCGGCGAGCATCTGCTGGCCAAACAGCGCGCCGCACACGGAATTCCGGACGACAAGATGGAAATTCCCGAAGAGTCGCTGGAAAAGATGATCTCCGAGTACACCCGCGAGTCGGGGGTGCGCCTGTTAGATAAGCACATAGCCAAGATCGCCCGCTACCGCGCCCGTCAATTGGGCTTCGGCGAGGAGTTCGCGCCCGTGGTCACGCCCGAGGATGTCGAAAAAATTTTGGGCGTGCCCAAATACTCGCGCGACGAGTATGAGGTCGGCGGCCTTGTGGGCGTCGTGACCGGTCTCGCCTGGACCCAAGTGGGCGGCGACATACTTTATATAGAGAGCGTGCTCACCCCCGGCAAAGGCGAGCTGCACCTGACGGGCAACTTGGGCGAGGTGATGAAGGAGTCGGCCACCATAGCCCTCGAATGGACCAAGGCTCACTACGAAGAGCTCGGCATCGACCCCGAACGGTTCAAGACGATGGACATCAACGTCCACGTCCCCGAGGGCGCGATACCCAAGGACGGCCCCAGCGCGGGCATCACGATGGTCACCTCCATAGTGTCGAGCTACACAGGCCGCAGAGTGCGCGAGCGCATCGCCATGACCGGCGAGACCACCCTGCGCGGCCGGGTCATGCCTGTGGGCGGAATTCGCGAAAAGATTCTCGCCGCCAAGCGCGCCGGAGTTACGGAGATAATCCTGAGCGAAGACAACCGCAAGGATATATCGGAGATCAAGCCGGAGTATGTGGCCGGAATGAGTTTCAAGTTCGTGCGCACCAACGACGATGTGTTGACGCTTGCGTTGGAAAGTTAGGCGCAATCACCTACGTGGATAAAAAAAAGTCCCGAACTCGCGATTGAGTTCGGGACTTTTTGTGTGTCGGCGGCGTAAACTATTCCCCCAACTGAATCCAGCCATCGCCGGCGGGAGCTGATTCCGACGGAGTGGGAGCAGTCGCGGCAGCAGGAGTTGCGGGGGCGCTCGAACCGGATTCCACCCTTATGGCTGCGCGGCCGGGCTCGGCTCCGACTTCTTCGCCCGATTCGAGGCGGATGACCGCGCGCCCGGGCGAGGGCGTCTCGACCTCCACCTCTTCCGATCCGACAGACCATTCTATGCTGTCGACCCTCACCGCACCGGAGCCGGCCGCAGAAGTCGCAGAAGTCGCCCCGCCATACATGGGCGGCAAATCGGGACCGTATATATCTATCCGCGGCGCCCGCTCGGGAATCCGGTACATCGCCCCGGAAAGCGGGTCGATCATCAGCATACCTATCCAAGCATAGGGGCCAAACAACAAATTGCCGAAGTACCAGCCGTTGACCTGCGCGTCGATATAGGTGGTCATGGGTTCGCGGTCGAGATGGCGATAGGTCACGCGGTATATAGCCCGGCGCATATATCCGGCCGACGAGTCGAGGTATACCGTGACGGGGGTTTGGCCTTCGAACACCACATATCCGTCGCGATTTTCGATCATCACGCGCGCCCCCTCGGGCTGCGACTCGAAGTAGACCGGGTAGCTGTTGCGGCTCACAATCGACGCACACGAGGTGCTGAGTGCGGCGGCCGCGACGAGGATCGCCAAAAATCTCAAAGCTTTCATATTCTTTCGATTTTCAAGGTTGGTACGACAAACTTACGAAAAAATCCCGCGAATGGTTCGGCCGCGCCCAAATAATTTCGCTACATCAGCGACCCCAGCCAGACAAAAAGCATCCACAACAGGGCGAAAAATATCATCGCTCCCACCAGCGCGGCTATCGACCGCACCATCTGTTCGCGCCTTTTGACGGGCGATTCGGGCGGCAGGGAGGCGTGGAGCTCTTCTCCTTCGCGCTTGGTGCGCTCGATTATCCGACGCTCTTCCGCCGTTAGTCTCCAACTCATAATGTGCTTACAACCATTTTTTATATCTGAAAAATCCCAGCGTCGCTCCCGAGGCCACCACCATGAACGCCACGGTGATCCAAAACGGGCTCAGGCCGTCGAGCGCCTGCCACGGCAGGGTCACGTTCATGCCGTAGATGCTGGCCACAAGGGTTGCGGGCATGAAGAACACGCTCGCCACGGTGAAAATCTTGGTGGTCTTGTTCTGCTCGATGTTGATGAGACCCATCACGGTGTCTTTCAGATAGTTGAGGCGTTCGAAACTGAAGTCGGTGTGGCTGATCAGCGACGACACGTCCCTCATCATCAACTGCAGCCGCGGGTAGACGTCATTGGGGAAATGTTCGCTCCGCAGCACTCCCGACAGCACCCTCTGGC
>JAITWI010000037.1 GCA_031285345.1 Alistipes sp.
ACTACACGTGGATGATGGAGGGCGACTTTCCGGGCTACACAAAAAAAGTGATCACCGAGATTCGCCTGCGCGGCGGGGCTGGAGGCGCCGGAACGACAAGTGCGACGGGCTCGGGCGGAAGCGGAGGCGTTGGCGCGAACAAGGCGAACGGTTCGGCACAAAAATAGAACAACTTAAATCAATGTATGGTCCCGGATTTTGAGGGGACGGAGATCAAAACCATTAAAAATTATGAAAATGAAGAATTTTAGGATTTTTGCGGCGATGGCGATGGCGGTTGCGGCCTCCGTCGCATTCGTTTCGTGCGAAGAGAAGGGCAACGAAATTAAAAATACTGCGGTGACGGGCGTGACGCTCGACGCGGCCGTGAGGGGAATGTTGGCGGACGATACGTTCACTTTGACGGCAACGGTGTTGCCCGAGGGCGCCACCAACCCCGCCATAACGTGGGACAGCAGCGACAAGGCGGTCGCTACCGTGGAGAACGGAGTGGTGACGGCGCTTGCGGACGGTGTGACTAAAATCACGGTGGAGACCGAAGAGGGCGAATTCGTTGCCGAGTGCGAGGTGACGGTGAGCCTGTTGGGCGAAGTGACGTTCCGCACGGATAAAATTTGGACGATCGAGGGCGACGACATATCGCAGGAGTGGTCGGACGCGGTGATGGCTTCGGGCGCAAGGGGCAAAACCGATTTCTACGGCGGCACCCACGGCGTAGCTACTTTCGAGGTGGATATTTGCCAGAACGAAGGCTATGGCGACTACTTCTCGTGGAAGGCCGTGGCCGACTACCCCGAACTGATCTGCCCGGGCGAGTGGAGGGTTCCCAGCCAGCAGGACTTTGTCAACCTCGACCTCGCGATGGGCGGCACGGGCGAAAACCGCATGTTTGGAGACGGTCTGGGTGTGGAGGCGTACCTCGAAAACTGGGGCGGCGAATTCGGCGGCTACGCCTGGTTTTATGACGGGGTCCTCAATTTCAGCCTTGTCGGAACCTACGCGTCGTATTGGGGCGAGGGCGAGAGCAGCGATGCGAACGGATGCGGCTTGCAGTTCGGCGACGAGGCCAACAGGTTCGTAACGATGAAGGCCACTCCCGCAAAATATAGCGGCTTCACTGTGCGTTGCGTGCGTGACGTGGTGGAAAACTAAAACGGTGCGCCCGCGTGCGCTGAGCGCATGACGTGGCGGAGAACTAAAACTGCGCGGTGCGTGCGCTGAGCGCATGACGCGGCGGCGGAGAACTAAACAAATTATTTATGCGACACCTTATATGTATACTTTTCGGCACGGCGACGCTGGCGGGCGTGTTTGTCTCTTTTGGCACGGCGGTGTCTTTCGGCGCGCCGACAACGGCGGGGCAATCTCCTGAGCTGCAAGCGGGGGTCGAGGAGCAATCCGATGGCGAAATTCGCCGCCGTGCTCGCCTCTTTGACCAGCACACGGTGGAAGCCGGCGAGACGGTGTTTTCGATCGCCCGTCGCTACGGCATTTCGCTGTCGACGCTGGTGGAGGACAACCCCGACGTCGACCCGACGCTGATTTCGGTCGGCCAGATTTTGTTCGTGCGCAAAAAGGAGCAGGGCAAAACGGGCGTGACGCAGGTTGAAACCGAGTGGGAAGAGCTTCGGGATACGGCGACGGAGCGCTCGCAAGAGTATGTGTATCATATAGTCAAGCCGGGCGAGACGCTCTATTCGCTCGGCCGCATGTATTCGGTGTCGCCGGATGTGATAACCTCCGTCAACTTTCCCGACGGCGGCACGCTCACGGCCGGAACGATGGTGCGCATCCCCACGGAGGCGAAACTCAAAGAGCTGTCGGAGGCGGGATTCAGAGCCTCCGATGAGGCGGAGGGTCGCGGAATGGAGGGATACGGAAGTGACGGTCTCGGAGGAATGGAGGGATACGGGATCGAAGGTCGCGGGGCGGACGAATCGTCTTTCGGCGGTCGTGGATATTATGGGAACAACGCGGGGGGAGCCGTTCCACGGATCGCACTGATGTTGCCGTTGGATGGCACGGGCGCGTCGGGCAACGACTTCACCGACTTCTACAAGGGTGCGCTTCTCGCCCTCGAAGACCTCAAGAGAGGTGGCGGCTCGCTCGACATGACCGTTTGGGACACCGCCCGCTCGGCCGAAACGGTCGACGGTATCGTCTCTTCGCCCGAATTCGGCGCCGACCTCATCATCGGCCCGGTGTACGAAAACGAGACGGCGCCCGCCGTAAGATGGGCCGAAGCGTACGATGTGCCCGTGGTCTCGCCTCTGGCAACGGTTCGCGAGCTGGACAGCGACGTTTTGTATCAAATGGCGTCCGACCCGGCTTCGAAATACGATAAATTGGCTCCCCTGTTCGCGGAGGGCGTCAATGTCATCCTCGTCTCGTCGGGAACCGGCGACGACGCCGAATTCGAGCGCGAGATCATCTCCCGCTTCGGCGAGGGCACAGGCACAGGCACAGGCACAGGCACAGGCACAGGCACAGGCACAGGCACAGGTGCAGGTGCGGGTGCGGGTGCGGGCGTGGGCGTGGGCGACCATACAGGCGCAGGTGCTCCAGTTGAAGGCGAGGGCGACCGTTTCGGCGGAGACAACTCGGGCGGCAACGGTTCGGGCGAAAGCGGCTTGAGCGGCAGCGGCAACCCAGAAAGCAACGGCCTTGGCGGTATCGACTACGGCAGGAGCAACTCCGACGGAAGTGGCGGGGGCGCTTCGAGCGGCATGGGCAACCTCGGCCGAAGCGGCTCAGGCACGAGCCTCGGCGGGAACACCCCCGGGAGAGGCGGTTCGGGCAAGATCAACTTCGGTCGCTTTACGATCGGCGGCCGTGGCGACATCACCTCGCTCATCGACTGGAGCCGCAAAAACGTGTTCGTCATACTGGCCGGCACCGAACTCGCCGTCGACAGGGCGCTGGCGAGCGTCTCGTCGGCCTACAACAACGCCTCGGCCCGTCGCGGCCGCAAGGCGGACATCACGGTGGTCGGCTCGTCGAAGTGGGCGAACTACAACAGTTCGGTCGACAAAAACCTCTTTTTTAAGCTCAACGTCTGCTTCGTCACATCCTACTTCGTGAATCGTTCGGAGAGCACCGCCGCGCGGTTCGAGCGACGCTACCTCGCCTCATATGGCGGCTTTCCGTCGCGATCGGCCTTCCGCGGTTACGATGCGGTCGCGTTGTTCGGCGGAAGTTTGCTCGATTTTTGGTCGTCCGAAACCCTTGAGCGGGTGAACACCACGCCCCTTGGCACGCCGTATAACTTCGTGAGGGTGAACGGCAACCGCCGTCTGGTGAACGATCAGTGGACGCTCGTAGAGTTTTCCGACGACTTCGATCTGACGGTCAGGTAGAAAGTTGCGGCCTGTGGCAGAATGAGGCGGTCGGGTGGAAAGCGTGGCCTTGTAGAATGGGGCGGTCGGGCAGAAAGTTGCGGCCTTGTAGAATGGGGCGGTCGGGTGGAAAGCGACTTTCGGGCGAAAGTGGCGACCGGATAGTTGGCTGATTGATTGGTCGGTTGACTGGTTGGCTGACTGGTCGGTCGGCGACGATAGTTAGTTGGTGTCAACGGTTGGCGACGACAGTTGGCGACGACAGTTGGTGGCGACAGTTGGTTGGCGACATGTGAAACAGTAGCGGCCGGGTCTTTAGGACCCGGCCGCTGACATTTGCTGGCATTTTCGTTGACGTTTCTGCTGATTTTTTCGCCGGCACTTAATGACGCGCTCTCATGTTGGCGCCGCGCTATAATGGTGCTTTAAAAACGCGCTGACCTCGACGTTAAAATCGGTTCGACTACTTCGCCGCGCGCTTTCGGTCGTTCTCGTCTAAGAGCACTTTTCGCAGGCGCATCGAGTGGGGCGTAACCTCCACGTACTCATCCTCTTTGATGTATTCGAGCGCCTCCTCCAGCGAGAACAGCACCGGCGGGGCGATCGAAATTTTGTCGTCCGAGCCGCTGGCACGCATGTTGGTGAGTTTCTTGCTCTTCGTGAGGTTGATCACGATATCCTCGCTGCGGGTGTTTTCGCCCACCACCTGACCGGCGTAGACCTCCTCTCCTGGGGGGATGAAAAATCGGCCGCGATCCTGCAACTTGTTGATTGCGTAGGCATAGGCCGGACCCGTCTCCATGGCGATGAGCGAACCGGCGGTGCGCATCTCGATGTCGCCCTTCCACGGCTCGAAGCCCCTCATCCGGTGGGCCATGATGGCCTCTCCGGCGGTGGCTGTCAGCATGTTGCTACGCAGGCCGATGATGCCGCGCGAGGGAATCTCGAACTCCAGTCGGGTGCGCTCGCCCATGGTTTCCATCTTGAGCAGCGTACCGCGGCGGCGGGTGACCATCTCGATCGCTTTGCCCGAGTGCTCCTCCGGCAGGTCGATCGTCAGTTCCTCCACGGGTTCGCACTTCTTGCCGTCTATCTCCTTGATAATCACACGAGGCTGACCCACTTGCAGTTCGTATCCCTCGCGGCGCATGGTCTCGATTAATACGCTCAAATGAAGTACGCCGCGTCCGAAGACGATGAAACTATCCGCCGTGGCGCCGGGCGAAACCCTCAAAGCGAGGTTCTTTTCGAGCTCCCTGTCGAGCCGCTCCTTGAGGTGGCGCGAGGTGACGAACTTGCCGTCGCGGCCGAAGAATGGCGAGTCGTTGATGGTGAAGAGCATCGACATGGTGGGTTCGTCGATGGCGATGGGTTCCAGAGGCTCGGGATTCTCGTAGTCGCACACCGTGTCGCCTATCTCGAAGCCGTCGATGCCCACCAGAGCGCAAATCTCGCCGCACTCCACGGAGTCGACCTTGGCCTTGCCCAGCCCGTCGAACACCAACAGCTCCTTCACGCGGCTCTTAACGAGCGTCACGCCATCCCTCTTGGCCAGAGTCACCTGCTGACCCGACTTCAAAACGCCGCGGGTGAGCTTGCCCACCGCGATACGGCCGGTGTAGGGCGAGTGCTCCAGCGAAGTGATGAGCAGCTGAGGCGTACCTTCGCGCGTTTCGGGCGCGGGAATGTCGTCGATTATGGCGTCCAACAGCGGAATGATGCTGTCGGTCTTTTCGGTGGCCTTGTGCGACATCCAACCCTGCTTGGCGCTGCCGTAGATGGCGCGAAAATCTAACTGCTCCTCCGTCGCGTCGAGGTCGAACATCAGGTCGAACACCTGTTCGTACACATAGTCGGGACGGCAGTTGGGTTTGTCGACCTTGTTGATAACAACGATCGGTTTTTTGCCCAGCGCGAGCGCTTTCTGCAAAACGAACCTCGTTTGGGGCATCGTCCCCTCGAACGCGTCCACCAACAGCAGAACCCCGTCGCACATGTTGAGCACCCGCTCGACCTCGCCTCCGAAGTCAGAGTGGCCCGGGGTGTCGATGATATTGATTTTGTGGCCGTTGTAGACTACCGACACGTTTTTCGACAGGATCGTGATGCCCCTCTCGCGCTCTATGTCGCCGCTGTCCATTATGAGATCGCCGCCTGTCGCCGCCCCCTCGCGCATCAGTTGGCCCTGGTAGATCATTTTGTCGACGAGGGTGGTTTTGCCGTGGTCGACGTGGGCGATGATGGCGATGTTTCTGATATTCTGCATCCTATTCCTGGTTTTTAGAACCGCAAAGTTACGAAAAAAACAAAAGCAGCCCCCGAAAAGGGCTGCTTTTATCGTTTCGCAACAAAAAACTATCGTCTCTTGCGGCTGCCGGCGATTTTGGCGCGGTCGTTCTTAAACGAGAACGTTCTGTCGGGGCTGGCCATGGCCGCGCGAACGGCGGCGTTGGTCGCCTCGGCTTCGACCATCGGCACGTTGGCGGCGGTTATGACGAGCGTCGTGGTCGCGGGATAGTCGTTCAAGTTGACCTCATAGTCGTAGTAGTCGAACATCACGAGATCGGCCGTGTAGGAGAGGGTCGTGGCGGTAATCGAAGTGATGGTCACCTCGCCCCCATCCACAAACCAGTCGCCGTAGTAATATTCGCCGTCGAACAACTCTTCGCCAACGCTCTCCCAATTTTCGCTGTAATACTCGAAGTAGGTATACTCGTCGATGTCCCAAGCGTCGGGGAAAGTCGTCGTTCCGGAGGGCAATATGCAGCCCATTAAGTTGGGATATCCAAACTCGACCGCCTCGGCGTAGATGTCGATGTCGTCATACTCGGTTCCGCGGTAGTCCACCCACTCGGCGTACACGGCATCCCATACCTCGTCGCCGCCGCCGAAGTTAACTTTCACCGACATAACTTCTTCGTCATCGTCGGGGTCTGTTCCGGCGGCTTTGGTGGTGAACGGTTCGCCTGTGGCCCAGTCGCCGATCGCATTGCCGCTCACGGCGCGCACGCTCCATGTGTAGCTGGTCGACGGCGTGAGGTCGGTGAGGACGTAGCTGTCTTCGGGCGAGTTGATGAGGCCGCCTTCGGATTCGGTTGCGCGCGTGATGTTTTCGGCGGCGCTTTCACGGGTGACTTCGGGTTCGTCGAGGCGGATTTCGTAGCGGTCGGCACCGGCCACGGCATCCCAAATGAGGGTCGCTCCGGTGGCGGTCACGCTGATGGCTTCGGCGCCGGTGGGGGTGCCGGGGGTCTCGCCGTCGGCCGGACTGCACGACCAAAGGCCCGCAACTCCTGCTAAGAGTGCGCAAATGGCAGTGAATTTCATTGCTTTTTTCATGGGTTCAATTGTTTAATGTTTCTTATAGCCCGGCAAAGATAGGCTATTTTTGTAAAAAAAACTCCAACCCTTCCGCCGGCAAAAAAGAAATCGCGACATTATAGCAATAATTACAATAGCAATTCCTATCTTTGCTATCGTGGGATTTGACCGTCATTAGGCCGACCGCCGTAAGCGTTATCGCAAGGCCAACCGACGGAGCCATTATTACCGCAAAACCGACCATCGGAGATGTCACAGCAAAACAAACCTTATAAAACCAAAACATTATGAAAAAACTTATTTTAGCTTCGATCGCGATGTTGGCTCTGCTTGCCTCCTCCCATTGCGCTTACGCAAATTCCGGAGGTCGGTTCGATTGGCATTTGGATGGCAATACCTATGTAGTAGAGCAAGACGGCTCACTTATTATGACTTTGTCCGTGACCGAGGAACCTAATTCCGCAGGGGATTTGGTCTTCAATGTATTTAGTGACGGCGGTTCGACCCGATCGGTTGCAGAGAGCGATTTGTTCGACACCATAGTAGTGATGACCAATCCTATTTTACTCCCTAAAGGTAGTCCGAATAGTGCAAGGTGGATTGCCCGGGCTATTTATAATTCCTTAAGGGTGCGTTTCGATTTAGCCGATAAAGAGCAATCTTATTATTAAATACGATGTAAAATAGCGATGGCTTCTATTCAAAAAAGTTAGGGCTTGCATTTCTGCAAGCCCTACTCTTTGTCGATATACCGGCGAGATTTACTCCGCAAGCAGCAGGTCGAGTATCTTCACCGCGGCGGTTGCTACGGGAGTTCCCGGGCCGAAGATAGCCGCGGCACCGTCCTTATACAGCTGCGCGTAGTCCTGAGCCGGGATCACACCGCCCACGATGACCATGATGTCGGGGCGACCCAACTTTTCGAGTTCGGCGATGATCTGCGGAACCAGCGTCAAGTGACCGGCGGCGAGCGACGACACGCCCACGATGTGAACGTCGTTCTCGACAGCCTGACGGGCGGCCTCTTCGGGCGTTTGGAACAGCGGGCCCATATCGACGTCGAAACCTATGTCGGCATAGCCCGTCGCTACCACTTTGGCGCCGCGGTCGTGACCGTCCTGACCCAATTTGGCAACCATGATGCGCGGTTGGCGACCCTCTTTTTTGGCGAACTGCTCGGCAAGCGCGCGAGCCTGTTCAAAGGTTTTGTCTCCTTTCACTTCGGCTGAATATACTCCTGAGATTGAACGAATTATTGCTTTGTAGCGACCGGCAACGGCTTCGCAAGCGTCGGAAATTTCGCCCAACGAAGCGCGCAGTTTCGCCGCCTCTACCGACAGTTCCAAAAGATTCCCGGAACCCGTGCGGGCACACTCGGTAATCGCTTCCAGAGCTTTTTTGACGGCGGCCTCGTCGCGACCGGCCCTCAGAGTCTGCAAGCGAGCCACCTGCGAGATGCGCACCGCCGTGTTGTCAACCGCCAGAATGTCGATCGGATCCTCCTTTTCGAGGCGGAAGCGGTTCAGACCCACGATGATCTCTTCGCCACTGTCGATACGCGCCTGTTTGCGTGCGGCGGCCTCTTCGATGCGCATTTTTGGGATACCGGTCTCGATGGCCTTGGCCATGCCGCCCAACTCCTCCACCTCCTGAATCAGAGCCCACGCCTTGTGCGCGATCTCGTTGGTGAGCGTTTCGACGTAATAAGAACCCGCCCACGGATCCACCTCGCGGCAGATGTCGGTCTCCTCCTGAATGTAAATCTGCGTGTTACGGGCGATACGCGCCGAAAAGTCGGTCGGCAGAGCGATAGCTTCGTCGAGCGCGTTGGTGTGCAACGACTGGGTGTGACCCAGCGCGGCGGCCATAGCCTCGACGGCGGTACGCGCAACGTTGTTGAACGGATCCTGCTCCGTCAGCGACCAGCCCGAAGTTTGGGTGTGGGTACGCAAAGCCAAAGACTTTTGGCTCTTGGGGTTGAACTGCGCCACGATCTTGGCCCACAGCAGACGAGCCGCCCTCATCTTGGCGATCTCCATGAAGTGGTTCATGCCCGCGCCCCAGAAGAACGACAGGCGCGGAGCAAACGAATCGACGCTCATACCTGCGTTGACCCCCGCACGAAGATACTCCATGCCGTCGGCCAGCGTGTAGGCCAACTCGATGTCGGCCGTTGCGCCGGCCTCCTGCATGTGGTAGCCCGAAATGGAGATGGAGTTGAACTTGGGCATATTCTTCGACGTGTACTCGAATATGTCGGCGATGATCTTCATCGAGAACTCGGGCGGATAGATGTAGGTGTTGCGCACCATGAACTCTTTCAGAATGTCGTTCTGGATCGTTCCGGCCAGCTGGTCGAGGGTCGCGCCCTGCTCCATACCCGCCACGATGTAGAACGACAGGATCGGCAGCACCGCCCCGTTCATGGTCATCGACACCGACATCTGGTCGAGCGGAATGCCGTCGAACAGCACCTTCATATCCTCCACCGAGCAGATCGAAACGCCCGCCTTGCCCACGTCGCCCACAACTCTGGGATGGTCGGCGTCGTAACCGCGGTGCGTGGCAAGGTCGAAGGCTACCGACAGCCCCTTTTGCCCTGAGGCGAGGTTGCGGCGGTAGAACGCGTTCGACTCCTCGGCGGTCGAGAAGCCTGCGTACTGGCGCACCGTCCACGGCCTCATGACGTACATCGTCGAATATGGCCCGCGCAAGAAAGGCGCGATACCGGCGGCGTAGTTGAGGTGCTCCATGTCGGCCAGGTCGGCGGCGGTGTAGGTTGTTTTCACCGGAATACGCTCCGAGGTGAGCCACACGCCCTCTTCGCCCGGCTTTGCGGCACCGCAGCAGCTTTTCGCGGCGGTACCCTTATATGTCAAATCAGAAAAATTTGCTCTTTTCATTTTTTCGTGCGATTAGATGCCTAACTCTTTAAGGTACGATTTCAGCGTTTCCAGAACGTTGCTCTTCACCGAGATGAAGTGCGAGATGCCGGCCGCCTCAAGTTCGGGTTGCGACGCGGGTGCTCCAGCCACCACCAGAATCGCCTTGCCGCCCAAAAGCTTGTGAGCCTCGGGAGCGAGGGCGGTGTAGTCGTCGTCGCTTGCGCAGATAACCACAATGTCGGCCTTGGCCGCGAGAGCCGCCTTTACCCCCTCATCGACCGAAGCGAAGAAGGTGTTGTCGACAACCCGAATACCGGCGCAGGCGAAGAAGTTGCAGGCGAACTGAGCCCTTGCGCGCGCCATAGCCAACGTACCGCAGGTGAGCATAAACGCCGTCGGGGTTTTGCCGCTTTTGTCGGTCGCCAGGCGGATCCGTTCGAAAGGCATCGAGCCGCGGTAGGGCCTCAACACCGTTTTGCCGCAGGTGCACACGCCGCCGTTCTTGCAGTCGCAGTCGGGAGCGCAGGTGCACTCGCCGCCCTCGGCGCATTTGCAATCGGGATCGCAGCCGGCGGGTCTAACGGCCTTAGCGGTGAGATTTTCGCCCGCGGTTTCGGTGAAGTTGGGATACTGGTTGGCACCCAACAGGATGGTGCGGCGGGTGGCGACGGCTTTGTCCTTGGCGGCGGCCGAAGCCTCCACGGCGGCGGTGATGAAACCGGCCTTGAACGCAGCCACGTATCCGCCCTTCTCCTCAACTTGGCGGAAAAGCTTCCAAGCCTCGTCGGCTATATTGTTTGTCAGCGTTTCGATATAGTAAGAACCGCCCGACGGGTCGACTACCTGATCGAAGTGCGACTCGTGTTTCAGCAGCAACTGCACGTTGCGCGCGATGCGGCGGCTGAAATCGGTCGGCGTTTCGAAAGCCGCGTCGAACGGAGTCACCTCCAGCGAGTCGACACCCGCGATAGCCGCGCTCATGGCTTCGGTCGTGCCGCGCAGCATATTGGTGTGGGGGTCGTAGGCGGTCTGGTTCCACTTCGAGGTGACGGCGTGGGTAAACATCTTGGCCGGGCAATCGCTCGCCGGACCATACTGATTCACGATATTGGCCCACAGCATACGGGCGGCGCGGAACTTGGCGATCTCCATAAAGTAGTTGGAGCTAACCGCCATAGAGAAGCGCAGAACTTCGGCCGCGCGATCCGCCGAAAGCCCGTTCTCCATCAGGCGCACCAGATATTCGTGACCCACCGCGAGGGTAAAGGCGAGTTCCTGCACGATGGTCGAGCCGCTGGCGTTGAACTTGTCGCCGCCGACGGTCACCACCCTCACCTTAGGATATTTTTCGTAGCGCTTGGCCAGATCGGCGATTTTGGCGAAACAGTTGTCGCCGCTGCCGCCGCAACCGAACTCCCCTTCGAGCGAAAGTTTGGTCACCACGGGGTCGATCGCAAACGAGATGCGAACCTGCGTCGGATCGGCCTTTTCGGCCTCCAACCTCGCCAACATGGTCTCGGCGGCGGCGCGGGTGCCCTTGCCGCAGAACACCAAGTCGATCGCGCTCAGAACGATGCCTTTCAACAGCGTCTCCATGTCGGCCGCCGAAAGTTCGCCCCCGAGGCAAAAGCCCAGCGAGTCGCACCCTGCGTTGAGCGCGGCGAGCGCCTGCTCGTTTGCCGAGGCGGCGCATTTCACCGCGATGGTCTGGTGCACTCTCCAGCCGCCCGATTTGCGGGTGCCCCTCACGAAGGGGAAGCATCCGGGTTCCGAGCCCGCGAAGGGTACTTTCGCAAGGTCTTCGGCACGGTAGTAGGGTCTGACGTTGATGCCTTCGGCGGTGCGCCACACGAGTTTCTTCTCGTAGTCGGCTCCCTTGAGGTCGGCCGCGATCACCGCCTCCCACTGCTCGGTAGAGACGGGCGGGAACTGGGCGAAGAGCCTCTCTTTTTTGTTATCTGCCATAACGATTTGTGATTTATTTAGGTGTTTTGAGTTCGGTTCGTAATAAACAGCGCAAAGTTAATGAATATTTACAAAGAAAGACACCCCCGTCGACACAAAATCGGCGGGGGTGCGAAAAATCGAATCGCCGCTTTGACGTTGCGCGGCCTGAACGTTACATAGAGGGGGCGCCTTGAATGGTGCCGGTGACTGTGGTGCCGTTATTCGACACGGCGTCCACCTCGATGGTGTACTCGCCGTCGACGTAGGCCGAACTCACCACTCCCGACAGGAGCGGGTATCTGACGGCCTCCCTGCCGCCCTCGTTACGCACGAGCCACGAGCCGCGAATGCCGCCGCTCTCGTATCCCTGCAACACTGTGCCGGCCACCATCGGGCTGTAAACGAACGAGTAGTCACCGTCGGGAATCCCCGCCGCGCTGTCGGTCTGGGTGTTGAACTGAAGGTGGACTATCCAGCCGTCCTCGTTGCGGTTGTACACGTCCGCGTCGGGTGCCGCCGAGAGCAGCCATATGTCGTATCCCTGCCCGTAGGGATTGGCGCCGTACTCCGCGCGTGCGATATGCGACAGCGTTCCGAAATCGACCGCGGGCACGATGTAGTCGCGGTTGGGCAGATCCAGCGGCCCGTTGTACTCGGCCCACAGCCGCTGTCCGTCCGCGCGGGTGATGTCGAACTCTATTCGATAGTTGGTGTGGTCGCCCTCGACGGTCATGGTGCCGCCCGAGATCAGCACCTGCCTCATGGTCATGCCGTTTTCGACTATCATGACGTAGGTGAGGTACTGGTGGTTGTAGACGGTGTTGGCTTCCGAGGCGGTGGTGAACTCGTAGGTGTCGGCGGGCAGGTCGTCCGCCTCACGGGTGGTGTCGGGCTCCTGGGCCGCGACGACTATCACATCCAACTGAAAACCGTTCAGGTCGTCGCCCGAGGGGTCGTAGTCGTAGAACCTCAACGCGTAGGCGTGCGTATCGGGAACCGAAGAGCCCTGAGGTCCGCGGTAATCCGCCCTGACGAGCTCTATCGGTCGGGCCTCCTCTATCGCGCACTCTTCGTCGATGGCCATGTTGAAGGTTTTGATCTCGCCCGCCGCTATGTCGAACCGACCCCTGAGCGCCTCGGCGTCGATGGTCTTGGAGATGGTGCGGTTCTCGGTGGTGATGGAGAAGGTTAGGCGGTCGGCGGCGAACGGATTCACCACCATCCATGCGTCGAGTTCGCCCAGCGTCAAACCCGCGGGAAGGGAGACCGACACCTCGTTGGAAGTGGTTGTGAACTCCATCGCTCCGTCGGTCAGGTCGAGGTTGAAGTTGCCGGAGAGCTGCGGCGCCGGGCCCGAGTCCGATTCGCCGACGATCTTCACGCCGGTGACCGCCTCGTCGGCGGAGACGCCCGCCGCGGTGATATCGCCCACCGACAGGTTGACGAAACCGACCAGATAGCGGAACGTGAACTCGTCCAACACGCGATACGAGTCGTAGGCGTTGCCGGCGTCGATGACGAGCCTCGTGCCCGGCATCGCCACCATGTAGTCGTTACCCGGATCGTGGGTGCCGTTGGCGGGCATGGTCTGCGTTTTGGATATCGTCAGCGGCACCGCCTTGTAACTTGTCGCCATGGTGGCGTCGTAGCTAAAGGCGACCCTCGGGTAGTAGGCGTAGAGCTCCCAGGTGCGGTAGAATCCGTCCCAGGTGATCTCGCCCCGGAACGTCGCGGCGCCGCCCTCGATGGAGGTGATGCCGAAGTTGGCGTTTCGGGTGAGGGCGTAGCTGCTCACCACCTCGGAGTTGTAGGAGTAGACGCCCAATTTGTCGGCGTCGATCCACTCCGTGCCGAATCCGGAGGCCTTGTCGCCCTCCATGGTGGTTCTGGTGGCCGGGGCCGCCATGCGCGAGGGGATCGAGATCGTTTGCGTTCTCAGTTCGCCGGCGTTGTCGCCGTGGTCGGTCTCGGTTTGGCACCCCGCCAGGCCGAATGCCGCAAAGGCGAGGCCGATTGCCGATAATATGCTCTTTTTCATTTCCGTGTCGTCGTTAAATGGTTAAAAATCGTAGTTGTCCTCCCCCTCGTCGTAGGTCACCTCTCCGGTCTGTCCCTCGCGCCCCTGGGCAATGGTCAGCCTGAACGGCGAGGACGATATGTGGGAGTGGTCGACGGCCGTGCTTTCGGTGTTGTTGAACACCAGCGCCATCACATATTCGCCCGTTCCGGGGGTGTGGGCGCCGAAATCGCCGGAGACGGTCGCAACATACTGCCCCGCCTTGTCGCCGTCGGGCAACAGGCTCACGACGGAGAACACCCTCGACGGATTGACGTAGCTGGCGCGCGTGGTGCCTTCGGATCCCGCAACGTCGGTGGTGGCGTACTGGTCGAGTTCCCAGCGGTCGACGGCGACGCCGGTCGGTATCCACGCGTCGGAGGGGTTGACGCGGAACGTGACCGCGCCGCTCTGTTTACCCACCAGCGCGACCGTGGCCGTGTTCATCACCTGAAGGTGCACCGCTTCGGAGACTCTCTCGACGGTGTCGGTCGTTCCCTCCTCGTCGTTGAGGATGAACGTAATGGAGCCGTCGGCGTTCTCGACGATGGTTTGCAGGGGGTGCGGGTCGTCCTGCGTGGGGGCGGAGATGTCGACGCCCGTGTCGACCCAGCCCTCGCCCACGTTGTACCAGACGGAGATCGTTCCGTCGTCGTTGGTGCGCACCTCTATCTGCGGGGCGGTTCCGTCACCCGCGGGCCCCTTCAGGTCGATGCCGCTGTCCACGCCGTCCACCCACACGGTGACCGAGCCGTCGGCGTTGGTCTTTATTTCGATCTTCGGGGTCGTTCCCGCGGCGCCTTTTTCGCCGTCGTCACCCGTTTCTCCGTCGGCCCCTTTCTCGCCGTGGTTGATCTCGATGGTCTTCCCGTCGGAGAAGGTGACGAGCCATCCCGCCTTGGGAGCGGCCAGCGGTTCCACTTTACTGATCAGAGTGCCCTCTCCGACCTTTTGGTCGAGGGCGTCCACCAAGCCTTCGAGGGTCTCGACGCGAACCCTCAGGTCGTCGACGTCGTTTTTCAGATCGTCGATGTCGCTCTTCAGATCCGACGTACAGCCGGCAACCACCAGCGTCAGCGCGGAGGCGACGGCAATTCGTTTGATTGTCTTCATTTCTCAGCCTTTTAGATTGATTTATTAGTTGTAGTTGTAGGTGTTGGGTTATATCGTCACAAAGATATCCGGGAACAAAAAAAAGACCTTAACTTAGGTTAAGGTCTCGGCAAAAAGTCGCAAAAAGTCGACTACTTATTCAAAATGTGCGCGAATTGGCGCTTCAGCTTGCTCAAATATTCGGGCGTGATGCCGATATACGACGCCACCACCCTCGACGAGACGTTCCTTATTATCTCCGGGCGGTTTATTATCAACGCCTCGAACCGCTCCCCGGCGTCGCCGTTCATGATCTCGCGTTTGCGCTCGAAGGACATCAGCTGGTAGATCGACAGCATCATCATCCACTTGGCGAAGTCGTGCGACCTGTCGGCCAGGTCGAGGAATTTGACCCTCGGGATCTTCATCACCGTCGAGGGGCAGCACGCCTCGTATTTGCTGAACGAGGGGTTGCCCCGGCAGAAGGCGTAATATGAGATTATTATGGTGCCCGGTAGGCAGAAGGCGAGCGTCTGCTCCTTGAGTCCGTCGAAATAGGCGCTCCTGAGTATGCCCCGCCGGACGACGTAGACATCCCGGCCGCACTCGCCGTAGTCGATCAGCGGTTGGTTGCGCTTAAGTTCCACCTCGGTCATCAGACTCAGGAACTCGTCCATCGTCTCGTCCCTCATCCGGTAGTCTATCTCGGCGTCTAACTGTTTTCTCAAGGTTTCCATAGTCGGGTCGCGGTCGGGTCGGGTAATTTCCGTAAAAATACGGATAATTGTCGAGAATTCAAAACACCCCCGCCGCCGAGCCTCAAAGCGCCCCGTGACACCGCCTTAAAACGCTCTTAAAACGCCCCTGTGGCCAACATTTCGAGCACGAACACCGCCACTCCCGCCAAATAACCCGCCAGAGCCATCAGCGTGAAGTTACGCAAATACCATCCGAAGTTGATCTTCTCCAGCCCCATAGCCACAACCCCGGCCGCCGAGCCTATTATAAGGATGCTGCCGCCCGTGCCGGCGCAAAAGGCCAACAGTTTCCAAAACACCCCGTCCTGCACGAAATACTCTGCGTATGCCGGATCGGCCGAAGCTGCAAGCGCCGCCGCGTCGGGCAGCGGATACATCCCTATCGAGGCCGCGACAAGGGGCACGTTGTCGACCACCGCCGACATGAGCCCTATCAGCACGTTGATCAGATAGACGTTGTGTACCGAGCCGTCGAGCATTCCGGCGAATCCGCCCAGCACGCCCGCGCCCTCCAAAGCAGACACCGCCATGAGTATCCCCAGGAAGAACAGAATGGTGGTCATGTCCACCTCGCGAATCACGTTGCCCACCCGCTTCTGGTCGCTCGACGGTATGTCGGAGTGGCGCTTATACATAACCTCCGTCACCACCCACAGTATGCCCAGCGCGAGAATCATGCCCATATACGGCGGCAGGCCGGTGAGCGCCTTGAACACCGGCACCAGCAGCAGGAACAGCACCCCGAGCGCGAAAATCACGATGCTCTCGCGTCCCGAAATGTGAGGCGCCATCGAGGCGTGTTCATCCTTGTACCCCGGTGCCGTGACGATGCCGTGCACTATGCGCGAACAGATCGCCGCCGGAATCACAACGGACACTAAGCTCGGCAAAAAGAGCGAAGAAATCAGCCCCCAGCTGGTGACGTTGCCCTTCACCCAAAGCATGATCGTCGTCACGTCGCCGATGGGAGACCACGCCCCGCCTGCGTTGGCGGCTATGATTATCAGCCCCGCGAACACCCACCGCTCCTTGTAGTTTGCCAGCAGCTTGCCCATCAGCATTACCATGATGATGGTGGTGGTCATGTTGTCTAACAGCGCCGACAGAAAAAAGGTCATAAAGGCTATTATCCACACCAACTTCACCTTGTTGCGGGTGGTGATGCGCCGGGTGATGAAGTCGAACCCGCCGTTCTGGTCGATGAGCGTTACGATGGTCATCGCGCAGATCAGAAACACGAGTATCTCGCACGCCGAGGCCAGCGCGCTCCACAGTTCGGAGTTGACCCCCGCGGCCGTGAGTTGCGGGTGGATGGTGTCGCCGAAGAACATATACATCGTCCACAGCACGGCGCACATCACCATAGCGGCGGCGGCCTTGTTGATACGGGTGCGGTTTTCGATGGCTATGAACAGATAGCCCACCACGAAAACGGCGATCATCGAGATTACGAGCATGGCTTTTCAGTTATTTTTAAGTATTTTTGTTGTTTCGAAACCTATTGGAAATCTGTTTGAATCGGAGTTGAATCGTAGTGCAAATGTACAAAAACCTTGCTACATATTTGGCGCGCCTTGAGCGCGAGGGCGAACTGGTGCGAATTTCGGCTCCCGTGTCGCCCGTTCTCGAAATAGCCGAGATCACCGACCGCGCATCGAAGAGCCCCGGAGGCGGGCGGGCGTTGCTGTTCGAGAACGTAGTCGGCAGCAATTTTCCGGTGGTTACCAACATGTTCGGATCGCGGCGGCGGATGGCTATGGCTCTGGGGGCGGAGTCTTTGGATGATATTACGGCGCGGTTGGACGGCCTGCTGCGCGAGGCTCTTTCGCCGCGCGGAACGTTCGCCCAAAAAGTGCGTACCCTGCCGCTTTTGGCCGAGGCGTCGAAGTGGTTCCCCCGCCGGATTTCGGGTCGCGGCGAGTGTCAACAGGTCGTGCTGCAAGGCCCCGAAGCGGCTCTGTCGAAGCTCCCCGTCTTGAAGTGCTGGCCGTGTGACGGCGGGCGGTTCGTGACGCTGCCGTTAGTGCACACCGTCGACCCCGAGACGAACGTAAGCAACGTTGGCATGTACCGCATGCAGATTTTCGACGACCGTACCACGGGCATGCACTGGCACATCCACAAAACCGGCGCCCGCCACTACGACGCATATAAGCGCTCCGGCGTGCGAAAAATGCCCGTCACGGTGTGTCTGGGCGGCGATCCGGCCTACACCTACGCCGCCACGGCTCCGATGCCCGACGGGATGGACGAATATCTGTTGGCGGGTTTCCTGCGCCGCCGACCCGTGAAGTTGGTCAAGTGCCTCACCAACGACCTATGGGTGCCGTCGGACTGCGATTTCGTGATCGAAGGCTACGTCGACACCTCGGAGCCGCCGCGCGTCGAGGGCCCGTTCGGCGACCACACGGGGTTCTACTCTCTGGAGGATCTCTACCCCGCGTTCCACGTCACGGCAATCACCCATAGGCGCGACGCGGTATATCCGGCGACTTTGGTGGGCGTTCCGCCGCAGGAGGACGCATACATAGCCGAGGCCACGGAGCGTATTTTCCTTCCGCCCATCCGCCACGCGTTGCAGCCCGAGGTGCGCGACCTGCACATGCCCCCAGCGGGCGTGGCGCACAACTTGGCGATAGTGTCGATGGACGTAGCCTATCCCGGTCAGGCCGAAAAGGTGGCGAGCGCGCTCTGGGGTGCGGGTCAGATGATGTTCAACAAGGTGTTGGTGGTCGTTCCGGCCGGAGTGGACGTGCGCGACACGGAGACAGTTCTCGCGCTTTTGCGGGGTGTGGATGTCGGGCGCGACCTTGTTTTCGGCCGCGGGGTGGCTGACGTACTCGACCACGCGACGGGCGGCTCCGGCGTCGGATCCAAGCTGTTGATCGACCTTACGGGCAAGCGAATTCCGGTGAACGCCCCCTCCTCGACCTCCAACTTTCGGCTGCTGTTGGATTCTGCCGCCGAAAGTTTGACTCCTTACGAAAAGCTGTGGCTCGCGCTGGCCAACGTCGACCCCGCGCGCGACATCCGCATCGAAGAGGGCGTGGCTTTCGTCGACGCACGCGCAAAGACTTCAAAGGCGGCCGGGATGCCACCGCGTTGGCCGAACGTCGCCACGATGGATGCCGACACCATCGCGCTGGTCGACCGCCGCTGGCCGGAATATGGACTGGATGATTTATTGGAATCGCCATCCGCTCGTTACCGAAAACTCTTATTGTCCGATGGAGCCGAAGTCGGCACAACAAAACAATCCTCCGATGGAGCCCAAGTCTAAACTTTTCTCGTCGCGCGAGGTGCGGGCGTTGCTGTTGCTGCTGCCGGTGTTGGCGGTGGTGTCGTGGTTGGTGTGGGCCGTCGCGCGGCCGAAAATCGACGAATCTGCCGCCGCAGCGGATGCGACCGGCGTGACGACTAATTCGGGTCAACATGGGGCAAATTTCGGTCAGGGCGGTGCAGATGTCGCGCTGTCCGAAGATCAAGGAAGCGGGGATAGTACAAACGGTACAGCCCCGCCGACGGAACGAGAAAGTACGGCAGGTGCGCCGACATCACCGAAATTATTCGCGTTCGACCCCAACACCATCGACTACCACGACCTTGTGCGGTTGGGCTTCACGCGCGGCGAGGCGCTGGGCATCGTCAAATATCGCGCACGGGGCAAGGTGTTCGAGATTCCGGAGGATTTCGCCGCCTGCTACCAGGTCTCCGAGGCGATGTATCTGCGCCTGGCACCTTATATCGTGATCGGCGAGCAGTATCGCCTGAAGCCGTTCGCGCAGCGAGGTTCGGGCTCGGAGGGCTCCTCCACGACCTCTGTTTCGCGTCAGAGTGGCAGCGCACCCGCGGACGTCGCGAATATAGCCCCGCCGACGGAACGAGAAAGTGCGGCAGCTGCACCGCTATCGCGCGAAACCCGCCTCGAAAACCACAACGCCATCGTAGAACTCAACTCGGCCGACAGCGCGGCGTTGGTGTCGGTGCGGGGCATCGGGGC
>JAITWI010000021.1 GCA_031285345.1 Alistipes sp.
CTCTTTCGGGGTGGCTTTTTGTGTGAGGTCGTTAACGCTGCCTACTCGGTCTTTTCGGCGCGACTTTGTTTAGTTGGCCTCTGCCGGTACTTTGGCGGGGGCTTCAGCCAAGGGCATCGCCTCGAAAATCGCCCGCACGTCGCCGTCCGAGATCAGCAGCAGCCTGTCGCCGTCGATGCTCAGTCCGTCCACCCGCGCCAACATAGCCAAAAACGCCGCCTCGCGCTCCGCACCGTTAAGACACATCATCCGCGTCGAGACGAGGTTGTCGGCAATCTCGATCACGTTGCCGGTGCGGGTGAAGGTGCCCGAAAAGCGGTTGCACTCCCCCACGCCCGCCACGCGTCCGTCGGCGCCGAACGTCACGCGGTAGTTGTCCGATTCGACGCCCCCGCCGTTAAGTTGGATCAGGTGCCACTCGGCGCCGTCCAGCGCCACCGCCGAACGACTCTTGCCGCAGCCGCAGCACGACGAAAAACCCACCGAAAGCGCCGCCATAACCAGCGCCATCGCTGTCACAAACTTTGTTGTTTTCATTATCTGAATTGTTTTAATTTACTTTTTCCACCTCGGCAACATCTCCTCCATCCGGGCAGGCGTCACTTTTTCCACCTCGGCGACCGAGTTACCCGGTTTCAGCGCTGTTTCCACCTCGGCAGCCGCCCCATCCCCCGGGTGAAGAGCCACTCCGCGAATCGCGACATTCCGCCCTCGACCATAGCTCGGCGGCAAAGATCCCGAAACTCGGGCAACTCCCCCTCGAACGTGAACCGTCCGTCGGCGTAGCAGTAGCTGCAATATTTGTCGTTTTTGGTTCCGTCGGCGTTGGTGCCGCCGCCCTGCGGGTCTTTGCCCATCGGCATCCCGCAACTTTCGCACATTTTTCCCATAGTGATTTTTCGGTCGTTAAAGTTTCCGCAAAAATAGGTATCTTTACGCTCTCAAACAAACTTGTTCGCACAAAAAACAGACGACAAAAATGAAGAAAATCATCTCGACAACCAACGCACCGGCCGCCATCGGCCCCTATTCTCAAGCCGTGGAGACCGGCGGAACCCTCTATATGTCAGGCCAATTGCCCATCGACCCGGCGACGGGCGAGATGCCCACGACCATCGAGGAGCAGACCGAACGGGTATTCGCCAACATCGGAGCCATCTTGGCCGAGGCGGGCTACGGGTTCGCCGACGTGGTGAAGAGCACCGTGCTGCTGGCCGACATGGCCGATTTTGGCGCCATGAACGCCGTCTACGCCAAGTACTACACGGGTCAAATGCCCGCCCGCATCGCCTATCAGGTGGTGGCGTTGCCCAAGGGCGCGCTGGTGGAGATCGACGTCGTCGCCGTGAAATAGTTTTTCGGCCGACTGTATTAATGGAAGAGGGAGCCCGCAAAGGCTCCCTCTTGCTATTTCAGGTGCGTTTCCGGTGTCTTACAACTTCTTCTGCAACTCCTTGGGTAGCACTTCGCGGTTGATGAGCACGCAGATCGTTTTGTAGGCGATGTAGGGGTGCGAGGCGTAGAAATAGCCGTCGTAGATGTGTCCGTCGGTGCCCCACGAGTTCTTGACCTTAAAGTATTTGTTGCCGTTCTGGTCGGTGGCGGTGGCGGTGAGCTCCATGCCGTGGTCGTCGGTGGTCTCCCAGTTGTCGAACGCCGTCTGGCGAACCTCCTGGGTGATGGTACGCTCGGTGCCCGGACCGTCCAAATTATAGAGTGCGGCGTTCTTTTCGGCCTCCGACAGCGCCACCCAGCGCGACAGCTCCGAGTCGTCCATGCGGGTTACGTCGGCCTCGGGAACGACGGCAAGACCCTTGCGCCAGTCGAAGCCGCGTTCGCTCACGTCGGCCGACCATAGAACGGGATATCCCGCCTCGATCGCGCCCGTCATCGCGCCCATCATCTCATCCAAAGGCACGTTGAACGAGCGGCCCCAGACGGTGTTGTCGGGCACTTCTATCACCATCCACTCGTAGAACGGATGGTGGGTGAACGAGGTGAGCGACACGTAGTCGTCCATCGAGATGGGCAGCGAGTCGGCGAAACTGCGCGGCGTGTACTCCACCCCGTTGTAGGTGAACGTTTCGGGAACTTCGCCCAGATAGGCGTCCAAAATGGCGTCCAAACCTTCGAGCCACGCGGTCGAGAGCTTGCGGTTGGCGTTTTCTATCACCGCGTCGCAGTAGCCTTTGATCACCGCGTCGAGTTCGCCGTGGCGGTGCAACTGCTCGCCATATTCGATGCCGCCGTATACCTCGGTGGGTACGATGCCGTGATTGCGCCAGCAGATGAGCACATCCTCGGCCGCGGCGCCACCCGAGAGGCTCGACGTGCCGTGCATGCGCACATATTTAACCGCGCGGTCGCGATAGGCGTTGCGCACAACGAACATCGGCGACAGGTCGAGCTCGGGGCCGCCGGCGACGAGGATCTCGCTCTCGAAGAACGCCAGACCGGAGAAGCTCCAACAGGTGCCGCTCGAAGCCTGGTTTTTGACGCTCGTAGCGGGTACGGTCTTGGTGTCGGTGAATACGTAGCCCTCGGCTTGCGCGGTTGCTTGGGCAGGCGGAGTGGGTTGCGTGGGTTGCGCGACAACGGCGGCGGCGAAAAGTGTGCAAAAAAGTGTTGCGATTGATTTTTTCATAACAGGTTAATTAGTATTTATAAAGTCGTTTGAAAACGATTTGAGAGGAACAAAAATAGCATAAATACGGTAATGCACAAAAAAAGTATTAAATTCGCGGGCTCCCGCCGTGTTTGCAACGTGGTCGCGGCGAAGCGGGGCAAAAACCTAACTGTTTGTAAATGACACACATTACTCCGCAAATTTTCGACACATACCTGATAATAATGGCCGCGATGGCGTTGGTTGTCTTCGTGGCGCTGTTCTTCATCAAGGCCGGATACGGCGTTTTTTTCGATCCCAAGTGGGGGCCTGCGATGCCCAATCGTTTGGGGTGGTTTTTGATGGAGGTGCCTGTGTTCGTCACCATGACGGCGCTGTGGTTGCATTCCGAACGGACGTGGGACGTGGTGCCGATGGCCTTCTTCGCCATTTTTCAGATCCACTACCTCCAGCGCTCGTTCATCTTCCCGTGGTTGATCCGCGGCAACAGCCGCATGGCGCTCGGAATCGTGCTGATGGGGGTGCTGTTCAACACCTGCAACGCGCTGATGCAGGGCGGGTGGATATTCTACTTCTCGCCCACGTACCCTGTGGAGTGGCTCTGGAGCCCGCAGTTTATCGTCGGCACGGCGCTGTTTTTGGCGGGATTCGTCGTCAACCTCCACTCCGACCGCATAATTCGCCGTCTGCGCAAGCCGGGCGACACGAAACATTATATCCCCAAGGGAGGCATGTTTAAGTATGTCTCGTCGGCCAACTACTTCGGCGAGCTTGTCGAATGGGTGGGCTTTGCGGTGCTGACCTGGAGCTGGGCCGGGGCGGTGTTCGCCTGGTGGACCTTCGCCAACCTCGCACCCCGCGCCAACGCCATCCGCCGCAACTACGAGGGTGAGTTCGGCGAGGAGTTCACAAAGCTTCGGCGAAAGCGGATCATTCCGTTCATATATTGACGTTTAGGGGGTGTGGAGGCTTCGAGGATGCGGATTATATTAGAAGTTGTTTTGATTTGTCGATGAAAAGCGGTATCTTTGCCGCCTGCTTAGGCATAAAATCGGGGTGTAGCGCAGTCCGGTAGCGCACCTGCTTTGGGAGCAGGGGGTCCCAGGTTCGAATCCTGGTACCCCGACGAAACGAAAGTTTCAGGGAAAGCCATCGTTAGATGGCTTTTTTGTGTTTAGTCCATCATTTCGGTGATCGTTTTCGGGATTACCTCGCTCGCAAGACGCCTCCACCTGCCTTCGGCAGACGCTCGGCGCTCGCTCGGTGATCCCTGTTTCTCCGCAACAGGGATTAACTTCGGTTTGCCGGCCGGCAAAACCTCGTTTTTCCCCTGCTCGGCGGCATCCTTGCAAACTCCGAAAATTCGGCAAAACTTCCGCAGGAAGTGTTGTGTCAAAAACAAAAATGCCCGCTTTTGAGTAAACTCAAGCGGGCATTCCCATTTTCGCCAAAACCCGCAAGGGTTTTCGCCTCATTTTCTTCGTTTGCGGAGAAACAGGGATTCGAACCCTGGGTACCCGCGAGGGTACAACGGTTTTCGAGACCGCCCCGATCGACCACTCCGGCATCTCTCCTTGCTATGCGCACCCGGGGGCGCGCAAAACACTTTCGGGTCGAAAGCGGTTGCAAAGGTAGTGCAAGAAGAGCGAAATACCAAATTTATTCAGACAAATTATTTCCGTTTCAGGGCCTCGCGCGATTATGCCCGGTTCGTCAAAAATTTGCTACCGTTGACTTCGCCCAAAGTAGGAGGCGCCTGGGGAGTACCCAAATAAATTTGGCTCTGCGCTCGGCTTTTAGTACCTTTGACTACGCTTCGCTCGTCCAAGATAGGATGCGCCTCGGGAAATCCGCGAACAAGTTCGCATTTCCGCTCGGCTTTTAGTACCTTTGTTGCTTTGTTTGTTGAAAGTTAGCCGAAGTGAAGTTTCTCCTCCCCATATACTTCCTATTATCTGTGTTGCCCGGCGCCGCATGGGGTATCCCCGACGCCCCCGTAACGCCTCCGACTGTCGACACCGCGGCCCACCGCATAGCGCCGGTCACCGTGTCGGCTTCGCTCAAACACGACGGCGATCCGCGCCGCGGGGCTGTGGCGGCCACGACGTTGCCGATGATAGAGCTGGAGTCGCGAATGGTGGTCGAACCCAAAAATCTCTCCCTGGCGGTGCCCAACATGCTGCACGCCGACTACGGGTCGCGAATGACGAGCTCGATATACGTTCGGGGACTCGGGTCGCGCATGGAGCACCCGGCGATGGGGCTCTATGTCGACGGCGTGCCTATTCTCAACAACAACAACTACGACTTCGACTACTTCGACGTGCGGCGGATAGACGTTTTGCGCGGGCCGCAGGGGACGCTCTACGGCCGCAACACCATCGGCGGAGTGATCGACGTGCAGACCCTCTCGCCGTTCGACTATCAGGGCGCACGTCTGGGGGCGGGATACGGCAACGGCAACTCGTGGAGTGCGCAGGCGGCGGTTTATCGCCGTCCGACGGCCGGTTTCGGATACTCCGTCGCCGCCAGCTATCGCGCCACGGACGGATTTTTTGTCAACGAATACGACGGGTCGGCGGCGGACAGCGGCCAAAGCGGCTCGGTTCGCGTAAAGATCCAGGCGCTGACGGGCGGCGGTTGGACGATGGAAAACTCTCTGACCGTCGGCCTTGTGAAGCAGGGCGGATTCGCATACGCGCCGTACGACGAGATGAACGCGGCGTCTGAAAAAATCGACCACAACGACCCGTGCGGTTACTATCGGCTGGGGCTAACCGACGGGCTCACCTTTCGGCGGGACGACGGCCGGGTGCGCCTCTCCTCGACCACGAGCTACCAGTTCACCCGCGACGAGATGACCCTCGATCAGGACTTCAGCCCCGCCTCCATCTTCACCCTGCGGCAGTCGCAACTCGAACACGCCCTCACCGAGGAGTTTGTCGTCCGCTCGCAGCCTCACAAAAAATGGCAGTGGATAGCCGGATTCTTCGGATTTTGGCGCGGGATGAGCTCCCGGGCGCCGGTCACGTTCAAGCGCGACGGCATCGAGACGCTGATACTCGACAACGCCAACGAGGGGATCGACAACGGCTTTCCGCCCGCCGACTATCCCGACGCCGATCTGGAGATCCGCCAGCAGCAGTTCCCCATCCGCAGCGATTTCCGCCTACCCTCTTTCGGCGCGTCGCTCTATCACCAGTCGTCGCTGCGGGCGGGTAGGTGGAATTTCACGGCAGGACTTCGCGCCGACTGGGAGTACACAGCCATTCGATACGCCAACTCCGCCGAGATCGACTACCGATTCACGCTCACGATGCCCGAATTCAAACCTCTGCCCGTGACGCTGGACGGACGGCGCGAAAAGACGTTCCTGGAGCTGATGCCGCGGGCGGACGTCGTGTTCGAGACCGGCGTTGGGAATCTCTACGCCTCGGTGTCGCGGGGCTACAAGGCGGGCGGCTACAACACCCAAATATTTTCGGACATTCTGCAAAACCGCATGATGAACGCCGTGATGGAGGATCTGGGGGTCTATTTCGACGCGACGGGCGGCAGGGGGGCGGCCTACGCGACGGAGGGGGCCATATCCGACGCCATATCCTACGACCCCGAACGTAGCTGGAATTACGAGTTGGGCGGCCATTTCGATCTGATCGGCGGGCGACTGCGCCTCGACGCCGCGCTGTTTTACATCGACTGCCGGGACCAGCAGCTGACGGTCTTCCCTCCGGGCGAAGGCACGGGGCGGCTGATGTCCAACGCCGGGCGCACGCGCAGTTTAGGCGCCGAACTCTCGGCCGACCTTCGCCTCGGCGAGTTCCGCCTCTCGGGGGCGTATGGCCACACCGACGCGCGATTCGTCGTATACAACGACGGCAGGGCGGATTATGCGGGCAAATATGTGCCCTACGCTCCGCGCAACACCGTTTCGGTGCGGGTGGAATACGGGGTCGATTTTCGCGACGCGAAGGCGGGTCGGCTGGTGTTTTCGGCGGGTGCGCAGGGTGCGGGCGCGATATATTGGGACGAGTCCAACAGTGTCAGGCAACCGTTCTACACCCTTTTGGACGCCTCCGTGGCGTGGAAAACAGATCGCCACGCGGTCTCGGTGTGGGCGCGAAACATCGCGGGGACGGACTACAACACGGTCTACTTCAAGTCGATGGGACGTTCGTTCGTCCAGCGCGGCAAGCCTCTTCAGGCGGGAATAACGTTAATCGTAACTTTATAAACGGCAATCACAAACCTTACATTACAATACAAAAATGAATCACTTCAAGACAACTCTGACGGCCCTTGGGGCAACGATTTTTCTCGCTTCGGGTTTCGCTTCGTGCGGCAAACACGATCCCACTCCACCCACCCCCACCACGCCCGCGTACGTCGGAACGGTGACCGTGGCCACCGGCACTCCCATGGAGTTTACGCTCGAAAACGCCACGGTGGAGTTCGCGGTCGCCGAAAATGCAGGAAACGCCGAGACCGCCGAAACCACTGCGAAAGAGGCCACCGCCGAGATCAAGATGTTGGGCGTGAAGTTCGCCGTGGCGATGCCCGTCACCGTCGACATGACCATTCCGGGCGTCGCGCTCACCGCCACCGCCGAGGGATGGAGCCTGAGCGGCGACGAAATAGTGCCCATCGCGATGGGCGGCCCCTATCCCGAGCGCATCGTGACAGACCTCACCGGCACCGCCACCGAACAGGAGTTGTCGTTCTCGATGACTTGCAAGGAGTTGCCGGTGAGCTTCACGGGCGCCCGTCGCGGCGAGGCCATCAGGTAGTTTCGCTGCCCGCCGGATAGCCGATTTTGGCCGACACCTGCGCCCAAAAATACGTCGTTCGGGAGCGCATGAGCCCCGAAAAACAAACGCCGCCCCGGGATTTTCGGGGCGGCGTTCTTTTGTTCGGCCGTCAGACCGCGAAGTCGTTACGCGGACTTATTCGGCGTACCTAAATTCCTGCGTCTGACCGACGGGAACCTTCACGCTGTTGTCGATCAGCCACTTGCCACCGGCGTTCTGCACCAGCGTGTAGACCACGACCGAAAGGTTTTCGGCGTTGTATTTCGGGTCGATGTCAAAGCTGTACTCTTTGGTTTCGACCTGCCCTGCCTCCATGGTCGCAAACTCTTCGCCGAAGATGTTAGCGGCTTTTGAGTCGCGAAGAACGCCGGTATGGCTGTAAAGGCCGGTAAAACCGACCTGGTTGGTTTTGACGCCGTCCTCTACAAGAAGAATGCCTATCTGATATGTGCCGGCATCTTTAGCTGCAACGGCGACATTTACACCGATAGCACTCCCGTCGATAGAGGATGTCATCGCAACACCCGTCTTGGCGGGGGCAGCCATAATGGCGTCGTACAGTGCGGTTATGACGGGAACATTTTGAGCCACATTTGTTTTTGCTCCGGTTATTTCGGAATTCAAACCTACTATGGTATAGGGAATGGATCCTTGGGGGTTATCGAAACGACTGTCGTCAATAATATTGTAGAAGAATCCATTACAGATGTTCGATGATACTTTTGGGTCGCTGCTGCTCAGGTGAAAGTTGAGTGTGAAGGCGGTGTCGCTATATTCTGGTGTCTGATAGAATAGGTCGAATCCATTTTTCATAAGGAGGCACGGCCCGCACCAAGTGGCGGTAAAAGAGAAAAACGCTACGGTCTTGTGAAACTTTTTCGTCGCATCGAATGCGAAGGGGTCAGCTGCTTCGATGAAAACGGAGTTGCTCACGGGGTGATCAGCATTCATCTCGTCTTTGATCAGATATGCGTGATATTCATGATTGCCGGGTGTGCTGGTTGAAAAAAAGTACCTATAATCGGCATCCATGGTGAGGCACACGCCGTTCTCCGTCGCACAAACTCTCGAAATTGCGGTCACGTCGTCATCCCCCTGCATCACCTTGAATTCGATCGCGTCCACGCCGTCGGCCATGATGGAGGTTTTGCCGCCCACGGTGGAGAGCACCAGCGGAAGTTCCTCGCCTCCGTTGGTGGTGTCGTCGCCCGGCTCGCACGACGACATCGACATCGCACCCACCAACGCGGTGGCCACGAACATAAATCTGAATAAGTTTTTCATAGTTTTATTAAGTTTTTAGAGTTTGTTTGGTCTCCGGGTTCGGTCGCGTCTCCCGCTTCCGTTCCGGTTTAGTTTCTTTCGCAGTCGCCGTTCCCGGGTTTAGTTCAGCGATTTGATCTTCTCGATGTACTCCTCCTCGGTGCCGGGGGTGTAGCCCACGTGCGAGTAGATTATTCGTCCATTGGCGTCGAAGATGAAGGTGTGCGGAGCCATGCTGACGTTCAGGGCGCGTTTGAAGTCCTGATTTTTGTCGTACAGCACCGTGAAGCGATCCCAGCCGTTGCCGTTGGCCAGAGCCTTGGCGACAGAGGACGACCGCGCGTCGTCGATCGACACTGCGATCACCTCGAACTCGGCCTCCTCGCGCCATTCGTCCAGCAGGTCGTTCATCGCGTTGAGCTCCAGGATACAGGGCTTGCAGGTGGTCGACCAAAACGACACTATGAGCGGCACTCTTTTGGCCGCCAGGGTCGAGGTGTTGATCATTTGGCCGGCGGCGTTCTCGATCCTCACGCTCGGGAACTGCGACTGGGCGCGCGCCGTGTCGATTCCGCCTGCCCAAAAGGCTCCCAGCGCCAGCAATGCGATAAAAATCTGTTTTTTCATATTTTTCGAGTTTTTATTTATGTTAGTTTAACGTAATTCTCGGTCGGTTTCGTGTGTCGTCGGGCGTGTCGGGCGTGTCGGGTGTGTCGGGTGTTGAAGCGGGTTAACTGGGAACACTCCAGCGCGTTCGGCGAAAAAAGACCTCTAAAGCGCCCTTTCGTACTGGTAGCCGAGAGTTTCCCCCACCCCGCACTCCGCGGCGTTGAGCAGCTTGGTTCCCGCGCCGGTGCCCGAGGTGGCGAACACCACCACGTTGCAGCCCGCGACGTTCCACCCTTCGGCAAGGTCGAATTCGAAAGTCCTTTCGACCGTCTCCCACGCGGACACCTCTCCGAGCGATCCACCCTCGATGCCGCTCTGGTGCAGCGCGCGAAGGTTGTGGTCGTGCACGTAGTCGGGGTTAATCGACTCGTCGGGCATCTTCTGCGGATAACCGGTGATGCCGTCTTCGGTGAGCATCACCGCCAATCCGTACTGCGCCGTCTCGGCCGCGCGAAGCTTCACGGTGGCCTTTACCTTGCCGTCCACAACCTGTGTCGATATCGCCAAGCCGCACTTGGCGGGGTCGGCCTCGACTATGGAGCGGATATCGTCGGTCATGATCTCGACCGAGGTTCTGTCCTGGGTGATGGGCGGTCCGGTGAAGTCGAGGATCGCCGCCGGCAGACCGCTCACCTTGAAGCGGTTGACCAGATCGCCGGCGATGCCCAGAGCCAGGGCGTCGGTCACGTGCACCGCCACCATAACGTTGCGGTCGGGGTATGTCTGTTCCACCCCGGCGATGTACACCGCCATGTTGGAGCAGTAGACGCACCAGGTGCCCGTGAACTCCAATATCCCCACCCGCTTGTAGAAGTGCATAGGGCACGTCTCGAAAACGGGCGACGTGTTGCCGTTCCACTCGGCGACGATGTTCTTTTCGACCGCCCCGGTGGTGGTGACGGTGTAGTAGCCGCCTGCGTCCTTTGTCAGGGGCGTTTCGGAGCCCTGCTCGGTGACGGTCAGCCCTTCGTCGAGGCTCACGTCGAGGCTGCCGTAGGTTGCGCCGAACGAGAACGTCCGTGTTTCGCCCTCTTCGGCGTAGTCCCGCAACGAGAGCGACAGCGAAGCCTCCACAGCCGTGACGGTCAGTGGAAGCGAGGTCATCTCTTTGCCCGAGGCGGGGTCGTCGTACGTCGCGGTGAAGGTGTACGCACCGGGTTCTGTCGTCGCGAACAGTCCCCCTTCCACGGCCAAGCCCGTCTCGACGTTGATGATGACGGCGTCGGCGGTTACATCCTGGCCGTTGAAGCGCGCCGTAAACGTCACCTCGTCGCTGCCGTCGACAAACACCTCGCTTTTATCGGCGCTCAGCAGCACCGTCTTCTCCACCAGATCCAGCGGGTCGGTGTAGCCGGTGCACGAGACGGCCGAAAGCCCCAGGCCTCCGACCAAAATCGCCGCGAACGCTCCCGCCGAGAGCAGCGCCGCCCTAAAAAAACTATATATCACTCTTTTCATATCTTTAGAACGAAGCTGTAAGTTTAGAACGAAGTTGTAAGTGAAATGTTGGCTCCCGTGTAGGCCGGCATCAGGCGGCACACCCCGCCCGAGCAGACGTATCCCTCCCTGTTGCGGCCGTAGCTGACGGCCAGGCGGGTGCGCGACTGGGTGAAGCTCACCCCCGCGTTGTAGTAGTGCACTTTTTCCGCCCCGTGGTTGTACATGTCGCTCACGAAAAAGCTCCACCGCGGGGCGAGGTTGAACTCGGCCGTCGCCGCCCACCAGTCGGTGTTCTCCTTGGAGTAGAGATACTGCGCCTCCACCCTGAGCGAGTTGCGCGTGGTGAATTTATAGAGCACGTCGGCCACGAACACGTTGTGCACCTCGGTCGTCGCCGTGACGCCGTTGTTGGGGCTGAAGGTCTGCACGGCGTAGAGCAGCGTGGTTTTGACCTTGCGGTTCCACTGTTTCTCAAGGTCGAAGCTCACGTCGCGGTACATGGGGTACATCTTGGCGCCGCGCTTCTCCAGCGGGTAGAAAGTCGAGACGTTGGCGTGGACGCGGGTGCCGTACTTGCCGCCGAGTTTGGAGCCGCGCTTGAAGGTGTAGAACACGTCCAACTGGCCGCCCATCTCGTCGTCCATGTCGGTGCTGTAAGGGTCGAGCGTCGCCAGAGAATAGGTGTATTGACGCGTCAGCGAGGGCAGGTAGTTCATGGTGTTGGCCTCGCTGCCGTCGGCGGCGTCGATCTTGGTGCCGGCGCGTTCGAGTCTGCGCCCCGTGAAGAATATCCCCAGTCCGTTGCCGCTGTATCCTATCTCGATCAGTTGCGCGTTGCCCTTCATAGCTTTCCACTGTCCGTCGTCCATATGGCGGTCGTCGCCCTTGCCGACGTATTCGCCCTTGATCGACAGGCCGAAGTCGAGGTCCAGCACCAGCCGGCCCGAGTAGATGTTCATACCCGGATCGACCGTGATCGACGAATCGGCCGCGTAGCCCCCCATAAAACGGTTGACGTAGCTCCCCTCCAGGGCGAGGTAGTGGTTCTGCATGCCCAACAGCCTGCCCACCGACAGCGACACGTCGCCGCCCCGCACCCAGGTGTCGGTGTAGCCCATGAACATGCGCGGGCGGGCGTAGACGCCCTTGACGGTCACGTAGTCGTTGGAGAATCCGGCACGCACGCCCTCCAGCGAGTTGTTGAAGCCCAGCGCCCTGTCCTCCCACGAGCGCAGCGCGATGCCCGAGCCGAACTGCTCGTAGAAGTCGCCCACCGTGACGTTGAATTTGCCGTCCGACCAGCCGACGAACTTGTTGGTTATCCTGGACTTTTGCAGGTTGGGGTTGAAGCCCTGAAGCACCGGTGCGTAGAGCTCGGCCTGAGCCCCGGCGGTGAAGCCCCCGATCGAGTAGTCGAGCTTGAGGTAGTTGTTCGAGCCGAAACGGTCGGTGGGGGTCGCCACGTCGCGGTCGGGAACGTACTGTATCGTGTTGGTCTCGAAACTGCCCGACAGGCGGCCGTAGTCTCTCTCCTGCTGCTGATCCTGAGCCGATGCCGACTCCGCCGCCGCCAATAGCGACAGCACGGCCGTGGCCGTAAAAATGTGTTTGAGCGCGGTCTTCATATCCCGCAAAGGTGAGAAAAATTTATGGAAAAACCTTTCGTCGCGGAGATTTTTTGTCGTCTCATGACATTTTTATTACATTCGCACCTTAAATCAGACATCCACCGTTATGAATAACGACGAGTTCGCCATAGATTTGGTCTACCTTTGGGTGGACGGAAACGACCCGGCGTGGCTGGCGCGCAAAAGGGCTTTCACGGGTGACTTCCGCGAGGGCTCCGAGACCGACAGCCCCGCCCGCTACGAGAGCAACGACGAACTTCTCTACTCTTTGCGGTCGGCCGAGATGTACGCTCCCTGGATCCGCCAGGTGTTCATAGTCACCGACGGACAGACCCCCCCATGGCTCGACACGTCGAATCCGCGCGTGACGATAGTAGACCACCGCGAGATTTTGCCGCCCGAGGCGCTGCCGTGCTACAACGCGAGCGTGATAGAGTACTTTTTATACAAGATTTCGGGACTTTCGGAGCGCTTTTTGCTCTCCAACGACGACACTTTCTTTGCCGCGCCCCTGTCGCCCGACTTCTTCTTCGCGCCCGACACCAATCCCATCGTCAGGTTGAAAAGAAAGGTGTTGGGCAAACTCAGGCAACCGATCAAAAAAAGGTTTGCCATCGGTTACGGCCAATACCGTCAGATGCTGTTCCGGTCGGCTCGACTTGTGGAGCGCGAAACGGGCAAATACATTTCGAGCATCCCTCATCACAACATCGACGCCTATCGCAAAAGCGACTACAAACATTGCGCGGAAGTGCTGTTCGTCAACGAGGTGAAGGCGTCGCAGCGCAACCACACCCGAGCCGAGGGCGATTTCCACCGTTCGGCGTTCTCGTTCTACGCGTTGGCCGCGGGGCACGCGCACGCAAGATATGTGGGTCGCCGCGAGAGCCTTATCATTCGCGTCAATCGCCCCGATTTCATGGGCTTCTACGAGAAGTACCGCCCCAAACTGATGTGCCTGAACGACAACCAGCGCGCCACGGCCGACGATCGCCGCCGCATAAAACCGTTTTTGGAGGCGCTGTTTCCCGAGAAGTCGAGTTTCGAGAAGTAGCGTTCTTTCTCGTTCCGCCCCGCCGTCGTTCGAAAAATAAAAAAACAGACACCGTCTCGGATGTCTGTTTTTTTTGCCTACCTAAAATCATGGATGGCGTCAGTTCAGTCTGGAGCCCCGTTTTTTCGCCACGCGCAGCCCCCAAAGGTACCACTTTTCGACCCCGTTGTTGAATACTATCCTGCTCAAAACCACGAACCCGAGGATCTCGTATTTGAGCTTCTTTACGGGTATCAGGTGACTTTGCAGGCCGTGCTCGCGCAAAAACTCGGAGCGGAAGGCGCGCACCTGTTTGAGGTGCCGGTTGCGCTTGGCCACGAACGCCCTGTCGCGCCGCGTAAGGATCGAACCCGCGCGCCGCCGGTAGTGATACACCGCGCCCGGCACCGTCACTATGCTACGCGCCGTGTATGCCGCCTGCAACGAAAACGGCATATCTTCGATCAGCAATCCGGGTTCGAACCGCAGGTTGTTGTCGTCCAACAGCGACTTGCGCACCAGGTAGCGGCAGGCGGAGCAGCTCAGCCCGACGCTCGGAACGGCTATCCTGTCCTCCGGCGCGACAAGCAACAGCCGGTCGGTGAACAGCACGGTGGACAGGGGCATCGCCTCGTTTATCAAGCCGCCGTAGGCCATGTCGGCATCTGTGAGCGCGAGCGCCTCGACCATCAGCGAGTAGTAGTCGAGCCCGAGCAGGTCGTCCACATCCATAAAGTGAATGTAGTCGCCCGTGGCGGCCTCAATGCCTCGGTTGCGTGTGGCGGCGAGTCCATGGTTGGATTGGCGCAGCAGCGTCACCGTCACCGTCGGAAACGCCCCCCCCTGCGCCTGCGCTGCAGGGTGCGTCGCCGAGCCTGTCCCTGAGCCTGTCTCCGAAAACGCCCCCGGGCGCGTCGTGTGACCTGTCCCTGAGCCTGTCCCCGTCTGCGTCGCGTATTTCTCGGCAATGGCGGCCGTGTCGTCGGTCGAGCCGTCGTCTATCACTATCAGTTCGAGGTTCTTGTAGCTCTGGCACAGCATGTTCTCGATGCACTGCGCCACCCATTTCCCGCCGTTGTAGACCGGAATTATCACCGATATCTTAATGTTTTGCTTCTCCATCTTCCTATTTCACATTAGCGGTTACTTTTCGAAACTCGATTTGGCGGGCAGGATGCTCTCGAACGCCTTCTCCAACTGCGCCATCACCTGCGCGTAGTTACGGATGTGCACGTTGTCGTTCAGACACACGAGGCGGAACTTCTGCTCCCTCACCGCCTCGATCGCCTGCCGCGGCTTCATCACGAGCGGAAAGAACCGCGTGTCGGTATATGTGTTGTAGGGAGCGAACCGACCTTCGCAAATTTGCCACGCGCGAAACAGCTCGTGCGTCAGGTCGTTCTGGGCGCGGAAGCGGTTTGCCGAGGCTCGGTTGAGTTCCGCCTCTTCCGCTGCCCACACCCGCTCCAGCGTGGTTTTGGTGTATGGTTGGGCGTTGTGGGGCATACGCAGAGCCACAAAGCGCGGACATGGCTTCAGCAGCCGGTTCCAAAACGCCAGGCCGCCGTACGACGGGTCGAACCATTTGTCGGCGTGGTCGCGCATCACCTGCCGTTTGTCGAACTGCCGGTTGATGAGTTCGATGTTGTGTCGAATCGAGCGCGCCCACTGCGACGTCTCCAGATTGGGCTTCAGCGTGGCTATGTCGCACGGCAGCCCCTCGGCGGCGAAAAACCGTTCGCGCGGCAGGGGCGATATAACATAGCAGTCGTCGTTGAACGACACGAAGTGCTCGGCCAGCCCGGGGATGCGGTGCAGATGGAGCTCGATGACGTTCGAGTTGAATGTCGGCAGAAACTCCGCCGGAATGTAGTCGCGATGGTGTACCAGGTTCAGCTTTGGGTTGGTCTCGTCGAGCCACTCGGGCTTCTGGCCGCAGGT
>JAITWI010000044.1 GCA_031285345.1 Alistipes sp.
GGCGTGGCTCGCCTCCCGACCTCGCGAGCCCGAACCGTTCACTTTACTGAGATGACCTTAAATCTCGACATACTTTTTCCCGACGATTTTCGCCGCACGGTGGAGCTGTGCCTCGACCGCGATCCGGTGCGCATAGCCCTCGACCGAAAGGTTCCGCACGCCGCCGCGGTCGCGTCGCAGGTTAAATATCTGCAGCGCGCCAGGGTCAAGCTGCCCTCCTATTTCGCCGCGCGATGCGTTCTGCCGCCGATAGCTTTCGAGCAGTCGTCGAGCGAGGCTACCGCTTTCCGAAAAGAGTATTCGGGTCGGGTGGCGGTCGATCTGACCTGCGGTCTGGGGGTCGATTCGTTATCGTTGTCGCGGCGTTTCGAACGGGTGATCGCTCTGGAGCGCGACCCGGAGTTGGCCGCCGTCGCCCGCGAGAATTTCCGCCGCCTGGGCGCGCACAACATAGAGGTGGTAAACAGTTCCGCGGAAGATTTTTTATTGGGATCAGGCACGAGTGCTGATTTTCGGGTCGATTTGATATACGCCGACCCCGACAGGCGGAACGCGAGTGGCAAAAAGCTTGTGCGCGTGGAGGATTGCTCGCCCGACATCGCCGCCATGTTGCCGCTGCTCGGCCGTCTGTCGCCCCGTCTGGTGGTCAAGTTGTCGCCGATGTTCGACGTGGACGAGGTTTTCAGACTCTTCGGCGCGCACACCCGCGTCGAGGTGGTTTCGCTCGGCGGCGAGTGCAAGGAGATCGTCGCCTGCGTGTCCGGCGACATTCCTTCGCCCGTCGTCGGTGCCGTTGCGATCGGTTTGGGAGAAGTCGAATATCCGTTCGGGTCGGGTGAGGTGGTCGGTTTGGGTGAGGAGATTGATCCGGGTGAGGCGGAACATCCGTTAGGGCCGGGTGAGGCGGAGCTTTCGGGCGGCGGCGATGCGCCTGAGCCTGCACCTGCGCCTGCGCCGTCGCGTGAATTCCGTGCGGACTATTTTCAATTCCGTGCGAACGATTTTCGCTATCTTGTAGTGCCCGACGTGGCGCTTCAAAAGGCACGCCTTGCGCGCCGCTATTTCGCCCCTCGCGGCGTGTGGATCGACTCCGACAACGGCTACGGATTCTCGGTCGAGCACCCCGAGCGCGAGCCGAGCGACCAACCGGGCGGGTTTTCGGATGAACACCCCGAGCGCGATCCGGCCGACCAACAGGCCGACCAGCAGGGTGATTTGATGGGCAAGGTGCTCGAAATCGCCGCCATCGAGCCGTTCGATCCCAAGTCGTTGCGCCGCCGTCTCAAGTCCGGGGGCGTCAAAAATCTGAATATCCTCAAGCGGGAGTTTCCGCTCTCTTCGGCGGATATCGCCCGGCAATTGGGAGTTCGCGAAGGGGGCTCGACCACCATCGCCTTTACGCGCGCCGCCGGCCGACTGTGGCAGATAACCATCGCATAGTCACTACCTTACGAGTCGATAATAGACACCCAAGGGCAGGTCTTTGCCGGCGCGGTCGGTGAAGTACAACTCACCCGCCTGTTCGTAGACGAACGCGGCGAGGGCGTCGGCACCCGTGGGGGCGAAGTGTCGGCGCACGGCGGTGCGGGCAAGCAGCGCCGACAGCCCCATCGAATATAGGTTGAGAACGAGAAAACCGTGAGGCTTAAGTAATTGCGAGCAGAGCGACAGCATCGTGTCGAGTTCGCGTTCCAGCACCCATTTTTCGCCGTCGGGCCCGCGTCCATAGGCCGGAGGGTCGAGAATTATTCCGTCGTAGAGGCTTCCGCGCCGCACCTCGCGCCCGACGAACTTCAGCGCGTCGTCCACTATCCACCTCACGCCATCCAAACCGCTGAGTTCCATGCAGTCGCGCGCCCAGGCGACGGTCTGTTTCACCGAATCGACGTGGGTCACCTCGGCGCCGGCGCTCCTCGCGGCCAACGTCGCCCCGCCGGTGTAGGCGAACAGATTGAGCACCTTGATTTTAGCGTCGCTCTCTTTTTCTCCGGCAGATTGAAACTTTTCGCACGATTGAAGCACTTCCGACGGCTGTGTTTTCGACTGCTGTACTTCCTGCTGCTGCGTTCCCGACAACTGCGTTTCCGACAACTGCGTTTTCGACGAGCGTGCGGCGCGACGCATCTCCCGCACCGTGTCGTAGATGAAATTCCAGTTGGCCGCCTGTTCGGGAAACACGCCCACGTGCTTAAATCCGGTGAGAGCCAGGCGCATGCGAATATGCATTCCGCCGCCCGCGCCATCCACACGGCCCACACCACCATAATCGTATCTCATCGTCCAACGGTCGGACACTCCCGGCTTCATCATCCACTGCCCGCGCTCGTCTCCGGAACCGGAACCGGAACCCGAACCCGAGCGCGAACCGCCCGCTCGCGCAAAGGTGGCGTCGGCAAGGCGGGCCCACTCCTGGTCGGAGAGACTTTTCCGCCAAACGGCCTGCGGCTCGGGACGCGCCACCACGCGGTCGCCGAACCGCTCCAACTTCATGAAGTCGCCGCAGTCGACGAGCTCGTAATCGGCCAGCGACGGCCCTATCATCTCGAATCCTTTCATACCTTTGTGATCGTCATTTCGCATTTGGGCAATCCGTTTTTTTCTTGCACGCCGCAGGTTCGAAGACCGGACTGCGGATATGCCGAACCCGCCTCCGCGGTGCCCGGTTCGCACGACGCGCAGTCGAATCCGAGGCGGAACCGGTCGCTCCCCCGTACCAAAAACAGCTCGCCGCGAAGAGCCGAACCGCCGCCTTTGTCGACGCCGGAAGACTGTGAACCGACGCCGGAAAAGCGCGAATCTTCATCGCGAAGACCAGAACCGCCCCTCAGGCACGCGCCCAATTCGCGACGTATGCAATACCTCGACCGCATCACCACCTCGCCCTCCATCGAGGAACTGAGTTCCAGCGCCGGGGCGAATTCTCGCACCCCATGGTCTCGATAGAACCGCTCCGAGAGGCGGTTGGTGACGTTTTCGCACGACTCGATCTTCGATCGGGGAAATTTCGCCGAAACATCCTCCACGGCGGGATGTCTGTCGGGCGAGAGTTTTTCGCGCGCCTGCCGCAACCGCGACAGCCCCTCGCGCCTCATCTCGGCCAACACCGACGCCGGTACGAAGCGGGTCGATCCTTCGGGCGGAAGCGGGCGGGTGTATCCGGTCGGAAGCGAGTTGGCCTGTTCGGGACGCTCGACCGCGCCCGCCACACACGACTCTCCGTTGGAAGCGGTCTTGTTCGAAGCAGTCCCATCCGAAGCGGCCTCGGCGGCGCTGTCGGCCTCGGCGACACCACCAACCTCCGCGGCACCACCAACCTCGGCGGCGCGGTCGATATCCACCCGGCGCACATCGAAAATCGTGTCGCCGCTCTTGGATAGTTCGGCGCGAAAGGCGGCCTCCATCTTATCCGCGTCGCGAGCCTGTTCGAAAATCCCGACGCGCGACACCGCCACCCACACCCCCGTCTCGTCGATAAATTCGACCCGCACCTCCCCCGCGTTCGCCGCGACCCGCGCCACGACACCTATCCGCCGACGCATTCGGCTTCGCTCCACGGCGCGCGTAAAAACGTGGTCGTAATTGCGATATAGAGCCGTTCCGGGCGCGATGCCGTCGATCCGGTTGGGATACACGCGTCCACCGTCGATTCGGTTGACGTTCGTTCCGCGCAGCTCTCCGCCCGAGAAAAAACAGATGCCGTCGCCAGCGGCGAGTTCAGTCGCGGCGAGCTCGCCCGCGGTGTCGACAAGGGCAAAGCCGCCGCCCGCGACGCGTCCCACTCGGCCCACGTATTCGCCCATCGCCTTGGGTGTATCCATCGAGGCGACGCCACGCACCGCGCCGCCGAAAAAGTAGTCCGTCCCGCGGCGTGTGAAACTTTTGGCCGGCGAGGGGACGAAATCGGGCTGGGAACACCCCGTCGAGGCTCGCCGCAGATGGGGTCTGGCCGCCAAAGCCTCATCCAACAGACGCCTGTAATGCGACACTATGTTGCGCACGTAGACCGTGTCCTTGAGCCTCCCCTCTATCTTGAATGAGCTCACCCCGGCGTCCAACAGCTCCCCGACGTGCGCCGACCAGTCGAGGTCGCACACCGACAGCAGGTGTTTGCCCTTCATGAGCGTCCGCCCGTCCCCGGCGACCAGATCCCACGCCAGGCGGCACGGTTGGGAGCAGTCGCCCCGGTTGCCGCTTCTCGGGGTCGAGTTTTTGCCCTCAGCGTCGAGAGCTCCGCCGCGGGAGCCCATCGAGCGCGACATGAAGCAGCGGCCGCTATATCCCACACACACAGCGCCGTGGATGAACGTTTCGAGTTCGACGGCGGCGGGGACGGCGGCACGTATCGCGCGAATTTCGTCGATCGACAGGGCCCTTTCGAGTATCACGCGCCGGAATCCCGCGCGGCCCAAAAACGCCACGTCCCCGGGGCAAATGTTGGCCGTCTGGGTCGAAGCGTGAAACTCCACCCCTGCTTCTGCTTCTGCTCCCGCCTCCGCCTCCGCTCGCGAATATCCGGCGGCCGGGGTTATGGTGAGGGCTTCGGAAACTTCCGAGACTTCCGGAGCCGGAACTGCTTCCGGATCTTCCGGAGTCGGGGCTGCTTCCGGGGTTCCCGGGACTTCTGGGGTCGAGATTGCTTCCGGAGCCGAAACGAGCCCCATTCTGAGAAACGCCATGTCCTGAACTATGAGCGCGTCCACCCCCGCGGCGATCAACGCCCGAGCCGTTTCGCGAGCCTGGGCAAGCTCGTCGTCCAGCAGCAGCGTGTTGAGCGTGGCGTAGATGCGAACCCCGAACGGGCGGGCATAGCGCACCAGTTCGGCGATATGGGCGATCGAGTTGCCCGCCGCACGGCGCGCACCGAAGCCGGGGCCGCCGATATAGACCGCGTCCGCCCCCGAATCAACGGCAACGCGACCCGTCTCCAGGTCGCGCGCCGGTGCAAGAAGTTCTATCTTTCCGCTCTGCAATTTTTTGTTCTCGAACTGTTTTCGGGTCTATGCGGCCGAACTTAAATGGGTTGCCGAACTTAAATCGACCGTCGAAATCTCCGGAGCCTTAAAAGGAACCGTGACCTCAAATGAGCCCGCACCCCACCCGACCCGTTGGTGGTCCACCCGCCCCACCGGAGGCCTGCCCGATTTACTGTGCGACCTTCTGGAGTTCGGTGATCTGCGCTTTGGCGGCGGCCACGTTGGCTCCGCTCACCACCTGACGATAATATTCGATCGCCTTGGCGACGTTCTCGACGTTCTGATAGGCCGCGGCGACGAAGAAGCTCGTGTTGGAGCGAACGTCGTCCGCAGTCTGCGCGGCGATGGCGGCGTCGCCTATCTCGATGATCTTGGCGTAATCTTTCAGCGAGTTGAGAGCCTGCAAACGGGTGTAGTGCGCGAGCGCGTCGTCGGGAATGGCGGCGATGATCTCGTCCGTGGCGGCGATGGTGGTGGCGAAGTCGGCGGCTTTGGCGGCCTCGGTGGCGCGCACGAGGTTGTCGCGCACGAAGTTTTCCTTAGCTTTGGCGGCGGCCTCGGCGAAGCGGTCGTCCTGTTCGCCCAGAGCCATCACGGCGAGGTACACCTCGTTGCCCTTCTGGAAATCGCCCATGCCGATGTAGCTCATGGCGAGGTTGAGCGCCACGGTGGTGTCGTTGGGATTACCCTCGTAGCCCTTCTGGAAGATGGCGGCGGAGGTGGCGTAGTCCTTGGCGTTGAACGCGTCGGCTCCCTGTTTGAGGACCGTGTTGCCGATCCATTTGCGGGCGTTGTTGAGCACGGCGACGTTGCCGTAGAGCTCAGCCGTTTCGGCGGCGGTGGTGAATGAGGCGAGCGCCTCGTCCAGACTGCCGGCCTGGAACTGCTGGCCTCCCCTCTGGAAAAGTGCCATCGGAAGGGTCTGTTTGGCGGTGTTGACCGTATTTTCGGCGCCCTCGATGTCGATGCCGGTGTCGATAACCGTTTCGAGGATCGGAATCGCCTTTGCGAAATCCTTCGCGCCGATGGCGGCGGCGGCTTCGGCCAACTGAGCGTTAACTTCGGTGAGGGTTTGCGCCGAGGCGGTGCCCGCGACTAAGAGCGCGGCGGCGGCGATAAGAAATTTCATTTTTTTCATAGCGTCTATTTTTTATTAGGTTTTTTGCGGTTGTTTTTCGCGACGGTTTTTCGCGATTTTCGCAAAGGTAAATCGTTTTCCGGAAAATGCCAAAATCTACGCGCGCAACTTTTTGAAAAAATCGGAGACAAGCCCTCCGCACTCCTCTTCCATGATTCCCGCCGTCACCCCGGTGCGAGGGTGGAGAAGCTGCCGGCCGTGACGCGAATAGCCCCGTTTCGGGTCGGTGGCGCCGTACACCAGCCGCCCCAACTGGCTCCACGCCATGGCTCCGGCGCACATCGTGCAGGGTTCGACGGTGACGTACAGCGTGCAGTCCGTCAGATACTTGCCACCCAAGGCCGATGAGGCAGCGGTGATGGCCTGCATCTCGGCGTGCGCCGTCGCGTCGGTAAGGGTCTCCACCAGATTGTATCCCCGTCCGATTATCGTGCCGGAAGGCGCTACGATCACAGCTCCGATGGGCACCTCTCCCCTATTTAACGCCTCGCGCGCCTCGTTTAGTGCGACGCGCATAAATTTTTCGTCCTGACCGGTCGGGATTTCCATAATAAAAAGGTACTTTTGCAAGACGTAAAAGTATATAAAAATGTATAGAACTCATAATTGCGGCCAACTTCGCGCCGCCGACATCGGACAAAAGATAACGCTCGCCGGCTGGGTGCAAAAATCGCGCAACCTGGGGGCGATGACCTTCATAGACGTCAGAGACCGCTACGGCATCACCCAACTTGTGGTGGGCGAGGGGGCCGAGGCCTCGCTGAAAGAGGCTGCCGACGGCCTCGGGCGCGAGTTCGTGATCCAGGCCACGGGCACGGTTGTGGAACGCGCTGCCAAAAATCCCAAGATGGCGACGGGCGACGTGGAGATAGCGCTGACCGAACTGAAGGTTTTGTCGCGCGCCGACACCCCTCCCTTTACGATCGAGGAGAACTCCGACGGCGGCGACGACCTGCGGATGAAATACCGCTACCTCGACCTGCGCCGCCCGCCGCTCCAGCGCAACATGATGATCCGCCACCGGATGGCGCAGAGCGCCCGCGGCTTTCTCGACCGCGAGGGCTTTCTCGAAATCGAGACTCCGTTCCTTATAAAGTCCACCCCCGAGGGTGCGCGCGACTTCGTGGTGCCTTCGCGCATGAACGCCGGGGAGTTCTACGCGTTGCCGCAATCGCCGCAGACCTTCAAGCAGCTGCTGATGGTGTCGGGCTACGACCGCTATTTCCAGATCGTGCGCTGTTTTCGCGACGAGGATCTGCGCGCCGACCGCCAGCCCGAGTTCACCCAGATCGACTGCGAGATGTCGTTCGTAGAGCAGGACGACGTGCTGGAGACCTTCGAGCGCATGGCGCGCTTCATGTTCAGCGAGACGCTGGGCGTCGAGTTCGGCGCCGAGCCTTTTCGCCGCATGCCGTGGAGCGAGGCGATGGCGCGCTACGGCAACGACAAGCCCGACCTGCGCTTCGGAATGGAGATCCACGAACTGACCGACAGGGCAAAGAGCCGCGACTTTGCGGTGTTCAACGACGCCGAATATATCGGAGCCGTGTGCGCGACGGGTTGTGCCGACTGGACGCGCAAGCAGATAGACGAACTGACAGAATATGTGAAACGTCCGCAGATCGGCGCCAAGGGTTTGGTGTGGGTGCGGTTGGACGAAAACGGCGATGTGAAGTCGAGCGTCGATAAGTTCTACTCTGCGGAGGATCTTCAGTCGTGGGCTTCGGCCATCGGTGCGCGGCAGGGCGACATGATATTCGTGGTGAGCGGAGGGCGCAAGCAGTCGCTGCGCGTTCTTTCGGAGTTGCGTCTGGAGTTAGGCGAACGGCTGGGACTTCGCGACAAAACCAAATTCGCCCCGCTTTGGGTGGTCGACTTCCCGCTGTTGGAGTGGGACGACGAGACGGCGCGCTTCTACGCCATGCACCACCCCTTCACCTCGCCCAAACCTGAGGACGTCGCGCTTTTGGACTCCGACCCGGGGGCTGTTCGCGCCAACGCCTACGACTTTGTGGTGAACGGCGTCGAGGTGGGCGGCGGGTCTATCAGGATTTTCGAGCAAGAGTTGCAGGCGCGGATGTTTGCGCTGTTAGGCTTCACGCCCGAGGCGGCCCAGGAGCAGTTCGGCTTTTTGATGAACGCGTTCAAGTTCGGCGCGCCTCCCCACGGCGGCATCGCGTTCGGGTTCGACCGGTTCTGTTCGCTGTTCGGCGGCTCCGACTCGATTCGCGACTACATAGCATTCCCTAAAAACAACTCCGGCCGCGACGTGATGATCGACGCTCCCGCCGCCGTCGCAAAAGCTCAATTGGACGAATTATGCTTGGTATCTACCGCGGAATAACGATTTGGACCCTGTGCGGCCTTTTGGGCGGCGTGGGTTTTGGTTGCACCCGCACCGAACAGATTCCGTACACGCCTGAAGTGCCGCCGACCGTGGCGGTCGAGAGTGTCGCCATCGAACCCGCGACGCTGGAGTTGGCACTCGGCGACTACGGGACGTTGGATGTGGTTTTCACACCCTCGAACGCGACCGACAAAGACGTTAGCTGGAGTTCGAGCGCACCCGAAACGGTGAGCGTCGACGAATGGGGGCGCATCGAGGGTCTGGCGGTCGGCGAGGCTACGATTACCGTCGTCACCGAGGATGGAGCCCAAACGGCGGCCTGTGTGGTGACGGTCAAGCAGCCCGTTAGTTTAGAGGTGTCGCTGAAGATCGCGGCGGGCGGCGAGATGGACGAGATGGCGGGTTCGGTGACGGTGCCGTTCGACCGCGCGTTCGACAACTTGCGCGCCCAAATAATCGGCTTCGACCAGCAGCCCGTCGCCACGGCGGTCTCTGTGACGCTCGCCGACGGCACCATAGTGCTGGAACTGCCGGAGGCTCTGCCCGCCGGGGATCTATGCCGGGTGGCGCGCAACGCGTGGAACGACTACGAGGGTTTTTGGCCGGCCGAGGATGTGAGCGACCGCTCGGCTCGGGTGGCCGATCTGGGCGACATAATCGCCTTGCGCGGCGATGTGCCCGTGGGCAGGCTCTACCTGAGCGACATGGGCGCTGATGGCGATTCCGGAGGTGGCGATGGCGGCGATGGCGGCGGAAGTTCCGGCGGCGACGACATCTCGGGGCGCGGAGGCGTGGCGTACGTCGGTTTTCACTACGCCGACCGGCCGTTCACCTTAGGCGGCTACAACCTGACCCGCCCGCCCAAGGAGAACGAGGGGGTCGTGCGCAAATCGTTCCACTACGAGGCGTCGTTCGTCGTGGGCTGGAACCTCTACGCCAACATTGAAAACGGGAGCGGTCCATCGCTCGTCACCACCACCCTGCCCGATCCGGAAGCCGTGCGTTGGTGGTTCGAACCGTGGCCGTAATACACGCCATATTCACGCTGTAATCCCCTTCCGTAATTCCCCGTCGTAATCCACGTTATATCCCCCCTGCCGTAATTTCTTCCGTAATCCGCAAGGAATTGCCGGGGAATCGCCGCCGTGTGGTCGCATTGCCGCACTGCCTCGACAAAAGGACAATCAAACGGCAAAAGACAAAAAAGGCGACCATGCAACCGTACGGCTACAAAAACATACCACCGGTGGAGGTATCGCGCGACACCGTCTACGGAACGACCACAATGATGGCATAGCGGCTATCGAAAGCGCAATCACTCTCCGCCGCAATGGAACGGAACCGATTACACCCCGCCACAACGGAAGCAGAGCCCAGGCCGGAGCCGAGAACAAGACTTAAATCCGCCACGGGAACAAGACTTGAACCCGTAACGTAATCGGACGCGAAAACGGGCCCGAGCCGATACCGAGAGTAAGGTCGTTTACAGCCTGTCGAACTCGTCGTCCAGCCCGGCACTCTCGGCCGCGCGGGCCTCTTCCTCGAAGAATTCGGGCTTGTGCTCCTTCACGTAGCCCACCACATCGTCGAATCCGTCCGAAAATTTGGCAAAATCCTCCTTGTACAGAAAGATTTTGTTCTTGTCGAACACGGGCGAGCCGTCGCGCCCGAGCCGTTTTCTCGACTCGGTGATCGTCAGATAGTAATCGCCGCTCCTGGTGGCCTTCACATCGAAAAAGTAGGTGCGCTTGCCGGCTCTCACCACTTTCGAATAGACATCTTCTCCTCCTTCGCCCTCATCGCGGCGAAAATCGAATCCTTCTCCCATTTTTCTACAAAACTTTGACAGGTTATCGAGACGCCGCCCGTTCCGCGAAATTTGCCGCGGACACGGTGCGCCTCTTTTTTTAGGTTAATTAAGGTTCTGACTCTGTATCGTAACGCAAATTTAACGATAAATTTCTATTTTCCAAATATTCCGCCCCTAAAGTTCCGCAAAAATATCGCCCGCTTGCCGACCTTGTTCGGCTTCGTGGGGATGGGGGCGGCTGGGGGGCGAGGGTTGGCCGCGGGGGCGAGAGCGGGCGGGGACGGGGGTCGAGGGCGGAGGCGGGCGAGGGTCGAGGGCCGGTTGCGGCGTGTACTCCAGTTCCGGATTGCGGTTGGGGCTTCGACCCGTGCGCGCGATCCGGTTGGGGGCGCCAACCGGTTGCAGTTAGGGTTGCGATTGGGGCGTGCGATCCTGTTTGGGGGTGGGCATCCAATTACGATTGCAGTTTGAGCCGGCGCGTGGCCCGGTTACGGCTCCGAGTTACAGTTGCGGCGGCAGCGGCGAGGCGTGCGATTCTGTTGCAGGTTCCTGCTCCTCGATTCCATTTCGGTTGGGGTTTGAGCCGACGCACGGCCGGGTTACGGCTCCGAGTTACAGTTGCGGCGGCAGCGGCGAGGCGTGAGATCCTATTGCAGGTTCCTGCTCCGCGATTCCATTTCGGTTGGGGTTTGAGCCGGCGCGTGGCCGGGTTACGGCTCCGAGTTACTGTTGCGGCGGCAGCGGCGAGGCGTGAGATCCTATTGCAGGTTCCTGCTCCGCGATTCCATTTCGGTTGGGGTTTGAGCCGGCGCGCGGCCGGGTTACGACTCCGACCCAAGTTTCAGCGCGTACACGTGCTTCGGCTCTGCGTCCATTTCGGCTTCGGCTCACTATCGGGTTCTGGGTTCCGGGTTCCGGGTTCCGGATTCCGGCTTTCACCTCGACCCCAACCTCGATTCCGATTTGGGCCGAGGCCACGCGATACCGGTTGTGACAGAAGACCCAGTTGCGGTAAAATCTGCCTTTCAGGGCTTCATCTCGGTTGCGGTTCCGACTCAGGGGTCTCGTTTCGGCTCGCGATCGGGCTCCGGATTTCTGCTTTCACCTCAGCCTTGATTTCGGCTCCGGTCTCTGGCTCCGAGTACGGTTTCTGTTTTTGCTTCTACTCCTGCTTAAGGGCTTAGGATTTCGGTTTCCGACTCAGGGTCAATGTTTTGCCTCGGTTCCAACCGTGACCGTGGTTTCGGCTGCGACCTCAGTTTACGGGTTTCACCTCGGCTCCAGTCTCGACGGCGGTTCCGGCCAGCGTGCGCACCAACTCGTCCGAGACGAACTCGCCGGTGGTTTGTGGCAGCGCCCGCCACCGGGACATCATCTCTGTGGCGCACTCGAAGGTTTCGTCGAAGCTCCGATGCGACACGCGAAAATAGGCAGTCGTGTCCCATAAACGCTGGGCTATCAGGGCTTTGAGTTGCGACGCGAGCCATTCGCGCGAAGTCTTCAGCCCCTCCTCATCCCGCTCCACTCCGTGCCCGGCGGCATAGTCGGCAAGTTGCGGCAACAGCTCCCGCGCATCGAAATCGGAGATATAGCGCTCTACGTCAGCGTATTTCGCGGCGAGTTTTTCGCGATTACCGTCGAGGTAGTGCTGCGTGAACTCAAGGATTTGACCCCCGCGCACCAACCTCGACCAATACTCGGAGTAGCCGGTGGTGTCGGCTCTCACGATGACGTCGGGGCGGATTCCGCCGCCGCCATACACCTCGCGTCTGGTTCGCAACGTCCTGAAAATCTGAGCTGAAGAGTCCGTCTCGGGTAGGTCTGCCGCGACAATAACGTTCGGCGAGGCGACGTTGCCGCTCTCTTCGGAGTTGGGGTTGGGGTTGGGGTTGGGGTTGGGGTTGGAGTTGGAGTTGGAGTTGGAGTTGGAGTTGGAGTTGGAGTTGGAGTTGGAGTTGGAGTTGGAGTTGGAGTTGGAGTTGGAGTTGGAGTTGGAGTTGGAGTTGGAGATGGAGACTGATTCTGAGTAG
>JAITWI010000053.1 GCA_031285345.1 Alistipes sp.
AGATCGCAAGTATCACCTCCCGCACCCTCGTCGCCCCCAACTCCCCGCCACTCTCGACATCCTCGCCCCCTCCGCCACTCTCGACACCCTCCCCCTTGGCAATATTCTCCACCAACAGGTCGATCTTAAGGTCACTCGGCGCGATTCCCGACATGGGCGAAATCACCCCGCCGAGAACGTGATACAACCCGCGAAACTGCCCGGTTTTTTCGATCGACATCACGTCGCCCACCTGCTCCACCACGCAAATCATGGAGCGATCGCGTGACCGGTCGCTGCAAATATCGCATAACTCATTGTCCGACAAGTTATTGCACCTGACGCAGTGGCGAATCCCGGTCCTGAAGTTACCGATCGAGCGCACCATATCGGCCACCTCGTTCTCGCTCGAACGCAGTATGTGCATCGCCAGGCGCAGAGCCGTCCGCCGCCCCACGCCCGGGAGCCGCGACAACTCTCGCACCACGTCGTCTAACAACCTCGACACGGCACCCTCCTGAAATTACACATCATATCGTCTAACAATCTCGACACAACATTTCCCTATTACGCATTAATACTCCCCATCGCCCGCGCGCCCACCAATCTATCGCCCAAAAACGCGCCGCGCCGAACACGCCTCCCGACTCCCATCGACCTATCGCGCCCCAAAACGCACTCATCGCCCGCACCCCGTCAATCAATCGCGCCTCCCGACCCCCGTCAATCGATCACCCGAAACGCGCCCGTACGAATCCACCCGCGGCTTCCGTTGGCCACCTCTATCTCGCTCCAGTCGCCCAGCGCGTCCAGAATCTCCACCCTGTCACCCTCGTAGAGCAGAAACAGATCTTTCCCCGACTCGTCGGGCGAGCTTTTTGCCGCGGCCGACACGCTCATCACGATGCCCGAAGCGGGATGTTTGGTGGCGTAATAGTCCCGCGAGGCGAACGAAAAAGCGAAAGCGAACAGCACCGTCGCCCCTACCCCGCTCCAGAAACCCACCCGGCGCACTCTTCGCGCCAGAGGCAACAGATACACGAGCACCCCCGCGAGCGCGAGCGCAAACAATCCCACCGAGAGCAGGGCCCACCCGTCGCCACCCATCATCGAGGATAGCCCCCGCATCCATCGCCGCACAAAAAATTCGGGCACCGGTTCGATGCGGTTTCGGGTGTATGTGCCGACTATGGCAAGGTTGTGGTCTATGTCGCCGTCGTATGGCGCAAGTCGCTGAGCCTTACTGTAATATAGTATCGACTCGCCCACCTTTCCCATCTTGAACAGGGCGCCCGCCTTGTTGTAGTATAGCTTTGCGCCGACCAATCCCCCCGCCTCGATCTTGTCGTACAGGGCTGCCGCGGCGGCAAAATCCCCGGTGTGGTAGGCCTCGTTGGCCTCGTTCCACATCGCCGTCGCAGCCTTCCGATCCACCGCAACCACCGCATCGGCGGCATCTTCTACCAAAGCTGCTACTGCGACATTCCCGGCTGCTTGGCTTTGGGCTCTCTGCGTGGCGGCATTTTCGACCTCGACAGCCGAAGCTGCTGCCCCCGCCGAATCGTTCCCGACCTCCCCGGCAGCGCTCCCGACGGTTTCGGCCTCGACAGCCGCCCCGCCCCCATAAGCCACCGCGACGCCCGACACGAACGCCGTTAACAGACATATAATCAAACGCTTCATCTCTCTATCTCTTTTTTATGGTCAATTCCAACCCGGTCGCCGTAGCACTCCGCCACCGCAACCAGCCCCCCGAACCCGCCCCTCTATCTCTTTTTCATGGTCGATTCGAGTTCAGTCAACAGCGCGACCCCTTCACGGTAGAGTTCGGTCATCCGCGCCGACGACGAGGGCGAGTACTGCGCCTCCTCGCACTCCGAAATAATCCTCACATAGCTATCGCTACAATCCTGAGGCACAGAGCGTTCAAAAAGTTCTTCGCAAATACGGTCTTTAGTCAACACGGCCATCGGAATATCCATCCGGTCGCTCATATATCCCCACAGCGCCTTCAACATCTCGTCGTAAAATCCGCGCCTGTCGTCCTGCTTCATCGACGCCTCGGCGGCTCTAAACCTCTTCAGCGCCACCTTGTTGGCGCGTTTTCCGCGCATCAGTCGGTCGTTCTGGCGGTCGCGCACCAGTCGGCTCAAAACCGGATACCCCCCAACGAAAAGCACCACGCACAACCCCATCAGCGAAAAATAGCCCCAACTCCATAAGAACGTCTCCCCCTTGGGCCCCAGCCCCGCACCGCCGCGTTTTATGTAGCGTATGTCCTGGCCGAAAACCTTCATCTCATCGCGCGAAAGGCCACCCACGACCCCGACGGAAGGTGTTGTCACGGTCATCGAGTCTGCCGTCACCTCAATCGAGGTTTCGCGCGCCGAAAGCGTAACGTATTGCCTCAGCCGCGGGTTGAAAAACGAAAACGAGGGCGCCTGAATCGCGTACAGTCCGTCGGCGCGCGGAATGAACGGATACGAAAACTCGCGATGCCCCGAAGTTCCGACGCGTGTGTTTCGCGTGTTGTCAGACGTTGTAACGTTGTACTGCTCAAACGAATCGGGCAGCGACAGATGCGGCGCGCGTATGAGCGGAAAGTTGCCCGTACCCGACAGTTTCAAAACATAGCTACCCGACGTGTTGGCGTTCATTGCGGGCGGCGGCGCCACCGCGTCGAGTTCAAAATCGCCCACCGCGCCGTCGAATCCCGCGGGAGCGCCCTCGGGCCAATCGCGAACGTCCACCCGCAAAGTCCCCGACGACAGCTGCCGCCGGATCTGTTCCCAGCCCGCACCGCCTCCCATCAGCTCGTCGAAAATATTGCGCGGCGAGGTGTCCCGCACCTGAAACAACACGTTGACGCTCATCGCGAACGGCTCGACGACCAAAGCCCCCGACTGCTGCGGATATAGCAGGTACTCCTTGAGCACCCAACTGTTGTACACCCTGCCATCAAGCGTTTCGCGCCCCTGCGTGATCTGGTCGGGGCTGATATCCTGTTGCCAAAACCCGTTGAACGTGGGCCACCGCAGGTCGTTGTTGTAGTTAAACTGCACCCTCGAATATAGCTTCAGCGTCACCACCACCGGCTCGCCCTTATACACCGAGGTGCGGTTGACCGTCGCGCGCAGAAAAATATCGTCCGCCGCCACCTCGCGCGAACCCTCTTGCCCCGAAACTCCCGAATTCCCCGAATCACCGCCATCCTGTCCCGAAGACCCCGAACCCCCCGAACCCCCCGAAGAACCCGAAGCCCCCGAAGAGCCGCCGGAACCGGAACTCCCAGCCGCCCCGTCACCTCCCGAGCCCGAACCCGAACCTCCCTCCGCCACCTCGATAGTCACCGAGCGCGTGTAGTAGCTCTTGCCGTCCACCGTCACCCGTGCCGAGGAGATATTGTGCAACCCCGCCGCAAACGCCTGAAGCACATAGGTATACGTCACGGTTTCGGTTCGTGTCATATCGCCGTTCACTATCGACACGCTCTGGCTCTGCGACTTCGACGGCCCGGCCATCACGTCGAATCCCTCGATGGTCGGCGGCACAAATTCCGACGGGTCGGCGTTTACGACGAACTCTATTCGAAACAGTTCGCCCACCTCCACCGCCGTCGGCGCCGCCACCTCGAAGTTCACCCGATCCTGCGCCCGCGCGGCGAAAAACGAAAAACCAAAGACAAAAAGCGCCAACGCGAGCCAAAACCTCATCGCTCGCCCACGCCCCGCGCCGGCAACTCTCATATTTGCATCTCCTGCCATAAAATCATTCTTCGTCCTTCACGTTTCTCTTTTAATTTTTCACTTTTATCTCCCTCCCGAGACGCCTCCACCGCCTTATGGCGACGGTCGGCGGTCGGTCGATGAGCTCGCGCGAACTTTTAAGCGAGTAGTCGGGTTACACTCGGCCGACCCGCAAGTTCACGCTCGGTTCACTTTTCAACTTCCCATTCCCCATTTTCAACTCTTAAAAAAGTCGTTCCCCTTGTCGTCCACAATCACGAACGCCGGAAAATTCTCGACATAAATGCGTCTGACGGCCTCCATCCCGAGCTCCGGAAAATCGACCACCTCCACCTTCTTTATGCTCTCCTTTGCCAAAATCGCCGCCGGCCCTCCTATCGAACCTAAGTAGAACCCGCCGTGCTTTGCGCACGCGTCTGTCACCTGCTGGGTGCGGTTGCCCTTGGCCACCATCACTAAGGATCCGCCCAGAGCCTGAAATCCGTCCACATACGGATCCATCCTGCCAGCCGTGGTGGGCCCGAAACTTCCCGAGGCCATTCCGGCCGGAGTCTTCGCCGGACCCGCGTAATAGACCGGATGATCCTTAAAGTAGGCAGGCATCGGTTGCCCCTGAGCGATCATCTCCGCAATGCGCGCGTGCGCTATGTCCCGCGCCACGATCATATGCCCCCTCAGGTTCAACCTCGTCTTGATGGGATATTTGGCCAACGTGGCTCTCACCGCATCCATCCCCTCGTCCAGATCTATATCGACCGCCGGAGCGAGATATGGCGCCTCCGAGGGCACAAAACGGGCGGGATTGCGCTCCAACGCCTCCAGCCAAATCCCCTCCGAGTTGATCTTCCCCTTTATATTCCTGTCGGCCGAGCAGCTCACCCCCATCCCCACGGGACACGAGGCGGCGTGACGCGGCATACGAATCACCCTCACGTCGTGCACGAGGTATTTTCCGCCGAACTGCGCGCCGATTCCGCTCTCCCGACAGATCCGCGTAATGCGCTCCTCCCACTCCAGGTCGCGAAACGCCCGTCCGCCCTCGTTCCCCGAAGTGGGCAGATTGTCATAATATTTCGCCGACGCCTTTTTCACCGCCGCCAGGTTCGCCTCGGCCGATGTTCCGCCGATAACGATAGCGAGGTGATAGGGCGGACACGCCGAAGTACCGAGGTCGCGAATATGCTCGCGGAAAAACCTCTCCAACCCCTCGTCGTTCAGCAGCGCCTTTGTCTGCTGATACAGGAACGTCTTGTTGGCCGATCCGCCCCCCTTGGTCATAAACAAAAACTTATACTCCGATCCGCGACAAGAGTAGATGTCGATCTGGGCGGGCAGGTTGGTGCCCGAATTCTTCTCGTCGGTCATCGTCAGCGGCACCACCTGCGAGTAGCGCAGATTCTTGGCGGCGTAGGTGTCGAACACCCCGCGCGAAAGACACTCGGCATCGTCCACCCCGGTATACACATCCTCGCCCTTCTTGGCCGCGACGATCGCCGTGCCGGTATCCTGACAGGTGGGCAACTCCCCTTCTGCGGCCACCACCTGATTCATCAACATGGTGTAGGCCACGAACTTGTCGTTGTCGGTCGCTTCGGGGTCGTCCAAAATCGCCTTCAACTGCCCCAGGTGCTCGGCGCGCAGATAGAACGACACGTCGTTGAAGGCCTCCCTGGCGAGAAGCTCCAGCCCCTCGGGGGCGATGCGCAGCACACTACGGTCGCCGCATTTTTCGACACTGACGTGGCGATCGGTCAGCAGACGATACTGGGTGTTGTCGTCTCCCATCGGAAACGGTTCCTGATATTGAAATTGGCTCATAGCGGTTGATTTTTTATTTTTCAGACAACTTTTAACCGCAAAGGTATTACATTTCGGGAAAAACAGATAGCAAACACGATAATAATTTACACCAAACCCGCCGCCGCGTCACACCCGCCAAACGACAAACCCCGCCACAAAAAGTGGCGGGGCATGTGGCCTCGGGCCTCCCTACACCTCCCTACACCTCCGGCACGAGATCTACTATCTCCCAGTCGTTGATGAACAGCCTCACTTTCAGCTCATCGGTGTTTTCGATGGGTGTGACCACGATCTCTATCGGAAATTCATACGCGCGGTCGAGTTGCTCCTGCGTGGCGTACATATAGTTGCCCTCGCCGTCCTTCACCTGACCCAGAGCCGCGATCACGTCTATGGGGGTAATCAAATCCCACCCTTGCTCCGAATCGGTCACGTGCAACAATATCGGATCCACCGAGTGGCGCGCCAGGTCGAGCCTGAGCGTCTTTATGCCATATCTCAACTCCGCCCCCCACACCGTCGCCGGCGACCGGTAGCGCACAAGGCGCGCGTTCTGGTCTATGGAGTTGTCCCAGCGGTAGCGGCCGTTCCGTCCCACCACAAACAGGTCGAACGGCAGATCGTTCACCTCCCCGGCCCGGGTCCGATCGCCCGACCCGGCCATGGCGCGCGTGGCTATGTGTTCGTGCCCGGTGACCGACACGTTGAGCACGTTGGCGTTTCTAATAAGGTCGAAATCGACGGTCTGCGACTCCCCCTTTTTCAGTTCGAACCCGTCGACCGAGGCGTGGAACAGGTCGTTGAACCCGGCCTCCTTCGATGCCACGTCCCCTATCTCCTCCGCGGGCAACAGGTCGTGGTCTATCATAATATAGAAGTCGTCTATCAACGTCTCGTCGTCGTCCATAAGCGGTCGATAGCTCGACGTGGCGGCGTCGTCCATCTCCACCTCCATAAATCCGCCTCCGAACAGGTTCTCTCCGCTGCTCGCCCAGGCGCTCAGGTCATACCTCCCGGCGGGCAGGTCGTCCACCCTTATCCATCCGCGCACGATATCCTGTTGCGAGGCGTCTATGATCCTCACCAACCGCCGCGAATCCTTCTCGAACACGTATATGCGAATGTCGTGCACGTCGTCGATCAGTTTGTCGACGTTGTCGCTGTTGTATGTGAAGCGCACGTTGATGTTGCACACGACGCACTCCGAGATATCCTCGCTCAGGTTGCACCCCGTCGCCATGGCTACGGCGAACATTAAAACAATCAATTTCTTGAACATAGCGTTTGTTGTTTTGTTTGTGGACGGCGGGGATTTCACTCCCCTGCCGTCCTGCGTTTCCAAGTCCTTGCGCAAACTCTTGCGCAAAGCCGTGCGCGATTAGAGCTCCGGCTTGAGATCTTCGAGCACCCAGTCCTCCACGGTCGCGGTGACGGTCAGCTCTTCTATGTCGGTCACCGCACCCGGAACGAGAGTCAGGTCATCCTCGTCGAATTTGAGTTCGCTTCCAGCCACCGCGCCTATGCGATATATCTTGCCGCGTTCGAATTCGATGAGTTCGGGCTGATAGTTGGCGATGGTGATGTAGCGCACGCCGGTGATGGTTTCCAGGTTAACGGCGCTGGAGGGATCCTTGTCGTATACCACGTTCTCCATACGAACGATCAGGCGCGGAAGGCCCTCGGCCGGAACGTGGTACGCCCACACGTTGCTCGCCGCGGGAGCCGCCACCAAAGAGGCCGAGCTCCAGGAGCCGGTGTCGCCGATGCCGGTGAAGGTGGTGCTGATCCCCTGCTCGAACAGAGTTCCCGCACCCGCGCCGACCATGGTGAATTCGGGGTAGTAGTCATCCACGAACACGCCCGTCACGTCATACGACACGATGTTGCCCGAGCCCTTCACGTTGTGCAGTTCCAGACGCGAGTAGAGGGGCGAGAGCGCGATGCTGACCGAACCGGTCTTGTCGGCGCCGGGGGTGATGGTCGATCCGACGCCGGTGCTGTTGGCCATCATGGCGTCGGTGTAGTCGGTGTTGTTGGCCAAAGCCGAGGCCGCGGCCTGAATCGCCGCCCAAGTGGTGAGGGTCGCCGGAGCGATGTCCGACGGGATGTTGGCCAAAACGTAGACCAGAGCGTTCGACGGAACCACCTTGGGGCTCGCGCCGCCCAGAATGTGTCCCGAACCGGTGGCGTCGGCAACCACGATGGGCTCTTCGGCGATCACCACGCCGGTGGCCGCGTTGATTACAAAGATGTGTCCGTCGTTCATCTGAAGCAGACCGGTAACGCCTGCGGCCTGTTCGGCGCGGGTTGCCACTTCGGCGGGTTTAACGCCCGAGAGTTTAATTACCAGCGGAGTTTCGCCCGTGTTGGTCGGTACGTTTTCGTTGTTTCCGTTCGTGCAAGAGGCCAGAACGGCAGCCGCTGCCGCGGCGATCAAAACTAATTTTTTCATGTTATTAAAATTTGGGTTGTTTGTTTCTAATTCGTTTATTTGTTATCGTAGTAAATCTTAATGTAAGCCGCCTGACGCAGACGCGGGAAGAAGTGTTCGAACATATATTTATACGGCCTTCCTCCGTCCAGTTTCATCAGCGTACCCAACCGTCCTATGTTTCGCCGCGGACTCCAAATGGGCACGTTGTCTATAATGTCGAGCACGCGCTGTTTTTGTGGCATATTCGACTCCTCCACCATCCGTCGCAGACGCACCCAGTCGGTTCCGCCGTTGAACGTGCGAATGAAGGCCGGGTCTACGTCGGTGTTGGCCGCAATGAAGTTCTTCACGGCGTTGGCCCTGTCCCACGCGAGTCCTTCGTTTATGCGGGTGCCACCCTCTGGCGACGTCGTCCCCACTATCATTATTGCGACCAGATCGGCGTCGCTGGCTGCGTTCACGGCGTTGACGGCCTCTATCAGGTTATCCATGTTGATCGCGTTGTCGCCGAAACCGCGATCGACCGTGCTCAGGCTCTGGCCGAAATGTATGGTTGTCGATCCTTCGCGCGTCTCGTCCACCACCCGCGCCATCACCTCGCCATGGTTCTCCATTCTGGCGCCCGAGGGTGCCTCCATCAACACGACCAACTGCTCGAACTGATCCGCCGGGGCCACGAATTTATGCAGCTCCACTATTTTGCGAACGGGCTGCGCGACCACGGCGGGTTTCGCAACTACCGGCGCAACCACGGCGGGTGCGACGACGGCCTGGACAACCGGTTCAACGGCAGCCACCTGCTCCGCCGCCCCGCTCGAAGCGCCCGAAGCATTCGCCCCGGCCAAACGATCCGAAGCTCCCGAAACTCTCTCCCCGAACCTCACTTCCCGCACCCGGCAGGCCACACTCACTCCCGCCACATCCAACCGCGCGCCGTCCATCCAGCTCTCATACGGCACGGTGGCGTTATATGCGAGCGACCCTCCGGCGGCCATGTCGAATGCCGCTTGGGCGCGACCGTCACGTCCGGCACCAAGGTCGTGCCGCGCGTCGGCCACCCTGCCCGCCCAGCGGCGAACGGCCACGACGGGCAGCTTGACCTCCTTTCCGCCGCCGCGGATCACAGGCTCCACTACGAGCGTACTGCCCGCGGGGGTCGATCTCTCGCCCGCCCGCAGCGTAAATCTCACCACGGCGTTTCCGCCCGTCCGAACCACTTCGAGCTCCGCCACCTCGATGGCGCGTCTGTTCTCCTTCGCCCGCGCCGAAGCCGAACCCAAACCCGAAACCGAACCCGCGACCGCCAGCAAACACAATATTATAAATCGTCTCATCCGTCGAAAGTTTATCTAATCATAAATACAACCTTGACCCCCATTTCGGTGGGCCCGAAATATGTCTTCTGCTCGCGTCCCACGACGTCTCCGCACTTGATGCAGTCGCTCTTTTTCGAGTCGAATCGCAACACGCCCGCGCCGAGGGTAAATTCGAGCCCCCAACGCCTGTCCAAGGCGAGGTGATAGCCGTAGTTCACGCCGCCGCCCCATGCCTGTCCCTCGTAGCGAAACCGCCGATCGAACAGCGTCGGCACCGAAACCCCGCCCACGTTATACTGCCCGTAGATCCCGTGCACGCCGACGAAATGCCCGCCGAACCGTTCGCACAGCCAGTATCTCGCCTCGGGCTTAACGAGCCAGTGCGCCAACTTCCGGTTATTCGCCGCCGATCCGCCCAAGTTCCAGCGGTTGATGCCGCCCGACAGCTCCAAAGACCACCGCCGCGCCAAGCCCACCTCCGCGCCGCCGTTGATCGTTCCGCGCGCGCCCCACCACACTAAGTTGGTTTTGACGGCCAACATCGGCGGGGTCACTCGTGCGAAGGGCGAATCCACCACCCGGGAGCCCACCACGGGGGTGAACACCCGCACCTCTCCCGAGCCAGAACCCGAACCCGAGCCCGAACCGACAGCCGAATCGGCCGTCACCGGAGCCTGCGCCCTGGCCGCAAAGGCGGCGCAGGCGAGGCATATCAACATAAGGTATCTTTTCATATCTGTCTTTTATTCGTTTCGTTGCCTCGATTTAGATGGAGTACCTGTGCGTTACAACGACGCATTTCCTATGATATTTACATTTTGCGCCGGCATAACAAAGGATACTACATCGATCGCAGAGTTGGTGTCGGTCACACCACCGAACGGTGCGAACGAGGTAATCGTAAAAAAAGCATTCATAGGTCTTGCGGTAACGGTTATCGGCGTGCCCGCGACCACGCCCGTGGTTCTCGCCTTTTCTGCATTCGCATCATAAGTGAACACCAAATTCATACCACTTGCGGTGATTTTGTAGAGAGGAGGCCCGAAAGTGGCTTGCACGGAGAGGTTTTCACTGCCCATGGTGGCCGATAGCGGGTTTTCGGTGGCGACGAATCCCTCGGGCGTTGTACCGCCAGTGACTGTCCAGCCGTAGAACTGATTGCCCGAGCTGGGCGTGGCCTGTATCGAGAAGGTCGCTCCAGGCACGATGCTCTGGCTTGTTGGATTGACCGAGCCACCTGTCGTAGCCGTGGCAGTCACGGTGCGAGCACTGAGTTGCGAGGTGGTGCTGACGGTCACGTCGGCACTTGGCATCGTAAAGGTGACGGTTCCGATAGCCGCGTCGGTGTCGGTCGCGCCGCTCACCGTGAAGCCGATCAGGGTATAGCCCACCGCCGCGCTTGCCGTCAGTGTCACCACCGTCCCTGCCGGCACACCTCCCGCACGCGCGTTGGCCGCGTTTGCGCCGTTGGTGACGGTAATCCCCGCCGCCGCCGTCACACTCGTAATCTTATACAGCGGAATAAGCGCAAAGTTAGCCTGCACCGCGAGGTTTTCGCTGCCCATCGTGGCCGTCAGGGGGTTCTCCGTGGCCACGAATCCTGTCGGCGCGGCACCCGAAACCACCGTCCAGCCGGTGAACACATATCCCGCGGTGGGCGTGGCGGTCACCGAGAACTCCGTACCCGGCACGATGCTCTGGCTTGTGGGATTGACGCTTCCGCCCGTCGTCGCCGTCGCCGTCAGTGTAAAGGTGTTGAGCGTTAGGTTGGGAGCGATTTCGACGTCGCGGTTGGGCATCGCGAACGCCAACGGATTGGCCGCCGCGTTAAATCCGTAGGGCGTATATCCACCCACGACCGTCCAACCGTTAAAAAGATAGTCCGAGTCCAGCGACGCCATCTCATACGTCACTGCCGCCCCCGGCTCCACCGCCACGGCCGCCGGAGTAGCCGAAGCCGTCCCGCCGTTTATGCTCACCGTCACCGCCCCCGTGGGGTTC
>JAITWI010000030.1 GCA_031285345.1 Alistipes sp.
CTCGTCGGATATTTGGGAGGGTTTCGTTTCGGGCGCGACGGTGACCGACCCGGCCGCGTTCAACGTCGTCGGCGAATACGATTGCGGATGGACTTTCGAGGTCGACGGCCAGCAGATATACTACCCCGCCGCCGGGCGCCGCAGCTTCTCCCCCACCCTTGCCGACATCGGCCGCAACTACACCAACATCGTCAACGACGAGAACGGCGTCGGCTTGCCCGTCGGGTTCTACTGGTCGAGCGACTCGCCCGGCGTCCACTCGCTCGCATTCGACGGCGCGTACATCAACCCTGGAGCGGCTCCCCGTCGCAATACGACAGAGAGCGCCGCCGCGGGTGGATTTCCGCTGAGATGCGTGGAGGAGTAAACTCCCCACTTCGCCCACTAAGCCGCCTTTTCGGCCGCACTTGACACATAAAAAGAGCGAGGCCTTTTCGGGCTCTCGCTTTTTAATTTGTGCGTTTCGGGATCTCGATTTTTGATGTGTGCATTTGGGGGTCTCGGGGTTTCGCTTGTTTACGTCGGCGTTTCGGGCTACCGCCCGGCTTTTCCGGCTTTGGCGCCTACGTAGTCGGTGTCACTCCATCATCGCTAATGCTATTGTCGCAGAAGGGCGACAAACCACTCCGGCACCGAGACGACACTGGACTTCACCGCAGGAGGGCGACAAACCACTCCGGCACCGAGACGACACTGGACTCACCGCAGAAGGGCGACAAACCACTCCGGCACCCGTTTGGGTCGGCGGGTGGCTTTGTCGACGCAGGCCAACACCACCTGACCGGTGTGGATGAGCGCGCCGTCCTCGTTGAAAATCTCGAAATCGAAGGTCATCTTCACCGTCGGCATCTCGTTCACTGTCACCCTAACGTTCAGAATCTCATCGTAATGGGCCGGTGCGATGAAGTGCGAGTGCACGTCGCGAATGACGAGCAGCGCCCCCCGCTCCTCCATCTCCTTGTAGCTGGTGCCGAGCGACCGCATCAGCTCCGTGCGCGCCACCTCGTAGTAAAAAATATAATTGGAGTGGTGGACGATGCCCATCTGGTCGGTCTCATTGTACCGGACCCTTATCGGTATGTCTCTGGTTATCAATGTCATATTATTATGGATTTTCCCGCTTCGGTGCTCGTTTCCCGTTTTCGCCCAAGATGCCTCCCCGCCTTACGGCGACGGTCGGCGCTCGCTCGGTGAATATTCGAGAGGAGTTACTCTCCTCTCGAATAGTTGGGAGCCTCGCGGGTGATCATCACGTCGTGCGGATGGCTTTCGGCGACGCCCGCACCCGAAATGCGAATGAATTTGGCCTCCTTGAGCTGCTCGATGGTTTGCGCGCCCACATACCCCATACCGGCACGAAGGCCGCCTATCAGCTGGTATATCACCTCGGAGAGCAGACCCTTGAACGGCACGCGGGCGGCGATGCCCTCGGGCACCAACTTGCCGGCGTCGGTAACCTCGCCCTGAAAATAGCGATCCTTCGACCCCTGCTGCATGGCCTCAAGCGAGCCCATACCGCGGTATGATTTGAATTTTCGACCGTTGTAGATAATCGTTTCGCCGGGCGACTCCTCGGTTCCGGCGAACATCGAACCCGCCATCACGCAGTCGGCTCCGGCTGCCAGCGCCTTCACAATGTCACCCGAATAGCGCAGTCCGCCGTCGGCTATAACCGTCACGCCCGTTCCCTTGACTGCCTGCGCAACGTCGTAGATGGCAGTGAGTTGCGGAACCCCGATGCCGGCGATAACGCGCGTGGTGCAGATCGACCCCGGGCCGATGCCGACTTTTACTCCGTCCGCTCCCGCCTCGACCAGAAACCGTGCGGCTTCGGCGGTGGCGATGTTGCCCGCGATGACCTCCAGCGCGGGGTGCGCTTTTTTTACCGACCGCACCATTTCGGCCACATTGCGCGAGTGTCCGTGCGCCGTATCTATCACAATCACATCGACTTGCGCGTCGACCAGCGCCGCCACGCGATCCAGAGTGTCGGGCGTAACCCCCACCCCGGCGGCGACGCGAAGGCGCCCTTTCTCGTCCTTAGAGGCGTTGGGGTTGTCCTTTAGTTTGGTTATGTCGCGATAGGTCAGCAGGCCGATGAGTTTGCCGTCGGCCGAAACCACCGGCAGTTTTTCTATCTTATTCTCCAGCAATATCTTCGAGGCCTTGCCCAGATCGGGGTCGCCAGTGGTTATCAGATTTTTCGACGTCATCACCGCCTCGATCTTGCGCTCCATGTCGGTCTGAAACCTCAGGTCGCGGTTGGTGACGATGCCGATCAGCGTCCGGTCGGGCATGATGACCGGAATGCCGCCGATCTTGTGCTCCCTCATCAGCGCCAGCGCGTTACCCACCGTCTGCTCCCTATAAATAGTGATCGGGTCGTAGATCATCCCGCTGTCGGCGCGCTTGACCTTGCGCACCTGCGATGCCTGCTCGACGATCGACATGTTTTTGTGTATCACGCCGATGCCCCCTTCGCGAGCGATCGAGATGGCCATTTCGGCCTCGGTCACGGTGTCCATCGCCGCCGACGCGACGGGCGTTTTCACGGGAATGCCGCGCGTGAACCGCGACGAGATATCGACCTGGCTGCCCACCTTTTCGGAATAGGCAGGCACCAGAAGGACATCGTCGAATGTAAGTCCTTCTGTTACAACTTTTTCACTAAAAAACATAAGGGAATGCGTTTAGATAATTTGGGCAAAGATAGTGCAAGCCGAGCGGAAATGCAAGCCTGCTTGCAATTTCCCGAGGCGCAGCCTATCTTGGACGCAGTCAACGGTAGTGCAAGCCGAGCGAAATGCAAGCGCAGCTTGTGATTTTCCGAACCGCAGCCTGCCTTGGACGCAGTCAACGGTAGTGCAAGCCGAGCGGAAATGCAAGCGCAGCTTGTGATTTTCCGAACCGCAGCCTGCCTTGGACGCAGTCAACGGTAGTGCAAGCCGAGCGAAGTGCCAAATTTATTTCTGCGTAGCTTTAATCGCCGCGGCCGTTGCCGCCCGAGGCGCAGCCTGCCTTGCCCGGGCGATGAGACCCTCTATATCTTCCGCCCCAACATCCTCTCCGCCGCCTCGACGTCGCCACGTTCTATGGCGCGGCGGATTGCGGTCGAGGATATTTTGCCTTCCGCGCCGCCGCCCACACCCGAATCCGAAGTCTCACCCTCGATGGATCCCGATTCATGAACGTTTCCGCCGCCCGCCCCGTCGGTAAGTCGCGCCGCCCGGTGCACCCGAAAACCATACCGGGAGCCCAACTCGCGCAAGGCCTCGATGTCGCCCTGCCGGTCGCGCCCCAGCCGGTGGTTGTAGCCCACCACCAACTCAGCCACGCCTAACCTGCCGACCAACACATCGCGCACGAACTCCTCGGCCGTCATCGCCGCGATGCGCTCGTCGAAAGGCATCACCACGAGATTGTCTATCCCCGCCCGGGCTATGAGCGCCTCCTTTTCGGCCACAGAGGTGAGTTGCATCGGTGCACCGCCCGGCTCCAGCAGCTCCCGCGGATGGCGCGCAAAGGTCACCACCACGGTTTCGGCGACCGCATCCACCGTCCCGTCGCCCGCCGCCGAACCTCCAACCATAGCCGCCCTCGCCCGAAGTTCGGCCAACAGATGCAGATGGCCGCGGTGAACCCCATCGAACGAGCCCACCGTCACAACCGGCGCACGAAACGCCGGCAACGAATCAATATCGTAGAAAATCCTCATCTCCGAAACACTTCCGTATCACGAACACCTTCATAAACAAACCCCGTCACGCATCTTCGTTGCTTTCGCCCTCCTTGACGAAGTAGGCCACCTTTTCGAGCAGCGTGGTGATGTCGTAGTTCTCGACCACTATGCCGCGCGGAAAGTTCAGCGGCTTGGAGGTGAAGTTCAACACCCCCTTGATGCCGGCGTTGATGATCGGCAGCACCAATTCGCCCGCGACGTCGGTGGGCGACGAGAGCACCACCAAATTTATGTCCAACTCTTCGACCCGCTCCTCGAACGCCGCCATGTCGTAACACATCACCCCGTCGATAGGCCGCCCCACCTTGGCGGGGTCGATGTCGAACGCGGCGACTATGGTGAGCTTGGAACTTTTGCCGTTGAAGTATTTGGTGATCGCCTGCCCCAGGTGACCCATCCCTATGACGGCGACGTTCATCGGCGCGGGGGCGTCGAGTATCGACGAGATGAAGTCGGCCAACACGCGAACGTCGTAGCCCTTTTTGGTGTCGCTCGAAAAGCCGATCAACATGAGGTCGCGCCGCACCTGCACCGCCGTTATGCCGTGCATTCCGGCCAACACGTGCGAGAATATGTGCGTTATGCCCTCGTCGAGACACTCGACGAGGCTGCGGCGGTACTCACTCAACCGCTCCACCGTTTTTTCCGGAATCGTCATCTTGTTTCTGTCGGGCCACCCGACCGTTATGTTGTTATTAACGAGTATGTGGGTCGAAGCGCATACCTCGACCCACACCGTATTCATATTTTGCGGCTACTCCGCCTTTCGAACCGATCCGCCGCTCGAAACGTCCCTGTTCACCCTCGTCGGAGAGCCCATGTATTTGACCGAGGCGCCGCTCGAAGCCTCGGCGTCCAATTCGTCGGTGACGGTGAAGTGGACCGATCCGCCGCTCGAAGCGTCCACCACGGCGCTCCTGCCGGTGAGGTCATAGCCCCTGAAGCTGGCCGCGCTGCTCACCTCCAAGTTGATTTGGTCGGCCGTTCCCTCGCCCCTGAAAGTGGCCGCGCTACTCAGATCGACATTCAAAAGCCCCACCGTACCGTTGATGTCGAAGGTGGCCGCGCTGCTCGCTTCGACGTCCACAAGACCGACATTGCCCCTTATATTGACGGTGGCCGCACTGCTCAGATCGGCCGACAGATTGCCCCCGTCGAGCGACAGATCCACCATTCCGGCCGAAGAAGCGTCCACCTCCAGGCGCGTCGGATTCAGAGTGGTTTCGCACTTGATGCTACCCGCCGAAGAGACCTTCACGCGCGCCAAATTGCCGCTGATGGGCATCGTCACGACGGTCTTAACCCCGCCGGAGCTAATCGTAATAGTGGGCTCGTAGGAGACCTTCACCACGCCGTTCGTCTCGACTATCGAAACATACTCCATCACCTCCTCGTCGGCCACGATCGTACCCAGAGGCACGTCCGACGGCACCAGCACCACCTCGATGCCCTCCTGAACCGACAGCGACGAGTAGTCGAGCGTGATGTCGAACTCGCCCTTGACGCTTTTTCCGCTACCTTTCACCCTGATGAACGGCTGGGCCGCACACGACGTGGCGAACAACGCTACCGCCGACAATACGAATAATAACTTTTTCATAGTCCGATAAATTTAAGTTTTAAGTTTTCCGGTTTTGTTTACGTCGCAAAGATATGTATTATAATAATACTATGCAACACATAGTAGCACTATTTTCTTCACAATGATACGGATTTTTCTCGGCTTGCACTATCTTTGCACATCAAAAACCAAAACGATATGTTAAAGGGAGCGATTTTCGATATGGACGGCGTGCTGGTCGACAACATGCAAATTCACGTGGAGGCTTTCGTGGAGATGGCGCGCAGGTATGGCGTGACGTTCGACCACGAGCGAATGATGTCGATGAACGGAATGGGCAACGGCGAGTTCTTCAAGGTGCTTTTTCCGCCCGAAGTGGTGGAGCGGGTCGGCGTCGCCGGGCTGTCGGAGGAGAAGGAGGCGCTCTACCGCGAGCTGTTCGCGTCGCAGTTGGCGCCCGCCCCGGGGCTTGTGGAGCTTTTGGAGGCACTTCGCGCGGCGGGTGTGAAGTGCGCGGTGGGTTCGTCGGGAATGAAAAAGAACGTCGACTTCGTGTTGGACGGCCTGGATATCCGCCGCTATTTCGACGCCGTGGTCTGTTCGGAGATGGTCGCCCGTACCAAACCCGCTCCCGACATATATCTTTTGGCGCTGTCGTTGATCGGTCTTTCGGCCGACGAGTGTCTCGTTTTCGAGGACGCTTTGGCGGGGGTCGAGGCAGCGCGTGCGGCGGGAATTCGCACCGTCGGGTTGGCCACTTCCTTGAGTCGCGAGGCTTTGGCGGCGGTTCCGGATGTGGTTTTGGCGGTGGACGACTTCGCCACCCTCTCGCCCGAGTCGCTCGCGAAGTTGGTTTGAGGCATAGCGACCTTCGCACCCGTTCTAAGCACAATCAGCCACTCACGCGCACAAAAAAATCAGAAAGGATACCCCACCCTCCGAAGTTCAGGGCGAGACATAGACGGGCTCAAAAAAACATCAGAACGGATACCCCACCCCGAAGTTCAGGGCGAGACATAGACGGGCTCAAAAAAACATCAGAAAGGATACCCCACCCCGAAGTTTAGGGCGGTGTTGCGCCAACGGAAGTCGCTAATCCACCTTTGACCCGCCGCGCGCCCGGGGTCGTGGAGCCTTATGCCCCAGTCGAGCCGCAGCACCACGAACCGCAGGTCGGCCCTGACGCCCAGTCCCGTGTTGAAACCCAACTGTCGGGCGAAACTGCCCAGTCGGAACACCGCCTCGTCGGGATATTGGTCGGGACGGGAGTGCATGAACCATATGTTGCCGGCGTCGAAAAACAGCGCCCCGTTCAACGACTTGACCACCGGGAAACGAATCTCCGCGTTGAATTCGAACTTCACGTCGCCCATCTGCGCCGGATAGCTTTGCCGCACATATGGCACCGTCCCAGGGCCGAGAGTACGCACCGCCCAGCCGCGCATCGAGCCCGCGCCGCCCGCGTAAAAGAACTTGTCGAACGGCGGCGAGGTCGAGTTGCCGTAGGAGTATATCGCCCCCGCCTGCACCCTGTACGCCAGCGAGGTTTTGCCGCCCAACACGATCTTCTGGCTGAAGCTCACGTCGCCCCGCACGTATTGCGAAAAGCGAATGCCCAACACCTCGTAGTGCGCTTTCGGCACGGCGGGCTCGGGCGCGCCGCCGACGTTTTGTGCGCTCCCGTCATCTCCCACCCCGGAACCGGTTGCGTTTTCGAGGTTGGAACCGAACGTGTTTTCGAGGTCGGAACCGGCTGCGTTTTCGGGCGCGGATTCCACCACCGGCCGGCCGAACGCGTGCGCAAGTCCGCTCAGCAGGTTGCCCGTCGTCTCGACGTTGACCCTCAGCACCACCGCCCCGGCTTCGAGGTCGCGCGGCTGATTGTTAAGGGTGTATGAGGCCGACACGCCGGCGATCAACTGGTCGTCGTACGCCGCCACAAGGTAGGGGTTGTTGAGGCGCCGGATGAACCCATCGTCGATGTGACCCATCCTCACGAGGCTGATGTCGAGCGGACGGAGGGTGAGGTTTTCGAACCGCCGGATCCCCCATCCGTAGCCCCAGCTCAGGCCGAACAGCGTGCGCGAGTAGTAGGCCCTGTCCTGCCAATTGGTAGACAGGGTGAGCGTCGAAAGGGGGTTGCGGACCCGCACGTTGCGCTCCACCACCCAAAACACGAGCCTGGGGAACGACAGCGACACGCTTCCGCCGAGCTCGTAGGATAGTTTGCGTTCGCTCGACTTCAGGAACTCGAATCCGCCCGTGAGCGACGCGTCGAACAACTCCGCCCCGTGGAACGTATTGCGGTTTTGGTAGCCCAACGTCGCCCGCAGGCCGTAGAAGTCCGACGTGGTGCTGCCCTCCAGATCGACCCCCACGCTCTGTCGCAGGGCCGGCACGCCGCGTATGTCGACATCCAGCAACCTCTCTCCGGGGTGCGGCGAGACCTCCTGGTTCGGTTGTGGCGAGGCTTGCGGATTGGCCGCCACCGAATGCGGTAGCGAGACCGCCACGGAGTCCACAACCCGGGATGATGCGCCCGCAACCACCGGGTGAGAGGCGCCCGCAACGCCGTAAGGCGCGCCCGGATCTGACGAAGAAACAACGTCGAGCGGCGAGAACACGAGGCTCACGCTTCGGAAAGCGCCCAGACGCATCAATTCCGCCGAGGTCTCGGCCACGCCCGACGCCGAGTAGAGCCGGCCGCTGTGGAGCCTTATGGCGCGGCGAAGCACTCGCGGTCGCACCTCCAGCCGACCGTCGTAGATCAGCCGCAGCCCGCGCGAACTCACAGTGTCGAGCGTCGCACCCGTGGTCGCCAGGGGATCGAAATCGGGCCTGACGAAAATGTTGTTCAGCCGATAGACCCTGTGCGGTTCGCGGATAGCCGTCCCGTCGGCCCTGTATCCACCGATGGCCGGATGGACTATCATATTTATATCCACGGTGTGGTCGCCGCGCGTCGAATCGGCCTCGAAGGTGATGTTGTCGACGCCGAAATCCCAGTATCCGGCGTTTTTCAGGTCGGTGGCTATTCTCTCCCGTTCGCGCTCCATGGCGTCGATGTCGAACATAGCCCCGCTTCGGAGCCCGGTGGAGGCCATCTCGGCCATGACAGGCTCTTGGAGAAGCGAATCGCGAAACGAGTATCTCAATCCGCCGATCCGCCACGGAGCGCCCTGACGGACGGTGTATTCGACCCTGACTTTTTTGCGGCGCACCGTGTCGATCCTGTATTCTACCTCCCCTTCGAAAAAACCGCGCGATGCGATGCTGGTTTCGAGGTTGACTCTCGACTGCTCCGTCCTTGCGGGATCCCACACGACGGGGGGTTCGCCCGTGCGGCGCAAAAAACGTTGCCATCCGTAGTTCTTCTGCGGATTCGCCCCCGCGTAGATCGAAGCGTAGAGGTTGGTGCCCAAAAACCGGCGGTTGGGCGACTGCACCACATAGCGGTCGAGTTCGCCCGCCGATACGCGTTCCCGCCGCGGCGCGCTCTTGTCGACGCTTATCGTGCTGCGTGTCAGCAGGTATTGCCCCTCGGGGATGTGGCGCGTGACGCTGCAACTCGACATGGCCGCAAGCAGCGCCCCAATCGCCATCGTCAACAATATCCGCCTTGTCGCCCTCATAGGTCGTTGAAATCAGTTATTGAAAAAGCCCTTTTTCACCATCTCGTCGAAATATTTTCGGGAGAAGGCGCGGTTGTCGTCCCCCTTGTAGCGCCTTTCGGTGAAAATTCGCGCGAGGTTGGGAAGCCCGTTCGCGGCAAGCAGCGCGGCGGTCTCTTCCGAAGATTCGCGCGACGCCCAAAACCGCTCGATGTCGGCATCCGACGGGTCGCGATAAACATCGTCGTGCACGACGGCCTCCAGGGGCAGGCGGTCGGTGAGCGGTACCTCGGAAGCGGCGTCGGTCGGCGGCTCGGGATAGCCCACCGCCACCGTGGTGACGGGGATCACCCCCTCGGGCAGCCGCAAAATCGCCGATATTTCGGGTGCGTTGTAGAGCGTCGTGCCCAAGTAGCAGATGCCGAGCCCGTGGGATTCAGCTTCTAAGGCAAGGTTTTGCGAGGCGAGGATCGCGTCGGTCGCCGCGTTGAGGAACCAGACGAAATTGTCGTACTCCGGAGTTGCGCCCCTCAGCCGGCACCACCTCGAAAACCGCCTCACGTCGGCACAGAACGTGATTATAGCCGGAGCCTTTGCCGCCGGTTGCGAAAAGTGGCACGGCTCCAACTTTTTGCGGATTTCGCTGTCGGTCGTCACCACAATGCTGTAAACCTGCATGTTGCCGGTGTTGGAGGCTCTTGTGGCGGCGGTCAACACGTCGCGCATTATATGTTCCGGCACGGGGCGGTCACTGAATCTGCGGTGCGATCGGTGTTCGGCTATCTGTTTTATCATGTTTTCGGTCGTCGTGTTTGCAATCTGCAAATTTAGTAAAAATTTCGTACTTTTAGCCTCGTTTAAAGTTTTGGCGCCTCGGAAAATTTGCGAACAAGTTCGCATTTCCGCTCGGCTTTTATTACTTTTGTCCTATGGAAAAATTCATTATGGCCGACGGGGTCGCGATCCGCGTCAGCGACACTTTGGAGCCTGGCTCGAACCTTGCCTCGGGCGGCGATGCGGGAGCACCCGAAAAGCCGAAAGACAAGGGGGTCGCACCGACGGTTTTGCTGCTGCACGGCTATCTCGAAAATCTCAACATATGGGACGAAGTGGCGGAATTTTTGCGCCCCCACGCTCGGGTGATTGCACTCGATTTGCCCGGCCACGGAATTTCGGAGGTGCGCGGCGAGGTGCATTCGATGGATTTTTTAGCCGACGTGGCACATGGAGCTTTACTTGAGTTGAACGCCCCAAAGTGCTTTGTTGTAGGGCATTCGATGGGTGGATATGTAGCCATTGCCCTGGCCGCGAGATACCCCGAAGTGTTGGACGGCCTGGTGTTGCTCTCCTCCACTCCCAACGCCGACAGCGAGGCGAAACGCGAGGATCGCGAGCGCGAAATCGCCATCGTCCGCGGGGGTAAAAAGGAGCTGTTGGCGCACACCGTTCCGGCAAAGGGGTTCGCGCCGGAGAATCGCCGTGGGATGGCCGATGTGATCGAAGACCTTGCCGAGCTCGTGATGCTCACCGAGGACGAGGGCATCGTGGCGCTGCTTCGCGGAATGGCTGCCCGGCCCGATCGGAATGATCTGTTGCGTGGTCTCTCCGCCCGGCCGGATCGGAATGAGGCGCCCAGGGGGTTGTCCGGGCGACCCGGCGGCAACGAGGTGCTCGGGGGAGCGTCGGGGCGACCCGGCGATGAGGCGTTGCTCAGAACACTCGCGGCAGAGGCGGTCGGAGGCAGAGACTCCTCGGAGGGAATCGGTAGCGAAGCCCCATCGGAGGAGATCGGCAGCGAGGTTGGAATCCCGCAACTGTTCATCTTCGGCCGTCACGACGAATATATCCCCGCCGAGGTTGCCGACGCCATAGTCGCCGCCCATCCCCAAGCCTCCGTACAGTGGCTCGAACACTCGGGGCATATGGGGTTGGTCGAAGAGCCGCGAATTTTATCTCAAGTGATACTTGATTTCATTAAGACTAATATAAAATAACAGAACTATTTATGAAAAAAATTGCAATTGCGGCCGACCATGCCGGCTACGAAATGAAAGAGTTTCTCGTGGGCTATCTCTCGTCCCTGGGGTGGGACGTGTTCGACTTCGGGTGCCACTCCGAGGAGTCGTGCGACTACCCCGACATGGGCCATCAGCTGGCCGAAGCCGTTGCCAAGGGTGAGTTCGAGCGCGGGATTTCGGTATGCGGTTCGGGCGTGGGCATCAGTATGGTGGTCAATCGTCACGCCGGGGTTCGCGGCGCCCTCTGTTGGGAACCCGAGATCGCCCGTCTCTGCCGCGAGCACAACGACGCCAACGTGCTCTGTCTGCCGGGGCGGTTTATGGAGAACGCCGCGGCGCGTCAGTGTGTGGATATTTTTCTGGAGACGCCGTTCGAGGGCGGTCGCCACCAGCGGCGGGTGGAGAAGATCGAGTTGGCCTGACCTGTTTTGTGTCGGCCTGACCTGTTTTGGTTGGCTTGACCGATTCGGGTCGGCCGCACACAACATCGACTTGACGATCTTTGAATATCCGCCGCACAACAAACATCACGCTTTTGTGTTTTGGGGGCGCGAGGCATGCGGGAGGTTACGAGGGATTTTTTGTGGCCGTGTGCCCGTACCGTATAGGCTTCGCGACGTGCTACGCGCACCAGAATGCCATGAGCGACACGAAAGAAGCGCCTGCTCATTTTTGACCTTTTTTGGTCTCCGGTCTCAAAAGTCATTCCCGACGCTTAGTCCATTGGAATAATCCTTTGGGCTAAATGTCGGGAATGTCTTTGGGGCTAAGCATATACAATGATCTTGGGGGCTGAATCGGACGAGTTGCAGACGAGTTGTAAGACTCAAACTTGGGTGTCAATCCTCCCGAAACCCATCTCCTATCGCGAGAAAATCGGCGGCATTGAGCGACGCGCCACCGACGAGGCCACCGTCGACATCCTCCATGGCGAAAATTTCCGCCGCGTTTTCGGGCTTCACGCTGCCGCCGTAAAGAATAGGGGTTTTGGCGGCGAGGTCTCCGAACTTGGCTGTCAACACCTTACGAATAAACGCGTGCATCTCCTGCGCCTGTGCGGCCGTGGCGACTTTGCCGGTTCCTATCGCCCACACCGGTTCGTAGGCGACGATGAGATGGCGGAATTCGACCTCGGAGAGATGGAAAACCACCTCCTCGACCTGCGCTTTCACTACGTCCCACAATTTTCCACTTTCGCGCTCTTCGAGGGTTTCTCCGACGCAATATATTGGCACCAAGCCGTTTGAATAGGTTTGCCTCATCTTTTTGTTGAGCCCATCGCTCGTTTCTCCGTAGTACTGACGACGTTCCGAGTGGCCGAGTATGACGTACGACGCCCCCGTGGCCGCGATCATCTCCGCCGAAACCTCGCCCGTGTAGGCGCCTTTCGACTCTTCGGCGCAGTTCTGGGCTCCAATGCGGATGGCGGTTCCGCGTGCAACTTTCACTATTTCAGACAGATGAGTGAACGGCGGGCAGACGATGTAGTTCGCCGAGGCGCACGAATGGCCAATCGACCTCAAAATATTCTTCACCAACTCGACCCCTTGCTCCGGCGTCGTGTTCATTTTCCAGTTACCTGCAACGAATTTCTTTCTCATATTTATTTTTGTTATATTATTGTTATCTTCCTCACAAGGCGCCTCCCCCGCACTCTGTGCGACGGTCGACGGGCTCGCCATACCGACCCGAGAGCTTCGGTCGACGGGCTCGCCATATCAGCCCGCGGGCTCTATCCGCCGATTCGCCATTTCGACGACTATTTGCGCGGCTCGATCCGACGGCAATATATCCGGCAATCTCAACCTTTGCATTATCTGCTGAGCCTCTTTTATCTGTTTTTCAGCAACTTGTGGCGACAAAATCAATTGCGTGGCACACTCCGCGATCGGCTCCGGACGGCAGTTGTCGAGCACGAACTCCGGAACGATCTCCCGCCCGGCTATGATATTTATGAGGTTTGCAAACCTCACTTTCACAAGCAATTTCGCTGCCAAATTCGAAAATTTGTTGAACGTGTAGGCGATCAGGTGCGGAATTCCTAAAGAGGCGAGTTCCAGCGACACCGTTCCCGATTTGGCGATGGATATCTTGCTCGACAAGAATGCGTTGTATCTATTCACCTCACCTGTTACAATAGTTATGGGGATGTCGAAATTCCGAAATCCGTCCCTCACCAAATCCTCCACTCCCGCCACCGTCGGAACCACAACGTGCAGAGAGATAGGCGGTTTTTCGCTTTTCACATCCATCGTTGCGAACTTGAACGAGGATGCGGGTACGGGCGGGAATGAGGGCGATGCCGCGGTCGAGGGTGCTGGCGTTGCGGTCAATCGGTCGTCGGTAAGCACTCGGCTTGCCATTACGGGTACGGGTACGGGTACGGGTACGGGTACGGGTTCGTGTACGGGTGCGGGTGCGGGTACGGGTACGGGTGCGGGTGCGGGTACGGGTGCGGGTGCGGGTGCGGGTACGGGTACGGGTACGGGTACGGTTTGCCCGCCGTCAGATCCCACCTGCATGGTCGTCGCACACCCCTCGCCCGAACAGACCTGCGCGGTCATTGCACACCGCCCATCCGAAGATGCCCGTGCGGCGGGCGCGAATTGTTCGCCAGCGGCTGCTCGCAGGTTGGCTTCCAAGCGCTTGACAGCCTCTTTCATTATGGGCAGCAGGCGTTTAACCTCCTGACGTCGGCTTCCGGGCAACACCGAAATCACCGTTGCATCGGACGAAATGCCGTGCACAGCACGAAAATCGACATGGCCGGGCGCGCGATTTCCCGCTACCGCCGCACCTTCGGCAGTTGCATCTCGCGAAATATTCTCCTCTTTTGCAGACACGGTCTCTCTTTCCTCAGGCGCATCACGCGAGATATCCAGACATTTAGCGGCCGCAGTTGCCTCCTTAGCGATCGCCTCTCCTTCAAGCGAGTTCACCTCTCCTTCCGTCGCCGAATTTTGCGCAAAATCGCCCTCCTTTTTCGCGGCAGGGCGCCGCACAAAGCACGCCCCACCCCGGGCTATCGGACACCGAACAAAATCGGGCGCACTTTCCGTGGTCGCCGCCTGCGAAAAATCGGACACCCCTCCCGTGGTAACCGCCTGTGTGGTCGTGGCGACTTCGCCGATTGAATCGCGCTCAAAATCGACCGCCCCCCGCGCAAGTCCGGCCATTCTCTCTACAACCGGATGTCCCACAAAATCAGAGCGTAAGCCATATTTTCCGAAATAGCGACCTTCGTCCGGAAGAAGCGTCATAAGACGATCGACCAGCCGCACCACATTTTTTGCCCGACCCTCTTTCCATGCCCACACCTGAGGCGCAACATAATGGACGACAGGAATTTGGCGATAATTACCTACGCCAACACTTGACGTAGAGACATCTTTAGAATTCGCGCCGATTATCCGATCGTTTTTCCGCCATTTTTTTCGCAATTTCGACAACACGGCGCTCACAAATCCCCAGCTGTCGACCGTAACCAAAACATCCGGCGCAAACGCCTCTATATCATTGACCGTCTGACGTATACGACGCAAGATGAGTGGCAGGCGAGGCAATACCTCGAAGATGCCCATGACAGAGATATTCGATATGTCGAACAAACTCTTAAAACCGACATATCGCTTATTATGAGCATCTTGCCTGGCTGATGCTGATGTATCGGTTGAAGTCGATGCCGAAGCGGAATTCGAGATCGAGGCGGGATTTGAGGCTGAGATCGAAGCCGAAACGGTATCCGAGATAAAAGTCGAAGTCGCCCTCGAAGCCGACCCAGACGGCGTGGCCAAATCGGCCGCAGACTCCGACGACGTGGCCGAATCGGCTGCAGACTCCGAAACCGCCGCCATAGCCTCGCCCCCAACCCCGCGAAACTCAGCCGAAGGCACCAATCTGCGCACGGCACGCATAAGTCCCGCCGCAAGCAGATCGCCAGACGGCTCGCCGGCTATAATGTAGATTTTCATCGACTTACATCGCGTAAATTAAACGTTCGCTTTAACTGTCGACCTCCATTCCCGTCAAAAATATCCCCGCCTCGTCGGCCATACGGATAACTGCCTCGCGTTCAATAAGAAGGATGCCGCCCGCCTCGACGGCTATACCCCCCATCCCGTACTTTTTCAGCTGCTCAACTGTCTGAATACCAATGGCTGGCATGTCGACACGGGTGTCCTGACCCGGCTTTTTGATCTTCACCATCACGGGCGCCTTACCCGGTTTTTTGAGCACGGCCGCGCGTCCCAACATCGAGTCGGTACCCTCCACCGCCTCCACCGCCAACACTATACCCTCTTGAACCACAACGGCTTGACCCACATCCACCGCGCCTAACGCACGCGCGACCTCGATGCCACGGCGAATATCGTCCATGTCGTCCGACGACGGTTTCACGCGCCCGTAGACCCCCTCATGGAACATCATTTCGGGCACAACATCCTCTATGCCAAGGACATGAAAGCCACGTGACTCGATCTCGCGGATTACCGAGCGAAACAGTCCGTCGTCGCTCTGTTTTTTGAGCGCGATCCGGGCAAGCATCTTAACCGCCTCGAAATCGGGAATCAACTCCTTGAGCGACGGCCGCTTGATTCCGCCCGCCATCACAATCTCCGTAACTCCGTGAGCCTTAAAGAATTTCATCATCTTACCGACCTCACCGAGGCGTGCACCCACATAGGCGACCCCATCAGGAAACGTATCCCCCGGCAGAAACGTCGCCTCGTCGGCAAACGGCTGAAGGCCAGCGACGTAGACCTCAATACCCCGTGCCCGACAGCTCCGCACGATCTCTACCGGCATCATTCCGCTGCCGGCCAACAATCCTATTTTAGTTAATTCGCTCATTACAAGTCAATTAATCAGTGTCATCTAAAGTTTAAAATGAAGCGCGACGATGTGATGGTGGGTGGTGCGGCGATACAGCAGTGCGGTCGTGCGCGACGCCCAAAAACCTACTCCACGCCCAAAGCCACCCAACCTGCGTGCAAAAACGTGCCTCGGAAGAGAAGACTCGCCGCAAGCCGCTCGCAACTACTCCGCCCAGACCCACGCACCCAAACCAAAATCAGCCCCGCCTGCTCCACAATTTATTCACCCGCGACCCACGCGCGAACCTCGTCGGCCGAGGGATTGCGCAGGCCCAACTTGTTTTTCTTGTTGAATCCGCCCAGGTCGTTCAGAAGTTTTCCCGGAGCTAACTTCCTGACACTCTCCAATGTAATATATCCCATCTTTTGCATCACTTCAGCCCACTCGGCGGGAATTCCGGCCTCCTCGACGTAGCGCGAAACGGGATCCGAAACCGCCGCCGCCCGAGGCTTCATCTGCGGAAAAAACAGCACGTCCTGAATCGACGAACTGTCGGTCATCAACATAGTCAGCCGGTCGATGCCGATTCCCATTCCAGACGTCGGCGGCATGCCATACTCCAGCGCCGAAACGAAATCCATGTCGATGAACATCGCCTCGTCGTCGCCTTTCTCGCTGAGCCTCAGCTGTTCCTGGAAGCGTTCCAACTGGTCGATCGGGTCGTTGAGCTCGGAATAGGCGTTGCAAAGCTCCTTGCCGTTGACGAACAGCTCGAAGCGCTCGGTGAGCTCGGGATTCGAGCGGTGGCGCTTGCACAGTGGCGACATTTCGATCGGGTAATCGGTTATGAATGTGGGTTGTATGAGTTCGGCCTCGCACTTTTCGCCGAAAATGGCGTCGATCAGCTTACCCTTACCCATGGTCGCATCCACCTCGATGCCAAGTCGCTGACACTCAGTGCGCAACTCCTCCTCGGAACGCCCGGTGATATCGAATCCGGTCTTTTCGCGAATGGCGTCGGTCATGGTCAGTCGGCGGAACGGAGGAGTGAAATCGAGGTCGTTGCCCCAGGCGCGTAACCGGGTCGTACCATGCAGAACCTTAGCTACTTCGGCGATCATCGTCTCGGTAAATTCCATCATCCACTCGTAGTCCTTATAGGCGACGTAAATCTCCATCACCGTAAACTCGGGGTTGTGCGTGCGGTCCATCCCCTCGTTGCGGAAGTCCTTTGCAAACTCATACACACCGTCGAATCCGCCGACTATCAAACGCTTTAAATACAACTCATTGGCTATGCGCAGATAAAGTTGTACATTAAGTGCGTTGTGATGCGTGATGAATGGGCGCGCCGTGGCTCCCCCCGGAATGGGCTGCAAAATCGGCGTCTCGACCTCCAGATAGCCGCGCTCGTCGAAAAACCTCCGCATGGTAGAAATTACCTTCGAGCGCGCCACAAAAACGTCGCGCACACCCGGGTTAACAGCCAGATCCACATAGCGATGGCGATATCGCTGCTCGGGATCGGTGAACGCGTCGTACACCTGCCCGTCCTTCTCTTTGACGATGGGCAGCACCTTCAGCGACTTCGACAGCACCGTTAGCGCGCGGCAGTGCACCGACAACTCGCCCGTCTGCGTGAGGAACGCGAAGCCCTCCACCCCGACGAAGTCGCCGATATCCAACAGCTTCTTAAACACGGTGTTATACATCGTCTTGTCCTCGCCCGGACAGATGTCGTCTCGCTTGATGTAGACCTGAATGCGGCCGGTGTGGTCGGCGATCTCGAAAAACGACGCCGAGCCCATAATTCGCCTCGACATGATTCGTCCCGCGATGCGCACGTTGGAAAAACGTTCCGGCGCTGAGGTGTCGAACTCGCTCGCAATCGCCGCCGCAGTGGCCGTAACCTTATATTCCGCGGCCGGATAAGGGTCTATACCCAACCGCCTCAGCTCCGCCAGCGACTCGCGCCGCAAAATCTCCTGTTCAGATAACTCTGTGTAACTCATATCTTGATCTATTTTATTTCTGGATTACAAAGTTAATAAAATTTATTAATAATGGTGCTCGCCACCACCCTAAACGCGACTATTTAGGCACCTCGATCGGCTACTTCGGCGCCTTGATATACAACCACACGGCCACCACGGCGAACAGTATGTTGGGCATCCACACCGACAGCGTGGCGGGCAGCACCCCTCCCTTGGCGAACTCCTCGGCGAAGCGGCTGAACAGAATGTAGCCGAAGCAGAGCGAGATGCCGATGCCGATATGCAGTCCCGTGCCGCCCCTCACCTTGCGCGACGAGAGCGAAACCCCTATCAGCGTCAGGATGAATATCGCCGCCGGATAGGAGAACCGACTCTGGCGCTCCACCTCGAACACGGCCATCATGTCCGACCCCTTGGTCTTCTGCTCGTCGATAAAACGGTTCAGCTCGCCTATATTCATCGTGGTAATCAACAGGTCCACCTTGCCCAACTCCACGGTGTTCAGGTTGATGAGCGTGTCCAACCGCTGTATCTGCCGGAACTCCTCGGCGCTCATCACTCCCAGCGAATCGGGCGCGGGCATTCGGCGGATGGTGTATTTGGGCGCCGTCCATCGCCCCGTCTCGTCGCTGTAAGTCACGTCGGCGGCCTCCAACGACTCCACCAGACTGTTGCCCTCGTATCGCTCTATCGCGAAAAAGCTCGCCTTTTGGGTCTCGCCTGCAAAGCTGCGCAGGTATACGTACGTACCTCGGTCGATCTGGCGGTATATGTCGTTCTCGTACTGCTGGGCGGCGTTGCGCGCACGCGATATGTATGTCGTCTCGAACTTCACGCGGCTTTCGTTCGCCTTGGGGATTATCCACAGGTTGAGCACCAGGGCCAGCGATGTGATCGCAAGCGCCGACACGAAGTAGGGCCACATCAGGCGCCGAAAACTCGTCCCGCTCGACAGAATGGCCACTATCTCGGTGTTGTAGGCCATTTTCGACGTGAAGAAAATCACCGCTATGAAGGTGAACAGCCCGCTGAACTGGTTGATGAAAAACGGAATGAAGTTGAGGTAATACCTGAGGATTATCTCCGAAAAGGGGGCTTTGTTGGTGATGAAGTCGTCGATCTTTTCGGCGTAGTCGAATATGATCACGATGAGCACTATCAGCGCTATGGCGAACAGATACGTCCCCAGGAACTTGCGAATTATGTAGCGGTCGAGGATCTTGAGCCCCGGAAACTTTATCTTCATACGTGCGTTTTGCGTTACGGGTATTGCGGCCTTTTCAGTTTTGCTGTCGCTTGAGATTACAGTCGCCGTGTTATTTTTGCAAGTATTTGCGGCTTCCACTCGGCGTAGGTGTCGGCCAAAATGTGTCGCCTCGCCTCGCGCACCAGCCACAGGTAGAACGATATGTTGTGCAGACTGGCTATTTGCGCCGCAAGCATCTCACCGCTGATGGTCAGGTGGCGCAGGTAGGCCTTGGTGTAGGTGCTGTCGACGAACGAGAGTTCGTTTTGTTCGGCGGGGGCTGTCGTGGCACCCGGTCCGACTCCTCCGCCCCGTTCGGCCACAGCCGCGGGAACAACAGCCGTCGGAACAACAGCCGTCGGAACAACAGCCGCCGGATCCAAAGGCGAAAAGTCGCGGCGCCACTTCTCGTTGCGGATGTTGATTATCCCCTCGGTGGTGAACAGCATGCCGTTGCGGCCGTTGCGGGTCGGCATCACGCAGTCGAACATATCGACCCCCCGCTCGATTGCCTCCAAAATATTCGCAGGCGTACCCACTCCCATCAGATAGCGCGGCTTGCTTACGGGCAGCACGGCGTTGGTCACCTCTATCATGCGGTACATATCCTCGGCCGGTTCACCCACCGCCAGACCCCCGATAGCGTAGCCGTCGGCGTCGAAGCGCTGCACGAACTCGGCCGATTTCTCCCGCAGGTCGGGATAGGTAACGCCCTGAACGATAGGAAACAGCGACTGCCGGTAGCCGTACTTACCCTCGGTGCGCTCATACCGATTCCAGCAACGTTCCAACCAGCGGTTGGTAAGATCCAAAGACCGAGCCGCATAATCTCGCGGAGCCGTTCCGGGAGGACACTCGTCGAACGCCATCATGATGTCCGCCCCGATCGAACGCTGGGTGTCGATGACGTTTTCGGGGGTGAATAGATGCCTCGAACCGTCGATGTGCGAGGCGAACCGACACCCCTGTTCGGTAATCTTGCGGCACCCGGCCAGCGAAAAGACCTGAAACCCGCCGCTGTCGGTAAGCATCGGCCGATCCCACGACGAGAAACGGTGCACTCCCCCCGCCTCTTCCAAGACCTCCACTCCGGGGCGCAGATAGAGATGGTATGTGTTTGCCAGAATTATTTGGGCGCGGGCGTCGTGCGCCAGGTCGCGGTGAAAGATTCCCTTGACGGTGGCGGCGGTGCCGACGGGCATGAAAATAGGCGTCTCGATCACCCCGTGAGCCGTGGTGATGCGTCCCGCCCGAGCCGCCGAGCCGCGCGAAGTGTGTTGCAGTTCGAAAAACATAATCGTGCAAAGGTAGTGAATAGTGCGCAAATATTTGTTACCTTTGACTTAATTTCATTTGTCCAAGATAGGATGCGCCTCGGCATACTGCAAATAAATTTGCGTCTGCTCTCGGCTTTCACTACCTTTGCGTGATAATTCAGACTAATGGACACCATTACACAATATTATAACGCGGCGGTGGAGGCCTACGGGCTGTGGGGACTGGCACTTATGGCCTGCGTGGCGCTTCTTTTCGGCGTTCAGATGCACTACTACCTGGGGCTGTTTCGCCGGTTGCCGTCGTTCAAGATAGGCGGGCAGAGGGACGTGGCCAACGACCGCAACGGCATCTCGGTCGTGCTGGTGATGGGCGACGACTACCTCTACGTCGAAAACACCCTGCCGCTGCTGTTGGCGCAGGACTACGACCTTTTCGAGGTGATAGTGGTCTACGTGGGTTCCAACGGCGAATTCGCCGAGATGCTCGCCATGAGGGCCGCCACTGAGCCCCACCTCGCCGTGAGCCGCATAAAGCAGCACCCGCTGTTCCCGATAAGCAACAAGATGGCGATCAACATAGGGGTCAAGGCGGCGCGCTACGACAACATCGTGGTCACCACTCCCGATTCGAAGCCCGTCTCGTCGCGCTGGCTGTCGCTCATGGCAAAGGGGTTCCGAAAGGGCGAGGTCGTGATCGGCTACTGCGGAATCGAACAGCGGCGGGGACTGACGGATAAGATAGTCCGCTCGTCGCGAATGTTCTCGTCGCTGCTCTACCTCACGGCGGCCATCCGGCGCAGACCCTATCGCGGAACGATCCAAAACATGGGTTTCGCCCGCAGCCTCTACTTCGACCACAAGGGTTTCGGTCACCTCAACCTCAATTTGGGCGAGGACGACCTGTTCATGCAGCAGATATTCTCCGACGACAACTACACCATCGTCATGCACCCCAGGGCGACTATGCGGCAGGCCCGGTGGGGCGGGCTGAGGTGGTGGCTCCACGAGTGCCGCCTGCGCAACCACGCCTACCCATTTTACCCGTTGGCGGCGCGCAACTTCATCGAATGGGAGGCAGGCAGCAGGCTGCTGTTCTTTTTGACGGTTGCTGCGTGCATGGTTTTGATGCCCGACGAGGTGAAGATCGGAGCGGCGGCGATACTGTTGGCGCGGTTCGTGGCGGTGTCGGTGCAGATGGCGCGCGTGGCCAAAAGGCTGGGCGAAAAGAAGCTGGTGCCGTTCTACTTCATAAACGACCTTTTCGAGCCGCTGCTGGCGATCGGGGTGGTGGTGTCGCGAATGATAAGGCCGATACGCGAGGTATGGAGGTAGAGAAGTATATCGTTGCCTCCGACGCCGATCTGGTTCGAATGGTCATAGGCGGCGACGGGCGGGCGTTCGAGCACCTGTTCGACCGCTACGGGGCGTCGCTCCATCGGCTCTATCTGGGTCGAACCGGCAACGCCGACGACACCGACGACCTGATCCAGGAGGTCTTCGTCAAGGCCTTTCTCAATCTGAGCAGCTACGACGCGCGCTACGCCTTCGGGCAGTGGATATACACCATTGCCAAGAACACCTTCATAGACTACGTCCGCCGCCGCAGGGACGATCTGTCGATCGACAACACGCGCGGAGAGTATATCCGCCAGCCGGCCAGCCCCGCGCCCGATCCCGAGGAGGGGATCATCCGCTCGCAGCAGTGGGCGCAGTTCGAGGGGCACCTCGCCAAGATGAGCCCCAAGTATCGTCGACTTGTTGAGCTTCGTTTTTTCAAGGAGCTGTCGTACGAAGAGATAGCCGCCCAGCTGAGCCTGCCGTTGGGGACGGTCAAAACGCAGATACACAGGGCGAGGACGCAACTCTGCACGTTGATAGCGACGAACGGTTAGCGGGATGATTGAAGGAGCCATTGGCGGAAGCGGTTGGCGGAACTATGGAGAATTGGTTAGCGGAACTATGGAGGAGATATTGAGATATTTTCCGGAGTTGACGGAGCGGCAGCGTGCGCAGTTCGCCGCCCTGGGGGAGTTGTACGCCGCCTGGAACGCGAAAATCAACGTGATTTCGAGGCGGGAGATGGGGGCCGGTTCTTCCGGGGCAGTGGCGAATTCGAGTTTCGGTTCCAGGGCCGGGGCGAATTCGGGTTACGGGGCTGGGGCCGATGCGAATCCGGAGGTGGAGGCGGGTTACGGGGCAGGCTCTGAAGCGAGGGCCGGTTCCGGGGCCGATGCGGGTTCGGAAACGGGGGCCGATTACGGCGAGTTCTACACCCGTCACGTGCTTCACTCGCTGGCCATCGCGCGGGCGTGTCGTTTCGCGGCGGGGGCAAGGGTGTTGGACGTCGGCACGGGGGGCGGATTTCCGGCCGTTCCGCTGGCGATCATGTTCCCCGGGGCGCACTTCACGGCGGTCGATTCGATCGGCAAAAAGATCCGGGTGGTGGTGGAGGTGGCGCGGGCGATCGGTCTCGAAAATCTCACGGCTGTGAACGGGCGCGCGGAGAACATTCCCGGCCGGTTCGACTATGTGGTCTCGCGGGCGGTGGCTCCGGCCGCCTCGCTGACGGACTGGACTTGGAGCAAGATCGAGCGTGGCGGGGCGGGGTCGATTCCGAACGGCATGTTGCTGCTTAAGGGCGGCGATCTCGCGGCGGAATTGGCGGCCACGGGGCACGTGCACACGATTTCGGATATATCGGAGTGGTTCGACGGCGAGTTTTTCGAGACGAAAAAAGTCGTTTATCTCAAAAAATGATATTTCAGCGGTAATTTTCGTTTTTCATTTTTCATTTTTCATTTTTTTTGTCTACCTTTGCGCTTCGAATCGAGGCGACAAACGTAAGAAAACGCAAAAAAAGATATAGTTATGGCAATGAAAAGAACTTTCCAGCCCTCGCGCAGGAAGAGAATCAACAAACACGGCTTCCGTCAGAGAATGGCAACCGCAAACGGCCGCAAAGTGCTCGCCGCCCGCAGGGCTAAGGGTCGCAAGAAACTCACCGTCTCCGACGAGTCGACCATCAAGGGGCTGTAACGGGGCGCCTGCGTCGATAGCCCGCGCAAAACGCTACGCGTCAACACCACAAAGGTCGCGATCTGAAGATCGACGGCCTTTTTGTTGCGCGGTTTATTACGCTTTTTATTGCGCGATCAATAATAAAGACGTATCTTTACCGTTGAATTGCTGCGGAAATATTACAAACGCACGACAAAAATGAGAAAAAAACATATCGCAACGATCGTTCTCTCTATGTTCGCGCTCGTCGGATGCTCCGAATTTTTGGGCGACGCCGATTCGATGGATATCGACGTGGACAGGGTGCTGTTCGACTTTCCGGCTACGGTTGAGGGGAGCGGCAGCGCGGGGGGCGAGGCGGTCAACTCGTTCACGACCTTCAGGACGCTCGACATCTCCGATATCGGCTCGCGCAGGGTCACCGAATTCGCCGACATAATCATCGGGTTGGAGGTCGAGCGCGCCTCTCTTATCGTGTCGGCTCTCGACAACAGGGAGTACCTCATAAAGAACCTGTCGGTGATGGCCGACGTGCCCGATTCGCCGCAGGTGATCGAGACCACCCTGACCGGTCGGGAGAGCGTCGCGGGCGAAGGGATGCGGAATTTCATCAGGGAGATCGTGTCGCGTCTGGTCGCGGGAGACGAGGTGGTGGTGTCGATCTCGGGCCACACCGACGCTCCGGCCGACACCAGGCTGAACATCGACCTGGAGAGCGCGATAGAGTTCTTCGCCGATCCGCAGAGGGTGAGGATGGAGTAAGTCGTCCGACGTCTGCCCAGCACGGCAAGAGGGCGCCAAACCCTCTGGGGAGCGCTACGCCGAATGGCTCCGGAGCCCCGGGCGTTATGGCGGCAAAACGATCGTCAATAGAAACAAAAACAGCACTGCAAGGACGCCTTGTCGCTGCCGCCGGAGGGCGAGGTACGGGAAACCGCGCCGCACCGCCACGACGGGAGAGGAAAGTCCGGGCAACACAGAGCACCGCCCTTCCTAACGGGAAGAGATTCGTGAGGGTCTGCAAAGCGTAACAGAAAATAACCGCCCGGCGTATGTCCGGCGCAAAACGCAGCGATGCGGGGCGCGTTCCGGATGGCTGGGTAAGGGTGAAAAGGCGGGGTAAGAGCCCACCGCGGCAGTGGCGACACTTGCCGGTCGGTACGCACGGCGGGTTGCAAGATCAAGTATATCGGCTTTTTCGGGGGTTGCTCGCCCCAACGCCGAGGGGTAGATCGCTGGAGGCCGTCGGTGACGGCGGTCGTAGATAAATGACAGGGGGCTTTTGGCGGTTTTGCCGCCGCGCCGGTTTAGCAAACAAGCAACGAACGCGACGTTGCGGCAAAATCGCTCAAAAGTCACAGAACCCGGCTTATAGCCCTTGCAGTGCGTTTTTTAGACGTTGCCGAATCCCGTGCGCAAATCTGCGCAAAGAGGATTCGGCAACGTTTTTTATAATCGGGACTATGCTGTGTCTTTTGCCGTGGAATAATTTGGATTTGTAAAAAACGTTTTCTAACTTTGAGGTGTCGCGAAGGAGATGGTGTCGAAAATCCTACCCGAGTGCACAAGGCGGGATTCGGCACAATTTGCCCGAGCGACAAAAAGACCAAACGAACCGTATCACTAACTTTAAGAAGTTGTTTAATTATTTTCTACCGAAGCTATTTTGCATATATTTTTATCCCGGTTTTTCGCCCGGAGCGAGGCGCATATCGGGAATATGTAACGAGTTTCGGACGAAAAACCGGGGCAAAATAGAGCGAAAGAGCGAGAGTGGGAATTTTTAAACGACTTCTAAAAATGTACAGCTATGAAAACGTTCCAAAAATCAGGTCGCGTGAGCGGAGTTCTCTTCTCTTCTCTTCTCTTCTCTTCTCTTCTCTTCTCTTCTCTTCTCTTCTTCTCTTGATTAGCTCTTGTGTCGAAACTCAAGACACTTTCCCGGAGCCCCAAATTTATCCCGAAGACGGATTGGTCACGTTGACCCGCACTCTCGACGTGGCGACACGTTCGGGAGAAACCGCCTCTATTTCCGCTGTTTTTGATGTTGAAACAGAAACTATCATCTCCTACTCTGTTTCGCCGGGGCTTCTCGAAGATATGCAGATGACACCCGCGGAGTTTGACGATCGCCTCCGTCATGAAATGGGACCCGCGTACTATTTGGAACCTTTCAATTCCGCCCAAAGTGGTCCGTTTAGTGATTGTTATGCGGCTTGTGCAGATAAAAAGAGAGGCGAAGGCCGAGGAACGTGCCGATTTGCCTGTTGGATGGATATGTTTGAGAGGATTGTAACCGTATTAGCTGAAGCTGTTGATGTTTTTTAGTCTATAATATATAGGAGGGGCATAATACACCCCTCCTTTTTCTTTTATTATTTTACCGTTATGAAATTAAAATTAGGACTGATTTTCGCCGCCCTCTGCGTTGTTCTCATATTTCAGGGATGTTCCATAAGTTCGAGAGTCGCCGTCGCGCGAACAATGAGAAAACACGGTCTCGACAAAATGATGAGGATGCAACATCCTGAGACAGGACGGGAGATTGTTATGATAGGTATGATCCATATAGAAAAGCCCGGGTTCTTCGAAGAGATAAGACTATATCTCGATTCGCTGAAACGCGAGGAATATGTGGTGTTTTACGAAGGGGTTAGCAGAGGAGATGTCGATTCGATGAGGTTAGACACGGTGTTGCGAAAGTTCAGACGAGTAACCGGCATCAACCTCGATCGTTATTATAGCAACGAAGAATTATTCTCATCCGGAAAATACACGTTACAAACACTTGGAAATTTAGGATTGACGACAGATAGGGACATCAATGTCGATATAAACTATAACGAGTTGATCACCGAATACGAAAGCAGGTATGGAGAGATAATCTTAACCGACTACGACCGGCAGACGGGACTTGCGGAGAAGTACAAACGCCGCAAAGCGGGAAGGGAGGAGTACAGCGAATGGGATATGACCAATACGATTAGAGAAGACGCTATAATAGAGGGCGTGCTGAATTCTCATCATCAGAAAATCGTTCTGCTTTACGGGGTCAGCCATTGGTACGCTCTTTATCCGCCGTTTATGGATACCGGATATGAAGTGGTCGAGGGCAAACCGTATCCGTCGTGGAAACCGAAACTGACAAAAGATGAATAGGAACGTAGTGGTATACTACAACGCAGACGGGTGCACTCCTTGCCGGATGGACGAGCTATACTCGTGGAAAAACATTATGGAAGAGAACTCGGATGAAGAGACTCCGATAAATGTCGACTTTGTTTTCATTTTCAAGTCTGAGAAAGGGAGTGAAGGATTCAGACAAAAACTTATCTCGACAAGTTTTAATTATCCTGTTCTGTGCGATCCGGCAGGCGAATTTGAGAAAAACAACACTCTTCCCAAGAACGAACTGTATCACGTTTTTTTGCTCGATCAAGATAACAAAATCGTTTTGTCCGGTTCGCCGATATATAATCCCGGATTGTGGAATTTATATGAAAGCAAGATCGCCTCGCTGTGATTATTGACGATTGGTTGTTGTCGACCGAAACCGATCGCGCTACTTGCATTTGTCATTACAGATGATTATATCTCGACCCCGGTCAGTTCGCGGACGGCGAGTCGGGCGGCGGGGCTCAGGGAGAGCGAATTTTCGTTCACGAAAAGGGCTATGTGGCTGTCTATCACGTCGTCGTCCATCTCACGGGCGTGCGACTTCACGAATTCGCGCGATTCGGCGGGGTGCGCAAAGGCGTACTCCACACTTCGGCGGATCAACTCCTCGACATCCCTCACCACCCCGGGCGGCAGATCGCGCGAAGCCACTATCGCACCCAACGGCAGAGGCAAGCCCGACCTTTCGACATGCGGAGCAGCAACCCCGACGCCATGGGCGGCACTCTCAGTTGCGGAGGCGGCGTTGCCACCCATGCCGCGGGTAGCCCTCTCCCACTCCACCCCGAGATCGGCGACGAGTTCGAGCCCGTGGTCGCGAAAGGTGAAACGACCCTCGTGGATCAGCACCCCCGCGTCGAATTCGCCCCTCGCCACGGCGGGCGCAATGTCCGAAAACAGCACGGGCGTGCGATCTGTCAATCCGGGAAATAGTCTCTTCAACAGCATGTTGGCCGTGGTGTGAATGCCCGGAACGGCGACCTTAAAATCAGAGGAAACGCTAAATTCCCGCTCGCGGCCAAAACCCGCGCGGGCGACCAACAGTGGGCCGTTGCCGTGCCCCAATGCGCTGCCGCTGTCGAGAACCGTGTACGCCGAGGCTATCTCGGGCAACACGGCGTAGCTTATCTTGCTGATGGACGGACGGGCGGAACTAATCGCGTGGGAGGAGCGCGTCGAGCATCCGGAACTAACCGAACTCCTTGAGCATCCGGAACGAGCCGAACCCTCGGAGCTCCCGGAACAATCCCTCTCCCCCATCACGCGGCGGTTGAGCTCCTCGATGTCGAAATAGTTGACCTCGAACGAATAGCCGCGGGTGTCGATGCGGCCGTTGATGAGCCCGTCGAACATGAACGTGTCGTTGGGACACGGCGAGATGTTGAGCGACAAACGCACCGTCAATCCTCCATCAACCGGGCGAGGATCTTTTCGAGGTCGAGCGCGAGGCGATGGATGGCTATCTCCATGTTGCGGCCGTCGATGGTGTCGCCCACGCGGTTCGACACCGTGCGCACCTCCATCGCGGGGAAGCCCATCTTGTCGCATAGCGCCAAAAACGCCGCACCCTCCATATTCTCGATCTCGGCCTCCACGGGCGAGGTGATAACTCCTCCGGCGGTGTCGGTGGTGTAGCTCCTCACCGTTTTGAATCCCGCGACCGAAGTAACCTGCGCGGGGTAGGCCACCTGGAAAAGCGGGGTGAACTCTCCATCGGACCAGCGGCCCAGGTCGGCGATGGTCTCGCTCTCGACGATCACGGTCTCGCCGACGATCAGATTAGCGGTGTAGGTGCCGGCGGTACCGGCCAAAATCACCATGTCGGGGCGGGTGTCGCACAGTATCCTCGCGGTGGCGGAGGCGCACTCGGCCATTCCGACGCCGCAATGGAAGACCCTGACGCCGTTTTGGACGAGCACTCGCGATTCGCTTTTGGTGGGGATTATGACGGCTATATTTTTCATAGGCGTTGGAGAAGTTGTTTTAGATCAGGCGATGGTCTGATTGTTGCATCGGCGGGCGGTTAGTTCGACGACCCGCCGCATCGGGGGCAAAGTTACTAATTATTTTTCTATTTTTGTCTATCTAAATCACTCGCTCTAAAATCGCAAACACCACAGTCCTACCAAAATAGGGAGAAAAACATTATGAAAGAGACCATCCGCCGCAACAACACTTTTTTCCGCCAATTGATCTTCATGGGCATAATCATCCTCATGGGGGTGGTGATGATGCGCCAGCTTGCGTTTTTCATCGGTTCGTTCCTCGGGGCCATCACGTTTTACATCGTCCTGCGCCGCCCGATGTTCACCCTGGTCGAACGCCACCGGTGGCCGGCGTGGCTGGCGGCGATGATGATCGTGCTGGCGATATGCGCCGTGCTGTTGGGGTTGGGCTATCTGGTGTTCGACATGCTGGCGGGCGAGATCGAAAACGTCGACATGTCGCGGCTTCCTGCGCTCGCGGGCGGCATAGCGCCCCGGGTGAACGACTTTTTGGGGTTCGAGGTGTTGCCGGCCGATCTGATCCGCGAGTCTTCGGATTTTCTGGCCCGGCTGGGTGGCAGTGCAATAAACACGACGTACAGTTTTGCCGCCAACATCTTCATGACCATCGTGATACTCTATTTTATGCTGACGCACGCGCGCAATATGGAGTGTCGGGTGGAGCGGTATATGCCCTTCAAGGGCAAAAGCCGGGACAAGTTGATGAAGGAGGTGACGTCGATAATTTACAGCAACGCGGTGGGCATTCCCCTCATGATGGCGGCGCAGGGGCTGGTGGCGGGGCTGGTCTACTGGGCGTTCGGCATGCCCAACGTGGTGTTTTGGGCGTTTCTGACGGCGCTGTGCGGTCTGGTGCCTATGGTGGGCACCGTCATAGTGAGCGTGCCGTTAGGGATATGGTTCGTGGCCGACGGCGAGACGCTCAGGGGCATATTGCTGATGCTTTGCGGAGTGTTGGTGATAGCCAACGTCGACAACCTCGCGCGCATAGTGCTCAACAAGAAGATCACCAACACCCACCCGCTGATAGTCATCTTCGGGGTCATTTTGGGCATCCCGCTGTTCGGATTCTGGGGCATCATCTTCGGGCCGCTGATGATCTCGGTGTTCCTGCTGTTGGTGAGGATATATTATAAGGAGTATGATTTGTTCGACGCGTCACCGATCCCGAAGATGGACGACCCGATAGCCCCAAAGGTGGAGGCCGACACCCGAGCCGACACCCGAGCCGACACCCGAGCCGACGAACAGAAGGCGGAACTGCCACCTACGCCCTGATCGACATAAAAAACCGTCCTTATGGGCGGTTTTTTTATTTGGGCCGGTATCTCGTATCATTTTTTTTCATATCTTTATCCCACCGAGGTTTCAGGAGGCTGAAAAGTTACTTGACGAATATCAAAAACCTAAAAACATATCCGAATTATGAAAAATTACGAAACCAAAGAGATTCGCGACATTGTGCTTATCGGGGCCCCGGGCTCCGGCAAAACCACCCTCGCCGAGGCGATGGCGTTCGAGGGAAAGGTGATCGACCGCCGCGGAACGGTGGAGGGCGAAAACACCCTGTCGGACAACACCGACCTGGAGCACGAATACAAACGTTCGATCTACTCCACCATACTGTACACGGAGTTCATGAACCGCAAGCTCAACATCATCGACGTTCCCGGGTCGGACGACTTCTGCGGCGGGCTGTTCTCGGGTTTCAAGGTGGCCGACGTGGGGGTGATGCTGTTCAACGCCCAGAACGGATTCGAGGCGGGCAGCGAGATTCAGCAGCGCTACTCCGACACGCTGGGTAAACCGCTCATCGGGGTGGTCAATCAGTTAGACCATGAGAAGGCCAATTGGGAAGGCACGTTGGAGAGCATCAAGGCGGGTGCGCACATCAAACCGGTGCTGGTGCAATATCCTGTCAACCCGGGCGTCGGCTTCAACGCGTTTGTGGACGTGCTGATGATGAAGATGTATGAGTTCACCGACGACAACGGCACCCGCGTCGAAAAAGATATTCCCGCCGACCAGATGGAGATGGCGCGCGCGTTGAACCAGGAGTTAGTGGAGGCCGCGGCGGAGAACGACGAGAGCCTGATGGAGCTCTACTTCGACAAGGGCACCCTCACGCAGGACGACATTCGCGCGGGCCTTCGCAAAGGGATCGCCGTGCGCGGAGTGATGCCGGTGTTCTGCTGCTCGGCCAAACGCGACATAGGCACAAAGCGTCTGATGGAGTTCATTATCAACGTCGCTCCGAGCCCCGAACGCGCGATGCCTTTGAAGGATGTTCGCGGAGCCGAAGTGACCGCCGACCAGACCGCGCCTCCCGTGCTGTTCGTCTTCAAAAGCCAGGTGGAGAGCCACATGGGCGAGATCAACTACTTCAGGGTAGTTCGCGGTAAGCTCGCCGAGGGCGCCGAACTTGTGAACGCCCGCACTGGCAACAAGGAGAAGATATCGCAGATTTTCGCCGTCGCGGGCAAGAACCGCACTAAAGTTACCGAAATGTTCGCCGGCGACATCGGTTGCACGGTTAAGCTTAAAGGCACCAAAACCAACGACACCCTCGCGGCGGCGGGAGCGAACGTCGAGATAGAGCCGATGGTGTTCCCCGAGCCCCGTTACCGCGCGGCGGTGAGGCCCATCAAAACGGGCGAGGACGAAAAGTTGGGCGAACTGCTCAACAAGGTCAAGTTCGAGGATCCGACCATTCTTGTGGCCTACTCCAAGGAACTCAAGCAGAACATCATTCAGGGTCAGGGCGAGCACCATCTCAACATCCTCAAGCGCCGCTTGTTGGACGAAAACAAGATGGAGATAGAGTACTTCGCCCCCAAGATTCCATATCGCGAGACCATCACCAAGGTCGCTCAGGCCGATTACCGCCACAAGAAGCAGTCGGGCGGCGCCGGTCAGTTCGGCGAGGTGCACCTGCTGATCGAGCCCTACTACGAGGGGATAGACGAGCCGGGCAAATACAAGATCGGCGGAAAAGAGATCGCGGTCAGCTTGAAGGGCAAGGAGGAGTACGAGATGGAATGGGGCGGCAAGTTGCAGATGTACAACTCCATCGTGGGCGGCGCGATAGACGCGCGTTTCCTGCCCGCCATTCTGAAGGGCGTAATGGAGAAGATGGAGGAGGGCCCGCTGACCGGCTCCTACGCCCGCGACATTCGCGTGATCGTTTACGACGGCAAGATGCACCCGGTGGATTCGAACGAAATATCGTTTAAGCTTGCGGGGCGAAACGCGTTTAGGGAGGCTTTCAAAAACGCCGGGCCCAAGATCATGGAGCCGATCTACACTGTGGAGGTGCTGGTGCCGTCGGACAAGATGGGCGACGTGATGAGCGATTTGCAAAACCGCCGCGCGATGCTCCAGGGCATGTCGTCCGACAAGGGCTTCGACCGCTTGACGGCGAGCGTGCCGCTGGCCGAGCTATATCGCTACTCCACCACCCTTTCGTCGCTGACTTCCGGCCGCGCTTCGTACACCATGAAATTCGCCTCCTACGAGCAGGTGCCGGCCGACGTGCAGGATAAACTGCTGAAAGCCTACACCGAGGAGGAGAAGGACGAGTAGTTGTTTTGATAACGTGACTAAGTTTTTCAAGGCTGTTGTGATGGCCGTCGTGACGTTGGTTGCGGCGGCCATCGCCGGCTGTGGGGAGCCGTCCCGGGAGGAGACGTTGGTGGTGTCGCCGCTTTTGCTCGAATTTTCTGCCGATGAAGGTTGGCTGGATGTGTCCGTCGAGGGCGTGGAGTGGACGGCGCAATCGGCCGACGAGTGGATCGAGGTCGCCGCCGATTTGGAGGCGGGCACGCTCACCGTGGCCGTCGCCGCCAACGAGGGCGCCGCGAGGATCGGTTCGGTGGTTGTTTACGGTTCGGATGCCATGGAAGGCTCGGGCGTTGTGCGGAGTGGCGAGGGCTACGGGACTGGCGGGGGCGGCGATGGGATCGGTTCGGGCGGCACGAGGGGCGAGGGCGACGGGACTGGCGAGGTCGGCAGTTACAAAACCGTGGTGGTGCGACAACAGGCCGGACGTGCCGTCACACCTATCGACCTATTGACCGTCGCACCCTCTTCACTTTCGTTCACCGCCGCGGGAGGCTTCAAAAACGTGACGGTGGGGAGCATGGCGGCTTGGTGGTTCGAATGCTCCGAAGGGTGGATCGAGGTTACGCCCATGGCCGACGACGGGCGCTCGCGGGTGGCGACATCCGAGGGCGGCAACAGAGCCGGGGTATCCGAGGACGGCGACAGCGCCGGGGTTTCGGCAATCGGTTATGCGAGTGCATCGGGGAGCGGAAGCTATGGAGTGGTGGTGTCGGTGGCGGCCAACGACGGCACCGAGTCGCGCACGGGCACGATAGCGTTCGACAACGGCAGCGACCGGCGCACCGTCACGGTGACGCAGGCGGGCAGGGACGAGGATGCCGAACCCGACCCCGTCGATGCCCTCGTGGGCACCTACCGCGCGACGGCGTACTACACCATCGGCTGGCTCGACCCCAGGACATTTCAGGTGGAGTACAAGGTGGAGGCCACGAAAGTTGACGCTCGAACGCTGGAGTTCTCCAATTTTTTCGGTTTGGAGACGGCGGCGCAAAACGACCCGGGATTGGCGTACGTCACGGTTTTCAACGACTCCGTGACGGCCGTTTTCGACGCCGCCGACGGCACGTTGACCATCCCGCCCGCAACCAAATTCAAGATCGTCGGTTATGGCGGCCATCAGGATATGACGGTCGTAGTGGCTCCGTATCGCCACCCGACCGACCACGAGGCCAACCGCGACACGCCACTTCCGGCCTACACGGTCGGGCTCAACGACGGCGAAAGGATTTCGATCAGCTTCGAGGATCCCGAAAGCGGCGATTTTCTCGGCGTGGGCAAAAAAGGCTCGTTCGACCTTGTGTGCGAGAGCTTGGTCCCGGTCGTTTCGGTAGCCATGTACACGGGGTTGGAGCTCACGAAAGTCGATTGACGAAAACTCCGGTCGAGCCGACGCCTAACCCGCAACCCCGAAAAACCCGGTCGAAGCCCCATCCGAAACCCGCCCGAAAACGCCCGAAAAAAATCCCGCCTCCTTTCCGGAAGCGGGATTTGCGGTTAAACGCTAAAAGAGTTTAGCAGGCGGGTTGTCCACCCTGGCGCGCCATGTAGTCAGCCTTCACGTCTTCGTAGAAGTTGATTTGGGCCAGCGACATATAGGGCTGGATCCAGAAAGCCAGGATGCCGAAAGTGAGGCCGCAGAGCAGAGCCCAACCGAAATAGCGCAGATAGAGGCCGAACAGCTTCATCTTGTAGCCCTTCATCATGCGGTCGCTGATGCGAATCGCCTGACGAGCCGAAATGCCGTCGAAGTCGGGGTCGGCCAAAATGTTGAACGTCATAGCGTAGGCGAACGCCTTGATGATGGCCGGGATGTAGAGCAAAAACATCCACAGGATGAGGAACAGCGTCATCAGCAGGTAGGCGACGAACGAGCGGCTGAAGTCCTCGAAGCCGGAGAAGATCGCATCCAACTTGGGCGACTGACCCGCCTTGACCTGACGCAGGTACTTGATGAAGCCGAGCGACATGGGACCGGTGACGAGCAGCGGGCCGACCATCAACGCACCGGAGGCCAGCACGATCAGCGTGTAGACAAGGGTAGCGAGAGCGGCGGCGCCCCAATGACCCTTCAACGACGCCTTGGCGTCGCGCATTAACTGTAAGTTTGAAGTCATAACGTTATAATTATTAATGGTTTGTGGGTTTTGTTACGTTGTTTGTGAGTTCGTTGTTTGTGGATTTCGTTACGTTGTTGTTGTTCGTGGGCTGAGCGTTCGTTACGTTATTTGCGGTGCGGTGCGGTGCATTGTTCGTTATTCGTGGATTGCGAGTTCGTATGCTATTTGAGAGTTCGTTGTTTGTGGTTTGAAGGTTCGTTGTGGCGGTTCGTGGATTTCGCGCCTTTTCGCGCGTAATACTCTATTTTCGGTTCGTGGATTTCGCGCCCTTTCGCGCGCAATACTCTATTTTCGGTTCGTGGATTTCGCGCCCTTTCGCGCATACAAAAACCTCTTGATCTTCAGCGACGGGGTCTTCTCGAACTCTTCCACCTGCTCCTCCACCTCCGACAGGCGCGAAAAACTCGCCACCCGGCCGTTCACATAATTCAAAGCCTCGCGGCGGATATCCTCCATCCGGTTGGCCAAATTCTCGCGGAAGCCGTGATACTTGCGCTCCAGCTCGTCGTAGTTGAACTGCACCAGAGCCACCAATTTGCCCTTCTGATCCTCCGTGACGAGCGAGTCGGTCACGTATACAAGGCTGTTGAGAATGCTCTCTATCTCCTCGGGGTAGATGTTTTCGCCGCTTGCGCTCACAAGCATACTGTTGAGTCGCCCCTTGATAGACACGAACCCGTCGTCCGAAATGCTCGCAAGGTCGCCCGTGCGGAACCAGCCGTCGGTGGTGAACACCTCGGCCGTCTTCTCCGGATTCTTGAAGTAACCCTGCATCACGCAAGGGGTCAAAGCCACGAGTTCGCCCTCGCCCTCGGCGTTGACGTCGTCCAACCGCAGCTGAACATAAGGCACCGCCGGGCCCGTGGAGCCCAGGCGCACCTCGGACGGAACCGCTCCCGCCAACAGGGGCGCCGTTTCGGTGAGGCCGTAGCCTATCGAGTAGGGGAAGCGCGCCTCGATGAGGAACCGCTCGGTGCTGCTGTCGAGTTTCGCGCCGCCGATGCCGAAAAAGCGCATCCTGCCGCCGAACACTTTTATCAACTTTTTGCCCGCCAGTCGGTGCAGCAGTCGCCGGAAGAACGGACGCGAATAGAACGCCCTCCACACCGCGCTCGACGTAAACCGCGCCAGCACCTGGGTCTTGTAGAGCTTGTCCATAATGAGCGGCACCGACATCATGAGCGTCGGGCGAATCTCCTTCATGGCCGGCATCAGGGTCGAGGTCGTCGGCGGACGGTCGAGATAGAACACCTTGGCTCCGTAAGCGAACGGATATATCATCCCTATCGAGCATTCGTAGGTGTGGCTCAGCGGCAAAATAGACAGGAAAACGTCCTCCTCGGTGATGGGAAAAGTTCCGAACGACACGTCGACGTGCCTTGCCAGCGCGTAGTGCGACAACATCACCCCTTTGGGCGCCGAGGTGGTGCCGGAGGTGTAGATGATCGCCGCCGTGTCCTCCGGCGCGGGGGTTTTACGCTTGCCCGGCACCACGCCCTCGCCTGCACCACGCCCCGCACCATCGCCTGCACCCTCGCCTGCACCACGCCCCGCACCCTCGCGAGCCTGAATGACCCCCAAGTTTTTGGTACGGATGACGATGTTTTGCGACTCCAGCGTCTCGCGCGACAGTTTCGAATAGAGTTTGTCCGACACGAGCAGCGCCTTCGACTCGGAGTGGCGGATGATCTGGTCGAACTCCTCGCCCGAGAATCCGGGCAAAATGGGCACCACCACCATGCCCATCTCCACCACGGCGAAGTAGCACACCGGCCAGTTGGGCATGCTGCTGCTCAGCAACGCCACCTTGTCGCCGGCCGACAGGCCAGCCCCTAACAGCAACCGCTGCAATTCGCGGGCGCGCTCGCCGAATTGGCGATATGTGATACTCTCCCGCTCATACATCACGTGGGATGTTCTGTCGGCGTATCGTGTTATGCTGTTGTGATATACTTCTGCTAATGTGGATGCCATAACGGGTTTTGTGTGTAGCGGATATTTGCGCAAATATAACGCAAGTCGGGCGGAAACGCAAACTTGTCGGCAAATTTCGCAAGGCGCCGCCAATATTTGTCACCACGCACCGGATCCACACGTCGCGTCGCGACAAATCCACACGTCGCCGCCGAAGCACGAGAGCCCTCCGCCACAAGGCGAAAGGCTCCCGATCGGTTCGTTTACTATGTTTTCGCCCGCCGGGCCGCTCAGTCGGGCTGCTCAGTCGAGCCGCTCAGTCGGGCGCGCGGCCCGGCCTAAATCACCTGTCGCGGACGCAGCGGACGGAGATCTTTCTGCCCAAGTAGGTAGTTATCCTCTGGATAATCGCTCCGTCACTATAAAAAATACGACGGAGTCGCGCTCTGAGGCGTAGTCGCCCAGTAGTAGCATGCGACACCCTCCTCCGCAGCACCTTCACTGTGGCCGGAGAGAGCGAAAAAGAGGGTGCCGCCGGGAGTTATCACATTCATACCTACTGTATGATTGGAAGTCATGATTTCGCACGTCGCCACGTTCATCAAGGCACCATAATCATCTATCGTAGGCATCCTCCACCCCGCCGGGCAGATGGAGCCGTCGGTGCCGGTGCCGTTCGTCGGGATGGTCGCTTCATCAAAGAAGTATTGATTCGCGCCGTCGTAGGCGAAAGGCGTCGCGGCGAAATTTCCGGGAGTGGAGACGTTCACACCCGCCCAAATGATGTCGCCCACCACTACGGAGGGGATCAGATCCGCCTCGTCCGAACCGTGATTGACGGTCGTCCAGTCGGCGATGGAGTGGGCGGCGACGGTAACCTCCGCGCGATTGATGGTCACGGGATCGACGTAGTGGCTGCCGGCGTCGAAGTCGTGGCCGGCGGGGATTTGCCACTCGAACGTCTCGCCGCCGAGGGTAAAGGTGACGCTGCGTCCTTCGGCGCCGTCGGGTTGCGGCACGAGAATGGTGGTGAACGTTGCGTCGGCTCCGCTCTCGGCCGCGGCGGCTTTCTCCGGCGAGAACGCTGCGGTGAGCGTAGCGTCTATCGAACCGTCGGAGATGTTGAACGTCGCCTCGAAGGGCATTCCGTCGAACACCACATCCGAGGCGGCCATAGCGGCGATCTGGTCGGCGGTAACCCCGTCGCCCGCACGGACGTTGAGCGTGATTTTGCTCATCAGGTGGCGGAATTCGAGGTTCACGGGCTCGGCGCTATTCGCCACATCGACGGCGTTGGCGTAGAGCGCGTCGGTCTGGTAGGTGACGTTCACGGTGTAGTAGTCGTTCATGGAGACCGTCCACGGATAGACGGCGGCGAAATCGGCCGTGCCCGTCCGCGGGTAGTAGAACGGCATGCCGTCCACCGGTTCGAGCGCGCCGGAGGCGGCGTCGGTGACGGTGAACTCCTTGTTGTAGGTATTCATGCCGTCCTCCCTGAGCATCCAAACGCCGAGGCGGTCGCCGGCCACCCACGCGTTGCCGTCGGGCGTGGTGCGGGTGGCGGCGGGCAGAGTGGCGGAGAATCGCACCTGCTGCGCGGACGGCTCGGGCGTCCCTTCGTTCGAGCAACCGGTCGTCGACAGCGTGGCGGCGACGATTGTTAAATAAAGTATTTTTTTCATAGTTTATATTTTAAAATTTTCGCCGCATTTATTGCGTCTGCACGCAACGGACGGATATCTGAACATCCCGACCATTCGAATTCCATCGCGTGCTGACCATCAAATTGTCAAATGAAAGGATCCTCGCATGATTCTCATACACCTCAGCCGCAGACGTACTCGTCCAATAGTCGCCGTCAACACCCCGATCGCCGGAAGCACCTCCATTGTAAAGGTAACCGGAGGCGGCGAAAAAGAGGGTGCCGCCGGGGGTCACGACATTCATCCCCCTCGGCTCGGAATTTACCCAACCAGGATTGCTCGTGTAATACTCACCGTCTTCTTCGACCGGCCCCGTATTGGTCGCCGCGGCCATCAAAGCCTTATATTCCAGCTGAGTCGGCATCCTCCACCCCGCCGGGCAGATCGAGCCGTCGGTGCCGGTGCCGTTGGCCGGATTGACCGCATCCTCCCAGAAGTACTGATACTGGTAGTCGTAGGTGTAGGGCGTGGCGGCGAACATTCCGGGCCTTTCCACGTTGCGCGTCGCCCACTTGAGGCCGCCTACGATTACGCCCGGGTCGGTGAGTCTGGCCGGGTCGACGGGTATCCGCAACTCGAACAGATCCGCACGCCCACGAATTAGCCAAACTTCTTCGCTCAACGGTGTGCTTTGGAACGTCTTGTCGCCGCTTTGGATTAGGAACATGCTCGTGCCCGCCGCGACCGGGAAAAGACCAGTGTAGTTTGAACGGGAAAAAACAAAGGCGCGGAACGTCACCCCGTCCGCCATGCGGAACATATTCACCTCCTTCAGCCCGCCGTCAAAAGAGATCCAAACACCGCGCAACGTGACGGTCAACTCCTCGTCGGGGTCGAGCGTCTCGTAGGGGTCGTCTATCGTCAGCTGTATCAAGGCGTTCGCAGGAGAAAACGACAACGGTACCGCCTCTCCCGCACTCATTGGCGGAGTGTCTGCGGAAACGAGCACGTTCGACAGGCGGTGGTTCTGCGCCGTGCTCTGATCTTGTCGCACCCTAACAATATTCCCCGCCAAAGAGCTGTAGGGATAGAACGCGTTAAAACTGAGCTCGCCGACACCCTCCGGCCAAAAAATGTCGCCGCTCCAGCTGTCGGTCTCCTTGTCGTAGGTCAGGGGCGCGTTTTCGATGACAAACTGATCTCCGTCCTTTGCGTAGATGCCGATCATGTCGCCATCCTCCCACGAGTTTTTGAAGTCGGTTCCGGCAATCACGCGGGTTTGCGGATCTGCTGCGTCTGTTTTTTCGGAGGCGCCTTCGGCGAAACCGATTTTGAATTCGATGCGCTCGCCCTGCGTTTTGCCGCCGCCGTTCGGTTCGGCGATGTCGGCGATGTCGGTGGCGCACCCGGCCAACAACATCGGCAGGGTGCACAAAAATAATATTCGTTTCATTTTCTTTCTTATTCTGCTGTTATTCCCTCGCGTTCGATGCGTTCCCAGTTATCTATGGTGGAGGTGAATCCCGCTTCGGAGGGGGTCTCCACTATCTGCGTGCCGAGCACTACGGGGGTTTTCTTGTTAGTATTGAAGCCTGCGAGCGTTTCGGTCATGTCGCTGTCCAGCACTATGACATCGGGGCGGTTTTCGGCGAAAAATATCCACACGCTCATAATCTGCGAGGTGCCCGTCACGCCCAGCAGGCGCGTCGAGGCCTGCCACTTGCCGTCGGCGTTCTTCTCGAAGTCGAACTGCACTTCCGACGAGACGGAGTGTTTGCCCGTGTCGAAGTCGAGCTTCTTAGCCGCGCCCGTCAAAGTCCCGGCGATGCCATCTATCCGGTCGGCGTTCTCGCCCGTGGGTTCTATTATAAAGGTAAGTTCACCGACCTGCTGGCTCATGGGGGCGACTATCTCCTGAGCACCGCCGCCTTGTATGTCGGCATCCATCGCGCTGGTGAACAGCCACCCGATATTGCCGGTAAGAAGGCCGCCGTACTCTTCTCCTTGGCGCGTCCCTGCGAGGTTTCGCCTTTCGCGCATTCCTGCGAGATTTTCGCGCGCGTCGGCGAGACTTCGCCGTTGGGGTTCCTGCTCCTCCTCTAAGTCCATGACCGTGACCACGGTTCCATCCACCTTAACGCCTTGCGTCGGATTCCAAATATGCAGACGATAGGTGTCCCGGGTGAACGGATGGTCGATCTTTTGGGCCGCCTCGGTGTGGGTGGCGGAGTAGTCGCCCAGTTCGACGTTGTAACTTTCGGGCACCGTGACGCCCTCCGAGCGCTCGCTCCACTCGGTGGTGAGCACAAGGCCGGCTTCGTTGAGCGGGTCGTAGATGCGGCACGAGGAGAACGAGAGAGCCAGCCCCGCCGCGAGAATCAATATTTTTTTCATCGTATTGTCCAGATTAAGTTTACGCCCACTTGCGTCGGGCCGAAGAAGTTTTTATGCAGGCCCGCCTCTTTTGTGTAGCGCGTGCGGTTGAACACCTCGAAGGTGTCGTAATCCATGCGCGTGTAGCCCAGGCCGACGTTGAAGTCGATGGCGAAACTGCGCGACAGCGGCAGCTTGTAGCCCGCCACGACCCCCGCGCCCCACGACGTGCCCTGATAGCCGCGGTCGCGGAACAGCAGACCGTCGTAGATGTTGTACTTTGTGAAGTTGGCCGACACGCCCGTGTAGAAGTTTTTGTCCTTCGCAAGGGGATACCAGCGCAGTTCGGGGTTGACGAGCCACATCTTCTGCACCTTGCCGTGTTCGTCGCCCCAATAGGCGTATCCGCCGTCCAGCTTGATGCCGAAATCGCCCACGGGAATCTCCACACCCAGAGTCGGCAGCATAAACGCGTCGTAGAGCAGGTTGGTGCGGATGTCGAAGCGCAGACGCTTTTTCGGCGCGGGTGCGGGCTCGGGAGCGGGAGCGGGCTCGATTACGGGTTCCGGCTCCGGTTGGGGTTCCGGCTCCGGTTGGGGAGCGGGTTCGGGCTGCATGATGAGGCTGATTTCAGTCGAACCCGAGCGCAGGTGGCGCAGAATGTAGTTATCGCGCAGATAGACGAAAGTCCGCCTGCCCGACATGGTCACCATGCGGTTGTTCTTCTGCTGGTCGGTCAGGTTTTCGTCGCGCAGAATTTGGAGCAACTGCTCCCTCGCCGGCACGTTTTCGTCGGCCTCGACCACCTCGATCAGAGGTTCCCAATAGCGGCCGTCGACCTGTGCGACGATCATGTCGGGGTCGAGGGCGGGACACACATCGACGATGTAGTTTTTGAGCGACTCGGCGCGCCTCAGGGCGAGTCTCCTGTTGTAGGTCGGGCTTCCCTCGGGAGAGGTCGCCGCCACGATCTCGATGGATTCGAGGCGCGATATAAACTCGCGGTCGGAGAGCATCTTGCCTAAGTTCTCAAGGCTCACCTCGTTCTCCATGAATTCGGCGTCCACCACGTCGCTGTCGAAGCGGAACAGGATGGACACGCGATTTTCGGCATCGCCTGCCGACGGCTCGAACTGAGTTTGGTCCGTCTCTTGAAGCGGGACCTGGGTTTGGATCTGCTCCGTCTCTTGAAGCGGGGCCTGGGTTTGGGCCGCCGCTTGAGTTTGGGCTGCCGCACCGGCCGCGAGCAAAACGGCAAATGTCAGCAATAATAATGGTTTCATCATTTTCATACGTTTGGTTATTTATTTCGGGCGCAAAGTTAGACATGACATCTTGCGGACACAAATAGACAGGCAAAAACACACCTTGAAAATACTTTAAAACGATTATCTTTGTACCTTGAAACATATTGATCAACACCTCAAAACACCATGAATCACATCAAGCGCCTTTTCCACACCTACTTTAACGACGGGCTCTCACAAGACGTCATTCTTGAGAAACAACGGCATACGGGATTGGTGTATACCTGCGTTGCGCTCTTTCTGACCGACATTGTACTGTGGGTGTTGGGGATGAAAATGTTCGGAAATCCGATCGAAGAGTGGATTCATCCCCTCCATCTTGCAATTACCATCACCCTGTTAATTCTTTACCGGCGAAAGAAAATTTCGTCATTTGCCGGATTGATACTGCTCTGCACCGCAAGTCAGATCGCCATTATGCACGAAATGTTGTTTAGCATATTGCACGATAAACCGTTTGTAACCAACATTATACTGGGATACATGGTCATCGCGGGACTCAATCTGTCGCTGATGCTGATGAGCTACATTCCGAAACTGCCGTTCCTGCTGACAATTCTCACCGTGATCGTCTATGGCATTTGTTGCATCTCAACGCGCGACACGATTTTGATAGGCGTCTTTCCGATTTTCTCGTCATGTTTCCTCGTTTCCGCATTGTTGGGACATAAAATGGATCGAAACGTCCGCAACATGGAGAAGGAAAAATCGCTCCTAAAAGAGAACGAACAAAAGGTGCTCAGCTTGTTTGATTTGGATAGGGGGCAGTTAATGGCATACGTCGCTCTTGCGAAGGAGAAGAAACTGTCGGTCGAACAGACGGGAGAACTGCTCAATGTAATCGGACAAAAGGCTCAGGAAAACATACGTAAAAACGTGGCATACTATTACAGCCAACAGAGCATTGATTACACCGCTCTGGAGAGCCGCCTGCCCACGCTTTCACCCTCCGAAATCGCCATCTGCGACCTGATCGTCAAAGATAAAAAGCTTAAGGAGATGAGCAAAATTCTTGAGAAATCGGTAAGCAATATCTCCAGTCAGCGCAGCCACATACGCAAAAAACTCAACCTCCGACCTTCGGATAGCCTCCGCGACGCATTGGTTGAAATGTTGAAGACCGAATCTGAGTGATTTTAGTCGGACGACATGGACATGATTTTGCAGTCCGGTTTCGGTTTCGGCTCCTACCGCAACTACCTGCGCGTCAAGGAGCAAGAGGACAAAACAGGATCGTTAAGGTGTTTTGAACAACGGGTGAGATTGCAAAAACCCGCAAAAACCCACCCGCAAGCCCTGTCACGAAACCAAAAACCACAAAATCACCCGAAAATATCCGCCGAAAAAAACCGCGAAAGCCACCGGCAGACCATTCGAAAAGATCCGCCGAAAACCCGTAAAACGCACCCGCAAGCCCCCGGAAAAATCACTCCGCCCCCACCGAGAAAAAATCACTCAAACCAAAAAAATCGCTCCAAGCCGGCGACGTATTCGTCTATGGCCACGGCGGCTTTACGGCCTGCTCCCATCGCCAAAATAACCGTCGCGGCACCCGTCACAGCGTCTCCTCCGGCGAATACTCCCGCGCGGCTGGTGGCTCCACCCTCCGTGGCAATGAGGCCTCCGCGGCGGTTGGTTTCGAGTCCCGGGGTGGTGGAGGCGATCAGCGGATTGGGCGAGGTGCCCAGCGCCATGATCACCGCCTCGCACTCTATCTCGAACTCCGAACCCGCGACCTCCACAGGACTGCGGCGTCCCGAGGCGTCGGGTTCGCCTAACTCCATCTTCACGCACCTGACGGCACGAACGCGCCCCGCTTCGTCGCCCAAAATCTCGACGGGGTTGGTGAGCATACGGAACTCGATGCCCTCCTCCTTGGCGTGGTGCACCTCCTCCACCCGGGCGGGAAGTTCGGCCTCGCTGCGCCTGTAAACGATAAAAGCGTCGGAGCCCAGACGTTTGGCGGTACGCACCGCATCCATCGCCACGTTGCCGCCGCCGACGACCACGGTGCGCTTGCCCACGAAAATCGGGGTGTCGTGCCCACCGTCGTAGGCCTTCATGAGGTTGGCGCGCGTCAAAAACTCGTTGGCCGACACCACGCCGTTGAGGTTTTCGCCCCCGATGCCCATGAAGTAGGGCAAACCGGCCCCCGAGCCCACGAACACCGCCGAGAATCCCTCCCCTCCTTGCTCGGTCGAATCTAACAGCGAGTCGATGGTTATGGTTCTGCCGACGACCACGTCGGTCTCGATCTCGACACCCAAGGCGCTGAGTTTCGCTATTTCGCGGGCGACGATCTTATCTTTCGGCAAACGGAACTCCGGAATGCCGTAGACCAGCACCCCGCCCGGCTTGTGCAGCGCCTCGAACATCTTCACCCCGTAGCCTTTCACCGCCAGGTCGGCCGCGCATGCAAGTCCCGCCGGACCGCTGCCGATTATCGCCACCTTGCGACCGTTGGGTGCGGCCTTCACCGGTTTGAAAGAGTTTTCCGCCAACGCGGTGTCGCCCACGAAACGTTCGAGTTTGCCGATATTGACCGGCAACCCCTTGATGCCCAGCACGCACGAGCCCTCGCACTGGCTCTCCTGGGGACAGACGCGGCCGCACACCGAGGGCAACAGGCTGTCGCGCGCGATCGTGTCGGCGGCTTTCGTGAATTCGCCGTCCCGTACCTCCGCTATGAAGTCGGGAATCTGTATCGACACAGGGCACGCACCCACGCACGGGCGATGCTTACACTGAAGGCAGCGCGAAGCCTCCAACCGCGCCTCGTCGGCCGTGAAGCCGTAGCTCACCTCCTCGAAATTTTGTGCGCGGAGGGTCGGATCCTGCTCCCGCGCGTTCAATCTTGCTATCTTGTTTGCCATTTTTTTTGCTCTTTTGGTGGCGTTTTTCCGCCGCTTTCTTGTTGCGATTTTGCAGAGGGTTATTCGTCCCTGCCGATTTTGCATTTATGGTCGGAAGCGGGAGCCGAAACTGAAGCTGAGGCGGAGGCGCCCTCCTTCGCCCGGTCATAGGCCTGCTTCTCCTCGGTGCGGTACATGGTTTGGCGGCGCATCGCCTCGTCGAAATCGACCTGGTGGGCGTCGAACTCGGGGCCGTCCACGCACGCGAACACCGTCTTGCCGCCCACCGTCACCCGGCACGCGCCGCACATGCCCGTTCCGTCGACCATCAGCGTGTTGAGGCTGGCGATGGTGGGGATTTTGAGTTCGGCAGTGGTCATGGCAGTGAACTTCATCATCACCATCGGGCCTATGGTCACCGCCTCGTCGTACTTTTCGCCCCGCACTTCGACCAATTCTTTAACGAGGCTCGTCACCATGCCGTGGAAGCCTGCGCTGCCGTCGTCCGTTGCTATGTAAAGGTTGTCGCACGCGGCGCGCATCTGGTCGGTGAAAATCAGCAGCGACGCGTTTCGGGCGCCGATGATAACGTCCACCCGCACGCCCCGTTCGTGCAGCCACTTCACCTGGGGATAGACCGGAGCCGCGCCCACTCCCCCCGCGATGAACAGAAACCGTTTGGCGCGCAGTTCATCCTCGGCGACCGTCACAAAATCGGACGGACGGCCTAAAGGGCCCGTGAAGTCGGCTATGGCGTCGCCCGCCGCGAGGGAGTTGAGCTTGAGCGAGGTCGCGCCCACGGTTTGGGTCACTATCGCCACCCACCCCTCTTCGGCCGAGTAGTCGGCTATGGTGAGCGGAATGCGTTCGCCCTTTTCGTCCACCCTCACCATCACGAATTGCCCCGGACGGGCGGCCTTTGCCACCCTCGGAGCGGCGATACGCATCAGCACCGTGTCGGGCGTAAGTTGTTGTTTTTCGACTATTCTAAACATGTCTCTATTTTAATGTTGCTTTGATTCTTATCTCTCTCACGGGTCGCGACGGATCGTCGACCACTATGATTACGCTCTCGTCGAGCGCCCCGGCGAAGTACTCCCCGGTGTGGAGCGCCACCTCAAACGTTTTAGCCTCGCCCGGGGGTATGGCCGTTCCAGCTTCGAGAGTGGATGTGAGGCCCGGGCGCGTCTGCACGCTGCGAATGTGAAGCGTCGAGGCGCCGTCGTTCGTCACCGCGAAACGGCACACATAGGGCTCGGCTCCGATGCCGATCTCCCCGAAGTGGTGGAGCGTGCGATCGAAAGCGGCGACGGGTGCCGCATCGACATCCACTCCGCGAAAATCGTCGACGCCCGTCATCACGGCGTATATGGTCGTTCGCGAGGGCAGGCCGTCGACAATCGGCCTTACGACGTCGTAACGGGTGCCGTAGGCGGTATCGGCCAGCAGGTCGTAGCCCAGGTTTATGTCGGCCCGGCAGCCGGCACAGAGCGTGTCGGGGGCGAAAATTCGAAGCAGGCCGCTCCCCCCCGTCGAATTCTCAAGGCCGCTCCCTTCGGCGGGCTCGAATCTCAGCGCGACCTCTCTGTCCGAAGTATTGACGCATCCCACCGTCATCATCACCCTCTGCCCCTGCGCAATGGTGCGGAACGGCACGAAGGCCTTGTCGACGCGCACGCCCTTTGCGATCTCTATCGGAAACTCATCCTCGACGGCCGCGGGATCGGGAATGACCTCGCCGCCGACCTTCAGAAAGTCGGTCTGTTTGCCGCCGCCGCTCACCACGCCGACGGTTTTGTCGAACCGGCCCGGAAAGTTTTCAGGATTGAACGTTACGGAGATCTCGCCTTTTGCGCCCGGGGCTATCGGGCCGCGCGTGTATCGGGGGGTGGTGCAGCCACAGGAGCTCGTGACCCGGTCTATCGCGACGGGTCTGTCGCCGCCGTTGGTGAAGGCGAAGGTGTGGGTCACGCTGCCGTCCGCCTCGCGTATCACGCCGAAATCCCATTCGGTTACGTCGAACACAAGGGGAGAGGGCGACTGCGCGAAACAGGCTCCATAGCTTGCGCTGAATGTTGACAGGGCTAACAAAAGATAAAAAAACGTCTTCATCGAGAGGCAAAGGTAGTGAATTTTTGACGAACCGAGAGGAAAAGGCAAGCTCTGCTTGCGGTTTCCCGAGGTGCATCCCATCTTGGACGCAGTCAACGGTAGTGCGAGGTGAGCGGAAACGCAAGCTCGCTTGCAGTTTCACGAGACGCCTCCTACCTTGGACAAGCGAAGCGAAGTTAGCCGCCTCCTGCCGATGAGACCAAAATTACTCGGAGTGAAGTCAAAATTACGAAAAAATAGCGGGAAAGTTTTGCGGAATCAAAATTTGCCGTATATTTGCACCCCGTAAGCGAGACGGTAACGCGGTTTCGGTGCGAGACGGAGGCGCTAAAGTCGCTTGGGTGCAGGTGTGAAAAACGCTTGGATGCGGGTGCAAAAGTCGCCGAAGTCCGGCCGCCGAGGGGCGAGTTTCGAAGGTCGGTGAGCCGTCCGAGGGGCGAGTTTCAGGCGTCGCGATTACGATTAAAATTCCTCTTTAGCTCAGTTGGTTAGAGCACCTGACTGTTAATCAGGGGGTCTAAGGTTCAAGTCCTTAAAGAGGAGCCGCCCGGGAGCCGCAACGAATCGTTGCGGCTCCTTTTGCTTTTATATGTTGCGTGTACCCGTCGGAAACATCACTTCCGGGGGTAACGTGCGATACCGTCTTAAAAACGCCACGTGATTCCGGCGAACACTCCTCGTGATTCCGGCGAAAACCTCCTCGCGATTCCACAAAAAAAGGCGCGACAAAGCCGCGCCCGATTGTAAAGCTATTGCAGATGCGACCCGCGCACCCGAATATTGTGGGGGTAAGTTTACTTTACAGCAACAACATTGATAGCCTGAGGACCCTTTTTGCCCTCATCGAGGTCAAACTCGACAGCCTGATCCTGATCGAGACCACGGAAGCCGTCGCCCTGGATGCCGGTGTAGTGGACAAACACGTCCTGACCTTCTTCGGTCGTCACGAAGCCATAACCTTTGGCTGTGTCGAACCATTTTACTTTGCCTTTCATAAAAAAGAATAAAAATAAGTTAATATTACGGCGACAAAGTAATGTAAAATTTATTGATTTACAAAATAATCCGCGAATTTTTTCGAATTTTTTCACGGGAAGGGTCGAGGAGGCAGAGGGAGGGCACCGAGTCTGACGCGCCGTAGATTGTGCGGACAGGCGGTCTGACACTCGTCGCAGCCCGACACCCAACCGTTTATCGGCTCGGCGGGCAATCCTTTTCGCGACCGTTCGATGGTGAGGGCCGATATGCAGCGCCCCGTGTCGACCGTGCGGTCGCGTAGCGCACCCGTCGGACAGGCCTCCTCGCAGCGCCTGCACGACCCGCAACCCACGCCCGAGAAAGGTTCGTCGTAGCGGTCGCACTCGGCGTCGAGAACGATCACGCCAAGGAGCAGGAACGATCCGTGCATCGGATTGACGAGCAGCGTGTTGCGCCCCTGCCAACCCAAACCGGCCTCCACCGCCCATGCCTTTTCGAGGATCGCCGAGGTGTCGCAACACACCTTTGCGCGCAACGGGGGATTTTCCGCCCGCAGTCGCTCCGACACCTCGCGCAGCATCGCCTTCACGCCGGGATGGTAGTCGCCGTTGCGCCTGTGCGCCGACACTCGCCCCGCATCCGTCTCGACAGGCGAAAACCCGTCGTAGGCAAGGGCGCAAACGATCACCGTGCGGGCGTCCGCAAGCAGGGTCGATGGATCGAGTCGCCGCCGCCACTCGCGGGCGAGATATGGCAACACCCCCTCGCCGCTCGCCTCAAGACCCGCCTCGAACCACGGCGCGTGTCCCGCCAGCACCCTCGCGCGAGCCACTCCGCAGAGCGTAAAGCCGGCCTCGGCGGCGTAATTCAGAATATGTTCGTACTTCAACACGTTTTTTTAGCGCCACGGATGACGTCGCAAAGATAATTATATTATTTTTGTGGAATGAAAGCCGCGCCCCGAACATTGGAGCGCGATTCGACGGCGCCCGGCGCGCGTTTTCATTCACGATAACGAACAACTTAATCTGCGACGATGAAAAAATCAGCTAAGATATCCGCCACCGCGCTTATTCCGCTCGCGATGACCGTGGCGATGACCGTGATTGCAATGGTCGCGTCCACCACGACGGCCTCGGCCCAAATGGCGGGCGTCAAAACCAATCTGCTCTACTGGGGCACGGGCACCATCAACGTGGGGGTCGAGGCGGCGGTGGGCCCTAAAACCACCCTCGGCGTCGAGTTGACCGGCAACCCGTGGGTGTTCGGCAAAAGGGAGCTCAACCGCAAGATATGGCACTGGTCGGCCACTCCGGAGATCCGTTTTTGGTCTTCCGAGGCGTTCGACCGGGGTTTTGTGGGCATTCACGCGGTGGCCGGAGCGTTCGACGCGGGGGGTATAGAGTTTCCGCTGGGCATTTTGCCTAACCTCAAGGATCACCGCTACGAAGGGTGGACGACGGGCGTGGGCGTTAGTTACGGTTGGCAATGGTGGATCGGCCCGCGCTGGAATCTGGAGGCGACCGTGGGGGTGGGCTATCTCTACGCCGAGTATAACCGTTTCGCCTGTCCCGACTGCCGCGAGGCGGACGAGGAGAATAAGGTGGAGCACTATTTCGGCCCCACAAAAGTCGGACTGTCGTTCGCATATCTGTTCGGATCAAAAAAACGATGACATTACGGCGTGTCGGCATAAGCGTTCACCCTCGCTTGTGCTAACGCGCCGCAATAAAAAAAACAATGACGTCATGAAAAACTTTCGCGTCCCCGTCGCCCTTGCGGCGATCGTTCCGCTCCTCTGTTTTGCCGCTTTCGCCCCTTTGGCCGTGCGTGCCCAGTCGTTCGACGGCGGCATCTCGGCGTCGGGCATCGCCCTCACCCCACTGGAACGCACCGTCCTGTTGGACATGGCGCTCGAAGTGGCCGACAGCGCCGTGACCGAAAGGCAGGGCGTGGCCGTGGTGCCCTATCTGTCCGACGGGGTGTCGGAGGCGGAGTTCCCGTCGGTTTTGGTCAACGGCAAGAGCCGCAACCGCATATACGAGCGGCAGACGAGGTTCGGCAACACGGGGCTGTCGGAAAACGCCCCGACGGAGGTTATGGTGGTCGACCGCAAACACCCCGGGGGCACGATAGACTACTCGGCCTCCATCGCGCGCGAGGAGTGGATGGACGGAGCGTCGCTGGGCATCAGGTTCGTGTTGGTCTCTCCGGCGGGCGAAATGCAATACCTCGACGGCGCTACGACCGGGATCCGCATGCCACCGGCGCTCCGGGCGGCCGAAGTGCCCGCTGAGGAGGTCGTTGCGGTCGAACCCCAACCCGAGGCTAAACCGGAGCCCGCCCCTGTGAAGAGCCGCCATTCGATATCGGGCGTCGCGGGTCTCGACTTGGTGACGGGGGATGCGCGTTCGATGAGGAACTTCAGGCTCGATCCTCAGGTGTTCTCGACCCTGAGCGAGGAGGTGGACGGGGCGATCCGAGAGCGGGGCGCGCGAATCGTGTCGGTCGAGGTCACCGGCTACGCGTCGCCCGACGGTCCGGCCCTGGTCAACGAGGGGATCGCTCTCGAACGCGCCAAGGAGTTGGCCTACTTCCTGCGGGACAGATACGGCATAGCCCCCACGGCGCTGACGGTGGGTGCCGTGGGCGAGGATTGGAAGGGACTGCGCGAGATGGTGGCCGGGAGCGACCTGCCCTATGTGAGCGCGGTGCTGGAAATAATCGACGGCACCGAATCGGTCGAGCAGAAGGAGGTTAAGTTGCGGAAGATAATGGGCGGCGGCATATGGAGGCGGATGTCGCAAACGATGCTTCCCGAGCTTCGCCGCGTGGAGTACCTTATTAATTACGAGGCCGCCGAATAGTCGCGCGGGTGGTGTACGGCATTGAGATAGCGTCGATGAAAACAGATATGCGGGCGGCGATGAAGATCGCGTTGGTGCAAATGAACATTGTGTGGGGCGATCCGCAGGCCAATTTCGACAGGTTGGACGAACTTTTCGACTCGTCGGGCGGGCGGATCGAGGGGTGCGACCTTGTGGTGCTGCCCGAGATGTTCCCGACGGGCTACGCCGTATCGCCCCGGGGGATCGCCGAGCGCGACGGCGCCCGAGCGCTCGAATGGATGCGCCGTACGGCTCGAAGGATGAACGCGGCGGTGATGGGGAGCGTGGCGGTGGAAGAGAATTTCGGATCGGCCGGAGGCGGCGACAAGTTTTATAACCGGATGTACTTCGTGAAGCCCGACGGCTCGGCGACCGCCTACGACAAGCGCCACCTGTTCTCGTTCGCCGGCGAGGACAGGGAGTACACCGCAGGAACCGAAAGGGTCGTCGTCGAGTGGAGGGGTTGGCGGATCCTGTTGCAGGTGTGCTACGATTTGCGATTCCCCGTGTTCACCCGCTCGCGGGGCGACTACGACATGATCGTCTACTCGGCCAACTGGCCCACGGCGCGGCGGAGCGTTTGGGACACGCTGCTGCGGGCTCGCGCCATCGAGAACCTCTGCTACGTGGCGGGTGTGAACCGGGTGGGCGACGACCCGGCGGCAAGCTACTCGGGCGGAACATACCTTATAGACTACAAGGGCGCCGTAGTGGCGAAAGACGACGGCTGTGAGCAGATCGTGACCGCCACGGCCGACATGGATGCGCTACGGGCGTTTCGCCGTAAGTTCCCCGCCGAGGCCGACGCAGACGACTTCCGCCTCACCTTGTAAAGTTCGGAATCCGCAGACGACTTCGAATTGAACATTCAAAGTTAAAAGCGAACTGCGCGCAAAAACAAGAACCTTTTGCGCGACGAGTATACCGAACGCCACCCCACCCCTATACCTTAATTATATACAACCGAGCCCCGGAGCCAGCG
>JAITWI010000020.1 GCA_031285345.1 Alistipes sp.
ATGCGGTCAAAGAGGGTCGCAACGTCTTGGTGGTCGACGAAAATATCTTTTCGCAAACGTTAGACGTACTCCTGACTCGCGCCGAACCATTCGGAATAGAGATCGTCTCGGACGACTTCACAAGCTACGAATTCTCAGGCCGCGAGTTCGGCGCAATCGTCCAATACCCTGCGGCAAACGGCGCAGTGCGCGACTACGAGGCATTCACCGCGAGGGTCCACGAAGCCGGCGCACTCCTCACCGCAGTAGCGGACGTAGCGGCGCTCGCAATGTTAAAAGCTCCCGGCGAGTGGGGAGCCGACATAGCCGTAGGCTCAACCCAACGATGGGGCATCCCGATGGGCTTCGGAGGCCCGAGCGCGGCCTACTTCGCCACCAAAGACGCTTTCAAACGCAACATGCCTGGCCGCATAATAGGAGTATCTGTCGACCGCTTGGGCAACCGAGCCCTGCGTATGTCGCTCCAAACGCGCGAACAGCACATCAAACGCGAGAAAGCAACGTCGAACATCTGCACCGCCTCGGCTCTGGTGGCCTCGATGGCGGGATTCTTCGCCGTCTATCAAGGCGCGGAAGGTCTGCGCCGCATAGCACAGCACATCTACGACCACACCTCCGCCGTCGCCTCGGCACTCAAAGCGATGGGTTACGAACTCGCCTCCGAAAACTTCTTTGACACGCTTGAAGTCGAGGCCGAGGTCTCGGTCATCCGTCAGGAGTCCGCCGAACAGGGCATCAACTTCTTCTACACCCCGGGCGGACGAGTAAGGATGAGTTTCGACGAACTCACCACCGCCGAAGAGGTGCTCAAAGTAGTCTCGATCTTCGCCGCCGCAATGGGCGTGAAAGCTCCAAAAATGGTAAAGATAGCAACCGACCGTCAGTTTCCCGTCGAAAAACTGCGCCGCACGAGTGAAATCCTCACCGAGGATGTCTTCAAAAAATACCACAGCGAGACCGAACTGATGCGCTACATCAAACGCCTCGAACTTCGCGACCTCTCGCTCGCCAACGGCATGATCTCGCTGGGCTCCTGCACCATGAAGCTCAACTCCGCCGCCTCCATGATGCCGCTCTCACTCTCGGGATTCGGCAATATTCACCCCTTCGCCCCCGCTGAGCAGGCCGAGGGCTACCTTGAGATGATCGCCGAAATAGAGCGAGATCTCGCCACGATAACGGGCTTCACCGCCTGCTCGCTCCAACCCAACTCGGGCGCGGCGGGCGAGTACGCGGGCCTGATGGTGATCCGCGCCTACCACCAGAGCCGTGGCCAGGGCTACCGCAACGTGATCCTAATCCCGGCCTCAGCCCACGGAACCAACCCCGCCTCCGCCGCAATGGCAGGCATGAAGATCGCCCCCGTAGCCACCGACTCCAACGGCAATATCGACGTGGACGACCTCAAGGCCAAGGCGGCAGAGCACAGCGCGGAACTCGCCGGATTGATGGTCACCTACCCCTCGACCCACGGCGTGTTCGAGAGCCGCATCCGCGAGATAGTCGACGCGGTGCACGATGCCGGCGGACAGGTATATATGGACGGCGCGAACATGAACGCACAGGTTGGTCTGACGAATCCGGGCTTTATCGGCGCGGATATATGCCACCTCAATCTCCACAAAACTTTCGGCATGCCCCACGGCGGCGGCGGCCCGGGCGTGGGCCCCGTCTGTTGCGCCGAACACCTCGCTCCGTTCCTGCCCTCGCATCCGGTGGTTGCGGTCGGCGGTGGCGACGGAATCACCGCAGTAGCCTCCGCTCCCTATGGCAGCGCACTGTTGCTCCCGATAACCTACGCCTACATCAAAATGCTGGGCGGCAAGGGTCTGAGACTCGCCACCGAAATGGCCATAGTCAACGCGAATTACATGGCGCGCGCAATTTCGGGCGAGTTCCGCACGTTCTACAGTGGAGAGAACGGCCGCGTGGGTCACGAAATGATCCTCGATTTGCAAAACTTTAAGCGCGATTACGGCGTTGAGGTGGGCGATGTGGCGCGTCGACTGATGGACTACGGCTTCCACGCACCTACCCTCTCGTTCCCGGTGCACGACACCTTCATGGTCGAGCCGACGGAGAGCGAGTCGAAGGCCGAAATGGATCGCTTCATCGCCGCCATGATCGCCATAAAACGCGAGTGCGAGGCCGCCGCCGGAACACCCGACAACGTGGTCTCGAACGCCCCGCACACCGCCGCCGAGATAGCCGGAATCTGGGAGCACCCCTACTCGCGCGAGGAGGCCGCCTTCCCCGCCGAATGGACGCGCACCTCGAAGTTCTTCCCCGTAGTCTCGAAGATCGACGCAGGCTACGGCGACCGTAACCTCGTATGTAAATGGACAATATAATTAAACTTAATACTTTTTTAGAAAATGAAAATTGCAGAAAACACATTCGTTTCGCTCGACTATAAATTAGAAGTCGACGGCCAGATCGCCGATCAGTCGCAGCCCGGAAACCCCCTCAAGTTCGCCTACGGAATGGGCATGCTGTTGCC
>JAITWI010000038.1 GCA_031285345.1 Alistipes sp.
GGTCTGCTGGACGGTTCCCGAGGTGGTTATCGAGGACTGGCCCACGATGGAGTACCGCGGATTTATGCTCGACGTGGCGCGCACCTTCGTTCCCAAGGAGCGGGTCATGCGCCTTGTCGACAACATCGCCCACCACAAGATCAACAAATTTCACTGGCACCTGGCCGACGACGAGGGGTGGCGCGTGGAGATCAAAAGCCATCCCGAGCTGGCCGAAACGGGCGGTTTTCGCGGCGGCGATTCGCCCGTGTTTCCGGTCTACGGCGAGTGGGATTCGAAGTACGGCGGCTACTACACGCAGGACGAGATTCGCCAGGTGGTGGCCTACGCGGCCGTGCGAGGCGTGGAGGTCATACCCGAGCTCGACCTGCCCGGCCACAGCCGTACGGCCGCTCGCGTCCATCCCGAGATTTTGTGCGACTATCGGCCCTCCATGGAGGCGAGCGCGGGTTACGACACGCGCAACGTCTGGTGTGTGGCGCGCGAGGAGAACTACGCGATGCTGGACGACATAATTGGCGAACTGGCTCAACTTTTCCCCTCCGAAACGATAATGTTGGGCGGCGACGAGGTCTCTTCGTCGCAATGGGGCAAATGTCCCCACTGCAAGGCGCTTATGGCCTCCCGCGGAATCTCCGAACCGGCGCGGTTGCAGGACGTTTTCATGTCGCGGGTGGCGGATATCGCCTCCCGGCACGGCAAAAAAACGGGCGTGTGGAACGAGGCGGTGGAGGGCGAAACCATGGCGCGCACCACCACCGTGTGGGCGTGGGAGGGGATCGCCCAAGCGCGTCGTGCGGCTGCGGCGGGCTATCCCACCGTGGTTTGCGCCGGCAAATATTTCTACTTCGACATGCGTCAGTCGCAGGGCGAGGTGGGGCACATCTGGGCGGGCATAGTTTCGCCGGAGACGGTGTATGGTTTCGGGTTGGCGGCGGCAGGTTTCACGCCGACCGAGGCGGCTAACGTTCGCGGCGTGGAGGCTACGTTTTTCGCCGAGCTACTGCTTGAAAATGGCCTCGACTTTCTTGATTACCAACTATTTCCGCGGGTGTGTGCGTTGGCCGAAGTGGGTTGGACACCCGCCTCGGCCCGCGATTGGAATGACTTCGAAAGACGACTTTCGGGTGGTGCGGGAACTTCTAACGGCGCAGGGGGTTCCGGCAGCGCGGAGAGTCACTTCGCGCGCCTGAAGGCCATGGGCATAAAGTATCGCGGTTCCGGAGCGGCCAACTTCGACCGCAACGAGCCGCCCGCCGCCGCGCTCAAAAAACCCGCCGTGACATTCACCAGCTCCATGCGCGAAAGCGGCCGCACGCCGTTCAGCCGCGTGGCGACCTACAAAGGCTCCGCCTACACCACCACCGCCTGCACCGAGGGTGACTGGCTGCTGTGGAGATTCGCCGCCCCCGTCACCGCCTCCCGAATCGACATCAAAACGGGCTACGACCATCTGCAACGCGCCGGATTCCCCATCGGCAGGGTCGAGGTGAGCTACGATGGCAGCACATTCGAGAGCGTCGCCCGACTGCACGACCTAAAAGCCACCATCAGGCCGCAAAGGCCCGTTCGCGCCATCCGCGTGGTGAGCGAATCCCACGGCAACGGCGAAAGCTTTACTATAATTCAACCTCTTAAAATCCGATAAGCCTCTAAGGCGCAATCAACAAGGCCTCGACGCAATCCTTAAAGCTCCGACGCAACCGATAAAGTCTCGGCGTAACCAATAAAAACATCCCGACCGCACCCATGAACCCCTACATAATTTTATCCGCGATAGCGGGCTATTTGGCGCTCTTTTTCGTGATTGCGTGGCTCACTGGCCGCCGGGCCGACAACGAGGGATTTTTTGTGGGCAACCGCCGCTCGCCGTGGTTGGTGGTTGCCATCGGGATGATCGCCGCGCCTATGTCGGGGGTGACGTTCGTGTCGGTACCGGGGATGGTGGGGACGAGCGGATTCGCCTACCTGCAAATGGCGATGGGTTTCGTGGTTGGCTATCTGGTGATCGCTTTCGTATTGGTGCCGTCGCTCTATCGCCGCAAGATCGTGTCGGTGTATGAGTATCTGGACGGTCGGTTCGGGGGGTCGAGCTACCGCACCGGGGCGTGGTTTTTCTTCGTGAGCAAGATGCTGGGGGCGACGGTGAAGATATATTTGGTGTGCCTGGTGTTGCAGATGATCGTTTGGGAGCCGTTGGGGGTTCCTTTTGCGGCGGGCTCGGCGGCGCTGATGTTTTTGGTGTGGCTCTACACTTTTCGGGGCGGGGTTCGGTCGTTGGTGTGGACGGACGCGCTCAAGACGCTGTTTCTGTTCGCCAGTGTGGGGCTTTCGATATGGTTCATCGCGCGGGAGATGGGGTTGTCTTTAGGGGATTTTTCGCGTACGGTTGGCGACTCGGAACTGTCTCGCGTATTCTTTTTCGACGACGTGAACGACCGCCGCTACTTTTTCAAGCAGTTTTTTTCGGGACTTTTCATCGTCATCGCCATGACGGGGCTCGATCAGGATATGATGCAGTTGCCGCTCAGTTGCCGTTCGCCGCGCGATTCGCAGAAGAATTTCGTGCTCTCGGGGGCGATGCAGTTTGTGGCGATTTTCGGGTTCCTGTGCCTCGGGGTGCTGCTGCATCTCTTTGTCGAGGCGAGAGAAGTTGCGGCGACAGGTGCGGATTTGGCGGGCGCGGCAGGAGCTTCGGTCGGCGCGGCGGGCGCTTCGGTCGGTGCGGATTTGGCAGGCGCTTCGACCGCGGTTTCAGCCGCCTCTTCAGTTGTCGCTCCGGCGGGCGACGGACTGTTTCCGTTTGTGGCGGTTTCGTCGGGGCTTCCGGCGGTGGTGGGGGTTGTTTTCGCGCTCGGACTGGTGGCCTCCACCTGGTCGGCGGCGGGATCGGCGCTCACCTCACTCACCACCTCGTTCACGGTCGACATTTTGGGCGGCGGGCGGCTGACGGGCAGCGCGAATGACGCTGGCGGAACCGGCAACAAGAACGGAGCGAACTCGGCCGATAATTCACAAGGCGAAGCGCGGCTCGGGCGGATGCGGCGACTGGTGCACACGGCGATGGCGGCGGCGATGGTGGGGGTAGTTTTGGCGTTTCGAGCGTTGGCGCACACCAGCGTCATCGACGCGGTGTACACTCTGGCGAGCTACACCTACGGGCCCATCCTCGGCATGTTCGCGTTCGGACTACTGACTCGGCGGCGGGTGCGCGACCGGTGGGTGCCGTTGGTGGCGGTGGCGGCTCCGGCGTTGTGTCTGATGCTCGATTTGAACTCCGAGGCGTGGTTCGGCGGCTACCGTTTCGGCTATGAGCTATTGATAATGAACGCGCTGTTCACTTTCGCGGGTATGGCGGCGCTTGGAAAGCAAACAACTCCCCAATCGGTTAAAGCGGAATAAAATCATTTGAATTTTTCAATTTAATGTCGCGTAACGATCTGCAAACCATATTGATGCCCATTGCGATGGTGACGGGCGGAGTGCTCCACGATTTCGTCGCGCGGTTGAATTTCACCACCCCATGGATGATCTTCGCAATGCTGTTCATACCGTTTTGCGGGGCGCGGGTGCGCGAATTGCGATTGTCGGGACTGCACGGCTGGATGATCGCGTTCCAGGTGGTGGTGGCAGTGGCTATCTATCTTGTGATCAGTATTTTCGACGAAGACATAGCGCAGGGGGCGATGATATGCGTGTTGGCTCCCACGGCGACGGCGGCGGTGGTGATAGCCTCGATGTTGGGGGCGCGCATCTCTACCATGATCAGCTATTCGCTGGTGGTGAACGTGGTGGCGGCGGTCGCCGCACCGTTGTTTTTTTCGCTCATTTCGGCCTCCGGAGGCGTTCCTGTGCCCGAAATTGTCGTCGCCTCTCTTTCCGAAACCACCATCATCTCAGAAACCGCCGGCACCCTTCCCGAGGTTGCCACCACTCTTTCCGAAACCGCCGCCGCTATTCACGAAACTGCCAGTACCGGGGCCACCACCATCCCCGAAACCAACATCCTTTCCGAGACAGCCAGCACGACCGGAGCGTCGTTTTCAAGCGCCAACGCCACACCATCGGCCGCGGCGACGTTTTGGGACTCTTTCGTGACGATTTTCCTGCGAGTAATTCCGGTTATCGTTTTGCCGTTGGCGGCTGCGTTGACACTCAGACTGTTGGCTCCGCGCGCAGCCGATTTCGTAGCCCGTCTCAAGCCGGTGTCGTTCTACATTTGGGTGGCCTCGCTGGTGGTGGTGTCGGGCAGCGTGGTCGACTTCATCGCGCAGCAACGAGACCTCACCCTCGGCAAGGGGCTCGCGATGGCCGGCATTGCGCTGACAATATGCGTGTTGCAGTTTTTTGTCGGGCGATGGATCGGCGCGCGATATGGCGAAAAGGTGGCGGGCGGACAGGCTTTGGGGCAGAAGAACACCATACTTGCGATATGGCTGGCGCAGACCTATCTCAACCCCGTGAGTTCGATCGCTCCGGCGGCTTACGTGCTGTGGCAGAACCTGTTCAACAGCGTGCAACTGTGGCAAAAGAACCGCCGCGATAAGTAGTAACTGCGGCGACCGTTCAAATTATGTAGAGGGGGAAGTACTTACGTACTTCCCCCTCTACATAAAAGTGTGTTAGTGACTACTGCTCGCTCAGCGCGGCGTGGGCTGCCGAAACGCGTGCGATGGGCACCCTGAACGGCGAGCACGACACGTAGTTGAGCCCCGCGAAGTGGCAATACTCCACCGACGAGGGTTCGCCTCCGTGTTCGCCGCAGATGCCGCACTTGAGGTGCTCCTTCACGCCGCGGCCTTTGAACACCGCCTCGCGAATCAACTGCCCCACCCCGTTGCGGTCGAGAATCTGGAACGGGTCGGCGCGGATCAGCCCCTTGGCCAGATAGATGGGCAGGAACTTGCCTATGTCGTCGCGCGAAAAGCCCAGCGTCATCTGTGTCAGGTCGTTGGTGCCGAACGAGAAGAAGTCGGCCACCTCGGCGATTTGATTGGCGGTGACGGCCGCGCGGGGAACCTCGATCATCGTCCCCACCAGATAGTCGATCCGGTCGTTACGCTCGGCGAACACCTCTTCGGCGATGCGGTCGATGATATTCTTCTGATAGCGCAGCTCCTTGTGGTTACCCACCAACGGCACCATTATCTCGACGTGAACCGGCGTGCCGCCCCTCTTGACGTTCATCGCCGCCTCGACGATGGCGCGGGTCTGCATCTCGGTGATCTCGGGATAGGTGTTGCCCAAGCGGGTTCCTCTGTGGCCCAACATGGGGTTCACCTCGGCCAGCGACTCGACCTTTGCGGCCACCTTTTCGAACGGCACCTTCATCGCCGCGGCGAGCTCTTTCTGCTCCTTTTCGTGATGGGGTACGAACTCGTGCAGCGGCGGATCGAGCAGGCGCACCGTCACCGGGTGGCCGTTCATGATCTTGAACAGCTCCTCGAAGTCGCCCCTCTGCATAGGCAGCAATTTGCCCAGAGCCACCCTGCGGCCGGCCTCGTCGTCGGCCAAAATCATTTCGCGGACGGCCATGATGCGTTCGCCCTCGAAGAACATGTGCTCCGTACGGCACAGGCCGATGCCCTCGGCACCGAACTCGAACGCCTGCTTGGCGTCGCGCGGGGTGTCGGCGTTGGCCCTCACCTTCATCTTGGCGTACTTGCCGGCCAGATCCATCAACTTGCCGAAGTCGCCGGAGAGGCTCGCGGCCATGGTGTCCACCTTGCCCAGATAGACCTCGCCCGTCGAGCCGTTGAGCGAAATCCAGTCGCCCTCCTTTATGGTCAGCCCGCCGACGCTTGCCGTGCGAGCCTTGTAGTCCACCTCGATATCGCCCGCGCCGCTCACGCAGCATTTGCCCATACCGCGAGCCACCACCGCCGCGTGGGAGGTCATCCCGCCGCGAGCAGTCAAAATACCGGCCGCCACGTTCATACCCGCCAAATCCTCCGGCGAGGTCTCGATGCGCACCAAAATCGCGGCCTGACCCTTTTCCAATGCCTTTTCGGCATCCTCGGCGAAGAACACGATAGGCCCCGTGGCCGCACCCGGCGAAGCGGGCAGACCTTTGGTGATAACCTTCGCGTTGGCGATGGCGGTCTTGTCGAACACGGGGTGCAACAGTTCGTCCAACTTGGCCGGTTCGCAACGCAGCACAGCCGTCTTTTCGTCTATAAGCCCTTCGGCCAACATATCCATCGCAATCTTGACCATCGCCGCGCCGGTGCGTTTGCCGCTGCGGCACTGAAGCATCCACAACTTGCCGTCCTGAATGGTGAACTCTATATCCTGCATGTCGGTGAAGTAGGTCTCCAGATGCTTCTGAATATCCCACAACTCCTTGTAAATCGACGGCATGATTTCCTCCAGCGAGGGGAACTTCGCCGCACGGTCGGCCTCCGACACTTTTTGGGCCACCGCCCAGCGCTTGCTCCCTTCGAGCGTGATCTGCTGCGGGGTGCGAATGCCCGCCACCACGTCCTCGCCCTGGGCGTTGACCAGATACTCGCCGTTGAACAGGTTTTCGCCCGTAGCCGCGTCGCGAGAGAAGGCCACGCCCGTCGCCGAGTTGTCGCCCATGTTGCCGAACACCATCGCCTGCACGTTGACCGCCGTGCCCCACTCCGCCGGAATGTTGTTGAGCTTGCGGTACAAAATCGCGCGGTCGTTCATCCAGCTGCCGAACACGGCCATCACCGCGCCCCAAAGCTGTTCCCACGGATCGGACGGAAAATCCTTACCGGTCTGCTTCTTGACCGCCGCCTTGAACTGCCTTACGAGCTCTTTGAGGTCGTCCGTCGTCAGGTCGGTGTCGCCCGCCACTTTGCGAGCTTTTTTCATGTGGTCTATTATCTCCTCGAACGGATCTTCGTCCTCTTTCGACTGCGGTTTCATGTCCAACACCACGTCGCCGTACATCTGCACGAAGCGGCGATAGGAGTCCCATGCGAAACGGGGGTTGCCGCTCAACTTGGCGATCGCCTCCACAGCCGCGTCGTTCATACCCAAATTGAGGATGGTGTCCATCATGCCGGGCATCGAGGCGCGCGCACCGCTACGCACCGACACCAACAGCGGCATAGTTTTGTCGCCAAACTTGCGGCCCGTCTGCTCTTCGATCTGCTTCATTGCCTTTTCGACCTCGGGGCGAAGAATCTCCACCACTTTGTCGCGGCCGTCGCGGTAATACTCGGCGCAGACGTCGGTGGTGATGGTGAATCCCGGAGGAACCGGAATGCCTATCTTGTTCATTTCGGCCAGGTTGGCCCCTTTGCCACCTAACAGCTCCTTCATCTTTCCGTTGCCCTCGGCGGCCTTGTTGCCGAAGGTGTAAACTCTTTTTGTGTTTGGCATATTGTCAGCGTATTAATCGAATTTGACTCGTCTTCTATCTATTCTACAAAAGTAATGTTTTTTGGCGAAAAAAGCCAAAAATATTTCGTTATTTCTCAGATTAATTGGCTGTTAATTAATTCACAACCAAAAATCGGTCGATCAGTTGGAGAGGGATATCCACACCGGAAAGTGGTCGCTGTATCCGCCGAGGTAGTCCCCGCCGTAGAACGTGCGCCACGGCTTGCGGGGCGAGGCGGGACCGGGCGAGACCGGTTCGGTCAAATACTCCCTCGCGTAGATGCCCGCTCCATCCAATTTCAACCGACGGCTCGCGGGTGCGGTCGGGCGATGGTTTTCGGGATTCGAACGAGGAAGGTTTTCGGGATTCGGGTGAGTCAGGTTTTCGGGATTCGGGCGGGCGATGGACGGCGACACCATCATCCAGTCGTAGAGCAGCCAGCGACCGCGGTAGCTGTACGATCCCCGACCTCTCAGATGTTGCTCGTAGTGGGGTGCGTACATGAATCCCCATGGCGAGCGCAGGTCGCCCAACGTTTTTCGGACGACCTTTTCGCCTGGGGTGCCGTTCATGTCGCCCATCACGATTATGTTAGCGGCGGGGTCTTGCGCGAGCAGGTTTTCGAGTACCCGGCGCAACGCCGACATGTTGCGGCGGCGGTATTGGTCGCTGTTGAGATTGGATGCCATGTGGCACACTATCAGATGGATGTGTTCGCCCGGCAGGCCACCGAACGCTTCGCTCGATGCTCCGTCGAACAAGCCGCCTGATGCCCCGCTCGATGCTCCGCCGGATGCCGCGCCGGGCAGGCCGCCGATGAGTTCGCCCTCGACGTGCAAAAACTCGCGACCCGTGCCCGAGCCCACGAGCCGTGTCGCCGCCTCGTCCGGAAAAAACCTGTCGCCCTTGTAGAGCAGCGCCAGGTCGATACCGCGGCTATCGCCCGAGGTGAGATGGATGTAGTTGTAGTCGGTTTCGAGGCTCGTCACAAGGTCGCGCACCACCCCCTCGTTCTCGACCTCGGCAAGACCCACTATGTCGGCGTCGAGTTCGTCCAACACCCGCGCGAGGTTGGCCGTCTTTGTTCGATAACGCTCGGTGTTCCAGCCGTTAGCGCCTCCCGGAGTGTAGTCGGAGTCGTCGTAGAAGGGGCTCGGGATCGTGTCGTAGAGATTCTCCGTGTTCCAGAACGCGACGACCACACGCTCCTGTCCCCGCATGGACCAACAGATGGCAAAAAAAGCAATCGTTATGGCCGACAGCCGACGCATATTATTTTAGGATCACGCCGGAGCCGACGAGCTCGTCGCCGTCGTAGAACGCCGCGAACTGCCCGGGGGTGACGCCCCTCTGGGGTGCGTCGAAAACTATGCGGGCGAAACCCCCGGGTCGGCCGTCCGTCGCGGAAAATTCGGCAGGTTCAGAGGAGGGTTCGACGGATCCGGCGGCGATGCTCGATTCCGAGCAAGAGCGGTCAGTTCCGGAGAAGGAACCGGCCGTCGCGGAAAATTCGGCGGATCCGGCAGAGAATTCGCCGGGCTCGGGCAGGCTCAACACCCCGCCCTGAAGCGGCTGGCGGTAGCGGATGCGCATGCTGAATCGCGCGCTTTCGCCTGGCTTGAGCGCCCTGTCCGGCCGCACCCAGTGAATTTCATCGCTTTTGATATACAGCTCGTTACGCCAAAGGCCCGGGTGACTGTCGCCCCGGCCCACATAGACTATGTTGCGCTCGACGTCGGTGGCGACCACGAACAGCGGCTCGGCCGTGCCCCCGACGCCGAGGCCTTTTCTTTGTCCTATGGTATAGAAGTGCGCGCCCGAATGTTCGCCCACCTTGATGCCGTCGGCGGGAGTGACGCCGTCCAAGGCGCCGACAAAATCGGCCGTAATCTCGATGATATCGCCTCGCCGAGCCGCCAATTTCTGCTGCAAAAACGTAGGCAGATCGACCTTCCCCACAAAGCAGATGCCCTGGGAGTCCTTGCGCTTGGCGGTGGCCAACTTTTGCTCCTCCGCTATGCGGCGCACCTGGGACTTCTGCAGCCCGCCGATCGGAAACATCGCCCGCGAGAGTTGTTGCTGAGACAGTTGGCACAAAAAATAGCTCTGGTCCTTGCCCGCGTCCAGCCCTGCCAACAGTCGATGCATGCCGTTTTCGGCGAGTTCCACGCGGCAGTAGTGTCCCGTGGCGACATAGTCGGCACCCAGTTTCAAGGCCTCACGCAAAAAGACGTCGAACTTTATCTCCCTGTTGCACAGCACGTCAGGATTGGGCGTGCGGCCGCGCGCATACTCGGCGAACATGTAGTCCACCACGCGGGTGCGATACTCTTCCGACAGGTCGATCCACCGGAACGGGATGCCCAACCGCCGCGCAACCAATTCGGCGAACAGCTGATCATCTTCCCACGGGCAGTCGCCGCTCAGGGTGCCCGTCGTGTCGTGCCAATTGCGCATAAACAGCCCCGTGACCTCGTGCCCCTGCTGCTTGAGGAGCCACGCCGCCACCGAGGAGTCCACCCCGCCCGACAAACCGACAACCACCCTAGCCATACCCTATCAGTAGTTGAACAGGCTGAACCCGGCCACCAACTCGAATGTCCTCAGAGCGTAGCTGTGGCTGCGGCTCGTGTTGAACATGTAGTTCATGCGCAAACCGAGGTAGGCCGCCTGCCGCGAGTTGATATAGTACTCCGCCCCGATGCCCACCGCCACCCCGGGCGTGAAGGTTTCGACCGACGGATTTATATAATGTTCCTCGGGGGCGTTCCAAGCCACGTAGTCACCGAAGTTGATGTCCATAACGGGGCCCAACTCGGCGTACGGCATGATGTTCTTACGGGAGTAGGTGTTCGTGAATCTGAACATCAGGGGAACGCGGATCGAGTTGTTCTTGAATTCGGTGCCCCGTCCATAGGGATCCGGTCCGATGCCCACTATATTCGAACCGTTGTTTACCTGCCGCGAGTAGCGCACCTCGGGCTGGAACGACAGCACCTCTTCGAACGGAAAACGGGCGAACACGCCTACCGAGAAAGATAAGCCGTAGTTGTACACGTGCCGGCCGGTGCTCCCCCCGGTCCTCGTGTCGTTCATGATGGGCGATCCGGCTCCGGCGCTCACCGTCACGCCGAAAAGGTTCTTGGGGAACATCTTTTCGTTGCCGTTGACCAAGCCGTTGTAGTATCGCCCGATCATGCTCGGACGCAGCCGCCTGGGGAGTGCAATGCTGTTTTTCAACAGATTGGAGACGGTTATTTGCGACAACTTGACATCGGCGATATCCGACCTGTTGTCACCGGCGTTAGGCGAGGCGGCGCTCAGCGCCAGCAGATAGTCCCACATCGGTTCCGGCTCGTCCGACGTGGTTATTTCGGCCACCAAACCGCCCTCCATGCTATACCATGTATCCTCGGGAACAACCCCCTTTTGCAAAAACAATATCGACGTGTCGTCGTCCACCCGCTGCACCTCCTGCAGGAACAGCCTCCGTTCTCCCTCGGGCGTCTCCACCGTCGCGCTCACGAAACGCATCCTGTTCTCCAAAAATCCGTACTCCGACACATCCTCCGGGTAGAGCACCGTCTCGGGGTAGCCGCTCTGATAGGGAATCAGCATGCGCAAGGCCTGCATCTCGCCGCCCTCGGTCGAGATCCACGCGTAGTGCGCCTCGCCGTCCTTTACGTAGTACCCTTCTGAGGCGTTGGCGACATAGGTGGAGCCGCTCTGCCCGGGCAAGGTGGAGCCGCTCTGCGCAATCGCGGGCATAGTCGCCGCCGAGAGCACGATCAACAATGTGGGAAGCAGTTTTTTCATAATTATTCTAATTGTTAAGTCCTAACAAACCTTCGGGAATCGACAGGGTGATCTTTCGCCGCCGCTCGTCGACCTCAACCACGAATTCGCCCTGCGCGGGTATCAGTTCCGTTCCCGTCGTTGCTCCTCCCGCCACCGTGTCGCCTGTTGCGTGTGCCGCTGCTGCGTGCGCCGCGCCGTCGAGCTCGATCTCAAGGAGCGGGTTGAATTCGCTGTCGTGGAACGCCACTATGCGGCCGCTATACCTCATCCCGCCCTGTCGGGGATCTGGGGCGAGACCGGAGGCACAGTCGAGGCCGGAGCCGGAACTTGAGCCGGGGTCTAAGGCGTCCTGCTCTGCTCCGATCCGATTTTCGGCGAGTAGCCTCGGGTTCGTGTTCAGGTCGGCATCGACATCCGCGTCGGTGGCCTGATTCGCATCCGTATCCGAGCCTGCGTCCAAGTCCGCGTCGGTGGCCTGATTCGCATCCGTATACGAGTCCGCGTCCGCATCGACCGCCTCCTCAATTTCCACGCTCCATCCCACCAAATCCTCGAAGTACAACTCGTCGCCATCCGGGGTGGCGTCGTCACTCTCGCCGGCCGCTCCGCCGGCATGTGCCACGTTTTGGCGAATCGAAAACTCCAATCCCACCAACTCCGCCGCGCGACCGGCCGAGTCGATGTCGTCGAACATGGCGGTCGCACCCTTTCGGCCGCGTCTTGCAAAGATAGTAAAAAAAAGAGGAACCGTGAGTGAATCTATCTTCACAAACACGGGTTCCTCCATATTTATTTCACGCGGAAAGTCGTCGTAAAGGACAAGCGAAACCTCGCCCTTTGCCCCGAAGAGCCCCGAGACCCTTCCCGCCGTGACCGTTCTGCCCATATAAGGAAATTATTATCTCCCTTCGCTTAACGGCACCGTCGCTTTGCGACGACTCGCCTGCTCCGGTCGATGAACTCGCATCTTATCAGATGCTCGGTTCGGCAGCCTTTTCTTCCTCTGCGGGAGCTTCGACAGCTTCGGCGGCGGCCTCTTCGGCGGCAGGAGCTTCGACAACTTCGGCGGCAACCTCTTCCGCGGCGGCTTCAGCGACCTCTTCAGCTTCGGGAGCCTCTTCAGCGTTTGCGGCGGCGGCCTCGGCGGCTGCTTCGGCTTTTTTGGCGGCGATGGCTGCTGCTTTCTCTTCTTTCACTTTGGTTTCGGCGGCGGCGCGGGCCTTAGCGGCATCGCGGGCGTCACCGGCCATTTTCGAAATTTTAGCGGCACCCTTGGCGTTCTTCTCTTCGAGCCACTTGTTGAACTTGGCTTCGGCGTCGCTCTCCGAGAAAGCGCCCTTGGCCACACCTCCCAAAAGGTGTTTTTTCATCATCACGCCCTTGTCCGAAAGGATCGCGCGGCAAGTGTCGGTGGGTTCCGCGCCTTTTTGCAACCAACTCAGAGCTTTCTCGAAGTTCAAGTCAATCGTAGCAGGATTCGTGTTCGGATTGTAGGTACCAATCTTCTCGATAAATTTACCATCACGTGGCGCCCTGCTGTCTGCGACGACGATGTGGTAGAAGGCGTAGCCTTTCTTACCGTGCCGTCCTAATCTGATTTTTACAGGCATTACTTAAAAATAAATGAAAAGTGAAAAACTAAAAGTGAAAATTCAAAAATGTTTCGAGCGGCAAAGATACGAAATAATTGTAACTTTCCGCCAATATCGTAAATTATTCCTCTGTCGCCGCGGTTTCCGGTTCGGTCTTCGCCTCGGCGGCGTACTCTTCGTTGAGACCCTTGAGTATCTCGGCCGTAATGTCGAGCGCGGGATCGGCGTGCAACACCGGAGTGCCGCCCGAGGTCGTAAGGATCATTTTGTAGCGCAGGTCGGCGTTATACTCGGCCACATAGGTTTGGATGGCGTGCATGATCTGGTTGGTCATCACCTGCTCCTCCTCGGCCAGTTCGGTGAGTTGATTTTGGCGGTCGATCTCAAGGTTCTGCCCGCGGCGTTCAATGCCCTCTTGCATGGTGGCGAGCTGCGAGCGGGTGGCCAGACCCTTTTCCATCTTCTCCTGAAAGTCCATCACTTCGTTTTGCAGGCGGCGGGCGCGCGATTCGAGTTCGCTCTGAATCTTGGTGGCCTTGGCCTCGAACGCCTGGCTCAGGTCGACGTAGCGGCCGTAGCCGGTCACCAGCGAGTCCATCTGGATGTAGGCGATGTCGTAGACTGTTTCGACCTTGGGGGCGCCTTCGGCTGTTGCGGCGGTTGTGCCCGCGTTTTTGCAGGCTGCCATGGCGAGCGCCACGAGGGCTGCGATGAATAGTTTTTTCATTGCGTTATGTTTGATTTTAGTTTGTCCGGAAAAATTCAACAAGGCAAAAGTAATTAAAATATCCTTACCTTTGCGTTATGTATGAATTTATTTCGGGAAAAATAGCCGACCTCACGCCCGCCTACGCCGTTGTCGAGGCGGGTGGCGTGGGCTACTACCTCAACATTTCGTTGCAAACCTACGCCGAGATAGAGCGCCTCGCCGAGGTGCGGCTGTGGGTGCAGTTCATAGTGCGGGAGGACGCGCAGATACTTTACGGATTCTCCACGCGCGAGGAGCGGGAGCTGTTCCGACGCCTTGTGAGCGTGTCGGGCGTGGGCGGAAACACGGCGCGGATGGTGCTTTCGACCTACTCCCCGGCGGAATTGGCGGCGATAATTTCGAGTGAGAACGCCCTGCTTTTGAAAAATGTCAAGGGTTTGGGGCTCAAGACGGCCGAGAAGATTATCGTCGAGTTGCGCGACAAGATGACGGGGATCGCTTTCGGCGCGGCTTCGGGCACGGGCGCTTCGGGTGTCGGCGGCGGTTTTGGCGCGGACGCGGGTGATTCGGGCGGTTCGGCTCTTGGCGGCGTTATGGCGGGAGGCGCGATCCACGCGGAGGCTCTGGCGGCGCTGGCGATGCTGGGATTCGCGCGCGCGGCGTCCGACAAGGTGGTGCGCGCCGTGATGAAGGACGAGCCCGGCCTGGCGGTCGAGGAGCTCATCCGCCGGTCGCTCAAAAAGCTGTAAATCTCAAAGGACGGTTGTCGATTCCTAAAACATCAATATCCGAGACGCTCCCGTTGTCGATCCGTCGGGGCGAGCGCAACAACCGACAAGAAGAGGATAAGCGCCATCACTCCGCCCATGATCAGGATAAAATTCAGAGGCCTGTCGGACCGGAATACGAAGTGGGACATAACATAGCGGAGCACCACGTATCCGACCCCCATGCCCACGCTTGTCAAGGCGACTTTCGCCATGCGGGATCCTCGGTTCCGCTTCTTCGCGTCGGCGTCATCGCTCTGCTCCGTGCGCCCCTTCGCGTTCTCTTTCCGAAGCACGACCGTCACGAGCGGAAAAGCGACGCCGACAAGGAATAGGATCCCGATGTTGGTCTCCATCCAGGATACCGATTTCGGAGCGAGTTCGTGCGAGATTCGCCAAATGATCTTGTCGTTGCCGTCGATCAGCAAACTCCCCAGGCAATACCACAGATAGCACGCCGCTATCAGAACCACTGCGAAAAGAATGCGTTTATGAATCGGTTTCATAGAATACCGCTGTTTAATGGTCGAAATATTATTGTTTGGCCGTCGGCTTGGTTTTTACGCGTTTCTCGCAGGTTCGCGACCCCGCTTTCGAAGCACGACCGCAAGCTAAACAATATTCTCGAAACCTCCAAATTTTTCAACGAGCCCGGTCACCTAACCGTGCGACCTCTCAATAATAGCGATATTCGGCGACCGATGTGGTTGTATTGCCATTCGAAGTGTTTGTTGTGGTCATGATAACCGTTTTGTCGGAGTACGAATAAGAGTATTTTATTGCATTTCCCGAAGAATAATTATATGTGTATGATTTCATGCGACCATAGCCATCGTACTCGTAAACACAGTCGGGATCACCAAATAACCTATCCGTCTTTGACGACACATGGCCGTTCCTGGAGAACCACAACCCGTCCACGAGGAATTCGCCGCTATCGGTCGAGCCTCCGTCGTCATTCGACGATTTCAGCGCCGCCACCTCGTCTTCGAGTCGCGACACTGTCGATTCGAGCTCAGCGACGTCTGCTTTAAATAGCAACACTTCCGATTCGAGCTCCACGACGACCGTTTTCAGCCCGGACATTTCCGTTTCGAGTTCCGCCACATCTGCCGGGTGTTGCGACGCCTCCGTTTCGAGCTCCGCGACGACCGTTTTGAGCCCGGACACCTCCGATTGCAACGCCTGTATCGCGGCCCACAACTCCTGTGTGGAGGGGTTTTCCGTAATCGGATTTTCGGTTTTCGTTTCTCCCGGCGACTCTCCGCAGGAGTTGCTGACGCTGATACCGATAAAAAATGCCGCGATCACCGAGACCGATTTCAAAGTAAATCTTTTCATGAATACATTGGTGTTATTATAATTTAACACAACGAAGTTAAGCAATGTTTCGAGACGGTCAAATTTCCGGGGCGGTTTTACGAAAATCTCCCGGGCGTTTTTTCGCGAAACGAGCCGGGGCGGCGCAAAGGGCGGCGTGCGAAAACCATTTGTAACAGAAATGTAACAGCAAAAAGCTGTGGCAGTGGCTTTGTAATCCGAATTATCGTAGTATTTTTGTAACCGAGAAAATCTTTTTTGTACAAACTATATGGATATAATTTACACCGTAGTTCTTGTCATTCTGGCCGTTACGGCCGTCTCGGGTCTCTTTGTGGGTGTCACCAACGACGCCGTCAACTTTCTCAACTCAGCCATCGGATCCAAAGCCGCGCCCATGAGGATAATCCTTTTGGTCGCCTCGATAGGCATCGTGGTGGGCACGCTGACGGCCAGCGGCATGATGGAGGTGGCGCGAACGGGAATGTTCAACCCCGAGCTGTTTACGTTTAAGGAGGTGATGATGCTCTACCTCGCCGTGATGCTGGGCAACATAGTGCTGTTGGACGTGTACAACACGCTGGGGCTGCCCACCTCGACCACCGTGTCGCTGATATTCGCGCTGCTCGGGGCGGCTATCGCGGTGACGATGGTCAAGATCGGACGCGACCCGCAGGTGGCGTTGGACAGCATCGGACAGTACATCAACACGGCGCGGGCGATGGGTATCGTGTCGGGGATTCTGATCTCGGTGGTGGTGGCGCTCGTGGGCGGGACGATGGTCATGTATCTGTCGCGAATTCTGTTCTCGTTCCGGTATGCGAAGATATTCAGATGGTTCGGCGCGGCGTGGTGCGGCGTGGCGGTGACCACGATCCTCTATTACGTTATCATAAAGGGTCTGAAGGCTCCGCTGGCAGGCACCGAGTTCCTCGAATTCGTCAACGCCAACACGGCTCTGACGGTCGCCGGAATGTGGGCGGCCTCGTCGCTGGTGCTGTTGGGGCTGCAGTTGCTGAAGATTAACATCCTGAAAGTGACGATATTGGTGGGCACGTTCTCGCTGGCGCTGGCCTTCGCGGGCAACGACCTTGTGAACTTCATCGGCGTTCCCATCGCGGGGCTCGACTCGTGGAGGATGGCCTCCGAAAGCGGCGACGTGAACATGATGATGGGCGGACTGCGCGAGAGCGTGCCGGCCAACTTCCTGCTGTTGTTGGGAGCGGGGCTGATAATGATAGTGACGCTGTGGTTCTCGAAGAAGGCGATGAACGTCACCGAGACCGAGATAAAACTCGCCAGCGCCAAGGAGGGAGAGGAGAAGTACGGCTCGACGATGTTCTCGCGCTCGATCGTGCGCGCGGCGGTGGGGATGAACAACGGCTACAAGTACCTGCTTCCGGAGCGGGCCCGCCTGTGGGTCGACCGCCGGTTCGAGCAGCTCAACGCCGCCGAACGCGGAACGGAGCACTACGACCTTATCCGCGCGACGGTGAACCTCATCACCTCGTCGCTGCTGATCGCTTTCGGCACGTCGCTGGGGCTGCCGCTGTCGACCACCTACGTCACGTTCATGGTGGCGATGGGTTCGTCGCTCGCCGACCGGGCATGGGGGCGCGAGACAGCGGTGTACCGCATTTCGGGCGTGGTGACGGTGGTGATGGGCTGGTTCGTGACGGGTCTGGGAGCGTTCGTGATCTCGATGGCCATAGGGCTGGGGCTGATGTACGGCGGCACTGTGGCTATTATAGTAATTTCGGCTCTGGCGCTGTTCCTGCTTGTGCGCAGCAACCTGAGGGCCAAGAAGAAAGACCTCGACGCCACGGCGGCCGACGGGGGATGGCTCGACACGTCGAAGGATTCGCGCGAGATACTCGAACAGTGCCGCGTGGAGGTGAGGGACGTGATGGATCGTGTCACCAACATCTACAACCGGACTATGGTGGCCGTGATGAAGGAGAACCGCAAAGCCCTACGCGACCTTGTGCGCGACTCCAACGAGCTGTTCTACTCATCGCGCGACCGCAAGTACGCCATGATGCCGGTGTTGCAAAAGCTTCACGGAAGCGACATCGAGACGGTGCACTACTACGTGCAGGTGGTGGACTACCTGAGCGAGGTGACCAAGGCGCTGGTGCACATCACCCGTCCCTGCTTCGACCACATCGACAACAACCACAAGGGATTCCACAAGGATCAGGTGCACGACCTGGTGGAGGTGAACAACGACGTGAAAAAGGTGTACGACAAGATAAACACGATGCTGTCCACCAACGACTTCTCCGATATGGAGCACGTGATGCACATGCGCGATAAGTTGCTGGAGTTGATCGGCGACGCCGTGATGCGCCAGTTGCGCCGCATACGCGGGTCGGAACACGGGACCACCAAGACGAGCGTGCTCTATCTGAATATCCTCAACGAGACCAAAACCATGGTGTTGCAGTCGCGAAACCTGCTCAAGAGTCAGAAATATTTCGTCACGAGCGGCGGATTGGCCGAAGAGTAGGGTTTCATAAATTTAAGTAGACCGAAGGTATGGATTTTGAAAAAAATCCATACCTTTGTCAAATTATGGCACAACACGAACGGCATGGCGACAGGCGTAGACGGACGGCGAGGATACTTCGTCCGGGCGTTGTCGCGGCGCTCGTTTCGAGAGTTCGAGGCATAGCGCTCGTTTCCGGGGGCCGAGGCGTCGCGCTCGCGGCGGGTGCGGTCACGATGTTCGCGGCGGCGGTGTCGACGGTGGCCTGCGGGCCGGACGAGGCATCCAACCAGGCGCGAGACAGAATAGTCAACTATCTAAACAACGAGGGTCTGTGGGAGCGCGGCAACGTGCCGGACGACGCCAAGACCAACATCGGGAGTTTCGACATCATCGGCGGAGTGTATCGACACATCGTCAACGAGACCTCGCGCGACAACCGGTTCGACCCCTCGTCGCACACGGTGGAGGAGGGCGACGTGATCACGTTCATGTTCGACGCGCGCGTGTTCGGCGGATCGCCCGAAAATTCGACTACGTTCTACACCAACATAGCCTCGCTGCGCAACCAGATCGTGAGCAACAACCCCGACTTCAACGCCGAGTACTGGCCGATCGACCCTCTGGAGATAACAGTGGGTAGCGATCCGCAGATATTGAAGGCCGTGCAGATGGCGCTCGTGGGATGCCAGACCGACAACGGCGACCTGACGGACGATATCGACGGCGGCGTAAAGAGCGACCAGGTGCATATATTCATTCCGCCCGACATCGCTTTCGGCAAGAGGGAGTTTCTGATGGTGCCGGCCAACAGCACGCTGCTGTTCGTGGTCACCGACATCGAGTTCATAGAGCGAGCGGCGACCCCCTAAACGACGACCCCCTAAAACACGGGCGGCGACGCCATAAAAAACAGTACGCGAACAGGCGGCAAACACGTAAAAAACAGCCACAAAAAAACCACACTCCGAAGAATATGAAACGAACCCACATAGCAGCGATTGTAGCGCTCGCGGCCGCGGCTCTGGCAACGGTCGCCTCGTGCGCCCGAACCGAGCCCGAAGATATGGACGCGCTCGAAAAGCTCGCGTTCGACGCATGGATGGCAAAGTACCACGATGAAGCCGTGGAACAGCCCGACGGCGGTATCTATGTCGAATTTGTGGCGGACGGCGACCAGAGCGTCGAGTCGAGCCGCGACACCACCGTGTGGCTGACCCTCGACTACACCGCCACAGACATCGCCGGCAACGTGTTCGCCACCCGCGACTCGACGGTGGCGCTGCGCCAACGCACCTACACCCCGGCCACCCACTACAACCCCGACTTGATGTTCGTGGGCGAGGGCAACTACGGGATGGTCGAGGGACAATATTTCGCACTGCGCAACGACCTGGTGAAACCCGACGGATCGACCATGAAGATGAGCGCCGGTTCGCACGTGAAGCTCTACATACCGTCGTATCTCGCCTACGGTTCGCACGGATTCTCCGACAAGCAGGGCTATGGCGGGCAGTTCGCGCTGGGTGGGGGCAAAATCATTATCGAGGATCTGAAGGTGAGGGAGGTGATTCCCGAGCCGGCGAAGCGGGAGGAGAGGCTGGTCGTGGAGCGTGCCGCCGAGTGGGGCATGGCCGAGACCGACTCGCTCGCCTACTTCATGTACGTCGACTCGGTGAGTAACTTCGCGCAAAGGGCGGGGCTGGCGGAGCTCTACCCCAACCTCGCGTGGAACAAAAAAACGCAACTGCTCACCGCCGACTCGACGGCGACCATCCGATTCGTAGGCAAGTTCCTCGACGGATTCATATTCGACACCAACGTCGAGAGCGTGCGCGAGAAGTTTTACTACCGCCGCGCCGGCGAAAACTACAAGCCGGAAGAGAAGACCCTAACGGCGTTCAGCTTCAAACCCTCCGCCGACGAAGGCAAAGCCATCCCCGCGTTCGGCAAGGTGATCCCCAAGTTGCGCCGCGGCCTCTGGTACCGCGTGCTGTTCACCTCCGTGTACGGATACGCGGCGACGGGACTTTCGGCGCGGGCGCTTCAGGAGCAGGCCTACTACGACGCATACTCCAGCTACATGTTCAACGCCATGTATTACGACAACATGTATGGAGGCCGGTACGGCAGCGGCGGCTACTACGACGACTACTACGGAGGTTACGGAGGCTACAACCCCTATATGAACCAAAGTTTGTCGAGCGGAGCGGACGAGGAGGAGCAGATCGTGACCGAAATACAACCCTTCACCCCTCTCATATTCGAAATATACATCGAGCCTTAAGGAGTTTTTGCCGGCGCCGGGGGTGGTTGCGGGGTGTGTTGCGGGGTGTGTTGCGGGGTGCTGCTGCCGGGGTGGTTGTAGGGTGTGTTGCGGAGTGGCACCGGCTGGTTGCGGGGTGCTACTGCCGGGACAGTGCCGGGTGATTGCAGCGAGTTTCGACGAGTTTCGCGGCGGAAAAGCACCAAGCGGGCAAGAAAGAGCACGAAACAGACGGGGAAAAAGCGAAATGTCGACACGGGACGTTCCGCTTTTTTTCCGTTTTTTGCTTGTTTAACCGTTATTTTTATTTAACTTTGTCGGTTGTTGCTCCTTTGTGCAAGACGGGCACCGATTGCGATTTGATAGGATAACGGGCGGTTTCGCTTGATATCCTTAACCGTGACGTAATGGTAATGAGATTAATTCTTATCCCTTTCGGCGATTTAAACAACTACCGGAAAAACGCAAGTGAAACTAAAAACATAAAAACACTACTTAAATCTATGCGGAAAACAACGAAATGACGAACCCTTCTAATGACCGGAACCGTTCCGGAGACCTTTTTCATTGCCCGGGACAGGAGCCTCGCGGCACTTACCTAAATCAATAACAACTTAAACTTTTCTATGAAAAAATTTACTTTGGTTGTCCTTAGTATGTTCTGTGCGGTCGGGGGTGCCTGGGCGCAGAGATTCAATGCTCAGGGCGTTGTCGTCGACGCGGCGACGGGTGAACCCGTCATAGCGGCGACCGTGATCATCCAGGGAGAGACCGCAGGTGCGGTCCTGACCGATTACAACGGTAACTTCACCATCTCCGTGCCGGGCGAACAGACCTCTCTTGAGGTTCGCTACCTTGGCTACAAAACTCAAACCGTGGCCGCATCCGCCAACATGAGGGTTGCCCTCGAATCGGACGCTATCGTGGCCGACGCGGTGGTCGTGACGGGTATGCTCACGGTCGACAAGCGCCTCTTCACCGGAGCCACCGACCGCCTCGGAGCCGATGAGGTGAAGATCGACGGTATCTCGGAGATCAGCCGCGCACTGGAAGGCCGTTCGGCCGGCGTGAGCGTGCAGAACGTATCGGGTACTTTCGGTACCGCACCCAGAATCAGGGTTCGCGGCGCCACCTCGATCTACGGTAGCTCGAAACCGCTGTGGGTAGTCGACGGTATCATCATGGAGGATATCGTGGAGGTAGACGCCGACGCGCTCTCTTCGGGTAACGTCGAAACACTCGTCAGCTCGGCTATCGCAGGCTTGAGCTCGGACGACATCGCCGACATTCAGATTCTCAAGGACGGTTCGGCCACCTCGATCTACGGTGCCAAGGCAATGGCCGGTGTGATTGTCGTGACCACCAAAAGGGGTGAGGCCGGCAACTTCCGCCTCAACTACACGGGAGAGTACACCACGCGACTCATCCCCACCTACAACCAGTTCAACATCATGAACTCCCAGGAACAGATGGAGGTTTATCAGGAACTGGAGCAAAAGGGTTGGCTCAACTACGCCGAAACCATCAGGGGTCGCAACAGCGGTATCTACGGCAGGATGTACAACCTGATGGATACCTACGACGAGACCTCAGGCATGTTCGGGCTGGAAAAGTCGGACGCAGCCAAGAACGACTACCTGCGCCAGGCGGAGTACCGCAACACCGACTGGTTCAAGGAGCTGTTCAACCTCAACGTGATGCACTCGCACGCAATCAGCATGAGCGGCGGTTCGGAAAAGGCCACCTTCTACTCGTCGGTCAGCGCCCTGGTCGACCCGGGTTGGACTTTGGCCAGCAAGGTAAACCGCTACACGGCCAACATGAACTCTACGTTCAACATCAGCAAGGTTTTGTCGCTCAACCTGATCGCCAACGCGGCCTATCGCCAGCAGGAGGCTCCGGGCAGTATGTCGCAGGAGGCCGACGTGGTCTTCGGCGAGGTGAAGAGGGAGTTCGACATCAACCCGTACAGCTACGCGATCAACACCTCGCGCGTGCTCGACCCGAACGAATTCTACACGCGTAACTACGCCCCGTTCAACATCAAGCACGAACTGGAGAACAATCGCATCGACCTGGCCACCACCGACATGAGATTCCAGGGTGACCTGCGTTGGAAGATCATCCCCGGATTGGAGTGGTCGGCTCTCGGCGCCATCAAGTATTCGAGCTCGTCCATCGAGCACAACATCATGGACGGCTCCAACCAAGCCGAGTCTTACAGAGCCATGGGCGACGCCACCATCAGGGACGCCAACCCCTATCTCTACTCCGACCCCGACAAACCCTACGACCTGCCCATCTCGATACTCCCCGAGGGCGGTATCTACAACCGTACGGACAACACGATGTACGCATACGACTTCCGTACCTCGTTGACGTGGAACACCGTGTTCAAGGATAAGCACATCGTCAACGCTTTCGCAAGTATGGAGATCAACTCCGCCGACCGTTCCAGATCGTGGTTCCGCGGCTGGGGCCGTCAATACTCGATGGGCGACGTTCCTTTCTACGCCTATCAGGTGTTCAAAAAGGGCGTGGAGGACAATAGCGACTACTTCAACGTGGGATATTCGCGCACGAGGAGCGTTGCCTTCGCCGGTACCGCCACCTACTCCTATGACGCCAAGTACGTTATCAACGGAACGATGCGTTACGAGGGCTCCAACCAGTTGGGTCGTTCGCGCTCGGCAAGGTGGCTCCCCACATGGAACGTCTCCGGAGCCTGGAACGCACACGAAGAGGACTTTTTCGACGCGCTGCGCCCGGCCCTTTCGCACTTCACTGTCAGGGCGTCGTACTCGCTGACGGCCGAACGCGGACCTTCCAGCAACTCCATCGTCATCATCGGAAGCGGCAGTCCCTGGCGCCCCAGTGCCAACGAACAGGAGAATGCCCTGGGTATCAACGCTCTTGAGAACAGCAGCCTGACCTACGAAAAGAAGCACGAGTTCAACGTCGGGTTCGAGGCCGGGATTTTGGACAACCGTATCAACGTGGCCTTCGACTGGTTCACCCGTAACAACTTCGACCTTGTAGCCCCCACCACCTCTATGGGTATCGGCGGGTTCATCGACAAGGACGCCAACGTCGGTGAGATGAAATCGGGAGGTACCGAGGTGTCTATCACGTCGAAGAACTTCGTGGGTGACTTCAAATGGACGACGAACTTCATCTTCTCCCACAACTTCACTCGTATCACCAGGCTGGACAACATTCAGCGCGTGTTCGACTTCATCACCGGCAACGGGTTCGGTAAGGTCGGTTCTCCCCAAAGGGCCCTTTTCTCGGTTCCTTTCGTGGGTCTGGACAACAACGGTGTGCCCGTTTTCCTCAATGCGGACGGCACCGAGACCTCCAACGACATCTATTTCCAGGATAGGCAGAACACCGACTTCCTGATATACGAAGGTCCGTCGGAGCCCACCTACATCGGTAGTCTCGGCAACATCTTCTCGTGGAAGAATTTGAGCCTGAACGTATTCGTCACCTATTCGTTCGGCAACAAGATCCGACTCGACCCGGTGTTCCACGAACAATACACCGACTTGGACGCCATGCCGCGCGAATTCGCCGGGCGGTGGTCTATGCCGGGTGATGAGCATCAGACGACCATTCCCGCAATCATCGACTCGCGTCAGAATTCGTCGACGAACTGGGCACCCGCCTTCAACACTTACAACTACTCGTCCGCCCGCGTGGCCGACGGCGGTTTCGTGAGAATGAAGGAGATCTCGCTCCAGTATGACTTCCCGAAATCGTTGGTTTCGAAGATCAGGCTCGGTAGCCTCGGCCTCAAGGTACAGGCGACTAACCTTTTCCTGATCTACGCCGACAAGAAGCTCAACGGTCAAGACCCCGAGTTCTTCCGCTCGGGAGGTGTATCGGTGCCCGTGCCCAAGCAGTTCACCCTTACTTTGAGAATCGGATTCTAAAAATATTGAACAACTATGAAAAACAGATATATAAAATTGTTCGCCGCGATCGCGTTGATGTTCGCCGCGAGTTCGTGTAACGATTTTCTCGACACCCTGCCCGACAACCGTACGGAGTTGGACAGCGACGATAAGATCCGCAACTTGTTGGTGTCGGCGTATCCCAGCAGCACGTACGGCCTATACGCAAGCTACATGTCGGACGACTGGGACGACGTGGGAGAGTCCTTCAGCATCCCCTACGACCGAGACGCGTCGGACTTTTGGCACTGGCTCGATGACAAGGAAGAGGCTAACGACAGCCCCAAATTCACTTGGGACGCCCATTACAGGGCCATCGCCAACGCCAACCAGGCCTTGAAGGCTATAGAGGACTTGGGCAATCCCTCGCGTCTCGACGCACTCAGGGGTGAGGCCTACATGTGCCGCGCCTTCGCCCACTTCAAGTTGGTCAACCTCTTTTGCCAGCACTTCACCGAAGAGTTCGGCGACACGGACATGGGTATTCCCTATATGGAGCAGCCGGAAACGGAAGTGAATCCCTACTACGACCGCGGAACGGTGAAGCAGGTCTACGAAAAGATCGACGCCGATATCCAAAGAGGCCTTCCCTTGATTGACGACACCATCTACAAGGTGCCCAAGTACCACTTCAACCGTCTGGCGGCCCTCGGGTTCGCGGCCGAGTTCTACCTCTACTACATGGTGGAAGGCAGCGACCACCTCGACAAGGCGATCGAATACGCCAGCGCTGTTTTGGGTAATAATCCCGAAAGCATGATGAGGGACGTGAGTACTTTCGACGAACTTCCGATGGTGGAAAACGGCGCGCCCAAATTCCGCGACTACGTCTCGACGGCCAGAAGCACCAACCTACTGCTGATTGCCACCAACTCCGCCGCCGGACTTCTGGGTCCGTACAGTTTCAACGACCGCTTCATCCACAGCGAGAAAGTGGCAAGAACTGAAGGTATCGCCTCTGCAAGTATTTTGTGGAACGTCGACCCCTCTTTCAGCCAGAACTGTTTCTACCTCTATGCCTATTCGATGACGGTGAAGGGAGCCCCTCGGAAATATCTTCGCATGACGGTTCCCTACCTCTTCGAGTTCACCGACCCCGTGGCTTTGACCGGTTACATTCACTCCGTCCAGATTGCCGTCAGCGGCGACAAGACGCTGTTGAATCGCGCGGAGGCACACGTTCTCAAGGAGGACTACGCATCGGCGACGGCGGACATCATGCACTGGGTGAGGATGAGGATCAGGCCCGCATACGTTCCCAATAAAAGCGACGCCCAGATCGAGTCCGACATCACCAACTGGTATGGCGGAATTGCGGAATACACGTCGCAAAACCCCACTCCGAGGAAGGCTATGTTCCCTGGCTTCCCGATGAACGACAAACAGAAGGCCTTCATGAACGCCATTCTGCACCTGCGTCGCATCGAGTTTTGGGGTGAAGGCGAACGTTGGTTCGACGTCAAACGCTACGGTATTCCCATAACGAGAAGGGTTGTCACCTCGTTGGAGTCCGACGGCACCACCGAGACCGACGTGCTCGTTCCGCGCGACAATCGTCGGGCCATTCAGATCCCCATGGGCGTTATCGCCGCGGGAATGACCCCTAACGAGAGATAGCAATTTGAAACAACAAAAATTAAGAAAGCTATGAAACAAACACTTAAATATATCGCCGTCACTCTGTTCGGCATGGCCCTTTGGTCGTGCAATCAGGAAGAGATGAAGTCGGAGAGCGTGCTGTACCTGCCCGAAGCGCGGAATTCCGACTTCGACAAGTACCTCAGAAGGGAGTTCCTGCTTCCCTACAACCTTGAGTTGAAATATTGGTTGGACGACAATGAGGCGGACCAATCGGTTCAACTCGTCCCCGCGCGTATCGAAAGCTCAAAGATTATGGCCGTGCTTCTGAAGCATCTTTGGCTGGACGTTTACGCAGAGGCCTCGCCCGAGGGCAGTACCTTCTTAAAACGGCACGCGATCCGTCTGATTCAGTTGGTCGGTTCGGGTGGATGGAACCCCAACAACACCGTGAAGTTGGGGTACGCCATGGGTGGCAAGAAGATCGTTCTGTTCAACGTCAACTTGTTGTCGGAATCGCGTCCTGAGAACCTCGATCCCGCACGTCTTTTGGATTCGGAATCCGGTGGCGACTTCCACACCATCCACCACGAGTTTGCCCACATCTTACACCAGACGAAGAATTTCTCTACGGAATACGAGCAGATTTCCGTCGGGGACTACCTTTCGACCGGATGGAGCGAAAGCTCGAACACACAACAGAAGTCCATTGACTTGGGCTTTGTCACCCGTTACGCACGTATGAGCAAGGACGAGGACTTTGTGGAGGTCTATTCGTGCTACGTCACCATGACACCCGAAGCTTGGGAGGATCTCCTGAACACGGCCACCGTGGACGATAATGGCAGGAGGGTCGGCAAAGAGTTGGTTCTTCGTAAATTAGAGATCGTAAGGAACTACATACAGGAGGCCTGGGGAATGGATATCGACAAGATTCGCGACATCATCCTCCGTCGTGCCGGTGAGATTCAGGATCTTGAATTTGAAGATTTAAAATAGATTGAAACGTATGAAAAAAGCATTTAATATATTGTTGGTGGCCGCGCTGTCTTTGGCAGTCTTGGCGGGATGTGCCAAATTAGACCAAAATCCGTTCGACAAATCGTCGTCTGAGAGAGTTCAGGAGATGATCGACGAAGCGTACGAGGTGTTGACTTCCTCGGAAGAGGGTTGGTATTTCAATGTCTACAACGGTTGGGATCCCCTCCGGGAGTTGGGCGGTTACTGGTTCCTATGCAAGTTCTATAAGAATCCCGCGGGTAGTGGCTATTTGGTCGACGCGGCGTTCGAGTTGGACGTTATCTACTTTAACGACGACGACCCAAACAGAGGCGGAGATGACAACGTGCCTGTCGAATCGCATTTAGTGGGTGAGGTCGAAACATCTCCCTTCGAGATCAACATGCAGCGTGGCGCCGTTCTCGAATTCAACGTCTACAACGGCATACTCTCATACTTCGCGCGTCCCGACAGCGGCCGCTACCAGGGTCTGCAGGGCGAAACGAGGTACTCGATATCCGAGGTGACCGAAAACGTGATCACGGTCCAGGGTATCCAGACCGGCAAGACCATGCGCCTCTATCGCAAGACGGACGGCAAGACGGTCGCCGATGCCATGCGTGACATCGGTGAGTTGAACGGAGCCAAAATACGTTTCGGCGACAGTTTCGACGCCACGATCAACAGCAACATCGTCAATCCTTCGGTCAGTCGCAATAAGAGGACGGTCACCATCAGTCACGACGTGTCGAAAGGATTCGAGATCGGCGAAAGCGGAGAGCTTGAAGAGGTGATCGAAAGGAAGGACGAAAAGTTCCTATACTCTCCCAGACTCGACGGCAGCGGCATCGACCTCTACGAGCCCTTCACCCTGACCGGCTCGCCCATCTCGGGCTTCGCGTACGACTCGGCCACAGAATCTTATGTGTCGAACGATCCTTGGCAGTCGATCGTACTGAAGTCGGTAGAGGTGCCTCTCAACCAATTCTACCCCGGTTGGACCTGGATACTCGACGAAGAGTTGTCGAGCGAACCGTTCATGGCGCTGTGGAAGACAGCCGAAGAACTGTTCGATGCCGACGAAGGACGCGTGCTGATCGCAGCTCTGTTCGGCGACATGCTCTCGATGTTGGATGACCCGCGCCCCGGTATTACGTTCTTCTACGGCACGCCCGACGGATCTCAGCAGATCGTCCAGTACGTGGTGAACTTCACGGCCGCTCCGGGAGGAAACCCCAACGAAATATCTATCTCGTTCAGGATGGACGGGGCCGACGCGGAGAACAATAAGGGTTTGTTGAGTGGTGTCTCCGATGCTATATTCGCCAAGTCTCCTTACGTCATGACCACCGACCCTCTTGCCGAGGAGTGGATAAGGTTCACAAGCAAGAGCGACTCTTCATTCCACTTCACAACGACTGTATTCTAAATCTTAGAACGTATGAAAAACATATTTTATATAGCATCGGCACTGCTTGGGGTCTTGGTATCGGCCTCAGCTTGCAACAACGATACTCCTACCGCGGAGACCAAAATTCTTGAAATCGAGAGTGCGAAAGTCTCCTTCGGTTGGGATGTCAGCACCGGCGAGATCATTGCGGCCACTGAATCCGACGTAACGGCGACCCTGGACGAATCGGGCACCTCGTGGTGCGAAGTATCGCAAAGCGGCAACACGGTCACCGTTACCGTCGAGCAGAATTCCGGCAAGCAAAGCCGTCACACCTTCGTCACCATCTCTGCCGACGGACGCAGCCGCGATGTGGCAATCTCCCAGGCGATGTTTACACTCAGTGTCGACGGAGCGCTTGAGTTCAATTGCCTCGACTCGGATAGTGTATTTGCGGATAGCAGGGCCATCTCTTACTCCCCGGCTAACCTGACGGATATCTCAGGATCTGAAGAGTGTGAATGGATAAGGTCGGTGAACGTGGACACAACCACCGGCACAGCCACGGTCATAGCCGACGGCAACGATACCGCAACCGCCAGAAGTGCAGAGGTAACCTTGACTTATGGTGTAGATCGCAAAGAGACTGTTACCGTTACTCAGGGGGTATTCGACCTGTTTGTTGAGGCTTCCTCACTGACTTTCGGACGCGATGGAGGAAGTGAAACCGTTGCCTTCGACAGGCCCGGAACCTCCACGATAAACGTAACCTCTAATGTCGCATGGATTTCTGTATCGAAGAACGAGACAGAAAAGACCATCTCCATCTCTACCCAGGCCACATCGGAAAGTAGAGTTGGCAGGGTCACCGTGGAATGCAACGGGATCACTAAGGATATCTCTGTAACCCAGTCCAGATTGCAGTAACCCGCTGTCGTAGGCTTGTTTTAGGTAGAGCACCCTCAATATGAGGGTGCTCTATTTTTTCAAATGTACGGTTGGTTGGTTGGTTGGTTGGTTGGTTGGTTGGTTGGTTGCGAATTTTTGACAGAAAAAGGACTTTTACTACACCGATCCTAACGGTATGCTCATTTTTGAGAGTAAGTCTTATGGCGGAGTAGTATATTCCGGACGGACGAGCGGGTATGTTTGGTGCGCGAAGCACGGACTGCTGTAAACGTTCCGCTTTTTCGACATCGTGCGTATCGAGGAGGTTTCTTGAAGTATTTCGAAACAATAGGACGGTTGTAAACCACCTTCCTTACGGCCGAACAAAGGCCGCTGTGAGGGCTGCATTTTTTGGTATTCACACACCCTCTCGTGAATGCCATGTTGTTAGACAGCACACGTTTTTTTACGACGTAACAACGACTCCCGCAGGAATACCATTCTCATACGACAAACGCTCTGTTGTGTTTTAGAGGACGCATCTCTCTGCCGCTCTGGTTTGCTTATCAAAGAGGTGAACAACGCTTGGCAAGTGCTTTCTCCTTCACCCCTGCCTCTGCTTCCGATGTCAATACATATAGAGATAAATATGTTCAAGAAAATGCACGGCTGTGAGATGTGCATCCCGCTATCAAGTAAAAGCCTATCCACTGAAACATAGTGTGGCATAGCGTGGCGCACGGCGTCAAATAACCGCGTCACAAACGAGGGGTATACGAAGAAAGGGCATGCCTTTGCAGACACGCCCCATTTATAAATCTTTTTTAGAAAACGCCGATGCTCAAACCGAACTAATACTCGGCAGAGACCCCCTAAGGATAGGCGGTGGAAATCCGGCGAGTCTCCGGCGGAAGTCCATCCCGCTCAACCCCGGACCTACGATCAAAAATCTTCACTGGAACCATACCTCGACCCTGCGTTCTTCGATCAAATTCCTCACCTGAACTCACAAAACCCAACACGGGCGCGAAGAGCATAAAAGTCCAGCTGGCATCCAGTCGTCCGGCCTCGATCGGGGATCAAATGCTCTTGAATCAGAAGAACCGCGCGCGGAAATCCTCCATCTCGACCCCCTCCTGCATCGCCTGCATCACCCTCTGAGGGAGCGACGTCTCGGCGTTGGCCTCCAAACGAACGCGCTCGCTCTCCGTTGAGGCATCTTCCGACGCGGTTTCCGAGGCCGCCACCGTCATCACATATACTCCCGAGGAGCCCTTGATGGGCTTCGAGACGGCGCCGGACGCGAGTCCCGAGGCCGCACCGATCACGGCGGGTTCGACTCCTATCGAGGGCTCGTAGAATGCGCCGAACTTCAGGGCCGCAAACTCGCCTGCGGCGGCTCCCTCCATGGCGCCCACTTCGTCGATCGTCTTTCCTTCGACCATGGCGGCTATTTGGGCTGCTTTGGCTTCGGTGCGAAGTGTGCGCATGATCTCGGACGACACCTCGTTAACCGTCGAAAATCCGGCTTCGCGTGCCCCGCCGACCACCGCGACGACATAGTCGCCGTCGATATCGAATATGGGCGACACCACGCCGGGTTTGGTATTGAAGCTCCAACGCACAATCTCGCGCGAGTCGGCCAGGCCTCTCACCTCACGGTCGCGGTCGCCTATGGTGGCTACGCGAAGGCTCGCGCCGGTCGAGGATACGGCTCCGTCGAATTTCTCCTTCGAGCCGGCGGCCGCGGCAAGGAAGTCGCGAGCCTGGTTATATGCGGCCTGTTCGGTCGCGGGGCTCGGCTCGACGTTGTATACTATGGTTGCCATCTGTACCTTGCGGGTGAGCGGCGAGCGGTAGGTCATCTCCACCACGTGGGTGCCGTACTGCGTCGTCACCGCGAATACGTCGCCTCGGTTGGCGGTTCTGACCGCTTCGGCGAAAGGCTCGACCATCATCCCGGGGGCGAACACGCCCAAATCGACCGTCGGGTCCATGGAGTACGACGCGGCGAGTTCCGCTATGTCGGCGCCACCGCGAATCGCCCCTACGAGGCTGTCGGCCGAGGCGACCATCATGGGGTTGAGCAAAATGTGGCGCGCACCCACCGAATCGGGCAGCATCCTTTCGCCTGCCAAACGCGACATGGTGTACACATCGCCCGCAAGCGTGGGGCCGTCCATCTCGCCCCGGCGGTCACCGAAAGCGATTGCGGCGAGTTCGGGCGACAGTTCGCCCTCGCCCACCCACGTGGCGGCCACCCTCTCCTGCGAATTGAGCGAGGCGTACTGCATGGCATCCTCGGCTGCGGCGAACTCGGCGGCCATCTCGTCGACACGAGCCGCGGCGTCGGCGTAATCAGCCTCCGAGGGCGACATGTCGAACACCACATATTCGAGGTCGCGCGACGCGGTCTGGCGGAAGTTTTCGCGGTGTTCCCTGTAATATTTCTTCACCTCTGCGGCGGTGGGATTGACGAGCGAGTCGGCGATGGTCGAGAACGGCACCATGGCGTAGCGCCCGGCGTAGGTCGTGTTGGTCGCCTTCACTCCGTGGGCCACTTCGAGGTCGTTGACAAACGTCGCGGCGCTCACAAGTGCCATATACTTGGCCAGCATCCGCTCGTTCACCATCTCGGTCTTTATATATTCCCAAACCGCTGACATGCGGCCGGTGGCGTCGGTGTCGAGACCGGCCACGAACTCGCGGATGGCATCGGTGTCCACACGCCCCGTTTCGGGCGAGGTAAACATCATCTCGATGACGGGCGACGGGTAGAGACCCTGCACCATGTCCACCTGTTCGCCTTCGCCCACGGCGATGCCGAGGCGTCGGTAGCCCGGATCGTAGGAGAAGCGGCGAACGTAGGACTCCCAAACGGCGTCGCGAACGCGATCGTGCTCCTCGGCGGGCAGAGAGTTGCGACCCGACAGGGTTTCGATCACCCGCGTCATAGCCTCGCTCTCGGAGGCGAACTCCATGTAGTCGATGTTGTTGCCCTCGACCACGCCCACGCGATTTTTGCGGCTTTGGAAGATGCTGCTCGCGCTGGTAAGGTCGCCAAGCAGAAATGCGATGAGTGCGATCCCGATGAAGATCGACAAAAAGATTGCCCCGCGGGTTCTTAAAGTGTTCAGTGTAGCCATATTATGATTAAGTTTTTCAGTTATATCTGTCGGTCGCAAACCGGGCGCAGCTCAAAGCACGCCGGTTTGACGTGCAAAGATAGTAAAAGCCGAGCGGAAACGCAAACTCGTTTGCGATTTCCCGAGGCGCAATTATCTTGGACGAAGTCAACGATCGTAAAATTTCGCTAAAACCATTCGCACCTCCGGCTACAAGATTCGCACCCGCGCGAGTTCTATTCGCGACGAGGTGCGACGCAGCACCTTCACTTCGATTCGCCCGAAGGTCATCACCTCGTTTTGCGGCGGAATATCCTCGTAGCCGAAGATGATGAATCCGGCCAGAGTGTCGTACTCGTCGCTCTCGGGAATGCCAAGTGCATACTTTTCGTTAAGATAGTCGACCTCCAGAGAGCTCGAGAAGACCCATTCGCCCGGCGCGGTCTGTTTTTCGATCATCTCGGTGGTGTCGTGCTCGTCCTCGATCTCGCCGAATATCTCCTCCAGAATATCCTCCAGCGACACCACGCCCGCCGTCCCGCCGAACTCGTCGATCACCACCGCTATCGACTTGTGCTGCTTTATCAGCAGCGTCATCAACTCGTGCGCGGGCATCGTCTCGGGCACGTACTCCACCTTTTGGAGCGCCTCGACGATGGTGGCGGGCTGCTTGAAAAGGGTTTTCACGTTGACGTAGCCGACCATGTTGTCTATCGAGCCCCGCCACACGAAGATCCGCGAGTATTGCGTGTCCACGAACCGCCTGGTGAGTTCCTCCATCGACTCCTCGACGTCTATCGCCTCGACGTTGATGCGCCTCACCATGCAGTCCCTCACCACCAGATCCGGAAAATCCAGTGCGTTGCGAAACAGCCTCACCTCGTGCTCGGGATCCCTCTCCCCTCCCTCGTTGGCAAGGTTCACAAGCTCCGCCCGCGAATATATCTCCACCGGCTCGACCGACGAGCGCTGCCCGAAAAGGCGGATTATGCCCGACGAGACCAGCGTGGTGAGCCGCGCCACCGGATAGAGAACGACATAGAACAACCAGACCGGCAGCGCCAGCGTCCGCAGCCAAAAGTTGGGGTTTTTGAGCACCAGCGACTTGGGGATGTATTCGCCCGCGAAGATGATCGCCACCGTCGCCACAAGCGTCTCGATGCCTGCCGAACTGTATCCGGCGAGGGTCGAGAACAGGCGCGAAACGGCCAGCGAAAAGATCACCAGCGCCACGTTGTTGCCCACCAACATGGTAGTCACATACTGTCCGCCGTGGCGCGCGAACACCCCCGCCGCAAAGTCGAAAAATCCGCCCTGCTTGCGGTCGACCTCCATCTTGAGGCGGTTGGAACCCGTAAAAGCGATCTCCATCCCCGAAAAAAACGCGGACAGGATCATCGTCGCGGCGATGACTACGCACAAAGCTATGACACTCATATATATCTGATTGACTGTCTGTTGGTTCTGTTTTTACACCGATATTCAGGTTCCGGGGGCGCATCGTTGCGGGTCACGGTGTCCGCATCGTCACGGGTCGCGGGTCGAGGCGTCGTCGATACCGAGGGTTGTGCGGCCAAAGGTCGCACCGCCACAGGCAACACATGGTCGCACCGCCACAGGCAACATCGGGTCGCTGCTCTACTTCAACGCGCCACTACTTCGACTCGCCTCTTTCGGCGGAAGCGGAAGCGGGCGTTCCGTTCGGCGCGACCACCTCCGCAGCGGCAGGCGTGAAGACCTGCGGAGCCGAGGAGACCGGCATGACTTTAGATACCGGCACGGCTCCCGATGCGGGCCGCGGCGTCGACCCTCCGGCCGATTGTCGCGCGGGACGAGTGCCTCGCGGGAAGTTCGGCGCATCCGACCGGTCGGATGCGGATCGAGGTTTCGAAGCGGAAGTTCCCGAAGACCCTGACCCTGACCCTGACCCTGACCCTGCCCCTGCCCCCGCCGCCGCAGCCCTGCCTGAGCCGGAGCCCGAAACTCCGACAGCATTAGATCCGCCCGAGCCGGAAGCCCCGACAGCCCCGCCCGATCCTGCCTCACCCTCCGTGGGCTCCACGTCGACGCCAACGCGCCCCTTGAGGCGGCGGAACGTCCAGCGACTGAAATCGTCGGCGGCCTCGAAGCCCTCGCCTATGAACTCGTCCGTTCCCTCCTCGACCTTGGAGTCGACGTTGGAGTATATCTTCGCTATCTTTCTGTCCCAACTCAGCTGCTGGGTGAAGAGCCGCCGCCCGCCCTCGCCCGTCACCATCACGTTGCCCTTGAGTTCCCACAGATCGCGCTCCGTCCAGTGCAGTGCGTAGTCGGCCTCCACACGCGACGATTCGCGACCCAGCGAGTCGTATTGCAACATCTCGATACCCTTGCGGTACTCGCGAAAGGCGGCCTTGGCGAACTCGTGATCCTCGACCAGCGGAGCGCGAAAAAGGCTGGTTGTGCGGCCGTTCTCGCTCGTGGCGATCTCCATATTCTCCATCGTGGCCGACACAAGGGCCTCGTCGTTGGCCTCGTCGGCCTTTCTGTCCCCCTCGCACGAGATAAGCAAGATAGCACTCCCCGCGACAAGGAGTGCTACCAAGGTGTTCCGGTGTTTCAAGAGCCGTCTCAAAATCGCCGTTTCTTTCTTATAAAATCAGTCGCCCGCGAAATGTTTATCGCGACCTGATGGTGGTCGTTCCCGACACCCAGCCGCAGCTCACGGTGTAGCTCTTGCCGTTGGCGTAGCCCTGCACATACATGAAGCCATCCTCGAAGGTGGGGAAGTTGTTGCGGCAGGTGGCCATGCGCGAGTCGATCGCCGAAATGAGCGCGGCGTCACCGTCGGCGGCCTGGCGGGCCCTTGCGAATTCGTCGTAGGCGAGCCACAAGACCGTCTGCGAGTGGAAGCCGCTGCAGCTGCCCGCTCCCGCCATGTAGGCTTCGGCCAGGAACATGTGCGCAAGTCCGCTGTCGGAGTTCAGGGCGATGGCCTGACGGGCGGCGGATGCGGCCGCGCTTCCGCGATTGAGTCCAAGTTCCGAGGCGGCCATGCGGATATACAGATTGGCCTTGGCGGTCGGGTCGTTCTCCGTCGGGAGCATCTCGTTCAGGTACCTCAGAGCCTTGTCGTACTCCTGCCTGTTTTCATACACCGAGGCGAGGCGAATGGCTACCGGGGTCGAGGGCGAGGCGGCGTAATGCTTCTCTGCCACCGAAACGTAGAAGTCGCTCTGGCAGTCGATCATCGTCATCATGCCGTAGGCCTTGCCCAACAGCTCCACGTCGTCGGGAGCGGAGGCCAACAGTTTGGCGTATAGCTCTTCCAACACGTCGCAACTCGCCGCGCCGCTGGTCGCGAACAGCCCCGTGAAGCTGTCCTTCTGCTCTTCGGAAGCGTTTTCCATCAAAGGGGAGAGTTGCTCGAACGCCGTGAGGAGTTCGTCGGCCTGGATCTGCACGCCCTTGTAGTCGTTCACCAACTGCTGGAAATACTCCAACACCACCCGCGAATCCACCGAATCTCCGCCAGCTTCGACCGCATCTTTATAGAACTTTCTGACGTTGGGTCTGTTCATGGGGCTGAGCGAGGCGTAGTCGACGGCCTTGCGGTGCAGAATATAGGCGACCGTCCTGTTGGGGTCGGCCACTTCGCGGTGTTCGACACGGCGGTCGTAGATCAGCATCACCGAGTCTACGTAGCGGTTTTTTTCGGCGACGCTTTTTGCCCTCGCCGCGAGGTTTTTGTAGGTCGTAGCACCCCATATGTAGAGGTTGGGCGCACCCGGGGCCGAGTTCATCAACTGACCCACATACTCCGCCGCTATTTTGTAGTTCTTGGCGTTCATCTCGTCCTGCAAAAAGTTGAGCAGCTTGAGGTTTTCGGTCCTCTCTTCGGGCGTGTTGCCGTAGCGCGGGTCTTCCAAATGGTTTTGTGCGATAGCTGTGCCTGTCACGAGGATCGCTGCCGCCGCCGCGAGAAGTGTTTTGACGATCGTTTTCATTTGTTTCGGTTTTGTGCTTTATTAATTATATTTATATTTTTCGAACCAGTAGTCGTAGTCGCGCCCGAAGAGCATCACCCCGACGTTGATCTTAAAGAACCGTTCCCGGATCAGGTTTTGTTGCATAGTGCCCCTTTCGCCGAGCTCCAGACCCACCGATATTTGCGACACGTTCATCGCCGCGAACGGAATGTCCATACCCACGGTTATGGCTTTCTCTGCAATTTTCCTGCCACCGAACTGCATGTAGAAATCGTTGTAGCGCACCCCCGCCTTGTAGGTCACGCGGTTCCAAAAACTGCCGAACCTGCCCCGTATGTCGTAGCGATCGGGTGTGAACTGCACGCCCAACTTGTAGGTGCTGGTGTTGACGTAGCGCACGTTCATCACGCCCGGGTTGGCGCTCGTGTTGAGGTTGTAGTCGTTGGCCGACCCCCAATCCTGCCACACGTAGTCGAAACCGACGGCGAATTTGGGACGGTGGAAATAGACCCCTGCGCCTATCGTCTGTGGGAGGCGCAAAGGCGAGCGCATCTCGGCGAAACGCACCGTGTCGCCGTAGATGTTGTTCGAGGGTATGTAGTCCGTCACTGTCGAGCGCAGTTTTCCGCCCAGACGATAGGTCGCACCCAACGTGAGGCGGCTTTTGGGGTTGTCGATCGCGGTGTATTGCACTCCGAACGCTCCGAACGCCTTCGACACCCGTTCGTTGGTGTTGGCCGTGGCGCCGCCCCGCGACGATATCTCGCTGTACTCCCCCGAGCCGGTCAGATTGAGGATCACCGCCTGATAGGTGCGGTCGATGTTGCCCCACATGTATGTCACCTCCGCGCCGATCGAAAGCCGCTTGAACGGTTCCCAGCCGAGCGATAGCTTAGCCTCGTTTACGTCGCCCTGACCGTCGTAGTAGTACCTCACGATGCCCAGGTCGGCCAGATAGTCGTAGTCGTCGGTGTGCACCCTGTATCCCACCTGACTGAACGGCGAGATGTTGATAGCCATGCCCAGACGGCGCGCCAGCGGGAAGGCGAGCGTCATGTTGTTGACGTTAAATGTGTTGAAACTGCTTTTGAGGCTGCCGTACGTCGCGTCGCGCTGAGCCAGGTAGACGTTGGAGCCCGCCAGCCCCACGTCGAAGATAAACGACTTGGGAGCAAGGCCGCTCAGCGACGCCGGATTGGCAAGGTTGAGCTTGGTGTCCACCGTGGTGTCGAACCCGTCGTTGCGAAACCCGATGCTCGCGCCGCCCATCCCGACGAAGGCCGTGCTCGCCGCGTTGTTAAGGTTGCCGGGGCCGTACATCGTGTAGGGCGAGAAGGTGTTGACGCTGCTCTCCTGCGCCAGGGCCGCGGTGGGCGCAAGCGTCACGAGCGAGAGGATCGTCGCCAAAATTGCCGTCGAGCGGAGCCTGAGTCGGCTGCCGAAAAGGCTTCTATTTATTCGCATTATGCTCTAATATTGCGTTCAGTCCGTAAAAAACAAGCGTTGGAGCCACAAATATCGGAAAATTTACCCGACCTGCAAAATATTCGGCGTCTCCGCCGGTAAAAATCACCTTTAAGTCGCCCGATTTCGCCTGCGAAAGCTCTCTATAACGCTCTGTTTCGGCCAATATGCCCATCACCACTCCGCTTTCGATGGCCGTTTTTGTCTCTCCCGCCGGAAAATCGCACAACTCGTCGGGCAGCGAGCCCATCGGCAGTGCTCCGGTGAATTCGTGCAGCGCGCGGAAACGGCTGCGGGCGCCGGGCGAGATGTTGCCGCCGAGGAACTCCCCCGCCGCCGTAATCAGATCGAAAGTTATCGCCGTTCCAAAATCGACCACTAATGCCGCCTGCCCGGGGAACATCGCCGTCGCTCCCACCGCCGCCGCAAGCCTGTCGCAACCCAACGTCGCCGGCGTGGCGTAGAGGTTCGTTATAGGCACGGGGGTGGCCGCGTCCATGCGCACGAAAAACCGCGCCCGCTCCTCTATCCAACGCTCCAATTCGCTATGCCCGCTCCGCGTCGAAACCACGATGGCTCCATCGAAACTCACCTCTTTCAGATCTTCGATTTCAACCGTGCGCACCAGCCCGCCCCCTTCGAAAAGGGCGGCCTTGGCGGTGCTGTTGCCTATGTCGACTACGAGATTCACAGCTTTGTCATTTGGGTGAGCATCTCTATCGCGGCGGGCATGTCGGCGACGCGCCGGATCGTGAGGCCAAGCTTGTTGTTGTTCTGCCGCAGTACGAACCTGTCGCCGTCCGCCGCCACGAACTGCAATATGGCGTTGAAGCGATCGCTCTTGTAGTAAGCCGAGGCGCCGTCGGACGGGAAGGCGACGATGGCGAGGCCGTTTTTGACCTTCACCCGCTCGAAGCCCAGCACGATCGCAAGCCGCCGCAGCCGCACCACATTCATCAGCGTCTCGGTCTCGGGCGGGATAGCTCCGAAGCGGTCGGTCAGTTCGGCGGCGAATCGCTGCATCGAGGGTTCGTCGGTTATGCCGTCCAGAGTGCGGTAGAGTTTGAGTTTTTCGGCACTATTGGAGACGTATTCGTCCGGTATCGAGGCTTCGAGGTCGGTTTCGATGTGGCTGTCGTCGATGTAGCGAATCTCGGCTCCGGCGATGGCGCCACCTCCCGAACCGCCCGCGTCTGCCGCGCCGCCACCCGCCGTGCCCGAGCCCGCCGCACCCGTGCCCGAACCGGTAGAGCCTGTGCCGCCTGTGTTTGTCGGAGTGCCCCCCGCGAGATTTTCGGCACCCGCGACACCTTCGGCCCTCAGTTCGGCCACCGCCTCGTCCAAAATCTTTCGATACGTCTCGAAGCCAATGTCGGCGATGAAGCCGCTCTGCTCGGCGCCGAACAGGTTGCCCGCACCGCGAATATCGAGATCCTGCATCGCTATGTTGAACCCCGAGCCTAAGTCCGAAAACTCCTCGATGGCGCGAAGCCTGCGCCGCGAGTCGCCGCTCAGCAGTTCGTCCGGAGGCGACAAAAGATAGCAGTAGCCCTTTTTGTTGGACCGCCCCACCCTGCCGCGCAACTGATGTAGGTCGCTCAGGCCGAAGTTGTGCGCCCTGTCTATTATAATGGTGTTGGCGTTGGGAATGTCGATGCCGTTTTCGATGATAGACGTCGCCACCAGTACATCGAACTCGCCGTAGATGAAGTCCATAATCAGCTTTTCGACCTGCTTGGGATCCATCTGGCCGTGCATCACCGCCACCCGCGCCTTGGGGACGAGCCCCTCGATTTTGGCGGCGATGCGCCCGATGTCCTGCACGCGGTTGTGCACAAAGTAAACTTGCCCTCCGCGCGCGAGTTCGGTTTCGATCGCCTCCTTTATAAGTTCCTCGTTGAACACGTGGCTCTCGGTGACGATGGGTTGACGGTTGGGCGGCGGGGTATTGATCACGCTCAGGTCGCGCGAACCCATCAGCGAGAACTGCAGCGTGCGCGGAATGGGGGTCGCCGTCAGCGTCAGCGTATCCACACTCGTGGAGAGCTCGCGCAGTTTCTCCTTACTCCCCACGCCGAATTTCTGCTCCTCGTCGATTATCAGCAGCCCGAGGTCTTTGAATTGGACGGTTTTTCCCAGAATTTTATGAGTGCCGATGAGTATATCGACCTTGCCGCTGGCCACGTCGGCCAAAATGTCGCGCGTCTCGGCGGCCGATTTGCTTCGGTTCAAAAACTCGATCCGCACCGGAAAGCCGCGCAATCGCTCGCTGAACGTGCGGTAATGCTGCAATGACAAAATAGTCGTAGGCACCAACACCGCCACCTGCTTAGAGTCGGCCACCGCCTTGAACGCCGCACGAATGGCCACCTCGGTCTTGCCGAACCCCACGTCGCCGCACACCAGCCTGTCCATCGGCCGTGGCGACTCCATGTCGGTCTTTATCATCTCGGTGGCCATCTGTTGGTCGGGCGTGTCCTCGTATCGGAACGACGCCTCAAGCTCCTGTTGCAGGTATGTATCGGCCGAGAACGCGAACCCTCCGCCCGCCTTTCGCTTGGCATACAAAGCGATCAACTCGCGGGCGATGCTTTTGACTGCGTTTTTGGTGGCCGTTTTCATCCGCTGCCACGCCCCGCTGCCCAACTTGTAAATCTTCGGCGGTTCGGCCACGTCGCCACTCTTGTAGCGGGCTATGCGGTGCAGGTTCTGCACGTTGACAAGCAGCACGTCGTTGTCCTTATATACAAGCTTTATGGCGTCGGTCTCGCGGCCGTTCTCCATCGTCTTCACCAACCCTCCGAATCGCCCCACGCCGTGGTCGATATGCACCACGAAGTCGCCCGTCTTCAGTTCGTTGAGTTCGGCCACCGTCAGCGACTCGTCGCGCGCGATCTCGCCGCGGATCTTGTAGCGGTGGTAGCGGTCGAAAATCTGATGGTCGGTGTAGAGGTTGAGTTTCAGGTCGTGATCCACGAACCCTTCGTGAAGCGTCAGCGGCAGCGACCTGAGCGATTTGAGCGGCGCTTCGGTGCGGGTGGACGAAAAAATGTTGGTCAACCGCTCGACCTGCGCCCTGTTTTCGGACAGTATATAGGTTTCGTAGCCCTGGGCCGCACCGCGCACGATGTCGTCGGCCAACATGTCGAACTGCTTGTTGAACTCGGGCTGGGGCGAGGTGTGGAACTCTATCGTCTGCCCGGCGGGCCGTTTGGCCGAACCCGAACCCGAACCTGAGCGCACGAACATTCCCGCGGCGGCCGTGTCGGCCAAAAACTCCTTGGCGCTCGTAACCACCTCGCCTATGGTCGCCGGTTCATCCAGCTCTTCGAGCACTTTTTTGCGCAACGCGTCTATTTTACCCAACGCGAAGCCCAGATCGTCGACCCACCATGTGGCGCCGCCATTGCCATCGCCTTTCCCGTCGCCTATGTAGGCGGCAAACGACGAGGTGCTCCTGCGTTCGTTTTTGAGGTTGGGGATCACCTCCACCCGCCCGACCTTTTCGGCCGACAGCTGCGACGAAATCTCGAAAACGCGGATGCTGTCGATCTCGTCGCCGAAAAAATCGACGCGGTAGGGTTTCGGCGCGGAGTACGAAAAAATGTCGAAGATTCCGCCGCGGATGGAGTACTGCCCGGGTTCGAACACGAAATCGACCCTCACGAAACCCCAATCGACAAGAATATCCTCCACCGTGGACATCGACACGCTCTCGCCCACCGTGAGCGTCATGGTCTTGGCGGCCATATCCTCGCGCGAAGCCACCTTCTCGGTCAACGCCTCGGGGTAGGTGCAGATTGCCAAAAATCCGCCGTTCGGGCTCGCGTTTTTCAAGGTTTTCGCGCCGTTCGGGCTCGCGTTTTTCAAGGTTTTCGCGCCCGACTGATTCGCAGCCGCCCCAGCGCCCTCGAACGCCCGCAAGGCATTCAGCGCCGCCGTGCGCTGCACAACCCCCGACGGATCTTGCTCGCCGAACCGGATCGACCGCTTGTAGGCCGTGGGAAAAAACATCGACTCCACACCCAGATTATAGAGGTCGCCCGCCAGATAGGCCGCCGAGTCGCGGTCGCTCGACACGAAAACGTGCACCCCGCCCAGACGCCTCATCGCCGCCACCGTCGCCATAGCGTATGCACTGCCCGACAGTCGCTCGACGGCTATCGTGAACGGCTGATCGGATTTACGTGCCTTCACCACCGCACCAACGAGCGCGAGGAGAGGTTCACTCTCCCCGAAACGCTCTACAAGTTTATCTGTCGCCTCTCCTCCCACCTTAATTCTCTAAGTAAGTTCGCGCCCTTTGATGTCGAAAATCTTGGTCTCCGACACACCCAACGCCTGGTCGGTTCGCACCCTGACCAGACACTTGAATTTCCACACCCAGCGCAGCCTCATCGACGGAAATCCTTTCGTCAAAAACGCCGCCACATAGGGGCTCGCCTTGACCGTCAGGTTTTTGATGCCCTTCTTTTGCGAGTAGTAGGCCACCCGATCCTCGATCTGCCTGTCTATCACCAGCGTGGGAGACACGGTACCGGTGCCGTTGCAGTAGGGGCATATCTCGGTCGCCTCCGATATCGCCTCGGGGCGCACCCTCTGGCGGGTGATCTGCATAAGTCCGAACTTCGACAGCGGCAGGATCGTGTGTTTGGCCCGGTCGGAGGACATGAGTTGGGTCATCTTGTCGTATATCACCTGACGGTTGTCGCCCTTGTGCAGGTCGATGAAGTCGATGACGATGATGCCGCCCATGTCGCGCAGCCTCAGCTGACGGGCGATCTCCTCCGCCGCGGCGAGGTTGACGTCCATCGCCGTGCGCTCCTGATCGTTCTCGCTTTTGGTGCGGTTGCCGCTGTTGACGTCCACCACATGCAGCGCCTCGGTGTGCTCGATGATGAGGTATGCTCCGCGCCTGAGCGACACATACTTGGCGAACAGCGACTTTATCTGCCGCGTGATGTCGAAGTTGTCGAAGATGGGCACCTTGCCGCGGTAGAGTTTCACTATGCCGCTCTTTTCGGGGGCGATCACGTTTATGTACTCGCGAATCTCCTCGAAGGTGGCCGCGTCGTCTATGTGGATGGCCTTGAAGTCGCCGTTCAATCGGTCGCGGATTATCGAGGTGGCGCGGTTGACCTCCTCGCTCAGGATCGCCGGCGGGGTGAGGCTCTTCATGCGGTTCATCGCCCCCTCCCACTTGTCCAGCAACGAGAGTATGTCCTGTTCTATGTCAGCGTCGGTGGTTCCCACGGCGGCGGTGCGGATTATCACGCCGTAGTTCTTGGGCAGCACCTTGTCTACGATCCTCTTGAGCCGTTTCTTTTCGGCGGTTTGGCGGATCTTCTGCGAGATGTTTATCTTGTTGGAGAGCGGCAGCAGCACCACGTGCCTACCGGCGAGCGAAATGTCGCCCGTCAGCCGGGGTCCCTTGGTCGAGATGGCCTCCTTGGCAATCTGCACCATTATCGTGTCGCCCACCTTGATGTGGTCGCCTATCTTGCCGCTCTTTCCGAGGGCGGGTTCGAATTTCAGATTCTCGAACTTGGGGATGCGCCTTTTGGCCGCCAGATCCGCCGTCAGCTTGTGCAGGGTGTCGAACTGCGTTCCCAGATCGAGGTAGTGTATGAAAGCGTCCTTCTCGTGACCCACGTTCACGAAGGCGGCGTTGAGGCCGGGCATCAGTTTGCGCACCCTGCCCAGGTATATGTCCCCCACGGCGTATCCCGTCCGGCACTGCTCCTTGCTGAACTCGACCAGTTCGCGGTCTTCGGCCAGGGCGATGTTGATCTCGCCCGGGGTGACGTTTATTATCAGTTCCTTGTTCATTTTCCTTCGAAAAATGATTTTCGTCCTCACCTCGGCACTTCAAACAAGTTTGCTCTGCGCTCGGTTCGTAGAAAATTCATTTGCTATAAATACGAGCAAAGCTAAAGAGTGGCTCCCAGCGGCGCGTCTTTAGCTTTACCCTTAATGCTTTAAGTCATAAAACGGGCTATGACGCCCTTCCTTCCCACTACTTGTTCTTTTTATGTCTGTTTTTGCGCAGACGTTTTTTGCGTTTGTGGGTCGACATTTTATGCCTTTTTCTTTTCTTTCCGCTTGGCATGGTGTTGTACGTTTTTTTGGTTTGAGTTTTTATTTATGTATGCTTACCGCCGCCTACTTCACCTTGGCCACGAAGCTCTTTGCGGGCTTGAAGGCGGGGATGTGGTGGGCGGGGATGGTGAGCGAAGTGTTCTTGGAGATGTTACGGGCCACCTTCTCGGCGCGTTTTTTGATGATAAAACTGCCGAAGCCCCTCAAATATACGTGGTGGTGATTGGTCATAGACTCCTTTACGCTGTCCATGAATGATTCCACGACGACCGTTATCACACCCTTTTCGACGCCGGTTTTTTTGGCGATCTCGTTTACAATGTCAGCCTTAGTCATATCGGTAAATTATTTTAATAAGTTTTTGCATAAATCGTTTTTCAATTCGGGTTATTTAGCACGCAAATATATGATATATTTTTCATTATACCACATCGTGCGCTTTTTTTTGCGTTTTTTTGTACCGACCGTCTGCAATACGCTTTTTTTTAGCTACGTTTGCGTAATTTACAATGCAAAAACCTAAACCCGATCACTATGAAAACATCTATCTTCGCACTATCCGCCTTGGCCGCAATCGCCGCCCTTGTCTCCTGTGACCCCGAAAAACCGGGCGTCGATCCGATAGCCGTAACGGGCGTGTCGATCGAACCCGCCGCCATAACCCTCTATTTGGGTGGCGACACCGCCACTCTCGAAGCGATAATCGCTCCCGAAGATGCTACCGACCGAACCGTAACCTGGTCGAGCGACGATCCCGATGAAGTAACCGTAGACCGCGCCACCGGAGTCGTCTCCGCCGTGGGCTTGGGCGAGGCCACCATCACCGCCACCACCAAAGACGGCGGCCTCACCGCCGAGTGCGTCGTGACGGTCAAGGAGCTGCTGGAGGGCATAAGCTTCAAGAGCGACGCCACATGGACGCCCGACTCGCACAACGCCCGCACGTGGAGCGACGTGGTGATGGTCGAGCGGTGCCGCGGCAAGGAGACCTTCGACGGCGGCACCGGACTGCCCGGCAATCCCGACTGCCGCGAGAACCCCGGCTACGGCGACCTTTTCTCGTGGGCGTTCGTCGAAAAATATGGCGATCAGCTCTGCCCCGCCCCGTGGAGCGTGCCCTCGTCCAACGACTTCTTCGCTCTGGACAGAGACCTGGGTGGCATGGGCGACCAAAACGCCTACCCCAACACGAGATACGAAAGCGAATGGGGACCCACCTACGGCGGAAGCACCTCGGTCGCCGGCGCGCTCAGCGGTCAGGACAACGTGGCTCTCTACTGGTCGTCGTCGAAATCGGGCAGCGACCAGATCAGCGTGCTGCAAATCATAAAGGCGGGAAGCGTGGTTTTCCCGTCGCAGGCCATGTCGCCCAACTCGGGACTGATGTTGCGCTGCTATAAACTGTAACGCGATTTTTTGCGTATCTTTGTATTTTGAAATGTTGATACTATGAGCAACACTGCAAAGATACTCTGGGTGGACGACGAGGTCGATCTGCTCAAGCCCCACATCATGTTCCTTCAGGGCAAGGGCTACGAGGTCGACAGCTGCAACAACGGCTACGACGCCATCGAGATGGTGCACTCGTCGCACTACGACCTGGTGATCCTCGACGAGATGATGCCCGGCATGACGGGGCTCGAAACCCTGCCCCACATCAAGGAGCGCCGCCCCGGCCTGCCGGTGATTATGGTCACCAAGAGCGAGGAGGAGATGATAATGGACAAGGCCATAGGCTCCAAGATCGCCGACTACATCATCAAGCCCGTCAACCCGTCGCAGGTGTTGCTGTCGATCAAAAAGAATATCCACAGCCGCGAACTCGTGTCGGAGCAGGCCACGGCGGACTACCGCGCCGAGTTCGGACGCATAGCCTCTTCGCTGGGCGGTGCCGGCACCTTCGCCGAGTGGAAAAACATATACAAAAAGTTGGTCGGCTGGGAGATCGAACTGGCCGGCTCGCGCGACGAGAGCATCCGCGACGTGCTGACCTACCAGCGTGAGGAGGCGGGGGGCGAGTTCTGCAAGTTCGTGCGCCGAAGCTACGCCGGGTGGATCAACGACCGAGACGGCGACACCCCACTTATGTCGCACACGCTGATGCGCTCGGCCATATTTCCGGAGGTCGAACGGACGGCCGCGCGGGGAGGCAAGACCACCCTGCTGCTGATCGACAACTTCCGCTACGACCAGTGGCTGGCGGTTAGGAATCTTGTGACGGACGATTACGACGTGGCCTCCGAGGATTTCTACTGCGCCATTCTGCCCACCGCCACCCAATACGCCCGCAACGCCATATTCGCCGGCCTGACCCCGCTCGCGATCGACAAGGTGCTGCCCGACAAGTGGCTAAACGACAACGAGGAGGGTGGCAAGAACCGATACGAGGAGGATTTTCTGAGGCGTCAGATGCAGAGTCAGGGCAAGACGTGGCGCGTGACGTTCGACAAGTTGGTGCGCCCCGAGCAGGGCCGCCGACTGATCGACAACATCCAGCGGGTGTACGAGGCCGACTTTTCGGTGATCGTCTACAACTTTTTGGACATATTGTCGCACGCCCGCACCGAGACCGAGATCATCCGCGAACTCACCGAGGACGACGACGCCTTCCGCTCGCTGACCCGTTCGTGGTTCGAACACTCGGACCTGTTGACCATCATGCGCCTCTTGCGCGCGCGGGGTCACAAAGTCATCGTCACCTCCGACCACGGCACCATAAGGGTGGACAACGCGATAAAAATGGTGGCCGACCGAGAAACGTCGCAAAACCTGCGCTACAAGACCGGCCGGCGGTTGAGCGGATACCACCCGCGCGACGTGTACGAGGTGGCCCGACCCGAGGACATCCAGCTTCCGCGCAGCAACCTCTCGTCGTCGTTCGTGTTCGCCTGCGGACGCGACTACCTGATCTACCAGAACAACGCGTCGCAATACACCCGGTATTACCGTCACACGTTTCAGCACGGCGGCATCTCGATGGAGGAGATGATCGTGCCGTATATCGTGCTCGAACCCAAGTCATGAACGGCGTTTGTCAACAAATGAGATTGATCGTCAAAACTTTGGAAGATCTGTCCGTCGCGGCGGCGCGGTTGGCGCCCGTGCTGCGCGAGCGGGGCGGCGTGGTGGCTATGTACGGCTCGATGGGTGCGGGCAAAACCACCTTGGTGGCGGCTCTCGTGCGCGCCATGGGCTCGGCGGATGACGTTTCGAGCCCCACTTTCGCCATAGTGAACGAGTATCTCGTGCCTGCGGCCTCGGGCGTGCTCGCCGTGGGTTTGTCCGACGTGGGTTTGTCCGACGTGGGCGCGACTTCGGATTCGGGCGGCGGCGGTGCAGTGGATGCGGTTTTGGATTCGGGCGCGGGTTCTGTCGCGGCCGAAAGCATCGGGCAAGATGTTGGCGGTGACGAAAATCCGGCTGAAAGAGGCGGCGAGAGCGTCTTCCACTTCGACTTCTACCGCATCGAAGACCCTCGCGAGGCGTTCGACCTGGGCTACGAGGAGTATTTTTACGGCGGCGCGCTCTGCCTCGTGGAGTGGCCCGAGAAGGTGGCGGAACTTCTGCCGCCCGACGCTCTGCGCCTGTCGATCGAGGTGCAGCCCGACGGCTCGCGCCTAATCACGCTCGAATAACGCCGCCGAACAGATCTGCGCTTGACCATCGCCGCAAACCCCGACGGCTCGCGCCTAATCACGCTCGAATAGCGCCCTAACCGGCTCCCGCGCGGACGCACGAAAGAACGGACG
>JAITWI010000054.1 GCA_031285345.1 Alistipes sp.
TGGAGTTGGAGTTGGAGTTGGAGTTGGAGTTGGAGTTGGAGTTGGAGTTGGAGTTGGAGTTGGAGTTGGAGTTGGAGTTGGAGCCTGAGTCGGGGTCGGAGTTGATCGCTGAAACAGAACCTGCTCCCGAGCCCGTTTGCGTTCCCGAATCAGCTCCGGAACCCGCTTCCGAGGCGTAATTGCGATAGTGTTCCGCGTAGTACTCCTCCTTATGGCCGAGTTCGTAAGGGCGCTGTATCGCACGGCCGGTGGGGGTGAGATATCGCGCAATGGTGATGCGCACCGCCGAGCCGTCGTTGAGCGAGAACTCCCTCTGAACCAATCCCTTACCGAATGTGGTATGACCCACCACAATGCCCCTGTCCCAATCCTGCACCGCGCCCGAAACGATTTCGCTCGCCGAAGCGGAGGCCTCGTCGACCAACACGATCAGTTTGCCGTCGGCAAAACGTCCCGTCCGCTGGGCGACGTAAGTCTGTGAGGGATACATATTTCCCTCCGTAGAGACGATGGGTTGGCCGCGTTTCAGAAAAAATTCGCTCATCGAGATCGCCTGTGGCAGATAGCCGCCGCCGTTCCCTCGAAGATCGAGTATAAGTCCGTCTATATCACCGAATTGCGCGAACGCATCTTCGAATTCGCGCTGAGTGGTCGCCCCGAACCGATTCACCTTTATATAACCGGTATGTTTGTCGGGTTTGTACGCCGCGTCGATGGTGTTGAGAGGAATATCGTCGCGTGTAATGCTGAAAATCAACACATTAGGTGTGCCGCGACGATACACTTCGAGCTCGACTTTAGTCCCCTTCGGCCCCCTCAAATGGCGCGGCACATCGGCGCGACTCATCCCAATGGCACTCTCGCCGTCAATTTTTATGATCCTGTCGTTCGGCGCCAAACCCACCCTTTCGGCCGGGCCACCAACGATCGTATTGACCACTATAATGGTGTCATTCAATGTGTTAAACTCCACGCCGATACCACTGAAACCGCCTCCCAAATCCTCCTTGGCGGCCTGCTGCTCCTTAGCCGTAAGGTACACGGAATGGGGGTCGAGTTCGGCCAACATGTTCGTTATGCCGCGTTCGACCACCGCTCCGTAGTCCATGGTATCCAGATAGTTAGCAGTAAGAATACGATAAAAATCGGATAACTTCGCATACTGTTCCGACATGCTCTCCAGCTCCTGCGGGGTCGGATGGACGATTTTTTGGAGTGGCTGAGAGAGCCTATCCGGAGACAACCTCGAAGGAGAGGCAGACTGCCCTGCCGGAGACGGCCTCGAAGGAGGTGTGGACTGTGCGAAGACCTGAAAATTAAATGCAAAAACGTACGTAAAAATACACGCACATAATACCCTGATAATCATATTGTTGTGTTTAATTTACCTGCAATTTTATTCGGCGCGAAATGCAAAAACATCCGCCAATTTTGTGAATTTGACATGTCGCTGCTCGCCCGAATTCATATCTTTCACGGTTGCCTCGCCGCGCGCCAACTCCTCCTCGCCGACTATCGTCACATACGGAATTTCGCGGCGATTGGCGTAGTCCATCTGCTTTTTCATCTTGGCGGTGGCGTCGGGATAAATCTCCGCCGGAATGCCTGCTGCACGCAGTTCGGCCAACAGTCGCAGCGACGTAATCTCCTCTGTACCACCGAAATTGAGGAACATCGCTTTCGTTCCGGCCACGGCCTCTTCGGGAAAAAGCCCCAAGCCATCCATCACGTCGTAAATCCTGTCGGCGCCGAACGAGATTCCGACACCCGACATTCCGGGCATTCCGAAAATCCCGGTTAAATCGTCGTAACGCCCTCCGCCACAGATACTTCCGATGGCAAAATCGCGCGCCTTGACCTCAAAAATCGTGCCCGTGTAGTAGTTCAATCCGCGTGCCAGCGACAGGTCGAGTTCGATATCGAGCCCAACACCTAAATCATTGACCATCTTAAATATACGCCGCATCTCCTCGATGCCGAGAAGGCCGATCTCCGAGCCCGCCAAAACCTCGCCCAAAGCAATCAGTTTTTCGTCCGTCGAGCCCGCCAGCGCAAGAATCGGTTCGAGGCGCGCAACGGCCTCGGAGGATATGCCACGCTCCAAAAGCTCCGCCTTAACCACCTCTATACCAATCTTTTCCAATTTGTCAATCGCCACCGTAATGTCGATCAGCCGATCGGGATAACCCATCACCTCGGCAATCCCCGCCAGAATCTTCCGGTTGTTCAACTTCAAAACCACCCCGACGCCCAGCCGCCCGAACACCGCCTCGACTATCTGAATCAGTTCCAGCTCGTTAGTAAGGCTCCGAGAGCCAATCACATCCACGTCGCACTGATAAAACTCTCGATAACGCCCCTTTTGCGGACGGTCGGCACGCCACACCGGCTGAATCTGCGACCGCTTGAATGGAAACGCGATATCATTCTGATGCTGAACCACATATCTCGCGAACGGCACGGTCAGGTCATACCGCAAACCTTTTTCACAAATCCGCGCCGCCAACGTTGCCTGATTTTCAAGTTCCGATGGCGAAACACCCGCTGCAAAATCCCCCGAATTCAAAATCTTAAACAACAACTTATCCCCCTCCTCGCCATATTTTCCCATCAGGGTGGCGAGGTTTTCCATCGCGGGGGTCTCGATGGGCGCGTAGCCGAACAACCGAAACACCTCTCGGCAAGTGTCGAAAATATAGTTCCGGCGGGCGGTTTGGCCTTGCGAAAAGTCGCGCGTGCCCTTAGGTATCGAAGGTTTTTGTGCCATATTAATGTTTCAACTTGCTTTTTATAAGTTTTTCGGTGCTACTGCTTAGTACTCTCAGCTCATGAAATATCTCCTCAGAACGTTGCTGTATGGCATTTCTGTTTGTATTTTCCATAACAATATAGCCAATTTTATCCAATAATCGAACTATATCATTATTCTCTCCGAAGACCGTTTGCGAAGTTAATTTTAAATTATTAGAGGCAACTGCAAACTTCGACATATCCGCATCGTGGTTTTCGTTTTTAGTTTTCGTCGTACTAAGTATTCCTAACACACTATCGCAATACTCCAACTGCTTTTGAAACAAAACCTCAATCCACTTATTTCTCCACAAATGCTCAGAGGCCGACCTATTTTTAACATCCTCGACCTTGCGCATAAGTCGAAAACCAAAATACGCGATCAGCGCGGGTATTGTCGTCGCAATTATCAGTTCGATTATACGGAATGTTTTCTCTGTACAGTCCATAACTATTAAGCAGTTTTCATCCTTTTAATATCCCCTGCCAACCGCGATCTATTCAATCATGTCGGCTCTTTCTCAGAGAGTCTATGGCGGCGACATTGTCACCCATATAGAGACGAGAGGCCGGAGATATCCGCCTTAAAAAAGCGGCGTCCACATCTCGAAGCAAATTGTTGGCGACACCGGCTTTCGACACATAGCCCTCTCTGAACCAGTCGATGCGGTCTGTCTCGCAAAGCGAATAGAGGAACATCACAAAAAGTTCGTGCGACGAGAACTGGCTTCTTATCATGTCGAGATAATAGTCCCTTTCCGCATCGGTGAGGTCAAACCTGTTGAAGTACAGCATAACCGTCTCCAACATTCTCATGTGTGAGTCGAGCGTGGGCATGTGTCCGTCAGCGTACAGAAACCGCTGGTCGGAGATAAAGTATTCATACATCGACGGTATAGCTTTGAGCAGCGTTTTTTTATCGTCGAGAACGTTCCTTTCCTGTATCTGCTCCGGATTAAGGGACGATTCCGTCAGAAAAAGTCTGTCCTCGTTAAGTTTTTTCAGATACTGTATTTCAGAAACGTAACTTTTCATCAACGGCACATACTCATCCCCTAAATTATCGGCCGTCCATCTGTCCAACAGTCCGTTGTTGTTGGCACCCATAGACACGCCCGCATAGAAGCTCTTGAAGGCCATTTTTGTCACCGCGTCATACCATTCGTCTTTAATCATGTGTCGCCCATTTTCATCTACACGCCACAACTCCCGCCACCTCTCGCTCGACACTATGGTTCGTATCAGAACATCCTGCATCGAGGAGAATTCGTAGTACATATAGTGGAACGCCCTGGTTCCCGAAGTTTGGTCGGTGACCCTCATGTTGGCGACATTGTCGTTGTGCATGGCGATGAACTCATAGATCATATCGCCCGCATCGGCCTTTTCCTGCCTCACCGTCTGTTCCCTGTTGAACTGGGTCTGCGAATAGAACGCCAAATAGGTGACGCATATCATAAATATCGTAAGTAGAGGGCCTAATACATCATAAACCCCCGACAATTGAGTGCCTTCGGGCAAGTGTTTCCCACTTTTGTTATGTAAAAATTTTGCATATATCCTTGGAAACAATATATAAATCAAAAACAGGAAAATAAGACCGATCCAAATGACAATCAGGTAGTTCATAATAGTTTAAATGTAATGTTATTCCACAAGTTTACGGTACTTGGTGCGCTTGGCGGGTTCGAGCCCCTGGGCGCGCTTGTAGTCCTCGTACTCGGAGTAGCTGCCCTCGAAGAATTTCACCTCGCCGTCGCCCTCGAAACTCAGAATATGGGTCGCGATGCGGTCGAGGAACCACCTGTCGTGCGAGATCACCACAGCGCAGCCCGCAAACGCGTCCAGACCCTCCTCCAAGGCCCGGAGCGTGTTGACGTCGATGTCGTTGGTGGGTTCGTCCAGCAGCAATACGTTGCCCTCCTCTTTCAACGCCAGCGCAAGGTGCAGACGGTTTCGCTCGCCGCCCGACAGCACGCCGCACTTCTTCTCCTGATCGGCGCCGTTGAAGTTGAACCGCGAGACGTAAGCGCGCGCCGGAACGCTTCTATTGCCCAACTGCACGTGCTCGCTATTCGCCGAAATAACCTCGTACACCGTTTTGTCGGGGTCTATCGACTTGTGCTGCTGGTCGATGTAGGCGAGTTTCACCGTCTCGCCCACCTTGAAACTACCCGCCGTGGGCTCCTCCAAGCCCATAATCATCCTAAACAGGGTGGTCTTTCCCGTTCCGTTGGGGCCGATAACGCCCACGATTCCCGCCGGCGGCAGCGAAAACTCCAGCCCCTCGTACAGCACCCTGTCGCCGTAAGCCTTCGACACTCCCCGCGCCTCGATCACCATATTGCCCAATCGGGGACCGTTGGGAATGAAAATCTCCAGCTTCTCCTCCTTCTCGCGCCCGTCCTCGTTCAACATCTTGTCGTATGCACCCAGACGCGCCTTCGACTTGGCCTGACGCGCCTTGGGGCTCATCCGCACCCACTCCAACTCGCGTTCGAGGGTTTTGCGCCGCTTCGACTCCTGCTTCTCCTCCATCGCCAGGCGCTTCGACTTTTGATCCAGCCACTCCGAGTAGTTGCCCTTCCACGGAATGCCCTCGCCGCGGTCGAGCTCAAGTATCCACCCCGCCACGTTGTCGAGAAAGTAGCGGTCGTGGGTGACGGCGATAACCGTCCCCTTGTATTGACTCAGATGCTGTTCGAGCCAGTCGATACTCTCGGCGTCGAGGTGGTTGGTCGGTTCGTCCAACAGCAGCACGTCGGGCTCCTGCAACAGCAACCGACACAGCGCCACACGACGCCTTTCGCCACCCGAAAGATTCTTGACCGATGCGTCGGGGTCGGGACACCTCAGCGCATCCATCGCCCGCTCCAGCACCGCGTCCAACTCCCAACCGTTCACGGCGTCGATCGCCTCGGTCAATTCGCCCTGACGCTCGATGAGACGGTTCATCGCGTCGCCGTCCAGATCGGGATCGGCAAACGCCTCGTTCACCTGTTCGTACTCCTTGAGCAGCGCCACCGTCGCGGCGCAACCCTCTTCCACCACTTCGCGCACCGTTTTGCTGTCGTCGAGCAGAGGCTCCTGCTCCAGATAGCCCACGCTATACCCGGGCGAGAACACCACCTCGCCTTGAAAGTTTTTGTCCAACCCCGCGATGATCTTCATCAGCGTCGATTTCCCCGAGCCGTTCAGACCGATGATGCCGATCTTGGCGCCGTAGAAAAACGACAGGTATATGTTGTTAAGGATTTTCTTGTTGCTGGGGAGCACCTTCGACACTCCCACCATTGAAAAAATGATCTTTTCGTCTGCCATTACTATTTTGGGTTCGTTGATTAATCTTTTAATATGTATACCTCGTCGCCCTCGCGCCGCATCAGATAGCGTTCGCGGGCGTATCGTTCCAAAAACTCGGGGTCGTCCAGGTTCCTGAGCAGGGTGCTGTCAGCGGCGATGCTTTGCATCAGCTCCCGCTTTTGGCTACGAAGCCTGCGGATGTCGGCGCCGACCCGAAGCGTTGAGAGTATGTCGCGCCCGAAAAAGACGAGCAGCGCCAGCAGTCCCGCGAACGCCGCCGCGCGATAGGGCCCGTTGACCCAGCCCGACACTCGACCGAACGCACCCCGGAGCCGCTCCCTAACGGTCGGCTTCGCTGCGGGTTCGCCCTTTTCGCCGCCCTCTCTATTTTCGGTTTGTCCGCTCATTTTCAGTTTGTTAGCTTATTTTTCGGGTCGTTCTCTCATTGTCGGTTTGTCCGCTCATTTTTCGGTTCGTTCTCTCATTTTTTAGGTTTTTCGCTCACGGAATGTCGATATATTTGTGTGCCTGCACAGAGAGCCGCCAGCGCGGATTCCTCTTAACATACGCCACAATCAGCGGCAACACCTCACCGCGCCTGCTCCACTCGGGCTGCAAAAACAGCGTCGCCCCGGGGCGGGTTTTTGCCGCGCACTCCTCCCCACGTTGCGCCACCGCCATCTCCCCGTACCGCTCGGAGGCTCCCTCCGCGCATCGCTCGGCAACCCTCTCCGCACACCGCTCCGCCCACTCGAAATCGGCCGGCGTCTCGATCACCACCTTCAACTCATCCGCCAACGCCCACGCATCGTCCAACGGCGGCCGCCGCTTTTTCGGCGACAGGCACACCCAATCGAACTCGCCCGAAAAAGGATGCGAACCCGACGTTTCGAGATGCACCCGCATTCCCGCGGCGTGCAGTCCGGCGCAAAGCTCGTCCAGATCGTGCATCAGAGGCTCGCCCCCCGTCACGACTACGATCGGCTTCGAAGCCTCCCCCGCACCCGACGGCACAGGCACGTCTCCGGCACGGCACCCGCCCGCCAACGCACTCTCCGCCCTACAAGCGGCAGCCCGCCGCACTATCTCGCCCACCGCCACCGTCGGATGCCCGGTCGCGCTCCAACTCTCCGTCGAGTCGCACCACGGACAACCGACGTCGCACCCCGCCAGACGCACGAAATATGCCGCCGCCCCGCTGTACGCCCCCTCGCCCTGCAAGGTGTAAAAATCCTCCACCAACGGCAGCGCCGCCCCCGAAGCCACCCCGGAACCCTCAACAACCCCGGACCCCAAAGCCCCCGAACCGCTACTCCTCATCAATGACGTATATATCCTTAAGGTTGCGCCCCAGCTCGTCGTAGTCGAGCCCGAAGCCGACTATAAACTCGTTGCCGATATCCAAAGCCTTATACTTGACCTCAAAATCCTTTCGAAACGAGTCGGGCTTGAAAAACAGCGTGGCTATCTCGACGCTCGCGGGACGATGCCCGGCCAGCGAACGCAGCAGGTGCTCCATGCTCTCGCCCGTGTCGACGATATCTTCGACTATTATCACGTGCCGCCCCTCGATATTGTTTTTCAGGCCGATGAGTTCCGACACCTTGCCCGTCGAGCCGGTGCCGCAATACGACGACAGTTTGACGAACGACAGCTCGCAGTTGCACTCCATCTTTTTCATCAACTCGGCCATAAACATGAACGCGCCGTTGAGCACGCCCAAAAAGAGCGGAGTTTCGCGCCCGGCGTAGTCTTCGTTTATGCGCGCGGCCACGCGGTCGATGGCCATGTCGATTTCGGCTGCCGGAATCATCACCCGAAAAGTGCGGTCGTGTAGTTTTACTTTGTTCATTGCTGCTATTTATTTAACTTTGCAAAATTAATTAAAATATTACGATTATGACCCCTCGGGTAAGTATTATAATGGGCAGCACGTCGGATATGCCGGTAATGCGGGCGGCGGCCGAGTTTTTGGCGCAGATGGAGGTGCCCTACGAGATCAACGCGCTGTCGGCGCACCGCACGCCCGCGCAGGTGGCGACTTTCGCGGAGGAGGCGGCCCCTCGCGGCATCGAGGTGGTGATCGCGGCGGCGGGCGGAGCGGCCCATCTGCCGGGCGTCATTGCCGCTTCGACCATTCTGCCTGTGATAGGTGTGCCCATTCGCTCGGCCAATTCGGTGAACGGGATGGATAGCCTGTTGTCGATAGTCCAGATGCCGTCGGGGATTCCGGTGGCGACGGTGGCTATCGACGGCGCTCAAAACGCGGCGATACTTGCCTGTCAGATACTTGCGGTGGGCGATGGGGCTTTGCGCGAGCGTTTGGCGGCATTCAAAACGGGTCTGGCGTCCAAGATAGAAAAGGCCAACGCCGACCTCGGCGCCATGGAGCTACCTTTCAAAACGAACTGATGTCGACGGAGGTTATTTACGCGCTGGGGCTGTCGCTGCTGGCGGGTCTGGCGACGGGAATAGGCAGTCTGGTGGCGTTTTCATACAAGCGGTCGAGCGAGCGGATGCTGTCGTTCGCGCTGGGGCTGTCGGCGGGGGTGATGATATTCATATCGTTCGGCGACCTGCTGTTCGAGGCGCGGGAGGGGCTGGCGGAGCTCACCGGCAGCGAAAAGAGGGGGTTCCTCTACGCCGCGCTCGCTTTTTTCGGCGGCATAGGGTTCGCCGCGCTGGCCGACGCACTGATTCCCGCCGCCCTCAATCCGCACCACAAACATGGCGGCGGCGAGGGGGCTCATGGCGCCGACCGCGACGCGACACGCAGCGGGGTCTCGATCGGCTCTATCTCTAAAGGAGCCGCGGCGGGAACCTCGCACACCAAAAACCTCGAACGCATGGGCATCGCTACCGCCATCGCGATAGCCATCCACAACCTGCCCGAGGGGGTGGCGACGTTCGTGTCGGCGCTCGACAGCCCGCGCACCGGCATCGCCGTGGCCATAGCGGTCGCGCTGCACAACATCCCCATCGGGGTGGCGATTTCGACGCCCATCTACCTCACCACGGGGCGGCGTCGGAGGGCTTTGGCAGTGTCGCTGTTGTCGGGAATGGCCGAGTTGGTGGGCGCGCTGCTGGCCTGGGCGCTACTGATGCCCGTTTTGTCGCCGTTGATGATGGAACTTGTGGCGGCGGGCGTGGCGGGGATCATGGTGTTCATCTCGCTCGACGGCCTGCTGCCCGCCGCGCGCCGGCACGATGGCAATCACACCTCGCTGTGGGGTCTGGTGACGGGCATGGCTCTGATGGCCGCCTCTATTTACCTACTTCATTAAAAAATCGCCTTATGATCAAATGGTTACGTGCGCGTTCGACGCATGAGAGATGGCTGCTTGCGCTTATCGTGCTGCTTTTGGCGGGTGTGATTACGCGCTGGACTTTCGTCAAAACCGAGGTGGCGGAGGCGATTCGGGCGCGATTCTCCACCCCGACCGAACAGACCTCGCCGACCGGGCAGACAGAGCCGACCGGGCAGACCACTCCCTTAGGCAACGAGCCGGGACAGACCGCCCCGACCGGCGACACCTTAACAGACTAACGGCTCCCCAGATGCGTCACCGGCCCGAGTCGGGCAAACGACCTCAGCGATACTCCGGGTGGCGCTGCAACCACAGATGGGCGAAGTGGCACGATCCCTCGGGCGTGAGTCCTTCACCGCGACCCCAGTCGTAGGCGGCGCGCACGAGCGCCGACCCGATGCCCATGTTTTCGAGCTGCACGGGCACGATGGTGTGCAGAATATTGAGGCAGCCATCCTCTATCACGTACTCCACCCATCCGGTGCGCCCGTCGCGCAGAATTTCGAACCGGCAACTCTCCGGTTTGTGCCTTACATCAAATGTGCTCATAATATCGCGTTTTTTTGCGATACCATGAGCACATTTCGCGCCAAAGTCGCCAAACAACCTCGCGTTTCGCGCCAAAGTCGCCCGGACCTACTTTCCCGTTTGTAAAACTATAGTGTATTTTCGGCCGGGCTCGAATCCGGGATCGTACACCAACAAAAAGTTTTCGTCCACGGCCGCGTTCCACTCCTGCCCGGGGGCGAGGCGCGGATTCTCCAGCCGCTCGGCGAAGAAGTGGCTGAACGGCAGATCCAACACGTGCTCCTGCTTGAAGCCGTCGCCCGCCATCCGCTCGGGACTGAACCCTGCCGATGTTTCGACCGTCACGGTCACCAAATCGCCGTCGCGGGAGGCGGTGACGACAAAGTCGTTCTCGGCGGCGATCTGCTGAAGGCGCACATCCCACTTGGGGTCGCCGTAGTAGACCAGCACGTCGCGGTCGTGCCAAAATCCCAACTGGTCGGCGGTCGGTTCGCCATCCACGGCGGCGGTCAGGCGGCGAAAAGTTTCGCTTTCCAGGTCGAAGTCGGTCTCGTCGGCGTTCATATATCCGTCGTAGTCGAACGGCTCGCGTATCAGCGTCGGCGCCCACTCGTTGAACTGATGGAGCATATCCTGTTGATTGAGGTAGATCGCCTCGGCGACGGTGTGGCGCCCGGGGGTGGTGAGCAGATATTTGAGCCCGCCCCAGCCGTTGCGCCCGTGCCACGTGGTGACCACATAGCCGCTCATAGCCACCGCGTTATGCCCCGAAATCCAGGCCGGAGCCATGCTCTCGCGCGAGCCGTCGAAGTCGCCTATCAGGCAGTTGCCCACCGCCAAATAGACTTTACGCTTAGGAGTGTTGGAGCCGCAGGCCGAAGCGTTGCCCGTGTCCCCCGAGGCACCCTCCGAAGTGTTGCCGCCCTCGGCCAAGTTCCACTCTTCTCCGCCGTCGTGCGCAAAGCGTCCGCGATTGATGCGGCTGTCGGCGTACAACCTACCGTCGCGCGGCCGCAAATTACCCAACGAAAACGGCATTTCGAGGTTCCTCTGCGTGGCGTGGGCGGCGGTTATAATCATGTCGGGATCGTACGCCTCATACAGGTCGGTGAACTTGCGCAACACCCCCCGCGGGTCGATCGAATCGCGCACCACGGGCTGGTCGGCGGCGGTTTTTTCGCCCCACAGCCCCGGGGTGTGGTCGTCCACATAGCCGTAGCGGTCGAACCACTTCGCCGAATTGGTCTCCATGATCGTAGCCACGGCGCTCTTCACCACCAGCGGCTCGGTCGATTCGACGACCATCCGCATCGCGCTCGCGGCGTCGTAGCCCGAGACAACGCCCCACAGATAGTCGGCATAGATGTCGTCGTCGATTTCGCGGCTCAGCGCGTGGGCGTCGATCACATAGTCTCGATTCAGATTCTCCGGCATCTCGACAACGGCCACCCAACGCGGATTCTCGGCGCGAAGCGTTGCGAGAGCCTCTCTGGGCGCGGTCTCGAAAATGTGCAGCGACGCGGAATGTTTCGCCGCCAGAGCCTCCGCCACAGCCATCCACTCCGCGTCCGAAGCCACCGCGCGCGAGGCCAACACCACGTAGCCGTCATCCGAAGTGGCCGCCGGGCCACACCCCGAAAACGCAAACGACGCGACAACCGCAGAAGCCACGCACACACCTAAAAATCTTCTCATAAAAATCTATTTTAACCCGTGCGAAAACGGGAAATCAAAACGGGCTACACCAACTCTATGTTGGCCGGATCCAAATGCCGTCAAAACGAACTACACCAACTCTATGTTGGCCAGATCCATGTCGAGGTGGCGCCCCACCTTGTCGGGGTAGAGGTCGCCGATGGTGATCAAAAGGCCCGTCTCCTCGACGCCACCGAAGTCGGGATTGGTCACCGTGCCGAACACCTTCATCGAGGGCGACACGTTCATGTAGGAGTTGATGAGCGGCGGCACCGTCTCGCCCAACGCCTTCACCCGCGAGTGCAGAATCTTCAGATCCTCCTCGTAGCCGCCGCCGTCGAACAGCGCCGACACCTCCGCCTCGTTCATATCCAACTCCACCGGGTTGATAGGCGTGAGCAGATTCTCGCGATCGGGAAAATATTTTTGCAAAAAACAGAGCAGCAGGTTGCGCGCCTCGCGGTTGTAGTCGCCGTACATGGTCACCTTGCCGAAGAAGTATTTCGATTCGGGATTGCGGATCATCAGCGCCCCCAGACCGTCCCACAGATTATCCAGCGCGTAGAGTATCTTGGGATTCCGGGTGCCTCCCTCGCCTTTTCGCGGGATGACGAACGAGCGTCCCAGTTCGATCGTGTGGGGCAGATATTTGGTGCGGAACAGTTCGCTGAACCCGAAGTAGTGCTCCGACGACAGGTGCGCCGGATGGCCCGAGGTGGAGACGATGAAGCGATAACCCCCGAGAATCTCCCTGGCGGCCGGATCCCACACTATGAGCTGGCGGTAGCCGTCGGTGGCGCGGTCGTCGTCGTCGATGTCGACACTCTGACCCGTGCCTCCGCCCGCGGTGCGGAACGCCAACTCACGAAGTCGCCCTATCTCCAACATCACGTTGGGGCACTCGGCGGCCGTGACGACATATATTTCGTTGTCGGCCTTGCCCGTGCGCCTGATCATGCGCGCGGGTGTGAGTTCCCTCTCCAAAAGATCCCTCGATAGGGGTTCTATTATGTTCTCCATCTTTTGCATTCTACATGTCGTCGTCCTCGTCGCCCTCGTCGTCGGCGATCTCCTCGGCGCCCTTAATGTCGTCGTCGTAATATCCCTTGTCCTCCTCCTCTTCGGGGTCGTCGTCTATCTTCACGTCGACCTTCACCAGGTAGTTGATGTCGGCCGTTTCGAGCAGCACGGCGTAGAAAAAGTCACCCGGGCCCTTCTCTATTCGGATCATCTTGTCGGTGTACCCCAGCGGATACTGCCTTTTGAGCTCCTCCTGCAGCTCGGGCGAGAGGTTGTGGAAACTGACTATAAGTCTCTTTTTCGTTGTCGTGGTCTCTTTGGACATTTGCGTGGCGCGTTGAATGGGTTTTTGAAATTTTGTGCAAGTATAATCAAATTACAGGGAATAGAAACGGTCGCTCCGAAATATTTATTATTTTTACACAAAATTAAAGCCGATGGAATCGCGGATAAGAGCTCTGCGCGAACAACTTTCACGCCACAACCACAAATATTACATAGACAACTCTCCCGAAATTTCGGACGCCGAATTCGACCGCCTGATGCGCGAATTGGCCGATCTGGAGGCCGCCCATCCCGAGCTGGACGACCCCCTGTCGCCAACGCGTCGGGTGGGGAGCGACCTCACCGGCGACGGCGTGGGCACGGGAGGCAATGGCGGAAGCGCGGGAGATGTGAGCGGAGGGTTCACAGCCGGGAGCGGAGGCGGGTTCGCGTCGGTGGTTCATCGCTGGCCGATGCTCTCGCTTGCCAACACCTACTCTATGGAGGATGTCGCCGATTTTTGCCGCCGGGTGGAGGCCGACACCGACGAAAACGTGGAGTATGTGTGCGAATTGAAGTTCGACGGCACGGCCATATCGCTCAGCTACCATAACGGCGCGTTGACCGGGGCGGCCACCCGAGGCGACGGAGTGCGTGGCGACGACGTGACCGACAACGTGCGCACCATCCGCTCCATCCCCCTAAAACTCTCCGGGGGCGACCTTCCCGCCTCGTTCGAAATAAGGGGCGAGATTTTGATGCCACTGGCCGCTTTCGAGCGCCTCAACGCCGAGCGGACGGAGGCGGGCGAAGCCGCTTTTGCAAATCCGCGCAATGCGGCGGCGGGTAGCCTGAAGCTTCAATCCCCCTCGGCGGTGGCGCGGCGCGGACTCGACGCCTTTCTCTACGGCGTGGCGGGCGACGGACTACCCTTCGCGACCCATTCCGAGAGTCTCGACGCGGCAAGGCGGTGGGGATTCCGCGTGTCGGAACACACTCGCACGTGCCGCTCTTTGGACGAGATCAACGCCTACATAGCGAAGACGGACGCCCTTCGCCACTCGCTGCCCTACGCCACCGACGGGGTAGTCATCAAGGTCAACTCCTTCGCCCTTCAGCGTCGGCTGGGAATGACGGCCAAATCGCCCCGCTGGGCGGTGGCGTACAAGTTCGCGGCCGAAAGGGCGCTCTCCCGATTAAAAAGCGTAGAGTTTTCGGTCGGTCGCACGGGCGCCGTCACCCCGGTGGCCAATCTGGAGCCGGTGCAGCTGGCGGGAACGACCGTCCGTCGCGCCTCGATGCACAACGCCGACCAGATCGCGCTGTTGGACCTGCGCGTGGGCGACGCCGTGTGGGTCGAAAAGGGCGGCGAGATTATCCCCAAGATCACGGGAGTAGAACTTTCGGAACGCCCGGCGGAGAGCGCAACCTTACAATTTCCGACCACCTGTCCGGCTTGCGGAGCGGCGCTCGTTCGCATCGAGGGTGAGGCGCGCCACTACTGCCCGAACCAAAACCACTGCCCGCCGCAGATCGTGGGCCGCATCGCCCACTTCGTGTCGCGCAGGGCGATGGACATCGACGGCCTGGGCGAGGAGACGATAGCTTTGTTGGTTGCCCAAGGGCTCGCCTCGACCCCCGCCGACCTCTATTCGCTGCGCGCCGCGGATCTGTCGCCGTTGCCGCGTCTGGGCGAAAAATCGGCCGCGGGCATAGTCGAAGGCGTGGCTCGTTCGCGCCGGGTGCCATTCGCAAGGGTGCTGTTCGCGCTCGGCATCCGGTTCGTGGGCGAGACCACGGCGCGCTACCTGGCGGCGCATTTCCGCACTATGGACGCCCTCGCCGCCGCCTCCGTCGAAGAGTTGGCCGGAGCAGAGGAGGTGGGCGCGAAGATTGCCGCCAGCATCCGCGAATACCTCTCCGACCCCGAGAACCTTGCCATTTTGGAGCGACTTCGGGCGGCGGGGCTGAGGTTCGAGGCGGAAGAGACGGCGCGGCTGTCGGACGCGTTGGCGGGCAAAAACATCGTCCTCTCGGGCTCGTTCGCGGGGCACAGTCGAGACGAACTGAAGGCGCTCGTCGAACTCCACGGCGGCAAAAATCAGGCGGCGGTGGCGGCGAACACAGATCTTTTCCTCGCCGGAGACAAGGTCGGCCCCGCAAAACTCGCCAAGGCCCGAAAACTGAACATCGAATTCATCGACGAAGAGCGTTTTATCGAACTAATCGGCGACAAAAACCCGGGAGACGGAGAGACGACAGGCGACAAAAAAGCAGCAGCAGCCGACTCGAAAATCGAAAAAAATCCCTCGCAGGGAAGATTATTCTAACTTGTTTCATATCTTTGCAATCAGTATGAGAAACAGCAAATTCAAAGGGATCGGGGTTGCGCTTGCGACGCCGTTCGACAGCAAAGGCGAAGTGGATTTCGACGCCCTGGGGCGCATCGTGGATCATGTGATCGAGGGCGGGGTCGATTTCCTCGTCGCGCTGGGCACCACCGCCGAAACGCCCACCCTCAGCCGGGCCGAACGCGCCGCCGTCGCCAAATATATCGGGGAGCGCAACGCGGGACGCAAACCGTTGGTGTTGGGCATGGGCGGCAACGACACGGCCGGGCTGTGCGCCGACATAAAAGCGTTCGACACGGCGGGGTTCGACGCCATCCTGTCGGTCGCGCCCTACTACAATAAGCCCACTCAGGAGGGTCTATTCCGCCACTATCGCGCCGTGGCCGAGGCGTCGCCCCTGCCTGTGATACTCTACAACATTCCGGGTCGCACGGGCGTCAACATCACCGCCGAAACAACCCTGAGGATCGCGCGCCAGGTACCGAGCGTGATCGGAGTAAAGGAGGCGAGCGGCGACATCGACCAGATGAAGGCGATACTCGCACAGGCGCCGGAGGATTTTTTGGTCATCTCGGGCGACGACGCCATGGTGCTGCCGCTCGTGGAGGCGGGGGGTCACGGCCTCATCTCGGTGTTGGCCAACGCCCTGCCCGCCCAAACAGGCCGCATGGTGCACGCCGCCCTCGACGGCGACACTGCCTCGGCCCGCGCGATGGAGCCCGACCTGGCCGCGATAATCCCGCTGCTGTTCGCCGAGGGCAACCCGACGGGGGTCAAGACCGCCCTCGACATCCTCGGAGTGTGCCGCCCAGACATGCGACTGCCGTTAGTGGAGGGCTCGCCCGCCCTGCGTGCCGAAATGACGAAATATTTGGCTCCCTTTTTGCGTTAGCGTACCGACATGAGAAGATGTTTGTCTTTCGCGGTAACTTTGCTAAGCGTCACTACGCTGCGCGCGCAGGAGCCTGAGTTGCGACAAGCCCCTGACGGGGAGACGCCCTCCGTGGCGTCGACGATCCCCGACCAAGAGCCCGTCCTGAGAATCCCCGACGAGGAGGATATAGTCAACCGCACCATCTCGCCCGACTCGGAGTTCTTCTACCCGCGGCTGATGGCGCGCTACATGCAGGGCGACGAGACGCTGACGGCCGAGGATTACCACTATCTATATTATGGCTACGCCTACGAACCGGGCTACGACTCGCACCGACCCCTGCCGGGTGAGAACGCCATACTGGAGATTTTCGTGCGCACCGACGCCACACCCGGAGCCGACACCCCCACCCGGGAGGACGCTCTCGAAATTTTGGCGGCGGCGCAGGCTAACATGCTGGTCGACCCGTTCAACCCGGGCAACGTCAACATGATGACCTACGCCTACGAGCTCATAGGAGACACGACCAACGCGCAAAAGAGCGCCGACCGATTTCGCGGGATAGTGGGTGCGATAACCTCCTCTGGCACGGGCAGGCGCGAATCGTCGCCGTGGCACATTCTGCGCTTTTCGCACGCCAACGACATAGTGGGCGCGATGGGTCTGCGCATAGCCAACCGACAGGTGCGTTCGCGCACGGTGGAGTACATTCAGGTCGAGAAGAACGACGCCGGAGTGAGGGGATACTTCTTTAATTACGACCGCGTCTACTGGAAGCCGTTCGACGGCCCGCGAATCGAAAAGGACCACAAATGGGAGTTCAACGGAATACCGTTATAACGAAGTTGTTTTGAAAATCGGAGCACCAATGAAAAAATCGAAATATCTGTTGGCGTGCGTCGCCATGGCCGTGCTGTTTCTCGCGTCGTGCGAAAAAAAGCCGACACCGGAACCACTTCCGCGCATCGACCCCGACGCAAAGACCTTTCTTATGTACGACAACATCGGCAGCCCATGGTTCGAGGCCGACGTCGCCGAGGCGGGCAGGGCGGTGGCCGAAGGTGTGTTGGCCAAGGGTCATCGCGTGCTGGTGTTCCACCGCGAATATGCCCAAACGACGGGCTACGACTACTGTAACGTGATATACGAACTTGTGTGCGCCCCCCGCGAGAATGGCGGCTACCTGCGAAGGGTGCTCAAAAACTACGGCGAGGAGATGTCGTCGTTCGACGTGGAGACCGTCGCGGCGGTGGTGGGCGACATGCGCACCCTCGCCCCGGCCAACCACTACGGTCTGGCTTTCGGCTCGCACGGCCGCGGCTGGATCCCCAAGGCCAACGACACCGGCATCGGACGGCGCGCCCCCGGCGGTTACCACACCCCTGAAGACGGCAGTGCTCCTGAAGGCGGCGACGCAATGACAACAGGCTCGGAAGGCGGCTTCGACCCCGACATGTTCGCGCCTCTGTGGCAGATACCCGACAGCCCCGCCACCCGCTCCGGAAGCGCCGAAACCTCCTTCGGAAACCCCGACACCCCCGCCACCCGCTATCTGTCGTCCGATAAAAACGAAACGATGGACGTTGCCGAGTTCGCCGACGCGCTGGACGAGTGGGAGTGGGACTTCATAATCTTCGACGACTGTTTCATGGCCTCCGTCGAGGCTCAGTACGAGATCCGCCACCTGGCCGACTACTTCATCGCCTCGCCGACCGAGATTATGATAGAGGGTTTCCCCTACGACCGCGTGGTGAGGAATCTGTTCAAGGTCGAACCGGGCGACGTCGAGCCCAATGTGGTCAGCGGGGTCGGATGGGGCGATCTGTCCGCCCTCGTCGCCGACTATGTGAACTACTACAAGAACCACCCCCTCAACCCCTACGGCACCCTGTCGCTCGTGAGGACGGACCGGCTGGAGAGTCTCGCCCGCAGTGTGCGCGCCATAATGGAGAGCCCCGAGTGGGCGGGCATGACCAATCCCGCGACCGCCTCGACCGTCGAAGGCGACGATGTGGGCGTGCAATTCTACGACGGGCTCCGCACCCACGTGTTCTACGACCTGGGCGACTTCGTCCGCAAGGGTGGCGTCGACACCGAGAGCGCTCTGTATCGCGATTTCGAGGCGGCGTTGTCGGACGCGGTGGTCTACGCCGGCCACACCGAATTTTTCTACTCCAATATGTACACGAACACCTCCGGGGTGTACATTCCCGTGGATTGGTTTTCGGGCCTTTCGACCTTCATCCCGTGGAGCGGCACCGCCCCGCTGATGCCTTTTTACGAAGAAACGGCGTGGTACCGCGACGCCTATCCGACCGAATAGCGGTCGCCTGCGGCTTGTCGGCTCCGAACCGTAGTCGCGCCCGTGATAACGCACTACATTTTAACCGAATTTTAATACTATGAAAAAACTTGTTTACCTGTCATTTGCCGCCTGCGCCCTCGCCGTCGTCTCTTGCGACGCGCTGTCGAACGCCGTCGGCGGCACTAAAATGGACACCGAGGAGGCTACCGCCAAGGTGGCCGAAACGCTCAAAGAGAGCATCGACCAGACCCAATGGAAGGTTACCCACATCCACTGGTTCGAGGGCGAGGAGCTGGAGAACGACCTGTTGTCGATGGACGTAGGTCTGGTCAACAGCAAGGGCGGCAACTACTCGCAAACCTTCATTCTCGGAGGCCCGGGTGCCGGCTCGGTTGGCGAACTGCGGGAGGCCGTCGGCCGCGTCGCGCGCGAAGCCACGTTCGAAAACGTGGTGGGCATTCCGTTCGAGATGATCGACCCTGTCAAGATTCAGGCGCAGTACGACGCCGCCAAGGCGCTGTTGCCCGAGGGCTACACCTTTAAGAGCATCGGCGGATATTGGATCGACGAGACGATCGGCGGCAGGCGGGACGGAGAGATCAACGCCCGTTTCAACATCAACATCACCGAAGACGGCAACGAGGTTGTCGAGAGCGCCGGCCAAAGCTCGATTCAATACTACGAGGTCGACTTCAACGTCCTGGCCGACGGCTCGGTCGAGATCGACGAGTAGTTGTGGTTTTATATAAAGAGAGAAGCGGCCAAAAGCCGCTTCTCTTCTTTTACGCCGTATCAAACGTCTGCATACTTACAGCGTGTTAGCATAAGCGTTCGCTACCGCAGCAAAATCTCCGTCACTCCGGCCATAAGTCCGTCCATAAACACCTCTACCCGGTAGGTTCCGGCGGTGATCCCGCCACCCGAGTAGAATACGCTCGCTTCGAGGTCGGAGCTCTGGTAGTCCACCTCACGCATGGCCGAGTAGACCAGCGGATCGCCCTCGTGGTCGAACGTAGCGGACGAAGGATTGGCCAGCACATAGCCCTCGGGGCCGGTGACGCGCACCCACACCGGACGATTGCCCGGATTGGCCAGACTGTTGGCCGACAGGGTGAAATCGACCCTCAGACGCTTGGCGCGCGCCGCACGAGTCACCTCGCGGTCGTTGGCGTTGAGCAGCACCAGACGCATGTCGCGCGCCAACACCCGGGCCCCCTGCCTGATCTTTACGTCGGCATCCGAAGCCCTCTCTTCGGCCATGTCAGCCCTGAGGCGCTCGGTTGTTATCTCGCGCCGCATCCCCACGTTTTCGTCTATCAGCCGCCTGTTGAGTCGCCCCAGCGAGTCGATGGTGTGGATATATCCGGCCATCACGGTGCGCATGAGACCCAACTCCTTCTCGTAGCGCCGGATGGTGGCTCGGTTCATGCTGCGCTCCTTGGCCAGCGCGCCCATCACCGAGTCGGTGCGGTTGCGCTGCATGATGATGCTGTCGCCCAGAGCGACGTTCGTGGTTTCGAGGTTCGAAAGATCTTCGCTCAGCACCTGCATATCGCCCAAAAGCAGCTCCTTTTCGGCCATGTATTCGGCCTTTTGCTGATGCGACTGATAGAAGTAGAGCCCCGACACCGCCACGAGAATCACGGCCAGCAGCACCACCACCACTTTGTATCCCTTCAGCGACTTTCCCGCCTGGTTCCCGGCGGCGTAATCGTCCTCGTATTCGTATTCGTCCTGGTATCTCGACATAATGGTTGAGTGTTTTAAAGCGTAACAATACAATAGTTGCGCAAATTTATAAAAAAATCTTAATTTTTCATACTTTTGCGGGTTCTGCATAATAACTCGAACAATATGAAAAACGTTATAGGATTGGGCAACGCCCTCACCGACATGCTTGTCAACCTGCGCAACGACGATATACTGTCGGAATTTTCGCTGCCCAAAGGCAGCATGAGTCTGGTCGACAGCGCGCAGCAAAAAGAGATATCCAAATCGGTGGCGGGGCTACCGTACACGCTTTCGCTGGGCGGCTCGGCGGCCAACACCATTCGCGCGCTGGCACGATTGGGCACCCCGACCGGCTTTGTGGGCAAGGTAGGGGTCGACACCACAGGCGACTTTTTCGAACAGGCGCTGGTCAACATCGACATACGGCCCCACATTTTCCGCGGCACCGAGCACTCCGGCCGCTGCGTATCTTTGATTTCGCCCGACGGCGAGCGCACGATGGTCACATTTTTGGGCGCGGCGCTGGAGATGACCGCCGCCGAAGTTTCGCCCGAACTCTTTGCCGGCTTCGATTGCCTCTACCTCGAAGGATATCTGGTGCAGAACCACTCGCTTATCGAGACCGCAGCCCGCACGGCGCGCGAACGTGGGCTCAAAGTGGCGATCGACCTAGCGAGCTTCAACGTGGTGGAGGAGAACCTCGAATTTTTGCAAAAACTCGTGCGCGACCACATCGACATTCTGTTCGCCAACGAGACCGAGGCGCACGCCTTCACCGGCGAACGGGAGCCCCTCAACGCCCTGCAAGCCATCTCCGAGATGTGCGAGCTGGTGATCGTCAAGACCGGCATCACGGGCGCGGTCATCAAACACGGCTCCGAGGTGGTGCACGTGGGCATCATGAAGGCGGCCAACAGGGTCGACACCACCGGCGCGGGCGACTTCTACGCCGCCGGATTTTTGTACGGCCTTTGCGAGGGGCTGACCCTGCGGCAGTGCGGCACCATCGGCGCCATCGTGGCCGGCAAGGTAATCGAAGTCGTCGGCACCACCTTCGGCGAGGAGGCGTGGGCCGACATAGCCGACCTGGTGACCAAGGTCAAAACCGAGAAATATCTCTTTTAACTGCGGCGGGCGATGGTGTACACTATTAATATCGACGGCATGGAGTTCCGCGCCCACCACGGCTGCTACGACGTGGAGCAGACCGTTGGCGGCAACTACACCGTCGACGTGGAGCTGGAGGTTTTGGGGGCGGGTTGCGGCGTGGCGGGTGTGGCGGCGGCAGGGAACTTGGCTGGAGGCGGCGTGCCGGGCGTGACTGCGGTTGGTGGCGGCGTGACGGGCGTGACGTGTGGTGACTTGGCGGGGGGCTTGGCTGGCGACGGCAAGAACGCCATCGAGGCCGAACTTCCGGGCTTGGCGGCCGGCGGCAAGAACGCCATCGAGGCCGACGACGTGACGGGAACGGTCAACTACGTGGAGGTGTATGAGTTGGCACGCGCCGAGATGGCCATCCCCTCGCGCATCATCGAACACGTAGCTCACCGCATCGCCGAAGGCATAAAAGGGCGCTTTCCGCAGGTTTTGCGAGCCCGGGTGACGGTCGCCAAACTCGCCCCTCCCTTAGGCGGCAAGGCGGCGCGGGTGGCGGTGACTATCGAAAAGTGAACCGAGCGCGAATAAGAAAAGTGTCACATATGTGACACTTTTCACTCTCCGCAAGGCGGTGTTTATAACTTTTACAGATATTTTTCGAGCAGGGTGGCCATCTCGACTACGATTGCGTCTCTTCGCTACCTAAAGATATTTTTCGAGCAGCGAGGCCATCTCGGCGGCCATTTTGCGGGCCTCTTCGGCGGCGGCGGTCGCGAAATAGTTCGGGTCTGTGTTCCAGCGCGAATCGGGCTCGTTAGATCCCGCATCAGCCGCTCCGGCGTAGATTATCCCGCGCGACGAGTTGACCAACAGCCCGCACGACGAGTTCATGCCGTTGGCGGCCACCTCCTCCAGCGAGCCGCCCTGCGCCCCCACCCCGGGAACCAACAGGAAGTGGTCGGGGACGATTTCGCGCACCTCCCGCAGCGTCTCGGCGCGGGTGGCGCCAACCACGAACATGGTGTTGTCGAGCGTCTTTTCGCCCCCCCACGTCGCGGCCTTGCGAAGCACCTCTTTCCAGAGCGGGCCTTTGCCGTCAGCGAGCTCCAACGTTTCGAAGTCGTCGGCGCTTTTGTTCGACGTAAGTGCCAGAACGACAGCCCATTTGTCGGCGTATTTCAGAAACGGCGTGACCGTGTCGCGACCCATGTATGGGGCCAAAGTTACCGCGTCGAAAATCATACTACGACGACCTATCAACGCATTTGCGTACATCTCACTCGTATTCCCTATATCTCCTCTTTTAGCATCCGCTATAACCAATAAATTAGGGTATTTGCTTCGAATGTACCTACACGTATCCCTCAAAGCAGTCATACCAAATTCACCCGCCGCTTCATAAAAAGCCAAATTAGGCTTATACGCTATTGTGTGCGATTCCGTTGCATCTATAATCCCCTTATTAAACCTAAAAATGGTTTCCGAAGTATTAACAAGACGTTTTTTTATAGCTTTTTTGTTGTATTTATCTCGTAAAAATTGCGGAATTTTATAATAATCCGTATCCAACCCCACGCAAAGAAAGCTCTTCTTCGCCTTTATCTGTTCAAAAAGTTCTGCGCGCGTCATAACGATGCCTCCTTTAAGCGTTCGGCGTTTTCGGCCACGACGAGTTGATCGAGCATATCCTGAATCTCGCCATCCATGAAGGGACCGAGGTTGTAGATGGTGTAGCCGATGCGGTGGTCGGTGATGCGCCCCTGCGGATAGTTGTAGGTGCGGATCTTGGCCGAGCGGTCGCCCGTGGAGACCATGGTTTTGCGCTTGCCTGCGATTTCGTCCAAGTATTTTTGGTATTCGAGGTTGAATATGCGGGTGCGCAACTCCTCCAGCGCCTTGTCGAAGTTCTTGAGCTGCGATTTTTGATCCTGACACTGCACGACGATGCCGGTGGGGATGTGGGTCAGGCGAATGGCCGAATAGGTGGTGTTGACGCTCTGACCGCCCGGGCCCGACGAGCAGAAGGTGTCCTTGCGGATGTCGTTCATGTTGAGCTCGATGTCGAACTCCTCCGCCTCGGGCAGCACCGCCACACTTGCCGCCGAGGTGTGTACGCGCCCTTGGGTCTCGGTCTGAGGCACGCGCTGCACGCGATGCACGCCGCTCTCGTATTTCAAAACGCCATACACTCCGGAACCTATCACCTTCAAGACCACCTCTTTGTAGCCGCCCGACGAGCCCTCGCTGATGTTGTTGATCTCATATTTCCAGCCGCGGGTCTCGATGTAGTGAATGTACATGCGGTAGAGGTCGCCGGCGAAGATGGCCGCCTCGTCGCCGCCCGTGCCGCCGCGAATCTCCAAAATGGCGTTCTTGTCGTCCTGCGGATCCTTGGGGATAAGCAGCAGTTTAATCTCTTCTTCGAGACGCTCCAACTCGGGTTCGAGCGAGGCGATCTCCTCGCGCGCCATCTCGCGGAACTCCTCGTCCTTTTCGGTCGCGAAGACGTCCCTGGCGTTGGCCAGGTTCGAAAACGCGGTGCGATACTGTTCGCTCGCCTCGATGATGGGTGTGAGGTCTTTGTACTCTTTGTTGAGCGCCACAAAACGTTTCATGTCGCTCATCGCGTCGGGCGCGGTCATCTGCGCCTGAAGATCGTCGTATTTCGCGCGCAGGCCGTCGAGCCTGCCCAGTATTATGTTGTCTGCCATAAGTGGGTGCAAAGATAGTGAAAAAGGCGGCGAAAACGGCCGCGAATATTTGGAATTGTCGAAACTATTTTTTTACTTTGTGTTGTCGCCTAAAACGACTTTGATGTCATGACAACCCATCATATCACAACCTAAAAAACATCACGATCATGAAAAGGATGCTTGTTTCGTTTTTTGCGACGGCGCTCGCCATCGTGGCGGCGGTTAGTGCGAACGCTCAAAAGTTCGACAAAGGCGACTGGTTTGTCGGCGCCAGGGGCTCGGGGCTGGATCTCTCTTTTTCGGAAAGGCTGACGGACAGTCTCTCCGTAACGGATTTCGATATCGCGGCCGGTGGCGGCTACTTCATCTCGAACAAATTCGCCGTGGAGGCCGAACTTGGTTTCGACTACGGGAAGACGGAGGATTCCGATGGCGTCTCGTCCTTCGTGTTCGGCGCGGGGGTTCGTTACTATCCGGTAGACAACCTCTTCGCCCGGATCGCATACAGGGGAGTCGCGGCAAGCAACGACTCAGGTTTAGCGTCCACTCTTGAAGCGGCCCTCGGATACGACTTATTCGTGTCGGAAAAGGTATTTTTCGAACCAATGGCCTATTACAGACGAAACCTCGCCGGATACGGCGTCAACACTTTCGGCCTGTCGCTCGGCGTAGGCGTCAGGTTTTAGCGTTACGGGTTCGGGTTCGGCGTGCCGGGCACAGTGGCCTCCAACGGCAGCGACCAGAGGCTGCCGAACCACCCCAGCGCGCCGTCCGAAATGTTGGTGCGCATGTTGTAGGGCGGACCGCCGAACATGGGATTGGCGCCGCCGCCCGAGCCCTGCACCTCCGACACGAAGCGCATGAAATCCATCTCCACGTCCGACACTAACAGCCTGACGCGGGCGCCCGGCGGAAACCACATCGCGTCGGGATCCTGTTCGTCGGGCTGGGCGGCAAAAAGACCCAACGGAAAGTCATCTATCGCACCGTCCTGAAACATCAGATCGCCCACCGTCATCCATTCGGCTATCCCGCGGCGAAGCTCACCGTCGATCTCAATCCTAAAAACGTAAAAATCGCGTCCCGGGGGGTCGTGGCCCGATAGTTTGAGCACGTAGAGCGGAATGTCGGACATCGGCATGTCGTAGGGCTCTATGGCGATCGACTCCAGCACCTGGTCGGGCCCGTAGGTCAACGAGCCGGCGACGGGGGGCTCTTTTGCGCGGGTGGTGGCGGTGTAGGTCTCCATCAGCCCGTCTCCGTCGAAATCGAACGTCACCGAAAGGGTGTAGTCCACGTCGGGCTCGACGGCGAACGGTTCGGTGAGGTAGGCCTTGCGCTCCCCGTCCCAAACCGCGTCGAAGAGGTCGCCCCCGGAGGAAGATATCGTCACCGCGGCATCGTCGACCCACGCCTCCGCCACGACCGAAAAATAGGGGGCGGTGCGGCCGACCTCCACCCGCTGCGGTTCGAGCCGGTCGGTCAAGGTGCAGTAGATCACCGGGCGGGCCTCCGCGTCGCGCACCGATATGTCGATCGGTGCGGTGCAGCCGACCGCAAAAAACATGGACGCAGTGCAGCACGAAAACGACGCGATGCAGCCGACGCGAAGCGCAACCGTTCCGATTGCCGATAAATATGTGTCTATTCTAATTTTCATGCCCTTTTCGCGTAGCTAAGATTCGCCGCGGCCGTTGCCGTTGCCGCCATCAGAACTTAAAATTATAGGTAATCGACGGCACCACCCCGAACAGGTAGGTCATCTCGGCGTAGTTGGCGCCCGGAACCACCCCGGCACCCGAACCGACACCAGAACCGACACCCGAACCGACACCAGAACCGACACCAGAACCGGCACCGCCTCCCGAGCCCGCATCCAAACCCGAAGCTCCCTCCTCGAACCGTATCATCCAGGGATTTTTCTTTCCGTAGGCGTTGTACACCGACAAGTTCCACTCGCCCCGCCATCTGCGGCCGCTTCTGTGCGGCGGATGCCAGGTCACCGACACGTCCATCCGGTGGTAGTCGGGCATTCGGTAGGCGTTGCGGTCGGAGTACAACACCACCTGCTCGCCGTCGATCACAAACTTGCCCACAGGATAGGTAGTCGGATTGCCCGTGGCGTATATCCAACTCAGAGCCACCTCCCACGCGGGCGAAATCTTGTAGCTGGCCGCGACGTTGAGCATGTGCGGCTTGTCGAACGGGGCGGGATATCTTTTGCCGCCGTTGATGCCGGCAATCTTGCGGTCGGAGCGCGACAGGGTGTAGTTGACGAATCCGGTGAGCGCGCCTTTGGTCTTTGCGGCCGACAGCTCCAGCCCGTACGACCGGCCGCGACCCGCCCTTATCTCGCCGTCCAACTGGGTGTTTAGCATCAGGTTGGCGCCATCCTTGAAGTCGATCGTGTTGCGCATGCTCTTGTAGTACACCTCGGCCGACAGAACGAACATATTGCCCCTTAGGTTGCGGAAATAGCCCACCGAGAAGAGGTGCGAGCGCTGGGGCAGGATGTTCGGCCCCGACGAGAACCATATGTCCAACGGCGAGCCCGAAGCCGAGTTGTTGGCCAGATGCATGAACTGGGTGTTGTAGGCGTACGACACCTTGACGGACGAGTTGTCGCCCGTTTTGACCAGCAGCCCGAGGCGCGGCTCCACGGCCACGCGGGTGTTGTATATCTCGCCCGGGGCGTAGCGAGTCGAGTCGAGGGCGTTGTACTCGTCGTCGTAGCGGTAGACCACCGCCTCGCCCATATTTTGGAACGCGTAGAACCGCGCGCCGTAACGAACCATCACCCTCTCTCCCACCGGCTGTTCGTTCTGAACGTAGACGGTGTGTTCCAATGCGTTGTTGCCTATCACCGGCACCAGGTCTATCCCCTCGGCGTCGAGCCGGCCGGGACGGAACTGATGCAGCATCGACGAGGCGCCGTAGGAGAGGTTGAGCAGCGTTCCCGCTTTGTGCTCGAAGTCGAGCCTCAACTGGTAGTCGCGGATGTTAGACCGCAACGCCGCGTCGAGCCCCGGCATGTTCGATTTCACGCGCAGGGTGAAGTCGCTGAAGTTGAAGCCCAGGCGGCTCGTGAGGCGTTCGTTCCACATTCTGCGCCACGACAGGGTGGCCGCCGCGTTGCCGTACCTCACCTGCCCCATGTCGCTCATGCCGAACGCGTCGCCGCCGTAGTATCCGCTCGCCTGCACCATGTCGCGCTTCGAGAATCGGTGGGTCAACTTGGCGTTCAGGTCGAAGAAGTGAATCATCGCATCCTTCACCGCCGGGTCTTTGGCCAGCGGCAGGAAAATGTCGGCGTAACTGCGCCTGCCGCCCACGTGCCACGAGGTATTCTCGCCGATGGGTCCCTCAAGCATCACGCGGCTCGAAATGAGACCCACCCCGCCGGTACCGGTGAAGCGCTCGGGCTGACGGTCGATGGTGTTGACCTCCAGCACCGAAGCCAGCCTGCCCCCGTAGCGCAGCGGCATGTCGCCCTTGTAAATCTCGGCCGAGCTCACGAAGTCGTTGTTGAATATCGAGAAGAAGCCCATCAGGTGCGACGGGTTGTAGATCACCGCCTCGTCCAGCAGGATAAGATTTTGGTCGGGCGAGCCGCCGCGCACGCTGAATCCCGAGCCCCCTTCCGAGGTCATCTGCACCCCCGGCATCATCTGAATGGCCTTGATGACGTCCACCTCGCCCAGCAGCGCGGGCATCCGGCGGATTTGATCTATGTCGAGATAGTCCACCCCCGTGAGCACCCGGGTGACGTTTATGTCCTCGGCGCGCGACAGCACCACCACCTCGTCGATGCGGATGTCGGCGTCGAGCGCGAAGTCCACCGTGGCGTCGGCCGACAGGGCGATAGTCCTCTGCGAAGATGCGTAACTGACGTGGGATACGCCGACGGTGTGTCGACCCGCGTTAACGGTAAACGAGTAGCGACCCTCGGAGTCGGTTGCGCCGCCGTGCGCGGTTCCGGTCACGAACACCGTGGCGCCCTCCACCGGCTGGCCGCCGGCCGCGTCGGTGACCGTTCCGCTGACCGTGACGGTGGTTTGGGCAAACATCGCCGTTGGGAGCGACAGCAACAGAACGAGCAGTAGATTGCGTAACATTGGGCCAAAGTTAGCGGTTTTTTTGTAATTTTGTGTTCTGTGGAGACAAAAAAACAGTTATCGCTGTCGGAGTTGCAGCGGATGGTGGCGGGGGCTTTGAACGCCGCTTTCCCGATGCCGGTGTGGGTGGCGGCCGAGATTTCGGAGCTCAAGGTCAACGGCTCGGGCCACTGCTACATGGAGTTGGTGGAGAGGACTTCAACGGAAATTTCGATCTCCAAAACCACCGGTGGCGGCTCGGGCGGGTCGGGTTCGGGTTCCAGCGGCTTTGGCGGCGGTTCGGGTTTGAGGTCGGGGTCGGATTCGGGTTCAGGTGGCGCACCCAAGGCTCAGGCTCGGGCGGTGGCGTGGCGCGGGGTGTGGGCGTCGCTATCGGCCTATTTTCGCGGGGTGACGGGCTCTCTCCCTGCCGCGGGGATGAAGGTGTTGGTCAAGGTGACCGTTTCGTACCACGAGCTCTACGGTTTTTCGTTGGTGGTGAGTGACATAGACCCTTCGTATACCCTGGGCGAGGCCGAACGCGTGCGCCGCGAAACGATCGTCCGTTTGCAGTCCGACGGGGTGTTAGACATGAATCGCGGGGTGGATATCGAGCCTGTGGTTCAACGCGTTGCGGTGATTTCATCGGCCACGGCGGCGGGTTGGCGCGACTTCGCGCAGGAGTTGGCGCGCTATCCGTGGCGGTTCGAGGTGACGCTTTTCGAGGCGACGATGCAGGGCGCGCAGACGACTCAAACGGTGGTGGCGGCGTTGGAACAGATCGCTTTTCGCGCCGATGAGTTCGACGCGGTGGCGGTGATTCGCGGCGGCGGTTCGGTGGCCGATTTGGCGGCGTTCGACGACTATCGACTCGCCTCCCACATAGCGCAGTTTCCTCTGCCCGTGCTGACCGGAATCGGCCACGACAAGGATCGTAGCGTGACCGACATGGTGGCCTTTCGCGAGTTCAAAACCCCCACGGCGGTGGCGGTGTGGCTGGGCGAGCGGCTCGGCGATTTCGACGCGTTGTTGGACGGGTTTTCGGAGCGCGTTTTTTCCGAGGCGGCGGCGATTTTGGAGAGTGCGGCGGCGCGGCTGGAGCGTGCCGGGCGGGTGGTGTCGCTTGGCGCGACCGAAATGACGCGGCGCATGGAGGTGCGGCTGGAGCGGCTGTCGGGCGATGTGGCGCGGCTGTCGGGCGAGCGATTACTGCGGGAGAAGTTGCGACTGGAGGGCTCTGAGGCTGCGGTTCGCGAACGGCCTTTTGTGATTTTGTCGCGTTCTGCCGAGCGATTGGACGGCTTCGAGCGGGTGGTGGCGCTTCGCCGGCCGGAGAATATTTTGGCTCTCGGGTTTGCGATCGTGCGCACCATTTCGAGCGACGGAGCGGTCGGCGCGGCGGTTACCGACGCCTCCGTTTTGCCGGACGGCCAACCTCTGGAAATAACGGTGGCAAAGGGAACTTTTAAGGTAAAAAAACATGAGTGAAAACGTGATTTTTCAACTTGCGGGAGCGGGAATTTTGGCGGCGTTTTTTGTGATTTTCTTCGGCAAGATGGCGGCGCAAAAACGGCAGGGGATGCGAACTTCGCTGCTGAGGCGCGGAGGCAAATCGCGGCGGGTATTCGTCACCGAGCTGACGCTCAAGGTGTTGGTCTTCGCCGTGTATGGCGCTCAAATCGCAAGCATCGCCCTCGACACCCACGCCGACATACTGTGGCTGCGGGTCGCGGGGGCTTTTGTAGCGTTGGCGGGGGTGGCGGTGTTCGGCGTGGCGGTGCGCACCATGGCCGACAGCTGGCGCACGGAAATCCCGGAAGGCGAAACGGAGAACCGCACCGAAGTCGAAACGGCGAACCGCACCGATAACGGCCGGACAGAGCTCGTCACCCGCGGGATTTTCCGCATCAGCCGCAACCCGGCGTTCTTGGGTTTCGATCTGATGTTCGCGGGGGTGGCGGCCATGTTTTTCAACCCCGTTTTGGCCGCACTCACGGTCGGCACCGCGATAGTGTATCACCTGCAAATATTGCAGGAGGAGCGATTTTTGACGGCAACTTTCGGCGCGCCCTACACCGAATACATGGCGCGCACAAGAAGATATTTAGGGCGGCGACGGCCGCGGCTAAACTGAGTTTCAAGCAGATAGAAAAAATTACGGATATGGAAAAACAACCCAAAAGTTACGGCGAGGCGATGGCCGAGGTCGAAAAAATATTGTCGCGATTCGCAGACGGTTCGCTCGATGTGGACACTCTGGCGGCGGAGGTCAAGCGCGCCACGGAGCTCATCGCATGGTGTCGCGAACGCCTGTCGAAGGCCGAAAAAGAGGTGTCGGAGGCGCTGGGCGGCGACCGCAATGATTAGGTTCATCCTCAACAAGGTACCGCGGCCGCTGCTGCAACGGTTGGCGGGGTTGGCGATGCCGCTGGTGAGGCTCTACTACTCCGTCGGGCGGGGGCCTGCGCGCGGTAAGGTCGAAGTGGGCTTACGGGCGCGCGGCGACAGCATGGAGGCCGGGCGGGGCGGGCGCGTAAAAGACAAAGGGGTGGAGTGTCCGATCTGCGGCGGGCGCTATCGGCGGTTCATGCCCTACGGCTACGTCGAGGTGCGCAAGAACGCCCTGTGTCCGGGATGCCTGTCGCTGGAACGCCACCGGCTGCTGTGGCTGTGGCTCGGCCGCCAGACCGATCTTTTGAAGGAGGGCCGCCAGACCGACCCGCCCACGAGCGGCCCCAAGTTTTTACACATCGCGCCGGAGGTGTGCCTATCTAAAAGGTTCAAAAAAATATATGGTTCGAAACGGAACGAGGGCTTTCGTCAGCGTGGTGCAGATGCCGCGCCGACCGAAGATGCGAGGGAGGGGATAGTACAAAACGTACAGACCCGACCGAGTAGCGAGGAGGCGCGACAGGTGCGCCGCGATCACGGAAGCTACATCACCGCCGACCTCGAAAGCCCCCTGGCCGACGTGCGCCTCGACGTTCAAAACATCACGTTCGCGGACGGCGCCTTCGACGTCGTCTTCTGCAACCACGTTCTCGAACATGTGCCCGACGACCGGCTGGCGATGCGCGAGATGTTCCGCGTGATGCGTCCGGGGGGTTGGGGGGTGCTGCTGTCGCCGGTCGATCGGGGGCGCGAGGCGACTTTCGAGGACGACTCGATAACCTCGCCCGAGGAACGCACGCGCGTTTTCGGGCAGTACGACCATCGGCGGGTCTATGGCCGCGACTACGGCCGGCGTCTTGCCGAGGCGGGCTTCGAGGTGTCGGAGATCGACTTCTTCGCCACCCTCACGCCCGACGAGCAGAGGAGGTTCGGCCTGCGAACGGAGTTGCTCCACATCGTTCGCAAACCGCGATAGGCCCGGGCGGACAAGCGGCAGGCGGCAGACAAGCGGCGGGTGGACGGCGAACGGGCGAACGGCGAACAAGCGGCGGGCGATGGGCGTGAAAATTTTTCACTGAACGCCTCTGTTGTGTGATTTTTAACAAACTCTCGGTTTTTCGACAAACGACGGTTGAAGTAGCCCGTTTTTTCGCTATCTTGCGCCCCGTAAATGTTTCGTGAAACCCGGCTCCGAACCAACTAAATCATTTAAACCAAACAGATTATGAGACGACTATTTTACCTTTTAGCGACGCTGCCCATCGCTATTTTCGCAGCGGGCTGCGGCGAACCCGAGAAACCGACACCCGGAACAGGAAACGAGGGAGAGGAGGAGGAGACGATAGAAAACACCCTCTCCGTCTCCACCGAACAGATCACATTCAAATTCGACGAGATGCGCGTGGATAGAAACGTGCAATTCGAAACCGACGCCGAACAGTTCGACGCGAAACTCACCTATGACGACCCCGAAAACGCCGATTGGTTGGATATGGCCGCCGGAGCGGGTCTAATCAAGGTGGCAGCCCTGTCGCGCAACGTCGATCTCGAAGAACAGCCTCGAACCGCGACCATAACCATAACCGCCGGTTCGGAGGAGAAGACGGTGAAGGTCACGCAGGAGTCATACGTCGAAACCGACTTTTCGATCCTAATGATGGAGCCCAGGCTCAGTTTCGCAGCCGAGGGGAGCACCCTGTCGAAAGAGAACGTTGCCCAAACCAACGGCAAAACCATAGAGGCAACGGGCGATAAGCCGTGGATAACCAATATCCAGATAGACCGCTACGCCATGCTGGTGACGGTCGCACCCAACGAAGACGCGGCGGCGAGAACAGGCACGGTTACGGTCACCAACGAACGCGGCGGCGAAACCACCTTCGAGGTGTATCAATACGGCAAACCCGACTTGGACATCTCCGGCACATGGAATATCCAGTACCTAAGCGCGCCCGACAACAACGCCGAAAGCTGGTTGCCGGGAGGCGGGCTGTACACTTGGAACGGCACCTTGGACATCGAGATGATCGATGGCGGATACGCTTTGATAGGTATGTACGGCAGCGGGATGCTCATGACCGATCTTATTGCCGCCGACCCAAGTTTGGCCGAACGCATATCGCTGCGCATAAGACAGGATGGCGACAAGTTGTTCGTCGGAATGAGCAACGGCACCCCGACGGTGCCGGGAGGAAACATCATGTTAGACCCTGCGTTCACGGCGGGCGGTACGGAGTACTATTCGGGGAAAATGATCCATTACGAGACTACCGACACTCCTATTTACACCGCCGACGACTTCGAAATAATCACCTTCACGGAGGAGGTGAACGGGGTGATAAACGAGGTGATGGCCTTCCCGACCGAATACACGAACAACCCCGATCCCATGGTGGCCGGTCAAACGGGAATAATCACCTATACCTATTACTCATTTCGCGCTGGACGCTTTGGGGTGGTGACATACACTCCCGTGGACTTCATGCGCAACGTGGTACTTTACAGAGCAATAACCGAATAACCTAATCAGATTATGAAAGCATTGAGATATATAAAATTATTGACGGCAACGGCATTGGTAGCACTGTCGGCCGCCTCGTCGTTTTCGTGCGCGGAGAGCGAAGGGCCAAGCGTGGTGATTTTGTGCGAAACCGAGATCGTCGTGTTTCCCTACACGGCGTTCGATTCTCGAACCTTATCGATCTCGGTAAACGGAGCCGACAGTTGGGACGTTTCAGAAAAGCCCGACTGGATAGCCGCAGAACGCGAAGGACAACTCCTCACACTCACCGCCTCTGAGAACGAGTCGTTTCGCGAGCGCACGGGGCAGATCGTGATCAGTGCCGGAAGCGGACGTAAAACGATTCCGGTAACCCAAACCGGCAATCCGGGCGCGCTTATCCACCTGTCGCCCGAATCGGTCTCTTTCCCTGGCGAGTCGTTCGTTCCCGTAGCCGTCGAGGTGGTCGCCATGGAGAGCTCTTTAGAGTGGACGGTGACCTCTGTGCCCGACTGGATCGACTGTACGCGCACGGAGCTGAAATTGGAGTTGACCGCCCAGCCCAACAGAGCCTATCGCGAACGCAGGGGCGAGGTGGTGGTCTCGTCGCAGGGCATCAGCCGCCACATCTCCGTCGTGCAAAGCGGCACGACCCCCTCTTTCATCGTACGACAGGTGGGCAATATGCCGGCCATGGCAGTCTCTCCCAACGGACGCTACGTCGTGGGTTGGGGCGGCAACCGCTCGTTTCTGTACGACCGCGGCACCGACCAGACCACGCCAATAGGCAGCGGCAGCGGCGAAGTCGATCCGAACGACATATCCAAAGGCAGATATTTGGCCTACGACGTGAGCGACACCGGGTTGATAGTTGGCGCCGCGTTTTTGGGAGGAGACACCATGCCATTCTCGCTCGATATCGACCGCGGGGAGTTCACGTGGCTGACCCTGCCCGGCGACTTGGAGGGGAGAGCCCCCTCGTCGGGTATCGCATGGGGCGTGTCGGCCGACGGAACCGCCATCTCGGGTATGGTGAGCTACCCCCGCACAGACTTCGAGAACACTCAGCTGCAAAACCTGCCCGTGGTGTGGCAAAACGGCTCGCCTACGGTACTCGGCCACGATCCGGAGGGCCTTGGCGACGGCGACAATACCCGCGGATATGCCGCCAACAACATAAGTGCGGACGGCAGCGTCGTAGCGGGTTATCTCGAAACCAGATTCTCCGACCGCGTGGGATGCTACTGGACGATGTCCGACCCCGAAAAGGTAAATCTGTTCCTGCTCGACGATCCGGAGTTCTACAGCACCTACTTCAAC
>JAITWI010000019.1 GCA_031285345.1 Alistipes sp.
CCACCATGTCGTGCGGCCGGGAAGGCGGTCGGATGGTCGGCCGGGACGTTGGTCGGACGGGCAGCCAGGTAGGCGCGAAATAAGGATTGTCGGCCCGGATTCGGCCATCGACTCGTTGGAGGCCACGTCCACCGCCGCTCCTGAGGGCGATGGCGCCTCTAACACCTCCGACCGAGATAGGGTCGACATCCGCATCGAAGCGAGGAGCGAGGGCGAAGGCGAGGGTGAGGGCACGAGCGCGAGCGACGGCGACAAAAATGTGAGTTTCCGCCTGAGTGCCTCCGGCGACGACGCGAATGCCGATTTCGAGATGGAGGTGGCCGACGGGGAGGCCAATTTGACGATCACGCATCGCGTTAAACCGAGCGAAACGATCGGCCATATAGCTGTGAAATACGACGTTACCGTCGCTCAGCTAAAGCAATGGAACAACTTGAAATCCGACCGACTCAGCACAGGTCAACAGCTTAAAATTCACCGGTAGCAACTTTCGCGTCAGTCGGGCAGTCGCCTAAATAGTTTTACGACACCTTGGCTTCGGTGCGAGTCGACCAGCCAGTCAGTCAGCCGCTTAAAATCCACCGGTAGCGACTTTGGCGTCAGTTGGGCAGCTGTTGAAAATTCGGAAATAATATGCCATTACGCCAAAGCGGGCGCTTTGCCGACTAGCCGTTAATCATACAAAACCGCCTGTTTTTGGTGGCGATGCCCGCACCCGCCGCTGTCACGTACCGCACCACGCCGCTTCGCCAGCTTTTGCTAATGGGTCGTTAGTTAAGCAAAATCGCCGCCTATTTTTGGCGTCAATACAATCACAATCAACATGTTAATGTAAGAAATTGATTGAACAAGGAAGGGAGACGCCGCCGAGGCCTCTCCCTTTTTTTGTGGCCACCTTCTCGTCAGCTTCTCCCTTTTTTGCCGCGGCCGCCCTCTCGTCAGCCACTCCCTCTTTTTGTGGCCGCCCTCTCGTCAGCCTCTCCATTTTTTTGCCGCGAAACCCATCCATCCCCCCTCTCTTTTTTCCACGGCCGAGCGCGCAATCTCAATCGAGGCCTCTCTCTCTCTCTTCCGCAGCCAACCCGCCGCAACTCAAAGCAAACGCTTACGGCTGCGACCGCGAATCAAATATCCAATCACATGATCAGACACATGATATAAAGCCGTGTAACAACCACTAAACAAGTTTTTTGAGTGCGCCGACAACGCCTAATATCGACCGCCCATCCGACCATCGCAGCCGGAACCTGCTCCGCCGACATCCGGCCAGAGTCAGCTTCACCCAACCAACTCCTTCAGCGCGGCGATCTCGTCAAACCCCGCCGAAGACCCTCACCCAACCAACTCCTTCAGCGCGGCAATCTCGGCGGGCCAGCGGCTCTCGTCCGGGGTTTCGAGAACGAGCGGCATGCCGTCGAAGCGCCCGTCGCCCATTATATATCGAAAACAATCCCAGCCGATCACCCCCTCGCCTAACGGTGCGTGACGATCGACACGGCTGCCGAACAACTTCAAGGTATCGTTCAGGTGCATGCCTCTAAGATATTCAAAACCAATCACTTGCCCAAACTCATCGAACGTGGCTTCGCAAGCCGCCACACTTCGCAGATCGTACCCTGCGGCAAGGGTGTGGCAGGTGTCGAGGCACACTCCGACGCGCGAACGGTCGGTCACCCCGGCGATAATTCGCGCGAGGTGTTCGAACCTAAATCCCACGCCGCTCCCCTGCCCCGCCGTGTTTTCAATCACCGCCGTCACCCCGCGAGTCGCCTCCAGAGCGAGGTTGATGCTCTCGGCGATGCGATCGAGGCACTCTTCCACCGAAATCACACCCAACGTGCTGCCCGGGTGGAAGTTAAGTCGGTCGATGCCCAGAATCTCCGCCCGCCGCATCTCGTCGGTAAACGCCGCGCGCGATTTAGCCAGCTCTGCCTCCGCCGGATGTCCCAGATTGATCAGGTAGCTGTCGTGTGGCAAAATCTGTCCCGCTCCGAACCCGAACTTCGCGCACGCCTCCCGAAACGCGGCCACAGACGGCTCGGTAAGGGGCGCTGAGCTCCATTGCCGCTGGTTTTTTGTGAACAGAGCGAAGGCCGTGGCCCCGATCTGGTGCGCTCTCTCGGGTGTGTTTTCCACCCCTCCGGCCGCGCTGACGTGTGCTCCTATGTATTTCATATATAAGTAATTATAATTTTTATCGAAGATATACAACACAAAGTTACGGAAAAAATCTATCTTTGCAATGTCTTGGAGCTTCCGAGCCGCAGAAGCCCCCGGAACCCCTGGAACCCCCGGAGCCGCCGAACCCCCCAGAACTCCCTAAGCCACCGGGAACCAGCGGTAGCAACAAAAAAACTTAAAGTAACCTGAGCAGCACAACAACTCCAAAGTAACGTGAGCCAAACAAAAACTTAAAACAATATGAAAAAAATGATCTTTGCGTCGGTAGTGGCGATGGTTTCGTCGCTCGCCGCCACACCATCTTTCGCCGCCACAGCCACAGCCGCCGCGCCGTCGCTCGCCATCTCCTCACTCGCCTCACCCACCATCGCCCCGACCGTCGCCCCCGAAACAGCCCCGACCGTCGCCCCCGAAACGGCCCCGACCGTCAAATCGCCCAAACTCGTCGACCGGGCCGACAGCATCAGCTACGCGTTGGGCTATCTTTCGGGCAGCACCCTCTACGACGAATATCCCGAGGTGGCCGGAATGTTGGATATGAAAATCTTCGACAGCGCGCTGAAGGATGGCGCGAGGGCCGACAGGTGGCTCGACGGCTACGCGCTCACCGAGTATGTCCAGAGCAGTCTGGCGGCCGAACGGCGCAGGCTCTACGCCGCCAACATCGAGGCCGGCGAGCGCTTCCTGGCCGAAAACAGGCTCGACCCCGAGGTGGTCGAAACCGCCTCAGGGCTTCAGTACCGCATCCTCACCCCCGGCTCGGGCGACGACGAACGCCCCCGCGAATACGACGACATGACGCTGACCTACACTCACAAAACCCTCGACGGAACGACGTACGACAGCGGCGAGGACGAAACCACATACCCCGCGGCCGAGATCGACGGCCTCACCGAGGGCACGATGCTGATGTCCCCCGGCGCTAAGTACGTTTTCTACATCCCCGCCTCGCTTGCCCACGGCGAGGAGAGCTACGACGGCCCCTATGGCAGGGTCGAACCTTGGTCGACGGTGGTGTGCGAGGTGGAGATGGTCACCATGACCCGCGACGACAACTATTACAGCGAATACGGCGGCGAAGAGGCCGCTTCCGAGCAGATCGTCGAGGGCTCCGTCCGCCGGGCGGGCGACTACACCGCCACCGTACTCGCGAGCGTCTCCTCCGAGGGCATCTCCGTGAGCGGCTACTCGTCCGACGCGATAGTCGGAGTGTACGAGGTCGACGGCCTCCGGATCGTTGTGACGGGCGACAAAACCATCGTTCTCAATGGCGACGGGCAGGAGGTGTTTCGCGCCACGCTCGACGAGGAGAACAACAATTACGACAGATATTACCTGACCGAGTACCGCCGCGGCGAAAATAGCGGCGAAGGCTCCGGTGACACGGCAGGTGGAGTTTCCGGTGACGCACCGGGCAACGAAACCGCCGCCGAAAACAACCCCGGCGAAACCGGCCTCGAAAACAGCGCCGACGAGCCGGTATACCTGCTGCTGGACATGGGCTTCGACAGCGGCAGTTGGTACGGGGCGATGCTCTACGTGGTCGAAAACGGAGTCTTCAGCCAGCCCGACGGCTACATCGCACTCAAGGTCGGCGCCGACAACGCCACCCTGGGGCCTCTCTCGCCCGTGATGGACGCCTACGACTGTGCCGAAGCCGAAGATAGTGCCGACCGCGCTTGCGTGGCATTCAAGGCCCAAACCCCGTACATCACCTACCACTCGCTCACCGGATCTAACCTGCCCAACCTGACGGGCGACGATCTTTGGTATGAGTATTGCGACGGAGAGTTGACCAAAGCGGGTCCCGCGGCCGGATTGGGCTATTTCAGGGAGCGCGAATAGAGGTTTTCCGGCGACCGAGGTTTCGGAATTTCATCGTCTCGGGCAAACCCGAGACGCGCCGTCGCCCCGGAGTTCCATCGTCTCCGGCAAAACCCGAGACGCGCCGTCGCCCCGGAGTTCCACCGCCTCGGGCAAAACCCGAGACAGGATGCGCCTCGGGAGTGCCAAATTTATTTGGGCACTCCCGAGGCTTTTTCTTTGTGCATTTTTATCCTCATCTCGGGAAACCGCAAGCAAGGCTTGCATTTCCACTCGATTCGTCAAAAATTCACTACCTTTGCGGAATATAATCCGGCGCCCGGCCACTCCAATGCGAGCTCAACGGCGCGCGGCTTGTAATTTGCATAACACACACCGTGCCTCGGCAATTTCCGCGAACAAATTTCGCCCTGTGAAGTCCGCGAGCAAGAGTTCGCCTTTCCGCCCGGCTTTCATCACCTTGGTCGAGCCAAAGGCGGAAAACGCCTCGTGAAATTAGCGAACAAATTCGCATCTTGGCCCGGCTTGTGTTATATTTACGGAATATGAGATCAATAACTCCAAAACCAATATCGCCCTCCCGGCCGCAACCCCCGCAATGGTTGCGCCTGATCTGCCTGTCGTTTCTGCTGTTGGCGGCCACGGATCGGGCGTCGGCGCAATTTTCGCTCAACACGATCGGCCGCAACGCCGAGCTTGCGGTGCCTCTTCCCATCGTCGTGCCCGGGTCGATAGACGCCCGCGTGGTCAACCCCACCGAGGCCAGGCAGTTACGCCGGGCGTTGTGGCGGGATCGCAACAGCGTCGATTTCAAGGTTAGCCTCACGGGCGTGGCCAATCGGTTCAGCAAATCGTGGACCACCAACAACGAAAACTCGGTGTCGGGCGAACTCGTCGCCTACTATTACCACACGCGCACGCGCAACCGCTTCTCGTGGCAGTTCAAATTCGACGGCATCTACGGCGTCAACTTCATCGACGAGGCCTGGTTCAAGAATCAGGACATGCTGAAACTCTACTACTTAGGGTCGTGGAAGATGCGTCAGGACAAGATTATGCGGCAGTGGGCATACAGTTTTTCGGCCTCGTTTTCGTCTCAATTCGCCGAGGGTCGCGCCTCTCGCACCGACCGAACGGTGTGGAGCAATTTCATGGCTCCGGGGATGCTCAACGCCGGGGTCGGGTTCACCTTCACGTCGCCCGATCCCAAGTTGCCGTTCATCGTCACCCTCGACCCGGTTTCGGGCAACGGCCTGTTCGTGTTGGACGACCGCATCGACGACGACCGCCGCAAAAAGTTGGGTATCTCGTTGCCCGACGATGCCGTCGTCGGAGGGCATAACTACGTGAGCCACAGATACAAATTCGAGGGTGGATCCAACATCAACGTCGCCTTCAACCGAACGTTCGCTTTCGGTCGCGGCGGCAATTTCACGCTGCAATACAACACCACCCTGAGCTCGTTCTACGGATGGATCACCCAGGTCGGCCGACATTCCGCGCCCGGCGGATCGGGTTCCGGCGGCGCGGTAGAGGCGATAATGCCGACGATGAGTTGGACTAACGTGGTGAGTATCAACCCATGGCGCTTCGTGACGCTGGAGTTCCGAACCACCGCCCTCTACGACCGCAGTCAGGTCGATAAGTTACAAATGCAATATTACCTGCGGGTGGGCTTAACGTACAGATACAAAAACAGATAACCCCTTTGTCGACGACTATTGCAGGACGCGAAAAAACCGAAACACACGACCACGAGCTTGAACAAAAACGCACGGGTGCGAAAAAAAGCCAGAACTCACGATCACGAAATAACGAAAACACACGACCAAACTGACGCTAAAAGATTGAAACAGAGTGAATAAGAATTCGAGAACGACCCTTGTCGCGGTCTTCATGCTCATTGGATTGGGCATCGTCGCGGAGCTCGCCATAATCGCATTTTTGCCCGGCCGAGGCGTGCCCTATTATGGGTTACAGGGGCTGCCGGCAGCGATTTTCAAGGGCGCCGACGACGACAAAATCTCCTACACCATGTCGCTCATCGAGAGCCTTTATGTCGATCCGGTTAGCGCCGATTCGCTGGCCGAGATAGCCATACCGCTTATTCTCCGTGAGTTAGACCCCCATTCGGTCTATATTCCGGCGGCCGAACTTGCGGAGACGAACGAACCTCTTGAGGGCAATTTCGACGGCATCGGGGTGATGTTCAACATGTTGACCGACACCGTGGTGGTGCTCAACGTGATACCCCTCGGGCCGAGCGACAAGGCGGGGGTGCAAAATGGCGACAGAATAGTCCGCATCGACGATTCGCTGGTTGCGGGGCGCAAAATCCGACAGGACGACATCGTCAAACGCCTGCGCGGAGCTCGCGGAACCACCGTCACGCTCGGTATAGAACGATCTGGTAATCAACAGCTTGTCCCGATAGTCGTCGAGCGCGGAGTGATTCCCATCAAGGCCATCGACGCGGCGTTTATGATTCGTCCCGGGGTCGGTTTCGTGAAACTTTCGACCTTTTCGCGCGTCTCGTTCGTGGAGCTGCAACGTGCTCTGTCAGAGCTGACTAAGCAGGGAATGGAGAGTCTGATATTCGACCTGCGCGGCAATGGCGGCGGCTACCTCGATCAGGCCATTGCGATCGCCAACATGTTCCTGCCGGCAGATGAACTAATTGTTTATACAGAAGACCGTAACGGCCATCAGATCAAGGAGTTCAGTAACGGAAACGGGAGCTTTACAACTCTCCCGCTCGTGATGTTGATTGACGAGGGGAGCGCTTCGTCGAGCGAAATTCTTGCCGGGGCGATTCAGGATAACGACAGGGGCACGATCGTTGGTCGGCGTTCGTTCGGTAAGGGGTTAGTACAGAGAGAAATACAATACCCGGACGGCGCGGCCCTGCGCCTCACTGTGGCGCGATATTACACCCCCGCAGGTCGCTCGATCCAAAAACCTTATGACAAAGGGGCTGACGAATACCATATGGACATAGCTAACCGCTTCTATCACAGCGAGATGTTCTCAGCCGACAGCATCCGGCAGCAGGATACAGTGAGATACTTCACCCGCGCGGGACGTGTGGTTTATGGCGGCGGCGGCATCATGCCCGACCATTTTGTGTCGATAGATACATTGGGTTATACCGCTTATTTAGATAGAGTTAGCGATCTTAATCTAATCTATCGCTTTACATTGGATTGGGGCGACAGGCACAGGGAGCGGATGAACTCGATTGCTTCGGTGGCCGATCTCGACGCGATGTTCGCCGCCGCGCCGGATTTGGTGAACGACTTTGTCTCTTATGCCGCGCGCAACGGTGTTCATCCTGATTATAAGGACATTGCGATTTCCCGGCGAGTAATCGAAGCTCAACTCCGCGCTCTAATCGGGCGCAACACCGCACTCGATTACACGGGTTTCTATGCCGAAATATACCCGATCGACTCTACCATCGGAAAAGCCCTCGAAGTGTTGGAGAGCAAGTAAAGCCATACATAAAGTAAAACTTTAAATAAACATCGTAATGATTCGAAAAATCGTAGGAATAGTCGGCGCGTTAGCAATTGTGGTGGTGATAATTATGGTCGCCTTGTCTCCGCGTGCCGTGGGATTTTTCCCCGAATTATTGCAATTTTAGTCCGTACGTTTTTGCACTATTTTCGTACTTTTTGACACAATCAACGCGATTTAGCCATCGTAAAAACACCTAATTTATGGGGAAAAGAAAACAGGCCGCCGAACCATTTGGTCGCGGTAAAAAAAGCGAAAAGATTGCGCGCGAAACCAGAAGCAGAAAGATCGAGATAGAGTCGCAAACCTATACGGGAAGCGTCGACATGACCGCCTCCGGGTCAATGTATATCACTGTGGATGAGTTGGATAGCGATGTTTTTGTGGACTTCCGCAATGGCGGCCACGCGCTCGACGGAGACCGGGTCGAAGTCGTGGTGACACATCGCAAACGCAACGGAAATCTCGAAGGAGAGGTCGTAAAAGTATTGGAACGCAACCCTCGTAACTATGTGGGTGTGTTGGACTTAGCCGACCACAGTGTTTTTTTGAAGCCCGATACCCGCAAGATGCCCGTCGACATATATATAAAGAGACAGGAGGACGGACTTTCCAATGGGCACGAGCTTAAGAACGGCCAAAAGGCTGTGGTTAAGATAGTTGACTGGCCGGACGGGGCCAAGTGTCCCATCGGGCTGGTTGTCGATGTTTTGGGCGAAGCGGGCGACAACAATACCGAAATGCATGCGATTATGGCCGAGTTCGACCTGCCGTATCAGTTTGAGCCTCAGGTATCTATGGCGGCCGATGCCATTTCGGAAAATATCAGCGAGGCCGAAATAGCACGCCGTCGTGATTTTCGCTCCGTTACCACTTTTACGATCGACCCGGAGGATGCGAAGGACTTCGACGACGCGTTGTCTATCCGACGGCTGTCGGAATGCAAAAACGTACGAGATATTCCACTGAATATCAGCGATAAAGAAAATTTAGGAAGCAAAAACATATCGCAAAACTCGAACGAAAAGACATTATTTTCAGCCCAAAAAACGAATCAAAAATCGCGTGATGAAGGGTATGGCACAAAAACAAAAACCGGAGCGGTCGAAAACCCCGACCTGTGGGAGATAGGTGTGCACATTGCCGACGTAACTCACTATGTCACACCGAATAGCATTGTAAACACCGAGGCCGAAAACCGCGCCACGTCGGTCTATTTGGTCGACAGGACGGTGCCGATGCTCCCCGAAAAACTGTCGAACGACCTCTGCTCTCTCAGGCTGAACGAGGACAAATTGTGTTTTTCGGCCGTTTTCGAGATCGACGACAACCTCAAAATCCACAGCGAATGGTTCGGCCGCACCATAATCCGCTCTGACCGCCGTTTTTCCTACGAGGAGGCGCAGGCCGTGATCGAAGGGCACAAAAATGGCAAATACGCCGCCGACAACGGTTCTGCGGATGGCTGCGACTGCGAATCCGCCGCCGACAACGGTTCTGAGGATGGCTGCGACTGCGAATCCGCCGCCGACAACGGTCATACGAGTGGCTACAACCGCGAAAACGGTCGCAACGACATAGTCGAAGGCGCAACCGCAACGGTAATCACAATCGCAACAGGAGCCTTAACTAACGGGAAAAAGAGAGGCAAAACCGGTGACGTAAATAGAGGTGAGATCGGTGGCGGAAACAACGACGGGGCAAACGGCGAAACCGATGACGTAGCAAAACACGCAACCGCATCCGGCGTCGAAGATGCCCTGTTCTCCGGCGCCGAATCAGCCCCGGCATCCGAGACTAAAGGCGTGGCCGCCGCAAAAAGTTTCGAGACTAAAGCCGCTATCGCTGCAAAAAGTTTCGAGACTAAAGCCGCGATCGCCACAAAAAAAATCGCGTCCAATAGCACGGCAGCCGCAAAAAAATCCGAAACCGATGGCGCGCCAAGTGCAAAGGATTTTGAAGCTGAAATACTCAAACTCAACGAGTTAGCGCAGGCTATGCGGCGGGTGCGATTTGCGAATGGCGCGATAACTTTCGACCGCGAGGAGTTCAAATTTCGCCTTGCGCCCGACGGCAAGCCCCTCGGCGTGTACCACAAAGTGCAAAAGGAGTCGAATCAACTTATCGAGGAGTTTATGTTGCTGGCCAACAGGCGAGTAGCCGAATTCATCGGCCGCGGCGGCGCAATCTCCCAACGCGCAACGGCAAATTCGGGGGGAGTTAACTATCCCGCCAGCAGCGCAATTCCCTCTGCCGTATCGGCATTTGCCGACTCAAATTCCACCTCCGCCGATGCAATCCCCCGAGGCGCAAACTCCCCCGCCGCAACAACTCGAAGAGAGGGAATAGAAGGAAGAGAGGGCAGCGAGGCAACCGCGACACTTGCCTCGAACGACGACAACAAATCTGCAAGTTGCGGCGCAATCTCCCAACGCGCAAACACCATCGCCAGCGACGCAATCCCCCAACGCGCAAACACCCCCGCTGCAACCGCATCCGGCAACGCACCGGAATCCCTCGCCCCAACCACCACCCGCGACAACAACGAATCGCCTCGCCATCCCCACACCGGCAGACCCAACGAAACGATCAAAACGACCAAAAACAACAAAACGAACAGAACGTTCGTATACCGCGTGCACGACAAGCCTGACGAGGACAAACTGCTGAAATTCAGTGACTTCGTAATCCGTTTCGGCTACTATTTCCGCCCCGACCGCATCAAGGACGTTTCGCGCCAAATGAACGAACTCATGAGCCGCATCAAGGGCCGCAGCGAAGAGAACGTCATCTCCACTCTTGCCATCCGCACGATGGCAAAGGCCTACTACTCAACGGATAACATCGGTCACTACGGCCTGGCGTTCCCCTACTACACCCACTTCACGTCGCCCATCCGCCGCTATCCCGACATGATGGTGCACCGGCTGTTGGCTCACTATTTGGATGGAGGCAAGAGCGCCGACAAACCCAATTTCGAGCGATTGTGCGAGCATTCGTCGGGCATGGAGGTGCGTGCCGCCGATGCCGAGCGCGCGTCGGTGAAGTACAAAATGGCTGAGTACATGTTAGATAAGCTGGGGCAGGAGTTCGACGGCCACATTTCGGGCATCACCGACTGGGGCATCTACGTCGAGCTCAACGAGAGCCTTATCGAGGGCATGGTGTCGATGCGGGATGTGGCCGACGATTTCTATCGTTTCGACGAAAACATATATGCGGCTGTGGGTCAGGCAAATGGGCGCAAATTCACGCTCGGCGACCAGGTGCGCATCCGCGTCAAGGGTGCCGATCTGGCGCGCCGCATAATCGACTTTTCGCTCGTGGCCACCATCGACTTCGAGACGGGTCGCGTCGATCCGCTGCCCGAGGTGGGACTTCGCGACGGCGGTTTCGGTCGCCGCGGCGACGAGCGGGTGTTTCGGAGCAAAAACGACCGCGGCGGCAAAAAGTCCCGAAAGGAGAAAGACCGCCGCAAGAGCCTGAAATACTGACAACTAACTACTGTAATCCAGGCTTTTATGTCGGTAGTAGATTTTGTCAACTGACAACAAATCGCCGCAAACCGACCGCAAGATCCCACCCGTTAGGTCGGTCCACGGGCGAACCACCTCCCCACCCCTCAGACCGCAAGACCCTGAAATGCTGATGATTAACCACCATAGACCAGCTAATTAGGTCGGCGACTGAAAACCATTAGATCAGCAAAAAGTCATATCACAATCAAGGCGGACACTCCAATTGTCCGCCTTGCCCATATCGTGACACGCCCCCCCCACCCCCCAGACCGCAAGACCCTGAAATACAGACACCCCGCCGCCACAAACCGACCGCAAGATCCCAGAGGGATGGCTTAATATGGAGTTGTTTGTGAACTTCGAGTAGACTGAAGACCGAATCGGTCAATGATTGCAACGCGTTTTGGATGGAGACGTCGGTGGGCTTGAGGCATATTTAGGTAGAGTCTGTGCCGTGTAAAGTTTTTCCGTTCAAGTGGTTATCGCTGAACTTTTCGGGGCAATAAAAATCTTCCGCCGACCATTCCAAGCAGGCGGAAGATTTTTACTACACAACAGCGTCCATCACCGCACCGCCGCCCTCAACATCCCGATGTCGAACTCCCGGGTTCTCTCTTCGCCGGCCTCGTTTTGAAAGGAAACTTCGATAGAGCCGTTGTCCAAAAACCGAATAACGTCACCCCAACGAGTAATCCAATGCACCCCGATGGAACTGTAAGCATATTGCTCCATCGGGAAAGGCGATATGTCTTCGATATGATAATCGACCATCACCTCACCACCCTCTCCGTACACGACCAGTGCATGTCTATAATTTCCTCCCAAAAAATCGCCGGTCGTAGCCACATATTTACCATCGTCGGACACTATCGCATTTACAGGAGATGAGTAGTTCACTAATGGTTTATTCCAAATTTCAAGTGTATCTGAGGCGGAAATTTCACACAAAACAGCATGGCACGGAATATAATATATAGAGTCAAGAATTCGGAGCACGGTTTCATTCGGAAGCGTGTCGAGTCCTCTGAAAAACCTGCGTTTTTCTTTTGACGATCGCCACTCGATCTGGTGCATTTTGCGGGGGTAAATAGTAAGTCTGTATTCGCGATTTTCCGAATAAGCGACGATTGAATCGGGAGTCGGTTCCGAACTGGCGACTAAACGACAGGCGCAAACAAGGAAAATGATTGATAACAATACTTTTTTCACCATAATCTATACTCTTTATAAAATGAATGCCACCAAGGTGATGGATTACTTATGTATGGTACAATACCTTTCATTGGATCAATACCCGCCCCCAATATCTTGAAGGCGGCCCCCCCCTCACCTCACCACCTCTCCCCCTTACCTCACCACCTCTCCCCCTTACCTCACCACCTC
>JAITWI010000022.1 GCA_031285345.1 Alistipes sp.
AACGCCTTACAGATAACTGTAAGGCGTTTTCACTGTGCCCAGGACGAGATTCGAACTCACACACCGTAACCGGCACTACCCCCTCAAAGTAGCGTGTCTACCAATTCCACCACCTGGGCTCAAACATTTTTTTCTCCGAAAAACCCGAATCGACCGTGCGGCGCAATGCCTTTCGACCCACTCTTCCTCGCAGCAAAACCTTTCGGTTCATCGCTTCTCAGTGTGCGTCGCAGCGTTTCTCGGCAGCACGGGGCGTTTTCGGACTGCAAAGATAGACACTTTTTTTGTATTCACAAGCCCGCGACCGAAAAAATCAGTGAAGCGCGCCCGAAAACCTGCTACTCCTGACCGCGGGCGCGGTGGTAGCTGCGATAGTTGCTGAACCCGGCGAGCGTGGCGAGTTTGGAGATGGTCATGCTCAGTCCGTTGAGTTCGGCCTCTTCGCGCAGGATGTCCATCTCGGTGAGGCGGTAGCTGTTGACCAGGCGGTTGAAGTTCATGCCGTAGGCGGCGTTGATGAACGTCGACATGTAGGTGCGGTTGGTGAGCAGGTCGCGCGCCATGTCGTCCACCGTGAAGTCGGGGTCGAGCCAGGGGCGGCTCCCTTCGAGATAGGCGTCGATGCGCTCCCGCGACAGGCCGGTCGACAGTCTCTGTGCGGCGCCATCCTCCTCACCGCCGCCGTCGTCCGCCTCTTCGGTCCCTTCCGTCGGGTCGATGTCGCGCGAATCGACACAGCCGTGAGACAGCAGCAGCATGCACGAGACAGAATAGGCGATGAACGAGGGGATCACCACGACGAACCAACCGGCTCCGAGGTCAGTCAGGGGCATCTTGCCGAGTATCATCCCCCCTATCGGGACGGGCAGCATGACCAGCCGAAGCGACATGGCGACCATCAGAAAGATGATCGACCCGCGGTGCGACACGGGGCCCGAGCGAAGGTGGCGCGCCAACACCCTGATGCAGAGCACCGGATAGAGCACGCTGTAAACCGCCGCGATGCCCGTGACGACGTATCCCGCGACGTCCAACTCGCTGCCGTACGCGGGCAGCGTCCGATCGCCGGCCGGAACGGTTATGAACATCACCAGCTCCATCGCCGCGACGCAGAGCGGCACCACATAGTGCAGACCCGACATGGGTTTGGTGCCGCCGCCGTTTCCGTTGTTTTCGCCGCTTATGCCGCTCCCGCCCGTGACGGTGCGCATGAGTCCGTAGACAACCACGTACATCACAAGGTAGAGGGGCCGCAGCACGGGGGCGAGGCACACCGTCAAGTCCCACGAGAGGGAGTAGCCCACCATGCCGAACCAGAACGACATTATCGTCAGATAGCCCGCGATCATGCGGTAGCGTATGCGGCGCAGCTCCGGCGTGGCGCAATGGAGGGTGTTGACGGCCGTAAACACCAGGCACACCATGGCGCTCACGAGCGGCGCCGTGAAAGCTATCGTTCGCGACAGTTCGGTGTAGTTCATTTTTCGGACTGGGGTTTCACTGTGCAACTCATTTTAGACCTCAGGTTTGCTCAAGGTCTCGACTTCGGTTTTTATCTCTGTTTTAGTCGGGGATTCGGTTTCCGCTGCGCAACTCATTTTTAGGACTCGGTTTTCAACTCTGGTTTGTTCACGGTTCCCGAGGCCATTTTGCTCGGGGTCGCGGTTTCGGTTTCGCTGCCGGTCGCGGTTTCGGCGGCGGTTTTGGTCTCGGTCGCAGCGGCGGTTTCGTCGCCGGGATCGGCTTTCTTTGCGCAACTCATTTTTAGGCCTCCACTCTCACTTTTGCCGCTTCGGTGTCGACCTCGGCGTTCAACCCGGTGGCCGTCGCAGTTCCGATGCCGGATCCGGTTTTGCTCGCGGTCTCGGTGGCCGTCGCAGTTCCGATACCGGATTCGGTTTTGCTCGCGGTCTCGGTTTCCAACTCGGCAGTTTTGCTCGCGATTGCGGCCTTCGCTTCCGCAACCGCGGCCGCGAGCAAGGCGGCTTCCGCCTCGGCCTTTGCCTTGACCGCCTTTTTGCGACTCGCCTTTTTTGCGGCCTGTTCGTACTGCTCCTCCAACTGCAACACGCGCCGGTAGTGGCGGGGGTCGGTGAATCCGGCCTGCGGGAGGATCTTGTAGGGGTTGCGCTTTTCGTTGGAGGGCAGCGCCAGCAGGCGGTGGTATTCGTGGAGGCGCCAGCGGTTGACGTATCGCTTGAAATTCATCTTGAACGCCGAATTTATGAAGCTCGACATCACCGAACGCTTGATGTTGAGGGCGTCGGCAAGGTCGTCGAGCCCGAATTCGGGATCGAGAAAGGGCTTGTGAGAGTGAAAATACTCCTCTATCGCCTTGCGGGAGGGTTGCGACGAACGCTTGGACTGGGCACGGGCGGCGGTTCGGCTCTTGGCGCTCCCGCCTACGTTCCAATTCCCGCCTACGTTCCCGTTGTTGCCCCCGTTTTCGTTGCCGTTCGGCGGGATCGCGCCTTGACGCGGGGCGATGTTGATGATCTCGAACTGGTCGTAACGCCCCTTGATTATGTGGCACATGAGCGAGATGTTGGCCGCCGTCATGAGGATGGCCGTGATGATGTTGAGCGCGGGGACGTTGAGGCCGTTGCGGCTGTCGATGATGGCCGAAAGCATCGCCGCGGGCAGGATGGCCGCCGTCAGCAGGGTGAAGACGTTGGTGAACGCCAGCGACCGCAGAAGCGCCGGCACGCTCTCCTTGGCGAGTTGTCGCGACGCGATTCGGACGATGGCGCGCACGATGAGGATCGCCGAGGGTACACTATAATATAGGGCGCCGCTCAGACGCAGCGCGGGGTAGGTGAGGAACGTGCGGGCGAAGGCGGTGGCGGAGTAGGTGCTTTCGGTTGCGGGGGTGGTGAGGGTGCTTGCGGCGCTTTGGATGGCGGCGGTGGCTGCTTGGAGCTCTTCGGCAGTTGCTTGGAGTGCGCCCACCGCCCCGCCGGAGGGGTCGACGTGGATGGCGATGGCGACTATCGCCAGCGCGACGGGCAGGGGCAGAATGTAGTGCAGCACCGACATGCCGGGCTTCTCGCAACCGATGTGGGTCAGGTAGTGAACCATGTGGTAGAAAAGCACCGGTATATATAGGTATGATAGGGAGAGGGGCAGGAGCACCTCGGGACGCATGGCCGCGCCGTCGGTGAAGATTCGGAAAAAGAGCGCGAACCACCAGACGGCGGTCGCCAAAAACCACGTCGCGGCGATGAATCTGAATTTTTTTTCGACGACGTTACGGCGATTGATCGTCCAAAACAGAGACGTGACAGAGCATAGAACGGAACAAAATGCCGGAACTACGAATATCAGTATCTTGATGTAATCTGCAAAATCGTTCATAATCACAACGGTTACGGAAAATGCCTTCGGAAAGGCACGACCGGACCTGGCATGGCATTTAACGCGTTAACGGCAAAGCTCGATGGATTGGTCCTTCATTGGATGCTTAAAAGTTTGAGTCTAAAGTAGTTGAGTACGGCGAACCCGCTATGGTTCCGTCGATTGGTGCCGTTAAGATAACGCCGTTTGACGGATTATGCAAATTTTGGTGACCGAATTGGTTGAAAATCGGCGCACCGTATGTATTTGCATTTTTAAACGAGCAATTTTAGCAAAATTGTATGGTTAAAATGTACGAAATGTCATTCGAGTTGCTTTTTTATGAGATTTTTTGTATGTTCTTTTGCCATCGCAATTTATGTGAAGCCGAGGAACAATCGCGCGCTGCGACGAACGTGGTCGGCGACTTGGTGTGGGCGGCACGGTGAGGGCGGCACGAAACAGAAGAAGGGCAACCCTGCCAAGGCTCGGCGAGAGCGGCCGGATAAGGGCGGCACGGTAAGGCCGGCCCCGGGGATTTAAGAAAGACAACCCTATATATAAGGAATAATAGTCACCAAACTTGATAGTGGTAGAAGAAGAGCAGGAATAGTAGCCAAACTTAATAGTAGAAGAGGAGCAACCCTAATATAAGGATAAGAACAGACGCCAAACTTAATAGTGGAGGGAGAACAGGCGCCAAACGTCAGTAGAACACCAACAACAACCCTATAAAGGATAAGAATGGTCGCCAAACTCGATAGCTGCCGAGCTTCAAAGTATAGATAAAGAATAGAAATTACATTCCCGAATTTCACGAAAGAAGAATAGTCGCTAAACTCAAAAATATTACGTTATCCAAACTTTATTTTATCAACCAAACCAATTTACTATTTTACTATGAAAAAATTAATGTTTATCCTCTCGGCGGCAGCGATGCTCGCCACCGTTTCCTGCCAGAAGGACGCCCAACGCGGCCATGAAGGCGAAGAGGGAACGGGCAAGGTGACCGTATCCTTCGGATTCGGCAACGCCGGCTCCACTCAGACCCGTGCGTACACAACCTCGACCGCCAAGCCCACCACGTCGTGGAGCAAGAGCATCCAGGGCGACCTGCTGTTCCTGTTGGTCAACGCCGACGGCGACATCAAGGTGGTGAAGACCGTCACCCCTCCCTCGGACGCCACCGTGACCGCAACCTACACGTTCACCAACGTCACCTCCGGCGACTACACCGGTTACATGTTGGCCAACTACGACAACGCGGCCATCGACATCGAATGGGACGCGGCGTCGCTGATCAACACCCCGATCGACGCCCTGATCTTCAAGCTGGTTGAAAACACCACCTACACCGAAGGAGCCGAAGAGGGCGTCGCAACCGCCTACAACGAGCCCGCCGAAGTGTTCCTGGCGGTTCGCCCGGCAACCAACGTGGTAGCCAACAGCGAGAAGGACTACTCCAGCGATCCGTTCCAGCTGGCTCGCGTTATCTCGCTGATGCGCGTTCGCCTCAACAAGAACTATTCGGGCGTGAGCACCGCAGGCGCTTGGGATAACAACGACGTCGACTTCAACGTCACCAATGCCGCCATGCGTATCCGCAGGACGACCACCTCGTTCGACTACACCGGAACCATCGGCAATCCCGTCATGACCAACCTCATCTACTCGGAAGGCGCGTTCTTCGGTACGGGCAACGCTCCCGCGGCTGGCGAATACACGACCAACGTCTATCTGGACACCGCAAACGGTCAGAGCGACTGGACGGACGTGAGGATCCTCCCGGGCGGCGACACCGGCGCTACCGGTCAATACAAATTCAACATCGTTATCTCGGGTTTGGCCGAGGCCGGTTACACCCCCGCCGGTTCGGCGCCGCTGGCCAACGCCGCGCTCGTTCACTGGGTAGGTACCGTAGATTCGAAGATCACGGCCAACAACATCCTCGAACTGAACGTCAACCTGACCACTCAGGGTCTGCCCGAAGTTCCTCCTCCCACCGATCCCGGTTCGATCGATATTGGCGCCGAGCTTATGCCTTGGGACCAGATCATTCCGGTCGAGATGGACGTGAGGTAGTTTAACGACCATTGAAAACCACAGGGTCGCGGGGGTTGACAGCCGCCGCGACCCGCCACATGGGAACCTGCTGGTTCCGGGGTTGTCCCGGAGGCGTTCCGGGGCGTTCCGGGGCGTTCCGGGGGTGTTCCGAGGGTGTTCCGGCGCGATTCGAGGGAGCGGCGGGAGCGGCGGGGGGAGACCGGAGCGGCGGGGGAACGACTAAAAACAAAAGCGGCGGCGAAATAACGAAAGCGATGACGAAAAAACGGAAGTCATGACGAAAAAACAGATAAAAAGAGGCGCCGCCCTGTTGCACGGGCTGTTTGTGGTGCTGTTTGTGGCGCTCTTCGCGGTGAATTCGTGCACCTACGACTACTTCGACGACGAGACCAACTTCAGGCTCTACGTCCCGCAGATCCACGCCGCCCTGTTCGATCAGGGCGGGGTCGGGAGCGACGCGCCGGCGATAGACGACAGGGAGATCGAGGCGATCGACCGGTTGCTGGTGACGTTCCACACCATGGACGGCAAGCATGTGCTGACCCGCGAACTGGAGGCGCCCTTCGACGCCCGCTACTTCATCGAACCGGGCGTGTTGAGGTTCAAGCTGCCGCCGGGACAGTACCGCATCACCTGCTGGGCGAACTACACCCCGGGAATGGTGACCGAAGGCGAGATGCTCTCCTCGTCGTACAAGGGCGTGGGTGCGTATGACCCCGACAGGTTTATGTACGGCGTGTCGCCCTCCAACCCCCGCGTGCTGTTTTTGGACGACGTGAAGGTGTGGCCGCTGGGCGCGGTGGAGACTATGACCCCCGTCACCGCCAACATCGACGAGAGGTGCGAGTTCAAGTCGCAGGTGATATGCGCGTTCGAAGGATTGCCCCAGACGGCCTACTACACCAGGATCGAGACTGTGTATAAGGGCCCGGCCACAAGGCTTGGCTTCGACGGAGCATTCTCAAGGTTCAACGACGCGGATATCCACTTCCACGATCTGTCCACGGGCGGAATGGCGTTCGGCGACTACTCTTACTCCAACCTGATATACCCCTCGACGCAGACGCGATTCGACCCGAATGCAGAACCGTGGCGGGGCGGAGGAGAGGATATCGAGCTGGAGATAAGACTCTACATAGGCGAGATGCTGTCGGGCGAGCTGACCGTCACAAGGGACGACCTCACAAGGCTCGATCCCGAAGACCGCCCGGTGGACGGCGACGACAACCCGATGACCGATCTGGTGCTATATCCGCGCAGTACGATCAAGTTCACGTTCGACGACTTTATGCTCGTGGGAGTGAGGCTTACACCGTGGGGAGATATCGAGACCGGAGTGATAGAACTGAATTAACGAGCGGGTGCTGTCGGCGCGGGTTTGGTAGGCGCGACAGAACCGGAGGCGTGCAGGCGCGAAGGGACCGAAACCGCGTGGCAGAACCGGAGGCGTGCAGGCGCGACAGAACCGAAACAGGAACCGAAAAAAGAAAAAATAATGAGCCCAATGAAAAAAATACTCTGTTTAGCGCTCTTCGCCGCGGCCTTGGCGGCGGTGCCCCGAGCGGCGCACTCGCAGGCGATTAAGATCAACCTGCCGTACACCCTTTTGGGCTCGCCCAACATAGGGGCCGAGGTGACCGTGAGCCAGCAGTTGGCCATCAACGCCGACTTCTCGTGGACGCCGTACATCTTCAAAACCCGCCCGTTTCAGTCGCGAATAACCGAGGACGCGCTGCGCATCATGCAGGTGACGGGCGAGGTGAGGTACTACGTCAAGCCCCGCTACTACTACACCAACGACATGTTCGACGGGTTCTACGTGGGGCCCTACGTGATGTACGGCATGTACAACGTGGGATTCGCCACCCACAAAAATCCGCTGGACGACAAACGCTACGTCGGATGGGGCATCTCGGGCGGGGCGTCGATAGGCTACAAGTTCTATCTGTCGCGCCGCTTCAGGCTCGACCTCAACGTGGGGATTGGGCTGGCGCACCTGCAACACGACATCCACACGCTGGGCGCCGACTACGCGATGGTGACCCTGGCTCGCGATAAAACCATGTTGTGGTTCGGCCCGACCAAGTTCGGCGCCCACCTCGTGTTCAATATTTTCAGATAAAACCCAGACCTATAATACGAACAACAGATAACGATGAATAGATTTTTTTCAGGGATCGTCGCCGTGATTTTCGTGCTCGGTGCGATCGGTGCGGCCTCGGGAAGCGCCCAAGACAGGGGTGTCTCCAAGGAGAACGCCGTTGGGGGTGCCGCCGGGAACGCCGTTGAGGGGAAAGCCGTCGCGCAGAGCGCCCCGGCAGTGAACGGCTCCGAGGTGAGCGACAGGGCGGGGACGGCCTCGGCGGAGACTAAAACGGAGGCGTTGAGACAATCCCGCCTCGAAAAGAAGGCCGACAGAACGTTCATACGCGGCTCCCACGCCAAGGCGATGGAGATCAACCGCCGCGCCGAGGAGAGACTGCCCGAGGGAAGCATCGAGCAAAAACGGCTGCAACGCAAGATGGCGCGCCTCTACACCCTGTTGCAGCGCTACGACGAGGCGATAGAGTGCTACGACAAGGTGCTGGGCAGCGCCGCCGACACGCTGCTGTCGGTGGAGGACGTGTGCATGTATATCGACAATCTGCGTCTGGTGGGCGACTTCCAGCGAGCGGAGTCGGTCGCAAGGGTGTTCGCCTTCAAAAACAAATACAGCCGCAATCAGCGCTACATGAACATACTGTACGGCCTCACCAGCAAACAACACTACTACGGCAGGGGCGACGCCGACTACATGGTGAGACTGTATGAGAACAGCACCTCCGAGCCGGAGTACTGGGTGGGCAGCTTCGAGGGCGAGGCGTTTTACGCCGTCAGCCACAGTCCGCTTCAGGATCCGCTCAAGGTGTTCTACTACCGCACGCAATATCTCACATATAGCGACAACCGCCGCGAGGTGGATCGACTGAGGGCCATTCCGCGCGAGTTGCAGACCGGGCCGGTGGCGTTCTCGCCCGACGGCTCGATGATGGTGGCCACGGGCATCGACTACTCGTTCAACGACCAGGTGAGGAGCCTCGACCAGCTCAGGGGGCTCTTCCCGACGCAACTTTTCTATTCGGTGATCGACGCCGGGCGCAACGGATGGGGGGCGTTCCAACCTCTGTTCGACTATCAAGAAGGGTACAGCTACGCCCACCCGGCCTTCACGGCGGACGGAGGGTCGGTCATTTACAGCTCCGACTGCCCCGGCGGATTCGGCGGCATGGACCTCTACATCTGTCACTGGAACGACGGCGAACGCAAGTGGAGCGAACCGGTGAACCTGGGCAAACACGTCAACACCGAGGGTGACGAGATATACCCCTTAGTTTGGGGAAACCGCCTCTACTTCTCGTCGAACGGACTGGAGGGCTTCGGCGGCTACGACATATACAACATCGTGCTCAGGGGCGGGGCGGTGCTCGCGGGCAGCATCTCGCACTATCCCTATCCGGTCAACACGTCGGGCAACGACTTCGGCCTGAGGCTCGACGGCGGCGAGGTGGCCTATTTCGTCTCCGACCGCAGGGGGCTTGTCGGGCGCGACGACATCTACACCTTCAACCCGTCGGCCAACTCGCTGAGCAGCGACTTCTCGATCGGCGTGTCGCAACAGCACTCGGCTCTGACGGGTAACCTGGGGCTGATAAACGGAATGAAGGGCACAAACACCCTGACGGCGGACAAGGTGCTGTTCGAAAGGCCGGCCGACGGAGAGTTGCTGCTGAGCGTCTACTTCGACTTCGACAAACACGCCATAAGCGCCGAGTATCGCGAAAAGTTGGACGGTCTGTTGGCCGACCGCGGAGCGAACATGCTGGACGCCGTGGCGGTGGTGGGCTACGCCGACGAACTCGGCGGCGACAACTACAACCAGCGCCTGTCGGAACGCAGGGCGAACGCCGTGGCCGACTATCTGGAGAGGGGCGAGTTCCGTCCGCAGATGATGGTCGAAGGCAGGGGACGGCAGACCCTCTCGCCCGAGGAGCGGTTCGACGCGATGCAGGCGCAGGGCCTCGGCTCGGTGGCCAATCCCGAAACGGGTCGATACCTGTCGATCGTGGACAGGATCCGCATCAACAGCCGCCTGCGCAGAGTGGATATCTACGCCAAAGATTTACGATAACCGAAAAACTAATAACATAACCCAAGGATAATGAAAACGTTCAAAAACATCGCGCTTGCGATATGCTTCGCGCTCGCGCTCGTCTCCGGCCAAAAGGCGGCGGCCCAGTTCATGCCCGTCGTGTACGACAACAACTACGGTCGGGACAATAAGTTCACCGCGGCGACCGCCGACTTCCAAAACGGCGACGTGGTGGTGGCGGGAGTCAACTCCAACGACATGATCGTCGCGTGGCTCGACCGCACCGGAAACAGCCGCTTCACCCTCGACTTTTCGCCCGAGGAGTTCAGCGAGATAACGGGCGTGTGGGCCGTGGCGGACGACAAGGTGCTGGTGACGGGCCGCAGAGAACCGGGCAAGGATAAGAACCGGGTTTCGGGCCGCGCGATGGTGATCGACTCCAGCGGCGCCGTCGAGCGCTCGCTGACCGTGGGCTTCGCCGGAACGACCCTTACCAACGGCCGCATCCTGCCCGACGGCGGCATGATACTGTCGGGTAGCAACGAGACCCCCGAAGGCCGCGCCGGCATAATTTGCAAGATAGACAAGGCCGGCCGAACGATATACACCTACACGGCCGGAGTGGGCGGCGGGTGCGACTGGTTCGACGTGCAGGGTGCGGGCTCGGAGTCGCTCAGCGCGGTGTTCACCTCGCCCGAAGGGGGCAGCTCGGTGGTGCGCTTAGACGAAAACGGCAAGCCCTACTTCATAACCCAGATCCCCGACCCGAGCTTCGTGGTGGAAAAGATGGTGGCCGGCATGGAGAACGACCTCTATCTGGTGGGTCAGGGTCAGGCGCTGGGCGGCGCGGTGGTGAAGATCCGTCAGGAGGGCGACATCGTGTTTCAGAAGGAGATAGTGCCCGCCTCGCAGGCGAGCGTCCTCGACCAACTGATCGTGTGCCCGAGCGGCGAGATCCTCGTGGGCGGCAACGACGCGATGAACTCCTACTTCATGCTGCTCCGTAACGACGGGACGGTGCTGTCGGCCAACGTAGACACCGGCAAGGTGAGCTCCATCGCCATCGACCCGGCCAATAGCGACTGCCTGGTGAGCGTGTACGACTCGGCGATAGGGCTGGGCAAGATCGTCAAGATGTCGCGTCAGGGGCGCCGCCTCTACGAAAAGCCGACCGCGGCCAACTACACCTCGATGTATATCAACATGAACGGCGACGTGCTTTTGGGCAGCCCCCGGACGGGTCGTCTGAGTATGCTGTCGGCGTTGGGCGAGCTGCTGTTCGACCGCTACGTGGTGGAGAACACCCCCGTGCAATTCGCCCAGGTGCATCTGCCCTCGACGGGCGAGGTGGTGTTTGTGGACGACAACAGCCGCATAGCCAAACTCGCGCACAGCGTCTACGTGAGCGACATTGTGGTCAACAAGCCCATCGACGGCCACTCCACCGCGACGTTCACCGTCACCGTGTCGGGCTACTCGTTCTCGCGCGAGGGTGCGCCGCTGCCCGTGTCGGTGGCCTACAAAACCCGCCCCATGTCGGCCTCGGAAGGGGTTAACTTCGACGCGGTGGCCGGAACCATCTCGTTCGTGCCCTCGACTGACGGCAGCGACCGCTATCTGAGCAAATTTACGGTGGATGTGCCCGTGAGCGCCAACAACATGCTGGAGGGGGATCGCACCTTCGCGCTCGACCTGTCGGACGTGAGCAACAGCTACCTCATCAGAAAGTCGAGCGTCGCCACCATCGAGGACCAGCCCGCCGTCGTGCGCATGATAGGCACCACTCCGGGTCTGGAGGGCGAAAGGGATATAGTGTATGAGCTCGGGCTGTTTAAACGCGACGGAACCCGTCTGGTGAACACCACCAACGCCGACATAGTGATCGACGGTTCGTACGGCAACGGCACGGCCGACCGGCTCGACTTCAACATGGGCCGCCTGCCTCGTCTGACCATCGCCAAGGGCGAACACAGCGGTACGTTCAACGTCCAGACGCTGGAAGACACGCGCTACGAGGCGGCCAAGAACGTGGTGCTGAACTTCAACAAGGTGTACGCCATGAGCGATACCGACGTCTCGTTCGGCGCCGACATGGTGAGCTGCGAGGGGATGCTCTACGACCAGCCGGCGATGATCACCATAGAGTCTTTGGGCGATAGGATCAAACGCTCGAACGACGCGGTGGGCGGACTGTTCAAGATATCCTTGGTGAGCGCCAAAAGCGGAGCGCTGCTCACCAACAGCAGCGGCGCCGACATAGCCATAACCGCCGCCCCGAGCGAAGATTGCACCGCAGGCCTTGGTACCGACTTTGTGATCACCAACGCCCACGACCTGCGCATCAGCAGCGACGGACGCAGCAGTGCGGTGAACCTCAACGGTCTGGTGCTCTACAACTCCGACCCGGTGAGCAAGACGGTGGTGGTGAACCTGGGCGAGGTGAAGGCCGGAACGCAGGCCGGACCCGTCAGCGTGTCGCCCGAACGTGGCACGGCGCGGTTTACGATACTCAACAAGTAGAGAGCGTTTTATACCCTCCCAATGGCTGTTTTATAGTAGCCGAAGACTCGCTTGGCAACACACTAAAAACATAAGAACAACAATAGACGACGATACGAAAAATGAAAGTACCCGGACTTGTTTTATTCACGCTACTCTCGATGAGTTCTCTTGCTCTGTCGACCGATCTCCTTGCCGCAAACGTGCGAGGGACCTCGGGCGATTACGATCGGGAGTCGGAGAGACATACTGCGCTCGCCCTTGCCTCGGTGCCGTCGGACGGCGCCTCGGAGCGGGAGAATTCGGAGTCGTCGAACGGCGCCCCGGTGTGGTTGAACCCGCTGCCGTCGGATAGGGCTTCGATTTGGGAGAGCTCGGTGCCGCTGTTGCGCGCCGACGGGACGGAGTTTTCGTCGCGCCCCGGGGCGGCCGTGCATTCGGTGACGCTCGGTTGGGGCGCCTCGGTGCCGATAGGAAAGGTGAGCGGCGCCGGCGGAAACGCGGCAAACGGCGCGGGTGGCGGGAACTTCGTGGGCAAAACAAGCTGGATCGCCCCCTCTGTGGGGTGGGAGTGGCGTTTTGCTAACAGCTTCTCCGGCGGAGTGTCGGTCGGATACGTTTTTGTGAAGGAAGAAGGGGCGAACGACGGGCGCATCAGCGGCGACGTGGGCGGCAACTACGAGATGAAGCAGTCGCTCATGCCCGTGGAGGCGAAGTTGAAATATTATCCCCTCGGCTCAAGGGCGAGCGTGCTCAGGCCATACGCCGCCGTGACGGGCGGGGTGGCCTATTCGACGCACTTTGTGTCGGGAGACGTGATAAACAGAGAAGATTTGGCAGGATGGGGTGGATCGTTTTCCGCCGGGTTAGGAATGCGGGTTTACCCCATTCCTGTCAACTCTTTTTTTATGGAGTTTTCGGGCGCGTGGCAGTGGGTCGGCGCAAAGTTCGAAAGGATGAACCTCGACGCCCGTCGCAGGAGCGGCGTGGGGATTTACGTCGGGGCGGGATTTGACTTTTGAAGAAGTTGCCTGAGGGTTTTCGAGAAGTTGGTTGGTGGTTTCCGGGAGGTTGCTTGAAGATTTTCGGGATGAGGTGGCGAGGGGGTATGCGGCAGGTTGCGGGAATATGCCGATGTGATGAGGCGTGTGGCGGAGGTATGCGGCGGATGGTGGGCGCTGGAATGGCGAGGCTATGGAACGGGTTGCGTGACTGTGCGGCGGGTTGCCGGGGTGTGAGGCGGATGGCGGAATTATGTGATGGATTGCGCGACTGTGCGGCGGGTTGCGGGACTGAGGAGCGGATTGCGGGCGGTGGAATGAAACAAAATCGGGGCGAAACGGCTTAGGCAGAGGAATTTAAACAACGACTTTGGGGCGTCGGGTTTGGTGAAGTGTAATGCAGGGCATCCGGCGGGATGTTCGTAACGACGATCATAAAAATGAAGAATATGACAGGTAAGGGAGACAGAAGAGGCGGCGGCGCGGGGATTTTCGGCGGCGTTGTCGAGGGAGCCTTGGGCGTTGTCAAAGATGCCTTGAGAGGAGCCAAGGAGGCTTTGAACTTTGTCAAGAGGGTCTTGGGCGTTGTCGGGAGGGTTTTCTGCGGCGCGGGGATTTCGCGTCGGTCTTTGGCAAAACTTCGGGCGGCGTTGTCGGCGACTCGGTTCGAGGCAGAGTTGTCATCTTTGGCGGGGTTGCTGTCGGCGTTTCGATCAGCGGCAAAGTTCCGGTTGGCATCGTCGGTAGCTCGTTCGTTCGCGGATTTCTCGTTCGGGGCGGCGATGTCGTCTTTGGCGAAGTTCCGGCCTGCGGCGGCGATGTCGTTTGCGGGACTTCTGCTTTGGTCGGTGGCGGCGTTGTCGCTTTCGTCATGCGTGGTGAGCTCCGAGGATGGCGTTCGCACCGAGACGAACAACGTCGCGATGGATTTTTCGGCCCTCACCCGCTCGGCGGCCGACAACACCCGCATATATCTGTACGACCCCGACCTGGCGAACGACGGAACGGACGACCAACTCAGAAGCAAGGTGCTGAACATCAATCGGATCGACGAGGAGCACGTGTCGGCCACGATGCCCGCCGGAATGTGGGACATCTGGTTTGTGGCAACCGAGGACGGCCTGGGGATGGAGAGAATATACGACCCCACGGTGGGCTATTCGCCCGCGGACGAGATTATGTTCAGACTCGAACCGCAGGGCGGGGTGCTGCCGTCGGCGCCGATTCTGCTCACGGGCAAGATCGACAACCAGCAGATATTGCCTAACCAGCATCAGCAGGCCGAGGTGATGTTCTCGCGCAACGTGGCAAGGGTGATGTTCACCCTGAAGGATCCCGAGGGATTTCGAACGGGGGCGGTCCACACGGTGCGACTGAGCGACGTACCCACCGCGATAAAATGGAACGGCGAACTATATCCCGACCGCGTCAATCCGGCGGTGAGTTCGGTGGAGATGAAGGGTACGCTCTCCATTCGCAACACGGCGGACGGCGGGCAGGAGAGCGACGTGGTGAACTTTATAATCCCCGCGGACAGGGGACAGGCTCCCTCCAAACGGATGAAGGTGGCGGTGGACATGGTCGTCGCGTCGGGCGAGGTGTACACCACCGAGGTGCCGGTGGAGATACCGCTCACGGTGAAGGCCAACGGGCAGCTGTTAGTGAACCTCGTGGCCGAGGTGGGCGGCGAGTTGACGGTCGATTCCGCGGTGATTTTGCCCTGGGAAGAGGTCAACACCGACCAGGATATATGGAGCAGTCCCAACGTCGAGATGGTGGTCGAAAAGACCGAGATAGAGATGCAGACCAAGGCGACGATGATCGTGACGGCGCGTAACGAGGGCAAAGTCATAGTGCCCGAGGTTATCCCGGGGGCGGACTGGGTGTCGGGCTCGGTGGTGGGCAACACCCTGACCATCAACGCCGACTGCGAAGAGTACTCGGGCGAGCCGCGCGAAACGTGGATAGGGGTGAAGGCGGCCAACTTTATGAAGAGAATCCGCGTCGTGCAGAACCACCTCGACACTCCGAGCATAACCTCGGTCGTTCCCGACAGGGTGGTGCTGTCGCCCAGAACGACGCAGAAGGAGATCGTCATGACCGGCACGGGCAATCCCCAATACGTGCACCTGCCGACGGGATTTTTGGAGCCGGACGGCAATTTGAGATACTCCACCATAGGCGGCTTCTCCGCCGGAGGACAGTGGCCGGTTAAGCTGACCCTTAGGCGCAAGGGGCCCAACATTGCCAATCCCGACTTCGACAACGGGGATTACAGCTTCTACGGCGACGATGTGCTCTATGTCCAGCACCACGAGTCGCTCTACACGGTGAAGGTGCCGGTGAGCAACATATTCATGAGGGCCGAGGATATCGGAGTGGCGATTCCCGCCACCGGTACGACGACCCACACGGTGGAAAACATCGAGATATTCGGCGGCACCAAGCAGTTCACCGTCAGCAACTGGCCCGAGTGGGTTACGGCCGCCTCGTGCGTGGCCAACACCAACCCCGCCACCATGGCCGAAAAGCCGTGGGTGCTGAGGCTCACCGTCAAGGCCGAAGGTGCCAACGATGTGTGGGAGGCCGGAACCATCCGCATAACCAGCGTGGACGATCCGAACTACTATATCATGGTGCCGATCTCGCCGGGTCTGAGTGCGTTAATTCCCGAATTCGACTACTTTATGATCAGACATGCGTGGAGCGGCGGTTACGATGCCGACTTGGCGTTCGGTTTCCGTAATGCGTCCCCCGACAGCAATGCACCCGCATTTTATGATAAGCCCATCGGGTTTGGTTGGAATGGTGTTGGCACGCAAACGCCTTTGGCCGTCAAAAAGGATGGCACATACACCGAAAGCACCACTGATACCGACATATTGATTCAGTGGGCCGGGGATGGTGTCGGTTCCGGAAACAGGGAGGAGGTCTATTTCAACTCTCCCCTCATCGACAACGACAACACGCTTCCGAGAAAGCTAAGGATGGAGGTTCGAGTGGCATGGTATAGTACAAGCCGCCCCAATACTTCGATGAACATAACAGTAGAGGCGTATCGGGGGGGAGTAATGAGGAGGAATGGTAGCTACGGCTATGACTATGTACCCGATCTCAATCCCCAGCCCGGCGACGGCAAACTCGATTTGAGTACGATCGAGTACACAAGAGCATGCTACCTTAACAAGGTTGTCAGTAGCTCCAATTATACTTCCGTCACCCCTTTCGCTCTTATGTGTACGATCACGTATGACAGGATCACCCACATGGCTAATGTAGTGTGGGATCCGGGCACTATTCGGCCGAGATCCGCTCCACCCCCGCTCGTCTATCCTCACACGGCGCCCATTAATATGGCGGTCGATGCCGACAGACAAACGGATCCGAACGAAAAGGAGTAGGCTCGCGACGACCTTAAAAAACAAGAGGTGCAAAGTGGATAAAAAAGAGTAACGAAAAAGACGGCGTTATGAAAAAAACAAGATATGATTTAGGGGCGGTGGCGAGAGTTGCGGCTCGGGGCTTGGCGACAACTAAGGTTGCAGCGGCGAGAGTTGCGGCTCGGGGCTTGGCGGCTTTCGGGACTGTGGCTCGGGGTCTTGCGTCAGGGGCTGCTACGACAGTTGCTCGGGGGTTTGTGGCGGTCGGAGTGGCGACTGTGGGTCTTGCGGCGTTGGCGCTGGCGGGATGTCAGCGCGATCCGTCGGATCTGGATGGCCCCAAGGATGGGTTCGCCGACGTGACGTTCTCGGTATCGGTCGAGGGCGACCAGTCGACCCCCACGACCACCCGCGCCCTGAGCAGCGACACCGACGTGGAGAACATCGAGCTGCTGATATTCGAGGGAGGCTACCTGAAGGAGCGCAAAACCGTGGAACGGGCCAGCATAATCGACAACGGGCAGTATAAAACGTTCACCACCCGGCTGTCGCTCTCTCCCGTAGCCCGCATGATATGGATAGTGGCCAACGATATGGACGCGGGCGGCGGGCGCCGCACCAACGCCACCGACAATATCGGCATTCCGTTGGGATCTACCGAAGAGCACGTCGCCAAGAGCCTGGGCATGAGGATCGCGGCGGAAAACGAGCGAACAATGACCCCGCTGATCATGTGGGGCAAGATTCCGAGCGTGGTGGTCAACCAGAGCGAAGTCGTCGTAAGGGGGGTGAAGCTGCTCAGGGTCGCGGCGAAAGTGACGATCAAAAAGAGCGCCTCGCCGTCGCTGGCCAACTTCGAGATACAGGGAATCAGCGCGCGCGGAGTGGAGGGCGACACCCAAATCGCTCCGTTCAACTGGAACGGCTGGACCAACGAAAACGCCGCGACCCCCTCGCAACCCAATCGGAGGTCGCTGTCGGGCATGCCCATCTCTTTTCAGTCCTACTATTGCGGCCCCTTGGCCTCACAAGAGTGGTGGGCGACGGGCGGCGACCCGCTGTACGTGTACGAAAAATGGCCCACCGATCAACTGAACGGCACCACTCCGGAACCGATAAAAGACGTTCACGGCTACACGATAGAGGAGCCGATGTTCTATATCCGCGCGACCTACGACGGCACCACGTGCTACTACAAATTGCAGCTGAGGGACGTTTTGGGTGAGAGGATATACTTCATCCGCAACCACAACTACATCGTCAACATAGTGTCGGTGAAAGGGCCGGGATATAGAACCCTTCAGGACGCTATCGACGGGCCCGACAACAGCCACGAGTTGGATGTGATAGTGGACGAGCACCGCGAGCTGGTGGCGTTCGCGGCCGACGGCAACAACTACATAGGGGTGTCGACCACCGAGGTGGTCTATATTAACGAGGGGGGGGCGAGCTCGCCGTCGACGGTTTTTGCGCTGGCCTACCTGTCGAGCGGCAACAGGCCCGTGGCGTCGTGGATGGGCCCGAGCGGCCAGAATAATATTTTCAACCTGGGAACGTCAGTGCTGGACGCCGGCACCGGGCTCTGGAGAATCGTGGGCACCACCACCGGAGTGGCCGGTACGGGCAGGCTGAGGGTTCAGGACGGAGATATGTATATCGACATAGACGTTACGACGAACAACACCTCGGCCTGGAGTCCCAAAATGTCGGGCGGAGCTACATGGAAGGTGGATCCGGCGGGCTCGATCCCCCTGGGGACGACGTGGTGGGAGATCGAGATCCTTCCCGATCCCGCCCCGTCGAACGTGCTGATGAACTACTATCCCGCCTCGACGACCATCAATCAGCTTCAGCAGCCGAGCGTGAACCCGCCGACGAATTACAGCACGAATTGGGGCGTTAAGGCGATTTCGAGCGAGACGGTGCCCGCCAACAACAAGGTGTGTCTTTTTGTCCCCGACAAAAACCCGGCGTACAACGCCACCATTAAGTGCAGCTACATCGACAGCGGGGGTAACCTCGTGGTGAGCAACTATATACTGCGCAATTGATAGGACGGGTTGCGCGGCTGACGGGGCGTGCGATGGGTGGGGCGTGGAGGCAGTTTTGTGTAAGAGTGGTGGTTTGAGGGGATGGCAATTTCAGACTTATGTATGTGGGGCGCCTTTTGCAGGGCGCTCCACTTTTTTGAGGGGG
>JAITWI010000064.1 GCA_031285345.1 Alistipes sp.
ATCCGCCCGCCATAGTTGTACACCAGCCACTCTCCGTCCATAGTCCAGTTAGGAGCCTCGATCAGATAGTCGTACTCCTTCAAGACGGTGCGTTCTCCCGTCTCGATGTCGTATATTTCGAGGCGCGAGGTGATTGTACGGTCAGTGGGGTGTTGCGCCGAAACGGTTGTCGCGGCGATGGCGGCCACAGCGGCCGCTGCCATGTTGGTTAATACGTTGGTCGTCATAGTCCGGTAATTTTTTTGTTTTGCGTTATGTTGTGGTTGGTGCGGCTGACTGCACAAGGCGATGATGCTAAGAACTGAAGCGACTATGCTGATTGCGGTGGTTATCCAATATCTCGTGTTGTCCCATTTGAGTTTTTTGAGTTGGAGTCTGGATATCTCATCGGCAATCTTCTCGGCGTCAGCTGCTTTTTTCTTTGCGGCTTGTTGTTCGTCGAAAAGTTTTTGAGCCTTGTGTTCGTTTAGAGCAGCACGCGTGTTTGAGGTTCTCGTCAGGATAAGATCTCGATCGTCTCGGTCGCTTAGACTTCTATTAACGTCTTCTACCCACTTTTTCTCAATGATAAAAAGATGTATTTCATCTATTGAATAATAAGGAACGCGTACGGAGTCGTCTAAAATCTTCTTTAGAATCGCGTTGATCCTGTCTACGTCGGCTTGCGTCAGTTCCATGGCGTTTGTCATAGTCCGGTGATTTTTTTGATTTCGTTGAGGGTGTTGAGCGCCTCCAGGGGGGTGAGCGAGTTGATGTCGAGGTCGCGGATGCGGTCTCGGATGTCGGTCAGCACCGGGTCGTCCAACTGAAACATCGAGAGTTGGATGTTGGCCGCGCTGCCGCTTGCGCCTGCCGCTCTGCCGCTTTGTGTCGCGCCGCCCGCCGCGCTCGAACCGCCGCTTGCACCCGACACGCCCGCCGTACCGCCTCGCCCCGAATAGCCTTCGAGGATTCGGTCGGCGCGCTCGACCACCCAACGGGGCATGCCGGCGATGCGGGCGACGTGAATTCCGAACGAGCGGTCGGTGCCGCCTTCGACCAATTTTCGCAAAAATATGATGGAGCCCGCCGCCGCGCGATTTCGGTCGCCCGAGCCCGAGCCCGAGCCCGAGCCGGAACCAGCACCAGCACCAGCACCTGCACCAGCACCAGCACCAGCACCAGCACCAGCACCAGCACCAGCACCAGCACCAGCACCAGCACCAGCACCAGCACCAGCACCAGCACCGGAACCCGCACCCGCTCCCGCTCCCGCTCCCGCTCCCGCTCCCGAAACACCGCCCGTAACGCCCCCGAAACCCCCGTCGCCAACCGAGCCCGAGCCGCGAACGCCCCCGAAAGCGCCGCCGAAGCCAGCTTCTCCGGGGCGTCGGCCTCTCGACCTGGCGGCGCGCCCTTCGATCTCGCGCACGGCGACGTGAAAATTGCGCACCCGCGGAAAATCGTCGGCCATCTCGTTGAGCTCGTGGTAGTGTGTGGCGAACAGGGTCTTGGCGCGAGCGGTGGGGTGGTCGTGCAGATACTCTACCATGGCGCGGGCGATGGCGATGCCGTCGTAGGTGCTGGTGCCGCGGCCGATCTCGTCTAACAGAACGAGGCTGCGCGACGAGATGTTGTTGAGAATCGACGCCGACTCGGTCATCTCGACCATAAAAGTAGACTCACCCTGCGAAATGTTGTCCGACGCACCCACGCGGGTGAAAATCTTGTCCACCAGGCCAATGCGCGCGGACGACGCGGGTACGAACGAGCCGATCTGCGCCATAAGTACGATGAGAGCCGTCTGGCGCAGCAACGCGCTCTTGCCCGACATGTTGGGCCCCGTTATCATCATTATCTGCTGGCCGTCGTTGTCGAGCCACACGTCGTTGGGGATGTACTCCTCGCCCACGGGCAGCAACCGTTCGATGACGGGGTGGCGGCCCGCCTTGATGTCGATGGCGTGGCTCTCGTCCAACACGGGGCGGCAGTAGCGCCGCTCGATGGCCACCCGCGCGAAGGACAGCAGCACATCCAACCGCGCCACCGCCGCCGCGTTGCGCTGAATGGCCGGAATGGCAAGCCCCAACCACTGTATGAGATCGCCCCATATGCGTGCCTCGATCTCCAGCATGCGGCTCTCGGCGCCCAGAATTTTCTCCTCGTACTCCTTCAGTTCGGCGGTTATGTATCGTTCGGCGCCTTTGAGGGTCTGCTTGCGGATCCAGTCGGAGGGCACCTTGTCGCGGTGGGTGTCGCGCACCTCGAATCCGTAGCCGAAGACGTTGTTGTAGATTATCTTGAGCGAGGCGATGCCGGTGCGTTTGGTTTCGCGCTCGACCATTTCGGCGAGCACCTCCTTGCCGCGGGTGGCGATGCGGCGCAGGTCGTCCAACTCCATATCGACCCCGTCGGCTATGACGCCCCCTTTTTGAATGTTGTTGGTGGCCGGGTCGGGAAATACGTCGCGCCCGATGCGGTCGCGAACCTCCTCGCACGGGTCGATGGCGTCGGATATGCTTTCCAAGGCGGAGCGGCCGCTCATCAACTCGCGCGCGGTGGCGACGGCCGCGAGCGACTTTCGAAGCTGGTTTATCTCGCGCGGAAGCACCCGTCCGTCGGCGATGCGGGCGGCGATGCGCTCCACGTCGCCCACGTGGCGCAGCGTTTCGGCCAGACTGTCGGCAAGTTCGGTGTCGGGATTGTTTCGGCCGCCGTTTCCCGCGCCGCCGGTCAAGGTCTCCACCACGTCGAGGCGGCGGTCGAGTTCGGCCACGTCTTTGATGGGCAGTGCGATCCAATGCCTGAGCAGACGGCCCCCCATGGGGGTGAGGGTTTTGTCGAGCGCCGCTATCAGAGAACCGTCTCCGCGCCCTGCCGTCCCGCCGCCCGAACCTGCCCCGCGGTCGCCGCCGTTTGTCGCGAACAGTTCGAGGTTGCGGATCGAAAACCTGTCGAGCCACACATATTTGTCCTGGTCGATGCGCGAGACGGAGCGAATGTGACCCAGCGCCTTGTGTTCGGTGAATTCGAGGTAGTAGAGCACCGCTCCCGCGGCCGAGACGCCAGCGCCGAGCGACTCTATGCCGAAACCCTTGAGCGACTTTACGCCCAGTTGGCGCAGCAACTTCTCGCGGCAGCCCGCCTCGCCCCACACCCATTCGTCGAGCCGATAGGTGTAGCGGTCGGTGCCGAAAGACTCCTCGAAGCGCGCCTTTTCGCCCCGCTGATATACCACCTCTTTGGGTGAGAAACTACTCAGCAGCTTGTCCACATAGGCGTCCGTGCCCTCGCCGACGTAGAATTCGCCTGTCGAAATATCTAAAAACGCCACGCCCGTCTGAGCGCCGCCGCGTCCCGCCCCGCTTGCCGGATTCGCCGACTTGCCGCGCCCAAAGCAGACCGCCGCCAGAAACGTGTTCTCCCTGCCGCCCAAAATGCCGTCGCTCAGCGCCACCCCGGGGGTGACGAGCTCCGTGACGCCGCGTTTGACTATTCCCTTGGCGGTTTTCGGATCCTCCAACTGTTCGCATATGGCCACCCGTTCGCCGGCACGGACGAGCTTGGGCAGATAGGTCTCGATCGAGTGGTAGGGAAAACCCGCCAACTCGATCTCCGACGCGGCGCCGTTGGCCCGCCGGGTGAGGGTGATGCCCAGTATTCCCGCCGCACGGATGGCGTCGGCGCCGAACGTCTCGTAGAAGTCGCCCATGCGGAAGAGCACCATCGCGTCGGGATAGCGCGCCTTCACGTCGCCGTACTGCCTCATCAGGGGCGTTTCGGTGTATGTTTTCTTGGTTTTTTTATCTGTCGCCATAAGTTGCAAAAATAGAAAATTTGCGCTACATTTGCAAAAGACACAAACCCTCGACTCCGTATGAACAGACTTATTTCGACAGCACTCGCGCTGACGACACTCGCGCTGACGGTTTCCGTCGGCTCGGTTGCGCAACCTGTGAGGCAAAATCTGGGCGAAGGGTGGACTTTCCGCCAGGCGAGAGGCTTCAACAGCTATCCTGCGACGGTTCCGGGGGTGGTGCACACCGACCTGATGGCCGCCGGAATAATCGACGATCCGTTTATTGGGCTCAACGAGCGCGGCGTGCAGTGGGTCGACAAGGAGGATTGGGTATATAGTGTGATGTTCGACGCGGACGAGGCGACGTTGGCGCGCGACCGGGTGGAGTTGGTGTTCGAGGGGCTCGATACCTTTGCCGACGTGAAACTCAACGGCGAGGTTATCTTGCAGACCGACAATATGTTTCGCCGCTATGTGGCCGACGTTCGTTCGCTGTTAAAGGCCTCCGGGAATGAGTTGGAGGTCTACTTCCATTCGCCCATCAAGCGCACCCTGCCGCTGTGGGAGGCCACGCCGTGGAGGGATATAATCGAGTCGGGCAATGACCAGTCGGCCAACGGGGGCTTGCTGGGTGCTCGGGTGGGTGTGTTCGCCCGTAAGGCGGGCTACCACTTCGGCTGGGATTGGGGCCCGCGGTTGGTGACGTCGGGTATTTGGCGGCCGGTCTATCTGGAGTCGTGGGACGATGTGCGGATAGCGGACGTTTTTTATCGGCAGGCTTCGGTTACGGCCGAGCGGGCGGAGGTCGAGGTGACGGTTACGCTCGACTGGGCTGCAGATGTTGCGGTGGCGGCGGACTTAAAAGATGCTGAAAACGTTGAGATAAGGCTTCGTAATTTGACAGACGGCGGGGTATTGGCGAGCCGGCGAGGCGGTGCGCAAAAGGCCGTGTCGCTCGACTTCGCGATCGACGACCCGCGCCTGTGGTGGACCAACGGGCTGGGCGAGGCGTTTTTGTATGAGTTCGAAGTAGAGGTGCTGGCCGACGGGCGCGAGATAGACAGCCATCGCCAAAAGTTAGGCCTGCGGTCGGTGCGCCTCGTAACCGAACCCGACGGGTGGGGCGAGAGCTTCTACATCGAGCTCAACGGCGTGCCGGTGTTTATGAAGGGGGCGAACTACATTCCGAGCGACAGCTTTTTGCCGCGCGTGACGGCCGAAAAATATGAGCAGACGATTCACGACGCGGTGCTGTCGAACATGAATATGCTGAGGGTGTGGGGCGGCGGAATTTACGAAAACGACATATTCTACGATCTGTGCGACGAGCACGGACTACTTGTGTGGCAGGACTTTATGTTCGGTTGCGCACTCTATCCGGCCGAAGGCGAATTGATGGAGAATATCAAAATGGAGGCGCGCGAAAACGTCCGTCGACTGCGCAACCACACCTGCATCGCCCTGTGGTGCGGCAACAACGAGTGTCTCGACATGTGGTTCAATTGGGGCGTCAAGCGCAGGTTCGACGCGGCCAATCCCGAGTGGAGCGCGATTCAGTGGCGGCAGTTCACCGACTTGTATTTCAATGTGTTACCGTCGATAGTGGCCGAAGAGCATCCGGGCGCCGCGTATCGCCGCTCGTCGCCCTACACCGACGAGACGGGCGTGCGGTCGGAGGATGCAGGCGACTACCACGACTGGGATGTGTGGGGCGGCGCGCTCGAACTCGACCGATTCAAGCACAAAAAGAGCCGTTTTTTTAGCGAGTACGGCTTCCAGGGGTTTCCGTCGTTTGAGACGGTGAAGCGGTTCGCGCCTTTGTCGAAAGATTGGGCGGTCACTTCCGAGATCATGCTGTCGCACCAGCGGGCAGGGGCCAATGGCAACCAAAAGATCGACTTTATGATGCGCCGCGACTACGGTGAACCGGTCGATTTCGAGGCGTTCACCTACCTCAGTCAACTGATGCAGGCCGACGCGATGGCCATGGCGATGGAGGCTCACCGTCGTCAGATGCCGCGCTGCATGGGGTCGCTGATTTGGCAGATGAACGACTGCTGGCCGGTGGCTTCGTGGTCGGGCAGGGATTGGTACGGCAACTGGAAGGGGCAACAATACGCGATCCGCCGCGCGTTCGACGATGTGTTGGTGTCGCCGGTCGTGGAGGAGGGCGAGCTTCGCGTATATGTGGTGAACGACCGCGCGGAGGCTGTTCGCGGCGAGATGGTTTTGAGGCTCGTCGAAGGTGGGGAGGTTGCTACGCTGAACGTTGAAGTTCCGGCCCGTTCGAGTGTCGTGGTGTGGCGCGCGGCCGAATGGAGCCCCAACGAGGTTATGAACGTTTCGCTTGCAGAGGCGGGCGGGCGCGTGTATGAGAATAATTTCTATCCGGCGGCGCATAACGCGATGCACTACCGGCGGCCTAATATAGAGGTGACGATGGAGGGCGACCTGGTGACCCTGCGCTCCGACGTGTTCGCCCGCGGGGTGTGCCTTGTGGCGGAAAATAGTTCCGCGGCCGCAACCCCAACCAACGAGACCGGAGTGTCGGAAGTCTCCGCCGACGGGGTTTCGGGCGTCGGCACCGCGGCTGGTTGCGGTTCGGATGGGGGAGTGGCTTGCAGGGTGCTGTTTTCAGACAATTTTTTCGACCTGTTGCCCGGCGTGCCCGTCACCGTGCGCGTCATCGAAGGTGCGCTTACGAGCCCCCCGAAGGCGATGAGCTATGCCGACGCCGTTAAATAAATCGCTAAAATGCAGGACAATCAGATAACAAAAATTTCATTTTCATCAATTCAATACTATTAACTAATTAAAACTTAAATTTTTTTATGGCAAACATTCGTGTGTCGGGCTTAGCAAAGGACGAGAAATCTTTGGTAGTGGATTTCCCCATCGACGTCGTCAAAAGGACGGCTATGGAGATTTTCAATTCGCCCCAGTTCAAGGCCGTGTTTATGACAAAAAAGGGAGGCATCAACGAGGTGCTCAACACATATTCGTTCACGGTCTGCGACGTAGGGTTTATATCCATGGCCTTTGCGACGATGACGCTGGAGAGCGTCGATGAGAACAAGACCAGAATTAGTTTGGTGCTTACGAATCCCGGATCTAAATCGAGCACGAGCCTCGACAGCTCCGCCAACTACTACCTCATGGTTTTGGGCAAGGCGTTGGCCGGCGAAAGATTGGAAGATATAAAGAAGACCACCAAGAGCGCTAACCGCGTGCCGTATATCATCGCCGCCGTCGTTATGGGGATCTTGATGCTCTGGTACTTCTTGAGTTAAATCGGGTGTCGGGATATGTAGTGGCGACTCTTTTGCGGGGTCGCCACTATTTTTGGGGCGACTATTCTTCGGGCGGATTCTCGAAGAACCGCTCGTCGAAGTTGACGAAATATAACCGGTCGGTGGCGCGGGTGATGGCGGTGTAGAGCCAGCGCAACAGGTCGCGCGAGATGGTCTCGTCGCCGAACAGCATCTTGTCGACAAACACCGCGCTCCACTGCCCGCCCTGGGCCTTGTGGCAGGTGATGGCGTAGGCGAACTTGACTTGCAGGGCGTTGAAGTGGTCGTTTTCGCGAATCTCCTTGTAGCGCTTAGCCTTCGTGGGAATGTCGGCGTAGTCCTCCTCCACGGCGCGCCACAACCGGGTCTGCTGCTCGCGGGTGAGCGAGGGGGCCTCGGAATGGATGGTGTCTAACATGATCTTGCACTCCACCTCGTAGTCGTCGTAGTCGGGCAGCTGCAACACGGCGTCGGCGAACCGAAAACCGTAGAACTCCTCCACTCGGCGCAGACGGCGCAGACGGGCGATGTCGCCGTTGGCTATGAATCCGGCGGGCGAATCGGGGTCGCGCTCGGTGTAGTGGTAGTTGTTTTTGACTATCATCAGCACGTCGCCCGACTCTATTTCTTCTTCGGCGCCTAAGACGTAGCGGCGGATCGACTCGTTGAATCGGCCCGCGCGTTTGTTCGATCGAGTTATGACAATGGTTTCGTCGCGCCCGAACTTGGAGTAGCACTCTTCGAGCCGTTCGGTGAAGTTGCTGCCGTCCAGCGCGCCCACCTCGGGAAAGCCGTCGGTGCGGAACATGGGGATGTCGTGGATGCCGTTCTCGATCATCATGCGCACCAGCGTGGCGTTGAAAAGGATGCCGCTCTCGGCCTGTTGCCTCACCACGTCGTCCATCTGCGCATACTCCACTCCTCCGTAGAAACTCATTCGGCGCGGGTCGAGGGCGGGGGAGTCGTCGCGCCCCACGGGAG
>JAITWI010000017.1 GCA_031285345.1 Alistipes sp.
CTCGTCGACATGCACGACCTTGTGTATTGGGCGGGGGTGGTCGCAAAGCTGCGGGAAGAACTCAAATCGAAGATGTGAAACGCAAACAAAATCAAAGTGATGGAAACAGGCTCATTCATTATCCCGAACGACGATTCGGAACTGGTCGAGATGTACTTCGACAAAGAGAAGCATACCGAACCGGCCAACGCTCACGGACGTATCCGTGGCGTACTGGCGCGGCGGCTTGCGGATGAACCCGCCGCAGACCCGGAGTTCGACGGCATACCGACCGAAGAGTTGGAGGCAAGGGCATCCGAACTCTCCCGACGGATGTACGTGGAGGCGTTCCGGTGCTTCGCCGAAAGGATCTGCTCGGCGCAGAGGTCGATTTGCAGCCACCGGTTCATGATTGCCCCCGTCGGCGGCGAGGAGGGCTGGATCGAGGATGCCCCGATGCCATGCGTGTACGATAAAGGGCGGTACGAGATGCTGCGGGACTACTAGAACTCACTCGACGCGGCCCGAATGAGAGAACTGATGGATAAATTCCCGGACGTGTTCGGGGAGGGCGACAGCCGCGAGTCGCTGGAAGATTTAGCCGGGCGAAGGGAGGAAGATAAGGATGAGGACGACACCGTGATGGATTTCTGCTCCGAACGCTGGGACGAGCTTCCCGAGGAGGAGAAGATACGGGTGTACCGCCATCATTTCCTCTTGTAGATATAGATACAAGGCAATTACAAACACACAACGCATAACATGACAACTGTATGAGCACATTACCATTTTCAGAGATCGAATTCAGACACATCGCCCTCGACACCCCGCATGGCCGTGTCGAGGGCCTCTTCTCGGAGATGCGCCTCGATGCCGCAACCATTCCAGACGGTATGGCGGCATATGCCATCCGCCACGGCGGCGACGATTCGGTGCCGGTCAGCATCGAACCCGGCGTGACGGTGAATTTCTTCGGAACGCTCCTCGTAGCCGAGGCACCGGATTTCGGCAGGAACAACTTCATCGAAATTCTCGAATGGGGATTCGACGAGGAGTCCGCCGCCACGCCTCAGTCCCTAACAAAGCACCTGCTCCATGAATAACGCCCGAAGAAAACGGATCGAAGAGATCAATGAGCGGATAGAATCCCTGAAAGCCGACATCGAAGGGATCAGGGACGAGGAGCAGGATGCCCTCGACAATCTGCTGGAAAGCGTTCGGGACGGTGAGCGCGGCCAGAAAATGACCGATGCCGTGGATAATATGGAGAGCGCCGTCGATTCCCTCGACGAGGCGCTGAGCGCACTGGAGGAAGCGGCCTCCTGAATCAAGGCCGATTACCAAAACAAACAGCACGGCGGCGGGGAACATTCCCGCCGCTTTTTTATTCCCTAAATCACACAATCTCATGGAAAAGCAAACGAGAAAAACACGCAAGTCCCCGGTTAGAGACCCGATCCGCCAACTGGCCGGCCGGTACCGCCGCAAGATCAGGGCGGCACACCGGGAGATCGACGAGCTGGCGCAACGGGGCGAGAACCGCAAGGTTTCGACACCGAACTACGTGCAGGAAGTGATCTCTCCCCTCGCCGGGATCATCGGAACCCTGTTTCCGAACCTCGACCTCGTTCTGAGCGAAAAGGTGGAGCGGATCAACGCGAAGGAGGCGTATTACCTGCTTCGAGCCGGGGAAACGGTTCTCGGCGGGTTCTCCTATCCGGGACCGAACGCGGGCCACATCGACTTCACGCTCTTCGCCCACGGCAAGCCGTGGGGGAGGGTGGTGGAGATTACCCGGCAGGCGCAGCTGCTCAAGGTCATCACCGGGCTGGCGGAGTTCCTCGGCCTCGGGCAAAACGCATCGGTCGATGAACAGCAGAAATGAACTCCAGCGGCAATACCGGACGCAGGCGACCCTCGCTGTCAGCAGGTGGTTGTTCGTGGCTCTGATCGTTATCATCGGCATCGTGGTGTGGATCACCACGCCCCGCGCCAAGCCACCCGACGACTCTGTCATAAAGAACGCAGGGATCGTCCGGCAGATCCACGTCGTGGACAGCACCAACAACGGATTCAGGGTGGTCTACGCCACCAAGGGAAATGTCACCGCCGACCGCCTCCACGAAATTCAATTCCGCCCGGCGATTAGAGACTCGCTGGAACGGCTGAAGGCGGCGGCGCCACTTCGGTTCGGCGACATGCTGCACACCGACATCTACGATTTCGCGGAGTTCGCCGTCCCGTTCGACCCGACGGACGTGCGCATCCACAACATCTTCGTCTTCGGACGGGAGAAGGAAAACCTCTACGTCGGCGACAACCCGAGGCTCGAAAACGAGGCGAAATGGATAAATCCGGGCACCGCGCAGGGTCTGCTCTACCTGACGGCGAAAGAAATTTACTATCACACCTCCCGGCGGCGCAAAGTTTATAGGTACTTCAAGTGCCGGGGACTCGACGAAACCTCTGATACCGACGAACATTTCAGCCATTTCACGGAGGAGGAAAGAATATACTGACAGACGTGCAAACTCTATCAATATCAACCTTTTGAGCGATAAAAATGTTTGCCAAAAACTTGTTTTTACCCTGTTCCGGCGATATATTTGCGCCGGGGATCGCTTCCCTTTAATCGACTAACCGACAGATTATCAGTTTGACGAATTTAAGAGATTGGACTATGATGATGAAGTGAAGAAATGGCAATCGAGAGGACGCGGCTCAAGCTCGCGGTATCGGAAGAAACGAATGAATTGATCTGGTTCGTCACCCGTAACTCCACCACCCGGAAACTCCGCGGTGTGGACGAACAAAACGGCAGTCCCAAGAAGATCTGCGTGCTGTCGGAAGATTTGAAGGGAGTGCTCCGGCCCGGTATCGTGTACGACGTCGAACTGAAGCCCATGCGGACAGGCAACGGGTATGTCGTCATATCTGCGATCCGGCCAAAGTTCAAGGCGGAGATCGAGACCGTGGTCATTCCCCGAAACGTTTATCAACTGCGGATCACCTTCGGGCACAAGATCATCTACTTCGATCCCAAGGACGAGCCGCACCGTCGCCGGGGTCGAGAAGGCGTTGCGCGACAGGCAGGACCTCGCCGATGTGGAAGAGGTAATCGGGAAGT
>JAITWI010000032.1 GCA_031285345.1 Alistipes sp.
GTGAACGATTGATGCCGCCCTCCGTTTTGTTCTGCCAATTCGATGATGAGCATCTTATCGTCGGGGATGGTGAATTTCGGGAGCGTGAAGACCACGCGCTCGGTGCGGTTGCCGCCCACCTCTGTAAAGTGGTTGTGCGCCCGCAGAGGCCAAACCACCTGCTCCTGAATGGCGGTACGCTTGGCTACCTTTTTATCCACAATCTTGAACGTAACGTGATCGACCGAGAACGGCACGTTGGACGAGTTTTTCAGTTGCATGTGGAAATAGAAAAGCCCGTTGTGGCTGTACAATCCTTTGAGCGTGTATTGGATGCCGAATCTCTTACTCCCTATGTGCTTGATCTCGCGGCGGTCGTTCTTGTAAATGGACTGCATAATCAATTTGACCAAGAGCGGCGACTCCTGCCCGAGTTCCTGCATATAGATTTGCAGAGCGTTATTAGGACGATTGACCGCCTCGCCGTCGTGCAGGAAGTCGGTCATCTCGATGGCGAGCTTCACGGGTTCGTCGGCATACTTTACATTATAGGTATAGTAGCTTCCATCCTCCGTTATGACGGACATATTGCTCTCGCGTGAGAAATCCCTCGCCGCCGCCTTGACCCGCAACACGTTCTCCGTACCGTCGGCTTTAGCGGCCAGCAGATCGGCACTCCCCAAATCGACATAACGGATGGCGGACGGGAAGATGATATGCACCGTTTTGTCGAACGTTACTTCGAGCGCGTAGGGCGGAATCATCCGGTTGAACGTCAGAGGTCGCGTGAATCCCTGATAGTAGTCGCCCGTCGAGGGCATCGTTTCTTTGGCGGGAATAGAATCCTGAACCATTTCCTGCGCATTTGCGCTTACTGCGCCCGCTACGAGAGCGAGCATCAAAAAAATCTTTTTCATTGCGTTGTTGTTTTTTATTGGTTAATGAAATTGGTTATGCGTTTGTCGCAGGCAACAGAAAGAGCCGGTAGCCAGCCTTGAGCGATACCTTGACCTGCTGTGCCTTTTTCGAGATGTATTGAGACGTGCCTTGAATCACTCCGCGTCCGAGGTCGGTCAGTAGTTGCTCGCCCGCGCCCTGTTGATTCAGGTTGATGGTCGTGCCGAGCCCTTGGCCCATATTGCCCGCAATCTCCTTGAACGCCTCGATCTCCATCGAGCCGGGGATGTAGATGCCCTGCTGACCGTCGCTGTCGCAGACGGCAATCTCGACCGGGATGATGTTACCCTCGTATTCGATGGCCGTCACGGCGATTTCGAGCCTCTCGCCAGTGATACTGCCGGTTCCCGTGATGACGGTGTTGCGAGGGATCGTTATCCGCCCCGCCTGCATCGCCTCTGTTGTGCGCAGGCGCACGGTCTGCCCGTCAATAAGTGTCTGGTTGCCGTGAACCGCCGCCGCGATGGTGTTCTTCGTGCCGGCTTCCGCCTCAGCGCCGACCGTGTTGAATCCCCGGTTGCGCTCCTGCGAGAACTGCCTTACGAACTCTGCATCGCTCATTGGCGCACTGAGCCTCGACACTACATCACGACGCATCTGCGGAACCACCTCGACCCGCACCTTGCGGTCGGGACCGACTTCGACGGGCTCGGCGGTAGTGGTCACCCCGCCGTTCTCGTACAGGGCAGCGAGCTGGTACGAGCGTTCCATCAGTGCGAGTTGGTCGTCCATACTCATCTCTGTCGCCTGTTGCTCCGCGACCTGGGCGTTTAGCCGCTCGATCTCGGCGGCCATCTCCTCCTTTTCGGGGTCGGTCTCCGGCTCCTCGAAGAATGTCCCGAGGCTTCCCGTCAGCTCGGCGTGTGCCGAAGCCGACGACGCTATCGCTCCGCCGCGAGATTGAGAGCCGCCGTCATCCCACCACTCGGGGTTGTCGTAATACTCGACGGGCTTGGGGGCCATCGCGATCTGCCGTTCTTCGCGGGCGATGCGTTCCTCTTCCGTCTCGTTTTGCCTCAGCATATCGGAGTAGTCGCGCATCGTTACCCGCTGCTGTTCATCGCGCAGGCGCATCTGCTCCTGTTCGTAGGCGGTCATTTTGTCGTCCACGATGCCAGCGCCTCGCGGGTCGGGGATTTCGGAGTTGAAGCCCGAGCCCTGTTCTTCGGCGGCTTTATCCGCACCACTCGGCGCGAAGATGAACCACATACAGGCGATGAAGATCGCCACCATAATGGCATAGACCAGAAATTTTTTACCGTTCCCCTTGGTCTTGTTCGATGTTTGTGTTGTCATAGTTGTTAGGATTTAAGAGTTGTTGTTCGTTGGATTCTTTGAGCGGAATTTCGATCTGTTGCGGCAGTGCGTCTTCGCGCCCGATGCTCCAGATGACGCGTGCCGTCATCCAAAGGTTCAGCGCGGCGAATAGCACTAACATCGCGATGATCACCACCGCCCGCCGGTCGGAAGAGACCCTCCCGCATACGCTCCGCAGGCTCGTTTCGACCCTCTCGCGGAGACTTTCTAATGGTTTTGCCATAGTGTTTGATTTTTAAGAGTTAGCGGTCTATGGTTCGGATATCGCGATTCTCCGCGACGTGAAAACCCTCGAAGATGAAGCCGTGCGGGTTGTTGTCGGAACGCACCGAGTTCTGGAGCCGCCCTGTGGTGATGAGGCTCCGTTCGGTAATGCTCTTTTCGCGAATGATGTACTGCCGCGCGAAAGTCCGCACCGTGTAGGGATAGACCTCGAAGTTGCACGCCACACTGTCCACCTCGATCCGTTGGTTGATATTCCCCGAGATCAGACGGTTATAAAACCCTTGCTCCGAGAGGTCGTTGTAGTGGTCGAACGCCGTTTTGTCGCTCAAAAAGAGCGCACGGTTGATGTTCCCCTCGATGGCGGCCTTGTCCGGCGCGAGCGTATAGAACAGTTCGTGAAACATACGGACGTGTTGTCGCGCCTCCACCGGACGGTTCTGCATCATGTCCTGACTGAGCGCGAGCATCAGGCTCTTGCCCTCGTCGAGAACGTAAATCTTTTGCCGTTGAGCCTCCGCGAAGTCGTATGCCTTCCACACCGACCAGCACATCACCACCGAGCAGGCACACAGAAAGACAAGGCCGAACAGCCGTAGCTGTTTGAAACTCGATTCGATGTTGTTTAATGATTTGAACTCCATAGTTTTAATGGTTTTAGATTACCGTCCCAAAATTCGTCCCGTTACATTGCCTACCACCGCTCCGGCGGCCCCGGTAGCGCGGGCGGCGGTGCGTCCGATGCTGCGTGTGTAAGTTCCCAACCCACCGGCGTGAACGATCCAACTTGCCACAGTCGGCACGCAGAAGTAACCCACGATGCCGATGATCATAAAGATGATGTAGACCGTGCTTGAGCCGTCCGGAATGAAGGTCGGATCGTTCAGCCGTTCGATGTCGTTTTGCAGCATCAGCACCTGAAGCCTCGCCAATATCGAGCTGAACAAATCGGCGACCGGCAACCAGAGATAGACCGTCAGGTAGCGCGTGAACCACTGCGTCATCGAGGCCTGAAACCCGTCCCACACCGAGATGGCAAAGGCGATGGGTCCCAAAATGGCGAGCACGATCAAAAAGAAGGTGCGGATGGTGTCTATGACCAGAGCGGCGGCCATAAAAAGTAGTTCCAAGAGTTCCCTAAACCAGTTCTGCACCATCTTCTTTACCTGATATACTCCGCGCTCGACGTGCAGCCCGAGTTTGTCCGTGGCATCGAACGCCCCAAGTTTTTCCAATTTTTCATCGAACACCTCTTTATCAACTAAATAGGAGGTTTCGGGGTCGCGCCGCATCGCCTCATACTCCAATAGGTCTTTCTCCGCCCGATACTTCTCCATATCGAAGGTCTGCGTCTGGAGCATCTGATTCGTTCCCTGCACCACGGGCGACATCACTCCGTTGATGGTTCCGAGTACGATGGTCGGAAAGAACATAATCGCAAGTCCGATGGCCAGCGGGCGCAACAGGGGGAACACATCCAAAGGTTCGGCGCGCGCGAGTTGTTGCCACACGCGGTAGGCGACATAGAAGAGCGCGCCCAAACCGGCGATGCCTTTGGCCACACCCGCCATATTCCCGCACAGCGGCATCATCTCGGTGTAGAGGCTCCGCAAAATGGTGTGCAGGTTGTCGAAATCTATTGCAAGAGGCATCATGGCTACCAATATTTTTCATTGGGGCTACCGTAGAGAGCCATCACGCGGTCGGTGTCGTTCTTTTTCTTCGCCCGTAGCCACGACACGCCGATGTTCTTGTTGGTGTAGTATTGCGTCAGCGCGCGGTATTCATAGATGCGCTCGTAGCATCTGTCGACGATGTCGATTCTCCCTTTGTCATCCACCGAGAGGCCGTTCTCGTTCACGATGGCCTTCAGGTCGTTCAACACTACGCTCGACTCCTCCAACAGGATCGCATAGCCGGCGGCGATGGCCGACAGCTCCTCGACAGTGAAATAGGGGTCGGAGAGCATCTTTTGATAGCTCGTGACGTAAATGTCCGAGATGTCGCCGATCATAAGGATCGTCTGTTGCACCTTGCGGGCATCCTTGACGAGGTTGTGCACCTTTTTCAGCGCGTCGTAATACTGCTTGGCCTGCTTGTAAATCTTGACGGTCTCCTGAAAGTTATTGATCATGTTCGCCGCCGTCGTGCCGCTTTTGACGGCGACAAGCGTGTTCTGGATCAGGTTAGTTGGGTCGATCACCGGGATTCCGGCGCGGGTTTGGGTCACGGCGAAACACATCGCCACTCCCAACATTAAAATTCTCAGTTTCATAGCGTTTGATTTTTTAAGGGTTGATTACTGTTTGCTGTTTCGTTTGTTTGCCGCCCACTGGCGGATGGCGAGTTCGAGATTGCCACCTAATTGTTCCGCAAGGCGTTTGATTTCGAGTTTTTCGGTCTCCTCCGTGGTGTAGGCGGCATACTCTTCGAGCGATACTTCGGTCGCATAGACCGCCGACTGTGTGCCGCCCAGACCTATCCACACCTCTTTGTAGAGCCGGTTCGGGTTGTTGGATAGATTGATGGATAGCACCTGCGCCCGCTCTTTGTCAGTGAGGCCGAGCAAAGACTGGATGCCGTCGAACTTGTTGATGTACTTTCTCTGATCGAGCAGAATTTTACAGTCGGCGTTGTTGATAATCGTCTCCTTGACAAT
>JAITWI010000033.1 GCA_031285345.1 Alistipes sp.
CGAAAGAGGTGGCTTTTTGTGTGATTATCTCTGAATATCAATAGCTACGGGCGAAAAGCACCCGCCGCTCGGAGGGTTTGCCGGTCATCACGCACGCGCCGGGCTCGTCCTCGCCCCCCAGACCTGCCGGAATTTCAGCTGCAGCCTCGCCCAGACCAGCCGGAACGTCGGCTCCGGACAGCGGAATGCAGCGGATGGTCGCTTTGGTGGCCTCTTTGATGGCAAGTTCGGTCTCGGTGGTGCCGTCCCAATGGGCCGACACGAAGCCGCCCTTCTCGTCCAACACCCTCACGAACTCGTCCCACGAATCGACTTTCGTGATATGTTCGTCACGGTAGGCGAGGGCGCGCTCAAAAATGGAGTTCTGAATCTCGTCCATCAATCCGGCGACCCTTTCGGCAAGTCCTTCCTGCGGCACGATCTCCTTGGTCAGAGTGTCGCGGCGGGCGAGTTCGATGGTTCCGGCGGCCATATCGCGAGGCCCCAGGGCGAGGCGCACCGGCACCCCTTTGAGCTCGTACTCGGCGAATTTGAATCCGCTGCGCACGTTGTCGCGGTCGTCAATCTTCACTTTTAGGCCGCGCGCGCGAAGTTCTCCGGCCAGCTCCTGCAATCGCGCCGAAGCGGCCACGCGCTCCTCCTCGCCCTTGTATATGGGAATCAAAACCGCATGCAGAGGCGCCAGACGCGGCGGCAACACCAACCCGTTGTTATCGGAGTGGGCCATGATTAGCGCGCCGATAAGACGCGTAGAAACGCCCCACGACGAAGCCCACACGTAATCGAGCTCATTCGAGCGGTTGGTGAACTGAACGTCGAACGCGCGGGCGAAGTTTTGGCCGAGAAAGTGCGACGTGCCGCTCTGCAACGCCTTGCCGTCCTGCATCAACGCCTCGATGGTGAGGGTCTCCTCGGCTCCGGCGAAGCGCTCGTTGGCGGTTTTGCGGCCTATCACCACCGGCACGCCCATGAACTTTTCGGCAAAGTCGCGGTAGACGCCGATCATCTTCACCGTTTCGTCGTAGGCCTCCTGGCGCGTTTCGTGAGCCGTGTGACCCTCTTGCCACAGGAATTCGGCGGTGCGCAGAAACAGGCGGGTTCGCATCTCCCAACGGACGACGTTGGCCCACTGGTTGACCAATATGGGCAGGTCGCGGTAGGAGTGGATCCAACCCTTGTATGTGTTCCAAATAATCGTCTCCGAGGTGGGGCGCACTATGAGCTCCTCTTCGAGCTTGGCGTCCGGATCGACCACCACGCCCTTGCCGTCGGGGTCGTTCATCAGACGGTAATGCGTAACCACGGCGCACTCCTTGGCGAACCCCTCGACATGCGACGCCTCGCGCGAGAAGAACGACTTGGGGATGAAGAGCGGGAAGTAGGCGTTCTCGTGCCCCGTATCCTTGAACATTTTGTCCAGCGCGTCGTGCATATTCTCCCAAATGGCATAGCCATAGGGTTTTATCACCATACATCCACGCACGGCCGAATATTCGGCCAACCCCGCCTTGACCACCAGATCGTTGTACCATTGGGAGTAATTTTCGTCCCGATTCGTCAGCTCTTTAAGTTCCTTCGCCATCTGTTTTTTCCGTTTTACCGATTTTTGAGCCCCAAAGGTATCTATTTTTGTGCGAATTATCGCATTTATGTCGTATCTTTGCGATACGCACTAACGAAATTAAGGAATACAACCATGAAAAGGGAAAGAATCTATCTGTTGGCCGTGGTCGCCCTGGGGGCGATGATGGCGGGGTGTACGGCGGGAAGGGCGGTTTCGTCGTCGTCAGATCTCTACGGAGTCCACAACCGCACCGAAATAGCGCGCATGGAGGCTGCCCAGGCCGAACTCGAAGCCGCCGAAGCGCGCGCACGCCAGGCTAAATACGAAGCCATGCTGGCCGAACTGGAGGCCGAACGGGCAGAGGAAGAGCTCTACGGCGTGGCGTCGGACGAAGGTTTCGCGCCCGAGTACGAGGGTCGCTACGCCCGCGAAATCACCATGTTCGACGACGAGGAGTACTACGTCCGTCCGGCGGGATCGTACAACTACGCGTACGACGAGCCCGACACCTATGTGGTGGTGGTCGATCCGCGCTACAACTTTTCGCTGTGGGGATTGTGGTCGGCGGCCGACTACTACTGGAACTACTCCCCCTACTACTACCACCCGTCGGGATGGTACTCATCATACTACTATCCCAATTACTCGTGGGGATGGGGATGGAACCGACCATGGTACGGCCACGGCGGCTACTACGGCGGCTATTACGACCCCTGGTTCTACGGGTCGGGATGGGGTTACGGCCACGGTCACGGCTATGGCTATGGCGGCTATGGCGGGCGCGACTACGTCTATCGCGACAACCACCGCACCTACACCAACGGTTACCGCTCGTCGGGCAGGGGCTATGCGTCGACCTATTCGGGGCGCACTACGGGCTCGGCAGGGTACTCTTCGTCGGGACGAACGACTACATCGGGACGCAACGCGGGATACACGACATCGGGGCGTACCTCCACCTACTCCACCTCGGGACGCTCGACAACTTCAGGACGCGCTTCGGGCGTGACGACCACCGGCAGAACTACCACTTCGGGGCGCGCGACGACGACGGGTAGAGGGACGGCGACGGGCTCCACCAGATACGACGCCGGCAGAAGCTCCGGGGTGTCTACTTCGACTTCGGGCCGCACTACGGGCGTGACGACCACCGGCAGGGCTACAACTTCGGGCGTGACGTCTTCGAGCGGCAGAAGCGGCGCAAGCTACGGCTCCGGGGTATCGTCTTCTTCGAGCGGTCGCAGTTCGTCTTCTTCCAACCGTAGTTCGGGCGTGTCGTCTTCGACCTCGGGTCGTTCGACCTCCTCGTCATCCGCATCTTCGAGCCGGAGTTCATCTTCAAGTAGCAGAAGTTCGGGGGTGTCGTCCTCTTCCAGCGGCCGCAGTTCGTCGAGTTACAGCTCGGGCTCGTCGTCGAGCGGCCGCAGTTCCTCGTCGGGCTCAAGCAGAAGCAGCGGTTCGTCGAGCTCGGGCAGAAGCAGCGGCAGGGGAAGATAGTTCGGCAGCCGGGGCGGCGGCCGACACGCCCCCGCATGCCGGGCGGCGGCCTATCGACGGACATTGAGTCGCGGCCGAGCGGTGGCAGGGCAAAGGCCGGCAAAGGTGGTCGGAGAACAGACACCGAACCGTGCAACCGGGCAACGATAAAACATTAAGGTTCAAGATGGCTCTACAAAGATTTGTAGGGTCATCTTGAACCGACATTAAAAAACAGGTGCGATCATGAAAAGAATATCTCTACTTGCAGGATCCGTCGCGATGCTGCTTGCGGCGGCCACGGGGCGCGTTGCGGCTCAGGACTATGTCGGCGGGCGGGTCATCAACGCCCCCTATGTGGACGCGGGGCGGATGCTGCTCTTCTCGCAGGACGACATGACTTACGGCACGTCGCGCACGGTGGCGATGGGCGGGGCGTTCGTCTCGCTGGGGGCCGACCTGTCGTCGATGGGCATCAATCCGGCGGGCTTGGGCATGTATCAGAGTTCCGATTGGGGAATAACGCAGGCTCTGTCGATAAACTCCACCCACACCGGCATCACCGCTCCGCCCGTCAGCGGGTCGTTCGCGGCGGATGGCGACAGGGTCTCCTACGGGCTGAACAACTTCGGGGCGGCGTTCAACGTGTTCAACGGATCGAAGGGACTGACGAGCCTCACGCTGGGATTCACCTACAACCGCGCGGCCAACTTCAACTCGCGCACGCGGCTGAGAACCACCGGCGAAGGGGCGTCGATAGCCGACATGTACGCCCGCCAGCTCGACAACATGGTCGACAGCGGGGTGGATGCCGATTTTCTTCTGGACGACGCCTGGTCGGAGGAGTTGGGCGCGGTGCTGGGCTACGAGGCGGGCCTTGTGGGGCTCGGCGCTCAGGGCTTTCACTCCAACGCGGGCGCAGGACCCTTCTCCTCGGAGTTCTCCTCGCTGACCCGCGGCGGGATCTACGAATACGACTTTTCGGCGGGCGCCAACATCTCTAACTTTCTATACTTGGGGGCGACGGTCAGCGTCAAGGAGATAAACTACCACGATCGAACGACGTACGGCGAGGGGTCGGCGGCCGGATCGGCCTCCCTGTCTCAGGAATCGACCATAGACGGCTCGGGCGTGAGCGCCAAGTTCGGGGTGGTGGTGCGTCCATTGCCCGCGTTGCGCATCGGCGCGGCGATCCACCTTCCGGTGCTCTACTCGCTCGAACACGACTACGAGGGCACGATGCGGGCGTTCGACCGCGTCCGCTTGTCGGAGAGCTACGTGGAGACTTTCCGCACCGCCCCGCGACTGTTAGTGGGCGTGTCGGGCGTGGTGGCCGACCGGGCCATACTCGCGCTCGACTGGGAGGCCGCGTGGTACGACAGGATCGGACTGCGGGAGAACACCTTAGAGGCCGAGGTTGCGTCGGAAGCGGCATCCGAGGCGGCGTACAAAACCGCCCACACCCTCAGATTCGGGTTCGAGTACCTGGCTTCGGAGGCGACCTCCCTCAGAGCCGGGGCGGGATACATGTTCGACTTCATGAGACCCGGAGCGGACGGCGGCGAGGCTGTGGTCGGCTATCCGACCGTTCGGAGCGGCTACTCGCTTTCGGCGGGAGTGGGCTTCAACGTCGGCGAGCGCAGCTACGTGGACTTTGCATACATGTTCAACCGAGCCAGGCTCACCCCCTACGAACTCTACTATTACGAACGCGACGGGCAGTTCACCGCGCAATACTCGACCGACGGCGGCCGGGACGTTCCGCGCGATTACAGGCCGCTCAAAAACATGCACCAGATAACGCTGACGTTAGGGGCGAGGTTTTGAGCCGATTATACAGTTGCCAAAAACAGGAACAGGCCGTCT
>JAITWI010000063.1 GCA_031285345.1 Alistipes sp.
TCCTCTCGCAGAATGGATTGGAGCTCGGCGGCGTTCATGTATTTGTCGCGCGCCACGCGTGCCTCGATGCGGCGGATGATCTCGACGGTGGTGTCGACCCCCACGTCGGAGGTGATCAAAATCTCCTCCAGCTCGTCCAGCATGTCGGCGTCGACCGTCGAGCGGCCGGCCACGGCGCGGGTCAGCCTGGAGAAGAGTCCCTGACGTGTTTTTTCGAGACCCGAATCCAGCGCGTGACGGTTTTTTTCAAGACCGGCATCCAACGCCTCCTTACCTGCGGCGGCCGAAACATCGCGCCCATCCGCCCGTACGGTCGTGGCCTCGGTAGCGGCCTCCGAAACCGACGTTTTTTTCTTAAATATATCGAACAGTGCCATAATTGCGCAAAGGTAGTTAAAAATGAAAGGTTAAAGGTGAAAAGTGAAAAATTGCGGAAATCTTCCGAGGCGCATAACATCTAAAATAAAAAAGGGGAGCGCCGCGACGGCACCCCCCTCCCTCTTTTTTTCATAATCAACCACCACGAAGTCGTTTGAACTTTTCCGCCGGAAAGAGCGGGGGCGGGAAATGTCGAACAACCTCTAAAAACTTACCACTCTCTTTGGCAGCGGACGGAGGCGCTGTAAGCCGGGTATACGTTCTGCGCCTGGGGTATGTCCTTCCATATGCCACCCTGGTCGACGTCGTAGACGACCATCGTGCCGCCGTAGCCGCCGCGCCAGTTCATCCAAAAGCCGCCCCAGAAGGTCACCTCCTGATAGAATCCGGCATCGCCGTCGGGCATGATGTGGCCGCTGAAGGGGAAGTAGCCGTATTGGCCGAAGTCGCACCCCTGGCTGGGCAGCACGGTGTTTTCGGTCTCCGATTCGATCAGCGTCAACGCCATTCGGCTGTCCCACGGAACCCTGTATCCCGCCGGACATGGGTCGAACACCGTCTTGCTCGCCTGGGGGTTCCAGCCGTTGCCGTCGCTAACGTCGGAGGGGTTTCCGCCCCACATATCCATCTTCACCTCGAACGATGCGGGCGGACGCATGGTAAACGTCCTGTTCGAAGTCCAGATCAGGAGCGGCGGCGTCGAGCTCGCGGCGATGAAGAGGTTGGGGTTCTCCACCGCGAAGGCGATGCCCTCCATGTCGTCCTCATACGCCTGATAGCCTATGTCGATGCCGGTTCCGCCCCATCCGCAGGTGAGTTCGTCGCCCCGGGCGTCGTATATCTTTCGGTAATAGGTGGAAATGACCCGGCTGTCGTAGGGCGCAATCTCGCCGTCGCTGGACGGGAACGGATCCTTGCGGCCGAACTGGTAGGTCAGGCCGAGCGAGTTGATGTCGCCGGGGGTGGTGCTGACGGCCCCCAGGTTGCGATCCATAAGGGTGTGGCTCGCGGCCTCCCAAGGGGGTGCGCCGGCCATGCCTTCGGTCGCGGGAACGTCGATGGTGATGTTTTGCACCGCGGGGTCGTATGCGGTCACCCATATGTGCCAGCTCCACACGGTTCGGTCGCCCGCCTTGAGCGCCACCACGGCGTTGCCCTCGGCGTTGCCCGCCTTGACGTAGATGCCCGCGTTGGCGCCCTCTTCGGGTTTGAACATCTCTATGGCACTGACCGCCCCTTCGGCCGATCCGCCCGGAGTGTCCATCCAGACGAGCTCGGCGGTGAGGTTGGCGTCGGAGGCGATGGGTTTGGCGAAATAGTCGGCCCAGGCGTTGTAGGCCTGTTTAACCGGCACTATGACCGAGCCGCCCGGAGCCACGATGTAGCTGTTGGCCAGATCGGCGTTCACCCGCAACGCGCCCGTCGTGAATTGGGGGCCGTCGACCCAGTCGCCGTAAAGCTCGCCCGCGACGGCTCTAACCCGCCAGTCGTATTGGGTTTCGGGATCGAGCCCGGGGACGAAGAGCGACTTGGCGTCCACCGTTTGGGTGAACTCGCCCACCTCGACCTGGTACGACGCGGCCGCGCCATCCCATGTGAGGGTAGCCGCGTCGTACGTTACGTCGGAAAAGGCCAAAGCGGTGGGTGCGGCCAGAGCCGTGGAGCCGGTCGTGAACTGGGGGCCGTCGACCCAGGCGCTGTAAAGGTCGCCCGATTTGGCTCTCACCCGCCAGGTGTGGGTCGTTTCGGCGGCGAGCTCGGCGGCCGTGTGGGTGTTGCCAGCGACGGTATGGGGGTCGGCGCCGTTGACGCTCACTTCGTAATGGGGAGCCGTGCCCTCCCACGACAGGACGGCGGAGGCGTCGGTCTGGTCGGCCACGCTAAGCGCCGTCGGAGCGGCGGGGGACTGCGGGTTGTCTTTTTCGCAGGAGCCTAAAGCCAGCAGGGCGGCCAGGCCGATTGCCGTGAAGCTGAAGATCGTTTTCATAGCTGTCGTTTTTTTTGGTTAATAATTCGGTTCGGTAGCGGATGCAAGCTAACCACATTATCGCTCAAAAAAATGCAACTACTTTCATTTCGTACGCACGGGGGCGTTATTCGCACATTTTGGGGTTGTTATTCGTGTCCTCGGGGGTTGCTGTTCGTATATCCGGGGTAGTTATTGGCGCCTTCGGGGGCGTTATTTGACCTTGAAATAGGCCTTTCGGAGTTGGCTGAGGTATTGCGGGGTGATGCCCAGATAGGAGGCGATGACCTTCAGCGGTACGCGCTCCATGATCTGTCGGCGATTCTGGGCCAACGCGATGAAGCGCTCCTTGGCGGTGCCGTTGATGATGGAGAGCTTCATGTCGTTGGTGTAGAGCTGCTCCAGCGAGAGGCTGAGCATCCAGCGCGAAAACTCGTGCGAACGAGCCACAAAACCCTCCATGTCGCTCTTGGACACCCGCATCACGGTCGAACGGCCGCACGATTCGAGCTGGAAAAACGAGGGCAGACCCTTGTAATAGCAGTGGTATTGGATGGCCACGTTGCCCGGAGTCCAAAAACTGAACGTCTTCTCCCTGTCGCCGTCGAAGTAGCAGTAGCGTATGATGCCAGCCTTGACCACGTAGACGTTGTCGTCCATGCGGCCGTAGGGAATGAGTATCTCGCCCGATTTGAGGTCAACCTCGGTCATGGAGTCCAAAAACTCGTCCGCCAGACCCTCCGGCAGGCGGTATTTGCACTCTTCGGACAGTAGTTTCTTCAGCGTCTCCATTCCGGGGTCAGTCGTTTATTGCGGTGTGTGTGGTGCGTTGCGGCTGCCAAAGGTAGTGAAAGGTGAGAGCAATCGAAAATTTATTTTCGGATTGCCGAACCGACGCAGCAGCCGAGACCACGCGCGCTTGCTCGCGATGGCGAGGCGCAAGGAGGAAAACGAGCGAAGCGAAGTTAGCCGCATCCTACCTTGGGCGAAGCCAAAGATAGCGAAAGCCGAGATGAAACGCAAGCTCGCTTGCAGTTTTCCGAGGTGAGGATGAAAATGCGCGAGGTGAAAGACCCTAACCTTGTGGGCGCGCTCTCCGGCCACAAAGAGGGCTCGAAAGCCTTTGCCCGCTACCGCGACATCGACGAGGAGATGAAGAGGGAGTTGATCGGGTTTTTGGATTGAAATTTCAGCATTTATGATTATTTTTACGACGTAAAACGTAGAGGTATGGCAAAGCAGGACGCGGTACAAATTTTTGAGAATCAGAAAGTACGTTCGGTATGGGATGCCGAGCAGGATAAATGGTATATTTCGGTGGTGGATGCTGTCTCGGTGCTGACCGAAAGCGTCGATGGGCGAAAGTATTGGAATAAGCTGAAACAACGACTAAAAGAGGAGGGAAATGAAACGGTGACAAATTGTCACCAGTTGAAACTGCCCGCGCCGGACGGCAAGATGCGCCTTACCGATGTTGCCGATGTGGAGCAGCTTTTCCGCCTTATCCAATCCGTACCATCACCCAAAGCCGAGCCATTTAAGTTGTGGTTGGCTCAGTTGGGGCGTGAGCGACTTGAGGAGATTGACGACCCTGAACTCGG